>DATBJO010000001.1:0-8308 GCA_036556305.1 Gemmatimonadota bacterium
GGCCATCGTCGCGGCCTGCCAGCGCGTGGAACACTACGAGATCGCGGTGTACGGCACGGCCCGGACTTACGCACGCATGCTCGGCGAAGACGAAGCGGTCTCGCTCCTCGAGCAGTCGCTCGCGGAGGAGAAGAACGCGGACAAGACGCTGACCACGGTCGCGGAATCCCACGTCAACCGACGCGCGATGGCCGGAGACTGACGATCCGGACGCGCGCGTGGGAGGGCCCCTTGCCGGCGCGTCCGGTGGGGGGCCCGACCCTTGGTGGGAGAGGCGTGGACACGAGATGCAGCTGAAGGGGATCCATCACCTGACCGCGGTCACCGCCCGCGTGAAGGTGAACTTCGACTTCTACACCAAGCTCCTGGGGATGCGGCTGGTCAAGCGCAGCGTGAACCAGGACGATCCCGGCACCTATCATCTGTTCTACGCCGACGCCGAGGGCTCGCCCGGAACGGACGTCACGTTCTTTCCCTGGCGCCAGCTCGCCCCGTCGCGGCGCGGCGCGGGCATGGTCGGCGAGATCGCGCTCGCCGTGCCCGCCGGGAGCCTGGCGTGGTGGCGCGAGCGGCTGTCTCGCGAGGGCGTGTCTCATGGCGAGGAGGAGACCCGCTTCGGGGAGACTGCGCTCCCGTTCCGCGATCCACACGGCCTTCCGCTCGCGCTCGTGGAGATCGCGGAGGATCGGGCGTTCGCCCCCTGGGCGGCGAGCGCGGTCCCGATCGAGAGTCAGATCCGCGGCGTCCACGCGGTGCGGATCCGGGAGCGCGTGCTCGCTCCGACGCTCGCCCTGCTCGAAGGCGTCATGGGGTTCACGCGCGTGGCGAGCGACGACGGCTGGCAGCGGTGTGCGGCGGGGAAGGGATCGGGAGCGTTCGTCGATCTGCAGGAAGCTCCCGAGGCCCCGCTCGGCCGCTGGGGGACGGGCGCCGTCCATCATGTGGCGTGGCGCGTCCGCGACGACGCGGAGCAGGCGGGCGTGAGGGCGGCGATCGAGTCCGCGGGCCTTTCGCCCACGCCGGTCATCGACAGGTTCTGGTTCCGGTCGGTCTACTTCAAGGAGCCCGGGGGAACCCTGTTCGAGCTGGCGACCGACGGACCCGGATTCGATCGCGACGAGCACCCCGACCGCCTCGGGGAGACGCTCGTCCTTCCGCCCTGGCTAGAGCGTCATCGGCGCGAGATCGAGGCCGCCCTGCCGCCGCTCGAGGTGCCGGTCGCGACCTGAGCTCAGGAGGGCCGCGATGGGCGACTCATGGTCGCTCCGCCCGGCGCGGAGCGAGGATTTCGGCTGGATCGTCGAACGGCACGGAGACCTCTACCGGCTCGAGCGCGGGTGGGACGAACGCTTCGAATCGCTCGTGGCCGGTGTCGTGTCCGACTTCGTGCGCGACTTCGACCCGGTGCGCGAACGGGCATGGATCGCGGAGCTGGACGGGCGCCCGGTCGGGTCGGTGCTCCTGGTTCGGCACCCCGAGCGCGAGGGGGTCGCCCGGCTGCGGCTCCTGCTCGTCGAGCCCGAGGCTCGGGGGCTGGGGATCGGCGCCCGTCTCGTCGCGGAGTGCACGGCGTTCGCGCGCGCCGCTGGATACCGCGCGATCACGCTGTGGACGAGCAGCGTGCTCGACGCCGCCCGGCGACTGTACGAGTCCGAGGGATACCGGCTCGTCCGGGAAGAGCCGGAGGAGTTGTTCAACGAGGGCGAGCTGGCCCAGGAATGGGAGCTCGATCTCTAGCGCTCAGGCGTCCGACGCATCGCCTCGCCGATCGGGCAGCAGGAAGACCCGCTTGGCGAGCGGGGAATCGAGCGTGGCCCGGTGATAGAGCGCATCGAGCGCGGCGCCCGAGAGGATGTCGGGCGAAGCGCCCGCGAATTCCTCCCAGGTCGCGTCCATGCCGATCCGCTCGAGTCGCTCGCGGATCAGGGCGAACCAGGCCCATGTCAGGGTCTCGTGGTACAGCCCCTCCTTTCCGAGCGCGATCGCCAGCTCCTGGATGCCGCGCGCGAGCTCGGCGAGGGCTTCCGGCGCCGGGCGCGTGCGCGCGTAATGCCACGCGATCATCACGTGCTCGCGGTGGTTGAGCGATCCGCGCACCGTCCGGCGCTCCTCGAAGGCGCGCACGACTTCGGAGACCGAAGGGGCCGGGTCGGAGGACATGCGGCGAAGATAGCGGGCGGCGCGGTCGGGAGGGTCGGGGACCGGAATCGGCGGCCCCGGAGGCCCCGATGAGCGTGCCGTCGAGTCTCTGGACGGCGGCGCGCGCGATCGTCTTCGCGGGTCTCTTCTGGGTGCTGTGGGTCTGGCTCGCCTACGAGGCACGCCAGGCTCCGCCGCCGTTCGGCATCCGGCCGCCCGGCTGGACGGCGCCGATCGGCTTCGCGCTCATGCCCCTCGGCGCGCTCCTCGCGATCGCGTGCGTGGCGACGTTCGTCGTCCTCGGGCGAGGCACGCCGGCGCCCTTCGATCCTCCGCGCGAGTTCGTCGGGAGCGGGCCCTACCGCTGGGTGCGAAACCCGATGTACCTCGGCTTCTTCGTCTTCCTCGTCGGGTACGCCCTGTGCGCGGTGTCGTTCGGGGCGCTCCTGGTCGCGTTCGGAATGCTTGCGGCCGCGCACCTGTTCACGGTCCTCTACGAGGAACCGGCGCTCGAACGGCGGTTCGGCGAGAGCTACAGGGAGTATCGCCGCACGACCCGGCGCTGGATCCCCCGGCGGCCCCGCCCGTGACCGCATCGAAGCCGCCGGCCGGAAAGCCGCTGTGGGTCTGCCCGGGCTGCCGGCGCACGTTCGCGAACCGGAACCAGCCGCATGCCTGCGGCCGCCACGATCTCGGACGCCATTTCACGGGCCGTCCGCCGGAGGTGCGGGATCTCTTCGACTCGTTCCTCGCCGCGCTCGAGGAGATCGGGCCGGTCGAGGTCCTGCCGCAGAAGACCCGCATCGCGTTTCACGTGCGGATGTCGTTCGCTCAGGTCACGCCCCGCCGCTGGGGTCTCGACGGGCACTTCATCCTGGCACGCCGCATCGACGACCCGCGCTTCATCGAGGTCCGGACGTTCTCGCCGCGGAATCATCTGCATCGGTTCCAGATCGAAACGGCGGCGGAGATCGACGACCGGATGCGGGCATGGATGCGCGAGGCCTACGCGGTCGGGGAGCAGCGCCACCTGGACTGAGGCGAGGCCGGGGGCGTCCGGGCCGCCGGCTCAGTCCTTCCGATAGCGCGGCTGGTAGAGCTCGATCGTGAAATCCCCCGGAGCCCGGAAGCTCGTCCGGATTCCGTAGCCGACGTCCACGGCGTCTTCGACGAACTCGACGCCGCGGGCCCGGAGCTCGCGCATCGTCGCCTCCAGGTCGTCGCAGTAGAACGAGATGTGGGGGGTCCCCGAGGCGACTTCCTCTGCGTCTCCCGACCCCGTCGGATGACAGCCCATCTCGGCCTCCGGGACGTCGAAGATGAGCCAGCCGTCGCCGACGTCGGTCGCCGTCAGATCGAGCACGTCCCGCAGGAACGCGCGCAGCGCCTCGGGCTCGGAAGTGTAGAACATCGTGTGCACGCCGCGGATCACGGGGCAGCCTCCTCTTCGACGAGGTCCGGAGTGGATGCGGGACGCTCCGTCCCCGCGAACAGCACGACCGCCGACACGGCGAACGCGACGCCGAGGACGAAGATCAGCGGATCGAGGAGCGAATCCAGCACGGTGAACGGGCCGTTCAACGCGATCCCGAACAGGACGATCGCCCCCAGCGCGTCGAGCCCGGCCATGGCCCAGCGCTCCGCGATCCCGGTCTCGCCGCGCTCGAACTCCCAGAGCAGCAGGGCCACGCTCGGGATCAGCCACAGGTCGATCCACGGCAGGAAGGTCGTGTACCGCGGATGGAGCAGGGTGGTGATCCAGAACCGGCCGTCGGAATGAACGAGATACGGGAACAGCGAGGGCGCGAAGTGGAGCGCGAACAGGACGTAGAGGGCGAGCGCGAGACGCACGCCGAGATCGAGGCGCGAAGCGGGTCGGGGCGCGGGCAGGGGCGGCAGCTCCCGCGCGTCCCAGAGGCTCGGGAAGGGAGACGGGAGCCCCGTGGCCCAGCGCTGGATCGCCGCGAAGATCAGCACGACGATTCCGAAATTGGCGATCGCGCCGAAGACGATGTCCATCCACGTCGTCGAACTCGTGAAGGCGAACCGGAACGGCAGCAGATACGTGACCGTGTGGAATCCCCGCAGCCAGAGAGCGGTGAAGGCGAGATGGACGAGGAGCACGCCCGCCGCGCACTTCCAGAAGAACGGCAGGACGCGCGGACCCACGAGAACGGTCTGCTCGGGAGCCAGCCGGTACGCGACCTCCGCGGGGTCGCCCATCGCAGAGATCCGCTCGAGCGCGACCTTGTCGGCGGGCCGGTCGCTCCCCGCGAGCCGCGACTCCACCTCGGCGGTCAGGCGCGCGCGGAGGTCGGCCGCGACGTCGGCGCGGCGGTCGCGGGGGAGCCGGCGGACGACTTCGTGGACGTAGCGCTCGATCCACTCCCGCCAATCGACGATCATCGATTCCTCCTCTGGCGTGGACGGTATCTCGAAACTACTTATGTGCCGATTCGGGACCAAACTCCGCTTCCGGCGGGAGGCCGGCCGTGATCGACGTCCAGGGTCTGCGCAAGGAGTATGACGAACTCGTCGCGGTCGACGATGTCACGTTCTCCGCGCGGGCGGGGGAGATCTTCGGCCTGCTCGGCCCGAACGGGGCCGGCAAGTCGACGACGATCGGCTGCATCTCGGGGCTGCTCGCGCCGACCGGCGGCCGCGTCCAGGTGCAGGGACACGACGTGGCGCGCGAGCCGCGCGCCGCGAAGTCCAGGATGGGCGTCGTGCCTCAGGAAGTCGCGCTTTACGAGGACCTGCCCGCCGAGGAGAACCTGCGCTTCTGGGGGGAGGCCTACGGCCTGTCGGGGGGACCGCTGGCCGAGCGTGTCCGCGCCGTGCTCGAGACCGTCGGGCTGCTCGACCGGGCGGACGACAAGGTCGAGACCTACAGCGGCGGGATGAAGCGGCGGCTGAACTTCGGCTGCGGGATCGTGCACCAGCCGGAAGTGCTCCTCCTCGACGAGCCGACCGTCGGCGTCGACCCCCAGAGCCGCGTCCGCCTGCTGGACCTCGTCCGCGAGCAGGCCGAGGCGGGGGTCTGCGTCCTGTACACGACGCACTACATGGAGGAGGCCGAGTCGCTCTGCGATCGGCTCGCGATCCTCGACCACGGCCGGATCATCGCCGCGGGGACGCTGGAAGAGCTGCGCGGATCGATGGGCGAGCGCGACCTCGTTCGGCTCTCGGGCGTGCTCGATCCGGAGGCGGTCCGCGACGCGGTGCGGAGGATCGAGGGCGTGGAGGTCGTCGCCGCCGCCCCCGAGCAGGTGGCGCTCGCCGTGAGCGGAGCGTCTCGGCGGCTGTCCGAGATCCTGTCGACCGTGGCGGGGGCGGGAGCGGAAGTCCGGGAGACCACGGTCACGCGGCCCAGCCTCGAGAGCCTGTTCATCCGGCTGACCGGCAAGGAGCTCCGCGAGTAGGCCGTGCGCTTCCTGCTCGCGACCGCGCGGAAGGACCTCCTGCGCATCCGGGGCGACTGGCCGGCCCTGCTCCTCTGGATCGGGATCCCGCTCATGGTCGGCGGACTCCTTGTCCTGGTGTTCGGCGGGGATTCGAATCCGCAGGCCAGGCTCCTGGTCGCCGACGAGGACGAGAGCCTCGTCGGGCGGCTCCTGACCGGCGGCTTCCAGCAGGGCGCGCTCGCCGAGCTCGTTCTCGTCGAGACGGTGGATGTCGAGGACGGCCGCCGAAGGATGGAGGACGGGGACGCCTCGGGGCTCCTCGTCATTCCCGCGGGATTCGGCCGCGCGGTGCTGGACGGCGAGCCGGCCGCGCTCGAGCTCGTCACGAATCCGTCCCAGACCGTCCTGCCGGGGATCCTCGAGGGCATCCTCGACGTCGAGCTCGAGGCCGCGGAGGTCCTCCGGCGACTCTTCGACGACCCCATCGAGAGCATCCTCGCCGACGGCGATCGCGACGCGTTCCCTGCCGATTCGACGGTGGCGTCGATCGCCACGGCGTTCAATCAGGCGGGCGAGGAGGCGAGCGACTGGCTTCTGCCCCCCGCGATCGAGCTCGAGACCGTCGCCGAAGCCGAGGCCGAAGCGTTCGATTTCGGGCGCGCGTTCTTTCCCGGGATGCTGATCCTGGCCGTCCTGTTCATGGCGACGGGGCTCTCGATCGACGTGTGGAGCGAGAAGCGGCAGGGTACGCTCAAGCGCGCGCTCACCGCGCCGCGCGGCGCCGGCGCGTGGGTGGCCGGGAAGTGGCTCGCGGGCGGGTGCGCGCTCGCGCTCGTCTCGCTCGTCGGCCTGGCGGCGGGGCGCTGGCTCTTCGGGATCGAGGTCGCGAGCCCGCTCCTGGCCTTCGGCTGGCTCGCGCTCGTCGGGATCGCGCTCCTCGCGGTGTTCACGCTGATTCAGGTCCTGGCGCGGAACGAGCGCGCGGCCAACGTGCTCGTCAACGCGGTCACGCTGCCGCTGGCGATGCTCGGCGGGAGCTTCTTCCCGTTCGAGACGATGCCGGGCTGGATGGTCTCGCTCGGCAGACTCACGCCCAACGGCTGGGCCCTCCTGAGGCTGCGGGCGATCATGGACGGAACGCCGGAGCCGCGGCTTCTCGCGATCTCCGCCGCCGCAGCGATCGGGATCGTCGTCGTCCTCGGCTGGATCGTCGGCCGCCGCCTCCGGTCCTGGGCGACGTGAGCGCTCTGCGCGCCGCCCTGTTCGTGGCCCGCAAGGACCTTTGGTACATGCTGCGCCAGCGGGAGACCCTCCTCTGGACGTTCGCGATGCCGCCGATCTTCTTCTTCTTCATCGGCACGATCACGGGCGGATTCGCGGACGGCGACGAGAAGCCGGCCCTCGACTTCGTCGCGCCCGAGCCGGCGGGCTTTCTCGCCGACGCGCTCGCGGAGCGGCTCGCGGACGAGGGGTTCGAGGTGCGGCGCGCGACCGACCCGCCGGCGGATTCGCTGGCCGCCCCGCGGCGGCTGGTCATAGACGCGGGATTCACGGACTCGCTGACCGCGGGCCGGCGCGTCCCGGCGCGTCTCGAGCGCGAAGGCGAGCTCGATCCGTCGGCGCGCTGGGACCAGATCCGCGTGGCGCGGGCCGTCTACGGCCTCCTGGCCGACGCCGCGCTCGTCGCGAGCGACGGCGACTCGGTCTCGCCCGACGCGCTGGCGCGGGAACGGGAGCGGCCGCGGCTCTTCACGCTGGACGTCGCCCCCGCCGGTCACGCGGCCGAGCCCCCGATCGGCTTTCAGCAGGCCGTCCCCGGCACGATGGTCATGTTCACGCTGCTCGTCCTGCTGACGTCGGGAGCCGTTCTGCTCGTCATCGAGCGCCGGGACGGGCTCCTGCGGCGCGTGGCCTCGACGCCGCTGCCGCGGGCCGGCGTCGTGGCGGGGAAGTGGGGGTCGCGAATGGGACTCGCGATCATCCAGATCGGCTTCGCGATGGCGATCGGGACCCTGCTCTTCCACGTCGACTGGGGTCCCGATGCGTGGATGGTCGTGATCGTCCTCCTCGGGTGGGCCTCGCTCTGCGCCGGGCTCGCGATCGTCTCGGGGAACCTCGCGCGGACCGAGGGCCAGGCGATCGGCCTCGGTGTGTTCGCCGCCAACCTCCTCGCCGCCCTCGGCGGGTGCTGGTGGCCGATCGAGGTGACTCCGCGATGGGCGCAGTCGCTGTCGCTGGCGCTACCGACCGGCTGGACGATGGCGGCGCTCCACCGGCTCATGAGCTTCCAAGCCGGGGCGCCCGCCGCGCTGCCCCATCTCCTCGCGCTCGCCGTCGCCGCACTCGTCGTCGGCTGGATCGCCACCCGCACGTTCCGCTATGCCTGAAACCGGGGCCGAGGCGACGGTGCGGAGGTCAGCGGCCTAGAGCCGGCGAACGAGCGCCTGAAAGCGCGGGTCGTCGCGGACCGCATCGAAGTCCGGGTCGTTGTCGACCCACTCGCGGGGGAGCGCCCCGCCTTCGATCCGCTTCTCGAGACACTCGAGCGCCCGCTCCACGTCTCCGGCGCGCACGTAGAAGCACGCCAGGTTGTAATAGACCGTGGCATTGCCCGGGTTGAGCGCCATGGCCCGGCGCGCCCACTCCAGCGCGCGGTCCCGATTGCCGATGCGGAGCTGGACATTCGCTCCCAGGGAAAGCGCCCGCTGATCGTCGGGATTCAGCTCGAGATGGCGCTCGACGGTCTGAAGGCCGCGCAGCAGGGC
>DATBJO010000002.1:0-2215 GCA_036556305.1 Gemmatimonadota bacterium
CCCGAGGAGTGGGTGAGGAGGTGGTGGAGCGTGATCGGCTGCTTGTCGGGCGGAACGTCCGCGAAATACTCGGAGATCGGATCGTCGGTCGAGAGCTCGCCGCGCGCCTCGAGCGCGAGGATCGCCGCGGCCGTGAACTGCTTGGTGATCGATCCCAGCGAGAAGACGCTCGCGGTCGTGATCGGGATCCCGGCCTCGCGGTCGGCGAGGCCGTAGCCCTTCCGGAGGACGGTCCGGCCGTCCTCGACGAGGAGCGCCGCGCCCGAGAAGCCGAGCGCCTCGAGCCGGGTCAGGTAGTCATCCGCCGCGCGCGCGGTCTCCCCGTCGACGACGGCGCCCGGATCCTGGGCGTGGAGCGCGCGCGGAAGGGGGAGCGCGAGCAGGGCGACGAGGAGCGAGCCGGCGCGAGGTCGCATGCGATGTCTCCGGGTCAGGGTGCGTCGTAGGACGGCCGCTTCCGCTCCCGTAGGTCGCCGGACTCGCGCCGGGGGTTGGAATCCGACGGATCAGTCCTCGGGATCGTCGCCGCCGGCCCACGACAGGAAGAGCCAGCGGCCGTTCTCCTTCACGAGGATGTCCGTGTACCGACCCGTGACGATTTCCCGCTCCTTCTTGTAGTTCTCGCTCGCGGTCGTGTAGCGATAGTGAACGACGGCGACTTCACCCGTGATCGTGATCGAGATCGGGAACAGCTCCTGCTCGAGCACCGTGTTGCTGGCGTTCCCGTAGCGGACCCAGCGCGCGAGGGATTCCCTGTTCTGAGGTCCCGGCCGGTTGCTGTCCCAGTAGCTCAGATTGGGATGCGTCATCGTGTCGACCCAGCTCGCATCCTCTTCGGCGCTCATTCTCCACTGCTGCTCTTCGAACTGCCAGATCTCCTGTTGCTCGGGACTCCAGGTCTGAGCGGACGCCGCGCTCGCGAAGCCCGCCAGCATGAGGACCGGGAACATGCGTTGAGCCCACATTCGACACCTCCTGCGTTCCGCGAGGAACGCGGTGAGAACGGCTGAGCCGTTTTTAAAAGGATTCCCATCGAGTCTAGCGCGAGTCCGAGCCCACCACAAGCGCAGTAAGGGGCGCGATCGTCGGCTCCTCTATCGGGACTCGTGCGGCCACGCGAGGACCTCGTAATGGGTCACGGTCGGCTCGAACTCGAGCAGGAAATCATGATCCTCCGGATAGTATCTCGCGCGCTCGACGTCGGACCCGGCGAAGACCCTGATCGCGTCGAGGGAATCCCACAGGGTGAGGAGGAGGAAGTGGGAGACGTCGCCTTCGATCCGGCGGAAGATCCAGACGCCGCGGTTCCCCGGCGTCCCCTCGTAGTCGGGCAGCGCGACCGAGAGAAGGAACCTGTGATAGGTGTCGGCCTTCTCGGCCGGGACCTTTCCGTGCCACGTGCGCGCGATCATGCCCGGGAATCTCCTGCGCTCTCCCGCATCGATCTATCCCCGTCTACGGACGAGAGGATCGCCTCGCGAGACGCGCGGCGGCGCGACGTCCTCTTCGGGCAGGTCGTCACCGCTCCGGACGATGCGCGTTCCCCACGCAAAGCTCTCGCGTCGCGCGGCGTCGGAGGGCGTCGGCGGATCCGTCAGGGGCCGGGTCGGGCCGGACGGCGGCGGCTCGGGGACTCCACGATGTGCTCCCACTCGCTCGCGTCCGAGCGCGCCACGACGGCCACGACGGGTTCGGTCGGGCTGAGATTGCAGACCTCGTGCGGCACGCCCGGCTCGATGAAGATGAAGTCGCCGGCCACGTTGTCGACCGAATGCTCGAGGTCCGGGCCGTACTCGTGGCGCACCGCGCCCTCGAGGATGTAGAGCATGACCTCGAAGCCGACGTGGATGTGGGCGTAGGCCACGCCCCCCGGCGGGATCGTCGCGACGTTCATCGAGAGCGCCCTCGCGCTCGTGTTCTTCGCCGAGAGACCCGTCTTGTAGCGGATGCCGTTCCAGCCGCGGGCGCCGCCACCGCCGCGGAGGACCGTGATGCCCCCGAGCCCCTCGACGGGCGTGACGGATCCGGGTTCAGACGTCATGCGCGACCGGCTGCACGAACATGAGCTCCACTTCGTTCGGGTCGAGGAGCCGACGCTACTGTCGAGTGGTTGCCCGCGCCAGCGCGTCGCCATGAGCCAGCGCGCCGGGGAGGAGCGCGCGGTAGAGCTTCGCGGCCAGGGCGCGCGCCGGAGGTCCCGGCCAGTCGGGGGGGA
>DATBJO010000003.1:0-43609 GCA_036556305.1 Gemmatimonadota bacterium
CCCATCGCGAACCCCATGCCGCCGCGCCGCGCACGGACGCCGACGGGGGCGCCGATCAGGACGAACACGAAGCACGCCACAGGGATCGCATACTTCTTGTGGTACTCGACCAGGAACTTGTTGCGCTGTCGCGCGGCGTAATCGATGCCGTCGTTGAGTCGCGCGACCAGCGAGACCCGGTAGCGTTGCTCGTCGAGAGCGCGGTCGAAGCCCATGTCCTGCTGCGGGACGATCGCCGGCGTCAGGCTGTCGGTGCGCGCGAGCGCGGCCGCCGAGTCGATGCGCGCGACGGCCAGCGTGTCGTCGAGCAGCGAGGCCACGTGCCGCGCCGCCGTGCGCTCGAGCTCGCGGCGCGCGGCGCGCAACTTCTCCTCCTCGACATGCACGTTCTGCATCAGCGTCTCGAGGTTCATCTCGCGGTCGCTCCGCATCCCCGCGAGCTCGGCGGCGCGCTCGATCTTCGTGCCGACGCCCTTGAGGACCAGCCGCTGCTGCACGAAGTCGAGCCGCTCGTACTCGCCGAGCTTGGCCACGTTCCGGTTGTGGACGGTGCCGTTCCACAGGGTGAGCACCGCGTCCTCGCCGCCCTCGGTGTAGTCCATCCGTCCCGAGTCCGCGATGATCGTGCGCTGGAGCTGGAGGTCCGTCGTGTCGAAGATCCGCACGCCGTACATCATGTTCGTGGTACGATCGATGCGGTCAGGCAGGATGCGATACTCCGCCAAACCCGTCGGATCGACGATCCGTTTTTCCTGCAAGACGACCGTCGGCTTCGCCCGCTGGATCTCCATCATCAGCTGGCTGAGCCGATGATTGCTTTCGGGGAGCACGCGATCGTTGAACCAGAACGTGAACAGCGTGAGGCCGATCGCCGCGGCCACGCTCGGGGCCAGCAGCTGGTGGAACCCGACGCCGTTGGCCTGAATGGCCGTGATCTCGTTGTCGCCGGCCAGTCGCCCGAACGCGGCCATGGTCGCCACCAGCACGGCCATCGGAATCGTGATCGCGACCGACAGCGGGATCGACAGCACGAACACCTGGACGATCACCTCGGCCCCGAGACCCTTCCCGGCCAGGTTCTGAAACTGCCGGGCGACCTGGTTCATCAGCATGATGAACGTGAAGACGGTCAGGGCGAACGTGAACGGGCCGATGTGCTCGCGAAGGGCGTACAGCGAAAGGGTCCGGGCGCTGAAGAGCTCGCGCCAGCGCTTCATGGGGGAACGGTCACGGCTTGCCCCCGGGGGGGTGAAACCTATATTCAGACACTCTCTGCCAGTTCTCCTATCCCGAATCCGGAGCGAAGGTTACGGTCCTTCGAGGTCGGTAGGTACGAGGCCAAGCTAACCCCCGTCCGGGACCGTCACAAGCGACGCCGGACGCGTTCTGTTACCCCGGAATGAACCGATCGGCTCCCTCCCTCCCGGTCCGCCCCGGCTCACTGGTGGCGGTCGTCGCCGCGGCGCTGGCGCTGGCCGGGCCGGCCTCCGCCCAGGAGATCCTGCACCCGCGGGCGCCGGCGGTCACGTTCCGGCCCGCGCCCCTGACGACCGAGCTCGCGACGATGCCGCAGGGTCCCCCGATGTGGTTCGATCCGCGGCTCGGCGTCGTCACGGAAGCGAACCGCCCCTACCAGGAGATCACCGGCGAGCGGCTGCCGGTCGTCGACGGCGAGGACCTGCGCCAGTTCCTCGCCGACGCTCGCGCGCGCGGGCGGTCGCGGCTCTGGACGGCGACGATCGCCGAGCGGCTCTCCGGCCGGCGGCGCGAGGCCGAGGGCCTGATCCCCGAGCTCGAGAACCCGCTCAAGGTCCCGGCTCCGCTCGCGCGCGTGTTCGGCGAGGGGTCGGACTTCGACGTCCAGGGCAAGCTCCACCTGAGCGCGGTCGGCTCGCGGGCGACGCAGAACCCCGACCTCCGATCCGAGCTCCTGCGGCAGGTGGTGGGCGGATTCGACCTCGACCTCGACGAGATCCTCGATCTCCGGATCCTGGGCACCGTGGGCACGAAGCTCGACGTCGCCGTCGACTTCAACTCGACCCGCGAGCTCGAGTCCAAGCAGCTCATCACGGCCACCTACACGGGGACCGAGGACGAGATCGTCAAGAAGGTGGAAGCGGGCGACATCCGCGTCATCCTGCCGCCTTCGCGCTTCCTGGGCGGGAGCGTCGCGCGCGGGACCTTCGGCGCGCAGGCCGTGGCGCAGCTGGGACCGGTCGACCTGCGCTTCCTCGGCTCCCGCAAGGAGGGCCAGTCCACCGAGCGCACGCTCTCGATCGCGCCGCAGGGCGATGGCGTGGAGCAGCTCGTCACGCTGGACATCAAGGACACGCAGTTCGTCGACGACCGCTTCTTCCTCCTGTTCCATCCGGACTCGCTGGCCTCGCAGCGCCTGGAGTACCCGAATCCGGGGACGGTCCTGGCGAACGTCGCGTCGACTCCGACGCCGGGCACGCTCAACGTCTGGCTCGATGACGGGAACGTGACCAACAACCGCGAGAACGCCTCGAAACCCGGCGTCGCGCGCATCGATCCGACGAGCCCGGAAACGCTCCCCGATCAGACCCATCAGGGGTTCTTCGACCTGCTCGTCGAGGGACAGGACTACGTCGTCACCGATCAGGTCGTCGTCGAGCTCAAGCGCCAGCTCGACGACACCGAGGTCCTGGCCGTGTCGTACGAGTCGCAGGGAGGGACTCAGGTCGGATCCGAGCAAGGAGCGAGCGAGCTCGAGCTGAAGCTGATCAAGCCGATCAACCCGGACACGCTCGATTTCACCTGGGACTACACGCTGCGGAACGTCTATTCGCTGCGCGAGCCCGACATCCAGATCGGCTCGTTGGACCTCACGGTCTATCGCGGGAACCAGGACCTCAAGCAGACGTTCGAGTCGATCGACGGCGAGTCGCGGAAGTACGTCCAGATCTTCGGGGTCAGCGACGCGAACGGCCGGGTCGGCGTGCCGCGCATCCTGCGGGATCCCTTCGGCGGCGCAGACTATCTGGTGCTGCCCTCGGTGCGACCGTTCTTCCAGCCCGTCGACGAGACCGGCGCCGTCATCCCGATCGAGCGGCCGAACCGCCAGCTGTACTTCAACAGCAACGGCAGCCTCACGGCGCTCGAGGACCAGGTCTACTTCATCGAGGCCACGTATCTGTCGAAAGGCGGGTTGACCGGGGAGGTGGAGCTGGGAGCGGCGAACATCATCGAGGGCTCCGAAGAGATTCGAATGGGCGGCGAGGTCCTCGCGCGCGGCACGGACTACCAGATCTTCTACGACTTCGGGCGGGTCGTCTTCACCGATCCGAGCGGGCTCGCCGACCGACACCCGAACCAGTCGATCGACATCTCGTTCGAAGTGGCGCCCTTGTTCAACCTCGCGCCGACCGCGCTGTGGGGCGCGTCCGGCACCTGGACCCTCGGCGACGACGCGGCCTTCAATTCGACCGTCGTCATGCAGAACCAGGAGAGCCTCGCCAACCGGCCGATCCTGGGCTCGGAGCCGACCCGTACGCTGATCGGCACGGTCGACGGGATCTGGTCGCGCGAAGCCCCGTTCCTCACCGACTGGCTGGACGCCCTGCCCGGCCTCGAGACCGACCAGCCTTCGAGCGTCTCGGTGCGCGGCGAGCTCGCCTGGAGCCAGCCCAACCCGAACACCCTGGGCGAGGTGTTCCTCAACGACTTCGAGAACATCGACGTCGCCAAGCGGCTGACCCTGTTCTTCCGCGCCTGGACGCTGGGCTCGATCCCCTCGCAGACCGAATTCGATTTCACCACCATCGGCGACGCCCGCTGGTTCACGTACGCGGCCAACGCGGCCGACATCACGCCCGGGGCGCGAGGAGTCGACCAGGGCGACAACCTGTTCGTCGTGCACTTCGAGCCGGAAGGCGAGACGCCCATCGAGATGGCGCGATCCTGGCGCTCGATTCAGAGCGTGATCTCGACGACCGGCGAGGATCTCACGCGCCAGGAGTTCATCGAGTTCTTCGTTCGCGGCGCTCTGGGGACGATCACGGTGGACCTGGGAACGGTGGACGAGGACCGGGTCCGGCGGAACGACGAGGGCATCCCCGTGGGGGTCGCGATCCTCGATACCGAAGAGACCGATCCCGACACCCGCGACAACGCGCTCGACGTCGGCGAAGACACGGGCCTGGACGCGGTCTCGGGGCGCGATGCGATCGAGGTCCCGGGAGACGACGGCAACGACGATTTCACCCAATCGGTCGGGGCCGACAACTTCCCGGCCAATCCCAACGGCACGGAGAACAACAACACCCTCGATACCGAGGACGACAACTTCAACGGCATCCTGGACCGCAACGAGGACGCGCTGCGCTGGGTGGTGGACCTGTCGGACCCGCGCTATGAAGTCCCCGGGAGCCGGTCTCCGCTGACGGGATTCCGGCAGATCCGGCTCCCGCTCGTGAGCCCGGACGCGCGGCTCGGGGCTCCCGACCTGCGGAACGTGCGCGTGATCCGGTTGACGTTCTCGGGCGTGGAGCGGACCACCGAGTTCGAGATCGCGCGTCTCGAGGTCGTCGGCAGCACGTTCCTCAAGCGCGGCATCGTCGCCGGGGACGGAACCCCGATCGCCGGGCAGGACACCGACAGCCTGCGGATCACGTCGATCAACGACATCGAGAATCCCGAGTACGAGAGCCCGCCCGGCGTCGTCGCCCAGCAGGACCGGGCGGATCAGGTGGCGGGCATTCAGGGGGCGGTCGTCGAGCAGTCGCTGGAGCTGATCTACAACGACCTCCCGCCGGAAGCGCGCGGCACGATCTTCCGGCCGTTGTTCGACCGCGAGTCCTACATCGACTATGACCGCATGCGGGTCTGGGTCCAGGGGCGTCCCACGGACACGGGCGAGCAGCCCGAATTCTTCGTCGCCTTCGGGCTCGACACGCTGAACGTCTACGAGTACGCGGCTCCCCTCCGGAACGAGGAGTGGGAGGAGCACGTCATCGACTTCCAGGTCTTCACCGAGCTCAAGGAGGCGTTGCTCGACAGCCTCCTCGAAGCGGGCGCATCCACCGGGACGCGGGTCAGCGACGACGGGCGCTACCGCGTGCGGATCGACACGACCGATACCCCGCCGCCGACGTTGACGGAGGTCAGCCAGCTCACGATCGGCATCGACAACACGACCGACTCGCCGGTGACGGGGTCCTTCTGGATCGACGAGTGGAGGCTGACCGAGCCGCTCCGCGAGGGGGGCGCGGCCCGCTACGTGACCGCGAGCGCGTCCATGGCCGACTTCGCCGAGCTGCGGATGACCTACGAGGGCCGAAACGCGCGCTACCGCAACCTGAGCAGCGCGGTCAACAACTTCACGACCGACGCGCTGGACATCAGCGCCAGGTTCGCCCTCGAGAAGTTTCTGCCCGAGTCGTGGGGCCTCGGGCTGCCGCTCACGATCGATCACTTCGGCCGTGACGCCGCGCCGCTCTATCGGGTGGGCTCGGACGTGCTCCTCACCGACGAGTCCGAGCGCGACGCCCAGGCGCGGACCTCGGACTTCACGATCGTCACGCTGCGCGCCTTCCGCGCCCGCCAGTCGTCCAACCCGTTCCTCGCCGCGACGCTGGACCGGCTCGAGGGCCGCGTGACCTGGCGCGGCGAGTCGTCGGGATCCGTGGATCTGGACACGGAACGCGGGCAATGGGAGTCGCTGATCACCTACCGCAACGGCTTCCGCAAGCGAGCGTTGCCGCTGGGACTGGGATGGCTGGCGAAGCTCCCGTGGCCGGCGGGGATCCGCTCCAGCGACGCCCTGCAGCGCCTGGCCGGCGCCGACATCAACTTCGCGCCGGCGTCCGTCGCCCTGACCGGTCAGGCCATGTTCGACGAGCGCGACCTGGAGAAGCGGATCGCATCGGGCACCGATTTCACCGCCGACACGACTCGCAATCTGCGCGGCGAGGCGCAGGTTTCGTTCCAGCCGTTCCAGACGATGCGGGCCTCGGTCTCGATGAATCACACCCGCGACCTCGTCTTCCCGGAGACGGTCGTCCGGCGCGGTTCGCTCGGCGTCGATGCTCTCGGCGCCCGACGGTTCTCGTTCGACTGGTCTCCGCCCCTCGCCAGGTGGCTCACGCCGCGCTGGTCCTACACGAGCGACTACGCGCGGAACCACACGCGCGAGGCGAGCCGCAGCCTGGACAGCCTCGATCTCCGCGACTTCTCCGTGACGACGAATCGCACGGTGACCATCGATTTCGAGGTCGTCGGATTCGTCGAGTCGTTCGTCGGGGCGGGGCAGGTCCCCCGGGCTCAGGTCTGGTGGAAGCGCATGTTCCAGCCGATCCGCTTCGACCAGACGCGACAGGAGGCGGCGTCGTACGTCCAGGAGGAGAGCGATCCCGGCCTCGCCTTCACGCTCGGGCTGGGGAACCTGCAGGACGAGGGCGAGGCCGAGCCCCAGAACCTCTCCACGAACGAAGCCTGGAGCGTGTCGACCGGTATGGTCCCGATCGAGGGCATGCAGCTTCGCGCCGGGTACCAGGAGCGCGAGACCGCGCGTCAGTATTTCGCCGGCAAGAACACGTCGGATGCGCGCACATGGCCGGATGTTCAGTTCCGCTGGTCGCCGAGCTCCTTCCCGGGGCTCCTGGACCGCTTCATCCAGGGCGCCACGCTGACGAGCGATTTCGAGCGCGAAAAGGAGGAGACGGGCGCCAACGACTCTCCGCTCACCGACGTCATCCGGCACACGTGGGATCCGATCGTCGCCCTCACGCTTACGTGGGGGAACGGGATGTCCACGGACTTCCGGGCCACGACGAGCAACTCGGTCGCGGCCAACATCCGCGGCGGCGCGATCGACAGCCGCCGAGAGGACGACGCCACCGACCTGACCGCGACGATCGGCTACACGATCATGCCCGGGACGAAGGTGTACATTCCGTTCCCGACGCTCTGGGGCGTGGAACTCAAGCAGCCGCTCCGCACGTCGCTGACGATCGCCCGGCGGTACCGCGAGAGCACCACCGCGCTCCAGGGACAGGACGAGTCCGCGGCGCTCAATCTGAACACGGCGACGACCGAGGCGCGCCCGACGGTGTCGTACGAGTTCGGCCGCATGGTTCTGGGTTTCGCGTTCAGCTATCTGCAGAGGGATGACAGGAAGCGGGATGTGAAAGACACGACGACGAGTATGGAAGCCTACCTCGACTTCCTCTTCTGATGGGCCGCTGAAAATGGCCCATCTGCGTCGTTGGCTCCTCATTTCTTCCTGCGGCGTGGGATTCGCCACGCCTCGGAATCCTCTCGTCGCGCGCCTAGCATCTGGACCATTTTGAGCGGCCTTTAGTGCTCCGGCTTCACCTCAAACCCTGCACCCAAACCGGTGTGATGATGCGCATCCAACCGATTCGTATCGCCGTCCCATTGGTCGCCTGCGGCCTCGCGCTGGCAGGGTGCGGGGAGGAGCCGGCGCCGGGGAGGGGGGCGTTCGACGGCGCGCGGGCGGACTCGCTGGTCGCGCGGCAGGTGGCGTTCGGGCCGCGGGTGCCGGGCACGGCGGCGCACGCGGCGGCGCTGGAGTGGATGACCGCGTATCTCCGCGAGCGGGCGGATTCGGTGGCGCAGGTCCCGTTCACCCACGTCACGACGCGCGGCGATACGCTCTCGCTCACGAACGTCTGGGCGAGCTTCACCCCGGCGGCGGGCTCGCGCATCCTCCTGACCGCGCATTGGGACTCGCGGCCGGTTTCCGAGAAGTCCTCCGATCCGTTCGCGCGCGCCGACCCGGTGCCGGGCGCCAACGACGGCGCGTCCGGCGTCGCGGTCCTGCTCGCGCTGGCCGACGAGCTGTCGCGGACGCCGCCGGCGATCGGCGTCGACATCCTGCTCACCGACGGCGAGGATTGGGGTCACGACCCCGAGACCTACGCGACCGAGATCGAGGACATGCTTCTCGGCGCGCGTCACTTCGCCGACACGCAGGGCGCGTCGTACCGCCCGCTGTTCGGCATCCTGCTCGACATGGTCGGCGAGCGGGGCGCGCGCTTCCCTTGGGAGCAGAACAGCCTCGCGCTCGCCCCGGAGGTCGTGCGGCGCGTTTGGGACATGGCCGGGACTCTCGGCCACGGCGACTATTTCCTCCAGGAGACGGGGCCGGCGGTGAGCGACGACCACGTCGTCCTCAACGCGGCCGGGATCCGTACGATCGACATCATCGACTTCGATTACCCCCACTGGCACACGACCCAGGACACGCCCGACAAGGTCGACGCCGCGACCCTGGGCGCGGTCGGCGACGTGATCCTCGCCGTGATCCGACACCAGGGAGGACAGCAGCCATAGCCGCCCGCTCGCCGCGCTCGATGCGCTGGGGGAACGCGATCGGAGGGGCCCTGGCGCGGGTCGGGATCCGGGCGTCGCTCTCGGAGCAGAGCCTCCTCCGCGATGCGCGCCGGATCGCACGGCTGTCGGATTTCGGGGACGAGGATTTCCGCGCTCCGCTCGCGCGGGTGCTCGAGGCGCTCGAGGAGGGGGACTGGCTCTCGCCGGTCGGCCGCGTCCTCAAGCGGATCGACATCGTCGACATGCTCGCCAACCGGCTCCGCGTCCAGCGCGAGATCGAGGAGCGGCCTTCGATTCTGGACGACCCGGTGCGGAGCCCGCTGATCGTCACCGGACTGCCGCGGACCGGCACGACGCTGCTCCAGCGACTCCTGTCCCTCGCGCCGGGCGCCCGGCCGCTCCTCGCATGGGAGGCGATGTGGCCGGCGCCGATCCGCCGGCGGCGAGATGGTCGCGACGTCCGCATCCGTCGCACCCGTCGGCTCGTGTGGCTGGCGCGGCGCGCCCTCCCCGGCATCGACCGGATGCATCCGCTCGATCCGACCGGACCCGAGGAGTGCACCCGGCTCCTCGACGGCTCGTTCCGCTGGTCGTACTTCGCGATCGAGCTCTCGCTGCCACGCTACGCGGACTGGCTCGAGGGACTGGGTCCGGAGGCGATGGACCCCGCGTACCGCTGGTACGCGCGCCAGCTCCAGGTTCTCCAGGGCCAGAAGTCGGAGACGGGGCGCTGGGTCCTCAAATCGCCGGCGCACGTGGGCAACCTGCGGTCGCTCCTGCGCGTGATTCCGAACGCGAGGATCGTCGTCGCCTGGCGCGATCCGCGCGAAGCGGTGGCGTCGGCGTGCAGCCTGTTCACGTTCCTGTACGGAGCCACCGCGCACGGGACGCGGCCGGAGCGGATCGGCCGCGGGGTGGCGAAGTCGCTGTCGAACGCGCTCGCGCGCGGGCTGGAGGTGGCCGCCGAGGATCCGGCCCGCGTGCGCGTCGCGCGCTACGAGGAGCTCGTCCGCGCGCCGGTCGAGACCCTGCGCTCGATCCACGCGGGCTTCGGGCTGCCGTTCTCGGCCGAGCTCGAGGTCGCCGCGCGCGACTGGCTGGCGGCGAATCCGCAGGGACGCCACGGGACCCACCGCTACGACCTCGCGACGTACGGTCTCGACGAGGAGACCGTCGGGCGGCTGTTCGAGAAGCCCGAGGAGATCCTCAGCCGGATCGGTTGAGGATCCGGTCGAGCTCCTTCCGCGGACGGGACAACGAGCGCGCGCGCCGGGCCATGCCCCGCCACGGATCGTCTCGGGCGAGGCGCTTCCCCACGGTCCGAGTGTTCCAGGAGCCGCCCCGCACGCGCGGGTCGGAGAGCTCGGCCCAGCCGAGCGGCACGGCGACCGGCGCCCCCGGCCGCGCGCGCACCGCCCAGGGCGGGACGGCGGTCTGGGCGTACGCGTTCCGCATCGTGTCGAGGAACAGCCGCCCCCGGCGCTTGTCCTTGCGCACTTCGGTCGTCAGCCGGTCCGGGTGGCGCGCCGCGAGGAGGTCGGCCACGTCCCGCGCGAATCCCCGCGTCGTATCGAAATCGGCGCGGCGATCGAGCGGAACCACGAGATGGAGGCCCCGGCCTCCCGTCGCCATCAGGAACGGGTCGAGTCCCAGCTCCTCCAGCAACTCGCGGAGCGCGCGCGCGGCGAAGCGCACGACGTCGAAGTCGTTGCGCGGCGGATCGAGATCGAAAACCAAGCGGTCGGGGTGATCCGGCCGGTCCGCGCGCGAGAGCCACACGTGCGGTGTGATGCAGTTCTGGTTGGCGAGGTAGACCAGCGTGGCCGCGTCGTTGCACACGACGTGCTCGACGGTCCCGCCCGCCTTCGAGACCGTGACCCGCTCGATCCACTCGGGGAAGTAGTCCGGCGCGGCCTTCTGGTAGAAGCCTTCGCCGCCGATCCCGCTCGGGTAGCGCTGCATCGAGACCGGGCGCCCCTTGAGGTGGGGCACCATGCGTCCGGCGACCGCGCGGTAGTGCTCGACGAGGTCGCCCTTGGTCACGCCGGCGTCGGGGAACAGCACCTTGTCGAGGCTCGAAAGCTCGATCGAGCGGCGACCGACGCGGAGCTTCGATCTCGCGCTCACGCGGGCCTCTCGCGCACGACGTCGGCGGCATCCTTGTCCGATCTCAACGCGACGAAGCGGGGATGGCGCAGCTTGTGGTCGCCGGTCCACTCGGTGAAGCCGACTTCGGCGACGAGCCGCGGACGCACCCAGTGGACGCCCTTCCGCGGCAGACCGCGTTCCTCCGCGAACGGCGACGTCTCCCGTTCCAGCGACGCGAGCCGTCGGCGGAGCGTTTCCAGAGTCGTGTCGTCGTACCCGGTCCCGACCTTGCCGGCGTAGAGGAGATCGCCGCCTTCGTGGAAGCCGATGAGGAGGGCGCCGAAGCCGACCCGCGCGCCCTGCGGATCGGTGTATCCACCGATCACGAACTCCTGCCGGTTCACGCATTTGAGCTTGAGCCAGTCGCGCGAACGCCCCCGGACGTAGGGCGCGTCCGCGCGCTTGGCGATCAGCCCCTCCCAGCCGCTCTTGCAGGCCTCGCGGAGAAAGGTCTCTCCGCGCGCGTTCCGGTGAGGCGTGAAGCGGATCGGGTCGCGGAACGCGAGGGCCTGCCTGAGGATCGTCTTTCGCGCGCGCAACGAAAGCCCCGTCAGGTCGCGCCCGGCCCACCACGGCAGGTCGAAGGCGTAGTAGGCGACGGCGATCCTGGAGGCGCGGGCCCGCTCCCGGTCGTCGATCTTCATCCGCCCCTGGAGCCTCGCGAAGCTGCCGGCGGCGCGGCCGAGCGCGACCACCTCTCCGTCGATCACGGCGTCGGGGCCGCCCATCGCTTCGAGCGCCTCGACGATCTCGGGATACGCGTCGTCCCGGCGCTTCCGGTTGCGCGTCATGAGCCTGACCGACCCGCGACGGCGGTAGGCGAGCAGGCGGACGCCGTCGAGCTTCCTCTCGAAGACCCACTCCGGGTCGCTGAACGGCTCGTCGGTCAGCGTGGCGAGCATCGGGTCGATCCACCGGGGAAAGCCGGACCGCCGTCCCGGCTGTCGAACCTCCGTCGGATCCCTGCCCGCCACGTCTGCCTCCTCCCGGGGGCCGCGAGCCCCGGCACGGGAATTGTACCGTCGCGCGACCGATGAGGCTGCCGGGTACCGGCGGATGGACGCCCCGCGAACGGAAGGCGGCCGGAGCGCTCGCCGCGGCCTGGATCACCGGGACGCTGGCGGGCTGGACGGACCTGGACGGCGCGCTCGCGCGGGCTTCCGAGGCCCTGCTCCACCCGCCGCGCCCGTCGGTCGCCGAGGTCGCCGCCCGGGTCGCGCCGGGGGATCCGCGTCCCGGCTGGTACGCGGCCGCGCTCCGGCTCAGGGCGGAGGAGGACCTGGCCGGTTCGGCGCCGCGGAGGATCGATCCCAACACGGCCGGTCGCGCCGAGTGGGACCGCCTGCCGGGCATCGGACCGGTCACCGCGATCGCGATCGTGACCCGGCGCCGCGAGCACGGGCCCTTCGCGGGACCGGCCGACCTTCTCGAGGTGCGGGGCATCGGGCCCGGGACGCTGGAGAAGCTCGCGCCGTTCCTCGACTGGGGTTCGGGAGCCGCCTCCGCACTTCCGAGCTATGCAAATCTGCACAAAGATGGTAGATTGCCCGACCTCAACCTCGTCGACGCCTCGTTTCTCGCCACCTTGCCGGGGTTCGGTCCAAAACTTGCTGAACGTATTCTACGCGAGCGGCGGGCCCGCGGGGCGTTCCACGACTGGGAAGAGCTGCTGTCGGTGGAAGGCATCGGTCCGGGGCGGCTGAGCGTGTTGCAGAGTGCGACCCGCCTGAGGGTCTCCGGAGTCCCGGGCGGCACCGATCACCAGGGCCAAGAATGGAACCGATGAGTCGATCGTCCGCCAGCGCGAAGAGCCTCGACCCCCGATCGGGCGTCGGTGCCGCTCCCCGCACGGAGGCTCCGGGAGGCAGGGTCGAGCCCATGCCCGAGCGCTCCGGCACCGGGCTCAACATCGCGGCCATGCTCCTGCAGGAAGGCTTCGTCACCTCGGAACAGATCGCCAAAGCGCACGCGCGTCAGAAGGCGAACGGACACAAGCTCGGCTACAACCTGATCGAGCTCGGCTTCGTGGAGTCGAGCACGATCACGATGATGCTCGAGCGCCAGTTCCGCGTGCGGGGCGTGGATCTGGGCTCGCTCGAGGTCGAGCCGGCGGTCCTCAAGCTCATCCCCATCGAGATCGCGAACAAATACGAGGTCTTCCCGGTGCGCCGGGACGGAAACGTGATCGTCCTGGCGATGGGCGATCCTACCGACTGGACGGTGATCGACGACCTGAAGTTCCTGACCGGCTACGAGATCGAGCCCGTCGTCGCCGACGAGTTCTCGATCGTCGAGGCGATCGGCGCGCACTACGGCACCGGGGAAGGCTCGTATCGCCAGCTGCTCGAAAACCTCGGCGAGTACGAGATGGAGGTCGTCGAGGAGGTGGACGAAGACGAGGACTACAGCGTCCTGGCGGCTCAGGTCGAGGCGGCGCCCGTCGTAAAGTTCATCAACTCGCTCCTGGCCGACGCCGTGCAGCGCGGCGCGAGCGACGTCCACATCGAGCCGTACGAAGAGGAGCTGCGGATCCGGTATCGGATCGACGGCGTCCTGCGCGAGATGGTGTCGCCGCCGCTCCGCATGAAGGCGGCGCTGATCTCGCGCGTGAAGATCCTCGCGGACCTGAACATCGCCGAGCGCCGCATCCCTCAGGACGGCCGGATCAAGATGAAGATGGGCCATCGGGTCATCGATTTCCGCGTCTCGACGCTGCCCACGCTGTTCGGCGAGAAGATCGTGCTGCGCATCCTGGACCGTGGAAACCTGACACTCGATCTCGACAAGCTCGGGTTCCCGGAAAAAGGACTCAAGGACTTCCACAAGGCGATCGAGGCGCCGTACGGCATCGTGCTCGTCACCGGCCCCACCGGCTCCGGAAAGACCACGACCCTGTATTCGGCGCTGACCCGGCTCAACCAGCCGGGCGTCAACATCATGACCGCCGAGGACCCGGTCGAATACAATCTGAAGGGGATCAACCAGGTTCAGGTGCAGGAGGAGATCGGTATGGGATTCCCCGAGGCGCTGCGCGCCTTCCTGCGCCAGGATCCCAACATCATCATGGTCGGCGAGATCCGGGACCTGGAGACGGGCTCCATCGCGATCAAGGCCGCGCTCACGGGGCACCTCGTGCTGTCGACGATTCATACCAACGACGCGCCGTCGACCGTCAACCGCATGGTCGACATGGGACTCCAGGCGTTCCTCGTGGCCAGCGCGCTCAACGCGATCGTCGCGCAGCGGCTCGTGCGGCGGATCTGCGACGAATGCAAGCACCCGCGGCAGTACCCGCGCGAGGTGCTGATCGAGGCGGGGCTGTCCGGCGACGATCTCGGCGCCATCTTTTTCGAGGGCGAAGGCTGCAGCTCCTGCGACGATTCCGGGTTCCGCGGACGCGTCGGCCTCTACGAGGTGATGCCGATCACCGCGGAGCAGCGTCGCCTGATCAACAATCACTCATCCAGCGCAGAGATCCGCGACCAGGCCGTCTCGGACGGCATGTTGACTCTGCGGCAGGACGGACTCGCGAAGATGCGCGCCGGCGTCACCACGCTGGACGAGGTCCTTCGCGAGACCGGCGCCTGAACCCGATCCAGTTCCAGCGGACGAGGAGCGAGAGATGAAGGACACCGTAACCCCGATCACGGAAGTCCGGGACGCCAAGAAGAAGGCCCCGTCCATGCGCGACCTGCTCGAGGAGCTGGTCGATAAGGAGGGCAGCGACCTTCATCTCACCGTTGGTCAGCCGCCCAAGCTGAGAATCGACGGCGTGCTCCGCGACAGCGAGACGTATGCGGAAGAGTTGACCCCGAAGGACACGGTCGAGATGGGCTACAGTCTGCTGACCGAAAAGCAGAAACGCGCCTTCGAGACCGAGGACGAGCTCGATTTCTCATTCGGCGTGGCGCGATTGTCCCGTTTCCGCGCCAACATTTTCCGTCAGCGCGGCGCGATCGCGCTGGCGATCCGGCAGATTCCGTTCGAGATCCGCAGCTTCGAGCGGCTCGGCCTGCCACCGGTCGTGAGCACGTTCGCCGACCGCACCAACGGTCTCGTGCTGGTCACGGGAGCCACCGGATCGGGGAAGTCGTCCACACTGGCCGCGCTGATCGACAAGATCAACCGCGAGCGGAAGATGCACATCCTCACGATCGAAGATCCGATCGAGTTCATCCATGCCCATCAGTCGAGCATGGTGAATCAGCGCGAGGTCGGGTCAGACACGCAGACCTTTGCGAACGCGCTGAAATACGCCTTGCGACAGGATCCGGACGTGGTCCTGATCGGGGAGATGCGCGACGCCGAGACGATCGCGGCCGCAATCACCATGGCCGAGACGGGTCATCTCGTGTTCGCGACCCTGCACTCGAACTCGGCGGCCGAGACGTTCAACAGGATGGTCGATGTGTTCCCCAGCGATCAGCAACCCCAGATCCGCACCCAGCTGGCGTCGGTGCTGGAGGGCATCGTCACCCAGTCGCTGCTGGCGAAGCGGGGCGGTGGGAGGGCGCTCGCCTCCGAGGTCCTGGTCGTCACGAACGCGATTCGCGCCCTCGTCCGGGAGGGCAAGACCCATCAGATCTATTCCGCGATGCAGGCCGGCGGCTCGCACGGGATGCAGACCATGAACCAGTCTCTGCTGCAGCTCTACATGGGCGGCCTGGTCACCCGCGAGGAGGTGTTCGCGGCGAGCGAGGATAGTGTGGAGCTGGAACGCATGCTCAACCAGGCCACGGCGGGCCGATGACCATTCAACGATGAACGCGGGCGGCTGATATGCCGGTTTATTTCTACAAGGCGCGGACGGTCGGAGGCGAGAGCCAGTCGGGCGAGATGAACGCACCGACCGAGGCCGACGTCGTCGGTCAGCTGCGTCGCCGCCGTCTCGTCGTCGTCAGCGTCAAGGAAAAGCCCAAGGAGCTCAAGCTCTCGATCGGACGGAAGGTGAAGACGAAGGACCTGGTCCTCTTCACCCGCCAGTTCGCCACCATGATCAACGCGGGCCTCCCACTGGTCCAGTCGCTGGACATCCTCGCGGCTCAGCAGCCGAACAAGAAAGCGGCGGAGAAGATCCGGGCCGTCCTGTCGGACGTCGAATCCGGATCCACCCTCGCAGACGCGATGCGGCGCCACAAGGACTTCTTCAGCGACATCTACGTCAACATGGTGGCGGCCGGCGAGGCGGGCGGTATCCTCGACGTGATCCTGTTGCGTCTGGCCGAGTACCTCGAAGCCGCCGATAGACTGCGGCGCAAGGTCCGCGGGGCCATGTTCTATCCGGTCACCGTGCTCAGCTTCGCGGCGCTGGCGATCGCCGCGCTTCTCATCTTCGTGATCCCGACGTTCGCTGGCTTCTTCGAGTCCGCCAACGTCCCCATGCCGCTGCCGACCCGTTTCGTCATGGGTCTGTCGGACTTCCTGATCTCGTACTGGTGGGCCGTGGCTGCCGCGCTGGCGGGCGTGGGGTGGGTCATCCGGGCCTACCGCGGGACTCCGGACGGGCGCCTCGCGACCGACCGGTTGCTTCTGCGGATCCCGATCCTCGGCGGCGTCATCCGCAAGGCCGCCATCGCGCGATTCAGCCGCACCCTCGGCACGCTGGTCCAGAGCGGCGTGCCGATCCTGGACGGCCTCGAGATCACGGCGCGCACGGCCGGTAACCGTGTGGTCGAGGACGCGGTCATGAAGAGCCGCGCGTCGATCGCCGGCGGCGAGACGATCGCCGAGCCGCTCAAGCGGAGCGACGTGTTCCCGCCCATGGTGGTGCAGATGATCAACGTGGGCGAGCAGACCGGCGGTCTCGACGACATGCTGTCGAAGATCGCCGACTTCTACGACGAGGAAGTCGACTCCTCGGTGAGCGCGCTGACGTCGATCATCGAGCCCGTGATGATCGTGTTCCTCGGCGCGATCGTGGGCGGGATGGTGGTGGCGATGTACCTGCCGATCTTCGACATCATCAAGACCGTGGAGTAGAGGCCGCGCAAGGCGGCTCGACTCTGCGTTGCGCTCCTCGTGTCTTCCTGCGGCGTAGGTTCCACTACGCCTCGGAATCCCCTCGTCGCGCGCCTTGATTCGAGCCGCCTATCGCGGCCTACTCGGCTCGGTCATGCAAGGGGCGAGCTTCCGAGCCGGCGCCGGGTTCATTCAGCCGAATCGCGCTCTCCGGCGTTTAGGGCGCGATGACACGCCGGAAACGATTCGGAGCGACGCCCCGGCGCGGACCGACCGGGGGCGGCGCGCTCGCGGCCGCCCTCGTTGCGGCCGCGCTCGCCTGTGGATCGGGCGGAGTCACGGGGCCGCCGGCGGGCGAGGGGCCCGCGGTCCTGTTCGTCGGCAACTCGCTGACCTATTTCAACGACATGCCCGAGATCGTCGCCGCGATCTCGCTCGGCGCCGACGACGACCCCCCGCTCCGCGTGGCGATGGTCGCCTTTCCGGACTACAGCCTGGAGGACCACTGGAACCGGGGCGACGCGCTGGACGCGATCGACGAAGGGGGATGGGACGTCGTCGTGCTCCAGCAAGGTCCGTCGACGCTCCCCGCGAACCGTGAGCATCTGATCGAATGGGCGGGCCGCTTCGCGGAGCGGATCCGGGCCGTGGGTGCGCGGCCGGCCCTCCTCAGCGTCTGGCCGATCGACGGATCGGAGGCCGGGTACGACGCGACGCTCGCGTCGTACGCGGGCGCCGCGGACGCGGTCGACGGCATCCTGATCCCGGCGGGCGAGGCGTGGCGGCAGGTCCGGGCGCGCGACGCCGACCTCGACCTCACGATCGTCGATGGATTCCACCCGAGCCTCCTCGGCTCGGTGATCGCCGCCTATTCGGCGTGGCACGCGATCGTCGGGCGCTCGCCGATCGGCCTGCCGCCGGAGATCGAGAGCCCGGACGTCGAGCGGATCACGATGTCCGCCGAGCTCGCCGCGCTCGTCCAGGAGGCGGTGGCCGAGGCCCAGGCCGAGCACGGCCGGCCCTGAACGGCGCGCGCGCGCCGCGCGTCCTATCTTCGAGCTACGACCCGCGCTCGCCGTCGACATGGCCGCTTCTCCCCGGAGGTCCCATGACAATCATGCAGTCCGTCCGCCGCGGCGGCGGCGCCCTGGTCGCCGCGCTCCTCTGGGCCCCGGCCGCCTGCGCGCAGGGGAACGGCGTGGAGGCGGTGGAGTCGACCGCCATGACGACCGACCAGGCGGCCGCGACGATCACGCCCGAGGACATGCACGCGCGGATCGCGACGATCGCCGCGGATTCCATGGGCGGGCGGGACACGCCGAGCGCGGGCCTCGAGGCGACCGCGGCCTGGATCGCGGGCCAGTACGCCGGCTTCGGACTCGAGCCGGGAGGTGAGGACGGGAGCTTCTTCCAGCGCTACCCCTACCCGCTCCGCGCGCTCGACACCACGGGGGTCCACTTCGGCACCGTCGTGAGCGGCGAGAACGTCATGCTCGTCTACGGCGAGGACTTCTACGTCTCGGCGGCCGCGCCCTTCGCGGACCGCGCGATGGGGCACGGCTCGCTGGTCTGGGTCGGACGGCAGGCGGACGGCTCGTGGTCCGCGCCCGAATCCGTTCGCGGGCAGGTCATGGTCGTGTCGCTGCCGGGGAGCTACGACCGCGACTGGCGGATCGCTTCCGGCCGCGCGCGGACGACCGCGCAGAAGGCCGGGGCCCGGGCGCTCATGGTCGTCCTCGGATCCGACTTCCCGGATCTCGCCTTCACGCGGCTCTCGGAGCTCGCCCGGAGTCCCTCGCGCGGCCTCGTCGAGCCGGGCGAGATCCCGGTCTTCTACGTGCGCCCGGCGGCGGCCGCCGCCGTCTTCGCGCGCGGCGGCGTGGACGCGAGCGCGCTGCCCGCCGAGCCCGGCGCGACCGTGGTCGTGCCCGGCGCCGACGCCCACTTCTCGGCCGACGCGGTGATCGTCGAGGACGCGACCGCGCCCAACGTCGTCGCCATCCTGCACGGGAGCGATCACGAGCTCGCCGACACGTACGTCGTCTTCAGCGCGCACATGGATCACCTCGGGATCGGCACGGCGAACGCCGCGGGCGATTCGATCTACAACGGCGCGGACGACGACGCCTCGGGGACGGCCGCCCTCGTCGAGATGGCGCAGGCGTTCGCGGGACTCGACCGGGCGCCGCGGCGCTCGCTCGTCTTCCTGAACGTGAGCGGCGAGGAGAAAGGACTCCTCGGCTCGCGCTGGTTCACCGGGCACCCGACGGTCCCGATCGAGCAGATCGTCGCGAACGTCAACATGGACATGATCGGGCGCAACGCGCCCGACTCGATCGTCGTCATCGGCCAGGAGTACTCCTCGCTCGGTCCGCTCGTCCAGCAGGTCGCGACCGATCATCCGGATCTCGGCCTGACGGTCTCGGTGGACATCTGGCCCGAGGAGCGGTTTTTCTTCCGCAGCGACCACTTCAACTTCGCGCGGCTCGAGATCCCGGCGTTGTTCTTCTTCGCCGGCGTGCACGAGGATTACCACCAGCCCTCCGATCAGGTCGAGAAGCTCGACGCCGACAAGGCCGCCCGGGTGGCGCGACTCGCGTTCTGGACCGCGCACGCGATCGCGGATTCGCCCGAAGCGCCGGCGTGGACGCCGCAGGGCCTCGAGGAGGTGCGCGCGCTCACGCGCTAGCCGGTCGGGGGCTTAACGGCGGGAGTCCGGACCGGGTCTCAAGGATTGGAATGAAGGCCCGATCTTCGACCCGCGGCGCCCTCGTCGGCGCGATCCTGATCGCCGGATGGACCGCACCCGGTGCGGGCCAGACCGCGGTGTCCTCCGTTTCGGCGGTCGCCCCGGCCGACGACGAGCGCGGGCGAGTCGTCCACCTGCTCCAGCGGGCGACCTACGGACCCCGCCCCGAGGACATCGCGGCGGCGCTGGCGTCCGGACCCCACGCGTGGCTCGAGGAGCAACTCCACCCCGACCGGATCGACGACTCCGCGCTCGCGCTGCGGCTCGAGCCGCTGGACGCCGTGACGATGTCGCTCGAGGAGCTGTACGAGGCCTATCCGAGCCCGCGCCGGACGCGCGCGGCGATGGGTGACGTGGACTCGATCGAGCGGCGCCGGCGGATGCGCGAAATGCGCGAAGAGGGCTTCGAGTCCTCGCGCCGGATCGGCGCCGAGCTTGCGGCCGCGCGGCTCCAGCGCGCCGTCTACTCCGAACGCCAGCTCGAGGCCGTCATGACGGACTTCTGGTTCAATCGCTTCAACGTGTACTGGGGCAAGGGCATGAATCGGTGGCTCGTGCCCGACTACGAGCGCGAGGCGATCAGGCCCCACGTCTTCGGTCGGTTCGAAGACATGCTGCTCGCGACGGCCCGCCATCCGGCGATGCTCTTCTACCTCGACAACTGGCGGAGCATCGCGCCCGATTCGCTGCGGCCCGACGGAGTTGCACGCGCGGCCCGGGACGTGCCCGAGGGAGCGGGGTTCAACGAGAACTACGCGCGCGAGCTCCTCGAGCTCCACACGCTGGGCGTGGATGGGGGCTACACCCAGGCCGACGTGATCGCGGCGGCCCGGGCGCTGACCGGGTGGTCGATCGCGCTCGACGGCGACGTGCCCGAGTTCCGCTTCCGGCCCGCCCTCCACGACGTGGGCGAGAAGCGGTTCCTCGGTCACGAGCTTCCGGCCGGGCGAGGAATGGAGGACGGGGAAGACGTGCTCGCGATCCTCGCCCGCCATCCCTCGACCGCGCGCCACGTGGCGCGCGACCTGGTCGAGGCGTTCGTGGCGGACGAACCGCCGCCGGCCCTCGTCGATCGGCTGACGAACGTGTTCCTCGAGACGGACGGCGACCTCCGCGAGGTCACGCGCGCGCTCTTCACCGCCCCCGAGTTCGAGGCGATGGCGGTTCGCGGCATCAAGGTCAAGTCCCCGTTCGAGCTCGTGGCGAGCGCCCTGCGGCTGACCGACGCCGAGGCCGCCGCGTACAATGCGGCCGGTCAGTATCTGCGCTCGGCGGGCGAAGAGCCCTACGGTGCGCGCGAGCCGATCGGCTATCCCGAGACCGCCGAGGCGTGGATCGACGGCGGCGCGATGCTGCAGCGGATGAACCTCGCGCTGGCCCTCGCGAGCGGAGCGGCGCGGGGAATCGAGATCGACGCTGGCGAGCTGACGCGGGACTCGGCCGCGGACGGCATGGTGGACGCGCTCGTCGCGCGGCTTCTTCCCGGCGGAGAGACGGCGCGCGTGGCCGGTCTCGTGACGGCGGATCTCGCCCGGCCCGGAACGGAGGGCGCGTCCCCGGCGGAACCGGCCGAGCGCGCGCTGGGCCTGATCCTGGGATCCCCCGAGTTCCAGCGGCGCTGACGCGGGAGGCGATGGTGACGATCGAGCGGCGGATGTTCCTCAAGCAGGGCGGCCTGGCGCTGTTCTCGCTCGGGGTCGCCCCGGGATTTCTCGCGCGAACCCTGTTCGCCGAGAGCGGCGCCGCGCGCCGGGGCCGCACGCTGATCTGCATCTTCCAGCGCGGCGCCGTCGACGGTCTGGCGATGGTGCCGCCGTTCGGCGACGCCGCCTACTCCGCCGCGCGGCGGACGATCGCGATCCCGCCGCCGGGCCGCGCGGGCGGCGCGCTCGACCTCGACGGCTTCTACGGCCTCCATCCCGCGCTCGATCCGCTGGCCCCGCTCTACCGGAGCGGCGAGATCGCGATCGTCCACGCCTGCGGCTCGCCGCATCCGACGCGCTCGCACTTCGAGGCCCAGGACTACATGGAGACCGCCGCACCCGGCGAGCGCGACGTGCGGGACGGCTGGCTGAACCGGGCGCTCGCCGCGACGCCCTGCGCCTGTCACGCGGGACGAACCCTCGCGGACGGCGCCGCGCACGCCGCCGATCACGCGGCGGGGCAGGCCGCGCTGGCCGAGAGCGCGCCGCTCCGCGGCATCGCGGTGGGCGGCGAGTTGCCGCTCGCCCTGCGGGGCGCGGTTCCCACGCTCGCGATCCCCGACCTGGAGCAGTTCGGCATCGGCGCGGCTGCGGGAGGCGGCGCGCTGCGCGCTCGGGGATCCCGAGACCGGAGCCCCGATCCCTCGGCGGAGGCGGCCCTCGCCGAGCTCTATCGCGGCGAGGAGGGCCTGATCGCCGGCGCCGCCGAGGAGTCGTTCGACGCCGTCGAGCGCCTTCGTCGCGCCGATCCGCTCCGCTACGCGTCCGCGCCGGGCGTCACGTACCCGGCGGGGCCCTTCGGCCGGTCGTTGCGCCAGATCGCCCAGCTCGTCAAGGCCGACGTGGGGCTCGAGGTCGCGTTCGCGGACGTCGGCGGATGGGACACCCATCAGGCGCAGGGCGGCTCGGAAGGCCAGCTCGCGGCGCGGCTCGCGCAGCTCGGGCAGGGACTGCGGGCCCTGCACGACGATCTGGGCGACCGCATGGCGGACGTCGTCGTCCTGACGATGTCGGAGTTCGGCCGGACGGTCGCCGAGAACGGCACGGGCGGCACCGACCACGGTCACGGCACCTGCATGCTCGCCCTCGGCGGCCCGGTCAGCGGGGGCCGCGTGCTGGGGGCGTGGCCGGGGCTCGACACGGACGCCCTCCACGAGCGTCGCGACCTCGCGATCACGACCGACTTCCGCGACGTCTTCGCGGAGATCGTGGTCCGCCACCTCCAGGCGGAGCGCCCGGACCGGGTCTTTCCGGGTCACGCGATCGATCCCGCGCGGTTCCCCGGCCTTCTCGGCTGATCGCGTCATCTCGCTTACCGCACCGCCCCATCGCGGCCGCTATGCTCGAATGGAGAGCGCGGAAGCGAAGCCATCCAGGAGCGGGAGAGGTGCATGATGACGAAGGACCTGAGGGGAAAGAGGGTCGCGATCGTGGTGGCGAACGGGTTCGAGCAGATCGAGCTGACCGACCCGCGCGACGCGCTCGAGGAAGCCGGCGCGACGACCGACATCGTCTCGATCGAGGACGACGAGGTGACGGGCTGGAACCACACGCAGTGGGGCGACACGTTCGCGGTCGACGTTCCCATCGACGACGCCGACCCCCAGGACTATGACGCGCTCCTCCTGCCCGGGGGCGTGATGAATCCGGACAAGCTGAGGCGCGACGCGCGCGTCCAGCGGTTCGTCCGCGCGTTCTTCGAGGCAGGGAAGTCGGTCGCCGCGATCTGCCACGGGCCCTGGACGCTGATCGACGCGGGAGTGGCGAAGGGGCGCCGCATGACCTCGTACCATTCGATCCAGAAGGACCTCGAGAATGCCGGCGCCGAATGGGTCGACGAGGAAGTCGTGGTCGATCGCGGGCTCGTGACGAGCCGCAAGCCCGACGATCTGCCGGCCTTCGACGCGAAGATGATCGAGGAGTTCGCCGAGGGAAGGCACGCGATCCCGCGTGTGTAGCGGACGGCGCGTACTTTGTCCTGAAAAGTACTTGACACTAGCGCGTCGCAGGATGTACGATCGTCCCATGAACGAGCCCGCCATCGACCTGCGCTCGCGGGCGGAAGAAGACCTCCGGGCGATCCGCCACGCGATGGAGGGGTCGTCCCGCTTCACGTCGGTCTCGGGCGCGGGCGAGATCGCGGTCGGGGTCACGGCGCTCGCCGCGACCGCGGTCGCCGCGGGTCGCGTCGGCGATGCGGCCTGGCTCGCCGTGTGGCTCGTCGAAGCGGTCGCGGCCGCCTCGCTCTCGTTCGTCGCCGCGGCCTGGAAGGCGCGCCGGAGCGGCGGGACGTTGCGGTCCCTTCCCGCGCGCCGCTTCGCGCTCTCGCTGGCGCCGCCGATCGTGGCGGGGGCGGCGCTCACGCCGGTTCTCTACGGCGGGGGCCTCGTGGACGCCCTTCCCGGCGCGTGGATGCTCCTCTACGGCGCGGGCGTCGTCACCGGCGGGGCCTTCTCGATCCGCATCGTTCCCCTCATGGGGGTCGCGTTCATGCTCGTCGGCGCGGCCGCGCTCGTGTTCCCCGGCCCGGGTCGCGACGCGTGGATGGCCGCCGGCTTCGGCGGCGTCCACGTCGTGTTCGGCGCGGCCCTGGCGCGGGAGTACGGTGGGTGACGGGTCTTCACCGGCGCGCCGCTCCGAGCGCGGGGACTCGCGTCCGAGGCTGGAAGGCGTGGACGGCGCGCGAGGCGCGCTCCGTCCGCGCGACCTCGACCGGCTGATCCACCAGCGGACGCGGCTCTCGATCGTCAGCGCGCTGGCGGTCGCCGAATCGCTCTCGTTCAACGATCTCAAGGCCGCCCTTCGGATCAGCGACGGGAACCTCAGCGTCCATGCGAGAAAGCTAGAGGACGCGGGCTACCTCGAGTGCACGAAATCCTTCGCCGACCGCACCCCGCGGACGGTCTATCGGCTGACCGCCGAAGGCCGGCGGGCGCTGGAGTCGTATCTCGGACACATGGAAGCGCTGATCGACGCGACCCGCGAGAGCCCGGCGGAGGGCGCGCCGAGGAGAAGAAGGAGGAAGCGATGAGCATGGGACAGGGTCTCGGAGTCCTCCTCTGGATGGGGACCGTCGCGCTCGGCCTGGCGGCCCTGGCGGCGGTTCTCGTGGCGCGGAGGCGTAGGAAGCCGCGCGTGGCCGGGCGGATCGCGCTGGCCTTCGGAACCTGGCTCCTGGCCTACGCGGCGATCCTCGCGGCCGTGTCGCTCGCCAGCCACGAGCGCGTGCTCGCTCGCGGGGAGACGAAGTGGTTCTGCGGCGTGTACCTCGATTGCCACATGGGGGTCGCGGTCCGCGGCGTGCGCGAGGCGGAGGTCGTCGGTGAAGGCGCGGCGGCGGTTCGGCCGACGGGTCGCTTCCGGATCGTGACGCTGGCCGTCGAGAACAGCGCGATCCGGGTCCCGTTGCGCCTGTACGCCCCCCGCGCCGTCGTGACCGACGCGGCCGGGCGATCCTGGGAACGCTCGTTCGCGGCCGAGCGCGCGCTCGGCGGTCCCGCGGATCTCACTCGCGAAGTCGCGCCCGGAGGCGCGTACACGGTCGAGCTCGTCTACGACCTGCCTGAGGACGTCGCCGATCCGCGCCTCCTCGTCTCCGAGCGCGTCATGCCGGATCGTCTCGCCGAGCTCGTCCTGATCGGAGACGAGGACAGCCTGCTCCACGCCCCGACCACGCTCGGGATCTGACGCTGCATTAGATTCATCCATCCGTTCGTTCGCTCGTCGTCCCGGCTCCCTTCGCGGCAGGCTGTGGAAGAACGGCACGCTGCACGTCCTGACGCTGCTTCATAAGGCGGTGGTCTGATGGCCGGACCGATCGAGAGATCCCTCGAGGCCCTCGACGAGCGCCGGCTGCTGACCGGCATCTACGTCGTCCGGCTGTCGATGGCGATCGCGCTCGCGCTGACGGCAACGGTGGTCCGCTCGTCGGATTCCCCTGCGTCGCCGATCTCGGTGGTCCTCCTGATCGTCGGCGTCCCGCTGGCGTGGACCGCGGTCTCGCTCCTGCTGTCGCGGCGCAGCGCGATCTCGCGACGGTTCTTCACCCTCCAGTTCGGTCACGACCTGTTCCTCGTCACCACGGCCGTCGTGCTGACCGGCGGCGTGGGGAGCGAGTTCGCGTACATGTACGTGCTGCTGATCGCGGTCGGGGGGCTGATCCTCGGCATGGGAGGCGCCGTGCTGATCGCGTTCGGCAGCATGGTCGCCTACCTGGGAGTCGCCTATGTGCAGATCGAGCCTCAGTTCGCGGGCGCAAAGAGCACGATCACGCTGCCGAACCTGAGCGCGGAGGCCGCTACGGTCCTGTGGAGCCTCGCGCTCATCGGGGCGGTGTTCCTCATCGTCGGCGTGGCGAGCGGCCTCGCCGCGCGCAGGCTGGGACTCCAGCGCACGCGGCTCGTCGAGCTCGAGCGGCAGCTCGCGCACGCGCGGATCGACGCCCAGGATCTCCTCAACACGCTGGAGAGCGGAATCCTGTCGATCGACGCGTCGGAAGAAGTCGACTTCGTCAACTACACGGCGCGCGTCCAGCTCGGAATCAGCGACACGCCGCGACCCACGGACTTGAGGGAACGCGCCGAGTCGGCGGGGATGCGCGAGCTCTACGACCTCATGGTCGGCACCCTGCGCAGCGAGAAGGAGGTCGATTTCATGGAGCTCAAACTCCCCGCGGGCGCCGGAGCTCCGCGCCCGTTCTCGGTCTCGACCACCATCCTCTACGGACCGGGCGGGGAGAAGCGCGGGGCGGCGGCGATCCTCAAGAACATCGAGGACGTCAAGCGGCTGGAGGACCTCGCCCGCCAGGCCGATCGCCACAAGGCCGTGGCGGAGCTCGCCGCGGGTCTGGCCCACGAGATCCGGAACCCGCTGGCGGCGATCCGCTCCTCCGTCGAGCTGCTCGCGGGAGACGAAGAGGACGGGGGCGACGGGCGACCGGGCGAGGACCGGCGGCTCCTGGGCCTCATCGTGCGCGAGGCGGACCGGCTGTCCTCGCTGATCCAGGATTTCATGGCGTTCTCGCGGACCGAGCTCCGGAGCCGCGGGCGCATCGATCTCGTGGAGGTCGTCCGCGACGCCCTCGAGGTGGAGCGCATGTCGGCTCCCGAGAGCGCGCAGGACATCGAGTTCGCGCCGCCGGACGAGGAATACTGGGTCGAAGGGGATCACAATCTCCTCAAACAGGTCGTGATCAATCTCGCGACGAACGCGCGCGCGGCCGTCGGCGATCGACCCGCGGGGCGCGTCGAGGTTCGGATCGGCGTGGAGCCGGATCTGCCGGGTCTCGAGCGCGCGCCAGGGCCCCTGGTTGTGCTCGAGGTGCGCGACAACGGACCGGGTGTCGACCCCCGCGTGCGGGATCGCATCTTCGACCCCTTCTTCACGACGCGCGAAACGGGGTTCGGCATGGGTCTCGCGATCGTCCATCGGATCGTGAACCTCCACGGCGGCGTCGTGTGGGTGCATTCGACCCCGGGCTGGGGCTCCATCTTCCGCATCGCTCTTCCGCGCATCGAATAGCGCGCGCCGCGGAACGCGCGATATATTGCGGTCCGAATGGCCAAAGAGCGGCAGCCCAGGGTCCTGGTCGTGGAGGACGAGCCCAGCGTGCGCGAGGCGCTGTCGGTCCTCTTCAAGCGCAACGGATTCGACGTCGAGGGCGCCGAATCGGGCGATCGGGCGATCGGCTGGCTCTCGGAGCACGGGCCGGTCGACCTCGTAATCACCGATCTGCGCCTCCCCGGTCAGGACGGGATCGCGGTGCTCAAGGCCGCCCGCTCCCAGGATCCGCTCGCGAAGGTGATCGTCGTCACCGCCCAGGGCGACGAGGACTTCGCCATGAAGGCCTGCAACGAAGGCGCCTTCCGCTATCTCAAGAAGCCGTACAAGAACCAGGAGCTCATCCTCAACGCCCGCCAGGCCCTCGAGATGCATGCGCTCGAGGAGAAGAACGTCAGGCTGGCGCGCGAGAACCAGGCGTTGCAGCGGAAGGTCGGCGAGGCGATGAAGGTCGAGCCCGTCGGGACGAGCGTCGCGTTCCGCGACGTCCTCGTCGTGGCCGAGCAGGTGGCCCCGGCCGAGAGCACCGTGCTTCTCGGCGGCGAGAGCGGGACGGGCAAGGAGCTATTCGCGCGCTACATCCACCTGAAATCGAAGCGCGTCGGCGGTCCGTTCGTCCCGATCAACTGCGGCGCGCTGCCCGAGCCGCTGCTCGAATCCGAGCTCTTCGGTCACGTCAAGGGCGCGTTCACCGGCGCGATCCGCGACAAAGAGGGACTGTTCACGGTCGCCGCCGGCGGGACGTTGTTCCTCGACGAGATCGGCGACACGACCCCCGCGATCCAGGTCAAGCTCCTGCGGGTCCTGCAGGAGCGGGAGATCATCCCGGTGGGCGCGACCGAGGCGGTGCCGGTCGACGTCCGCATCCTCGCGGCGACGAACAAGGACCTGGACAAGGAAGTCGAGCGCGGATCCTTCCGTCAGGACCTCTACTATCGCTTGAACGTGATCCCGATCGTGATCCCCCCGCTGCGCGAGCGCCGGGAGGACATCCCGCTCCTGCTCGAGCACGTGCTGGCGCGCGCGGGGTTCGCGGGGTCGATGCCCGGCGGCAACCGCTCGCAGGACCAGATCTTCACGGAGAAGGCCTTCCAGGCCCTGTGCGCCTATGACTGGCCGGGCAACGTGCGCGAGCTCGAAAACGTCGTCGAGCGCCTGCTCGTCCTGGCGGGCTGGGCCGACGGGAAGGAGCCCGGAAAGCAGATCGATCTCCCCGAGCTCCCGGAGAAGATCCGCCAGAAGCCCGAGGCCACGCTGATCAGCGACGTCCCCGCCCCTACACCCACGATGGAGACCATCGAGCAGGCCTATATCAAGTGGGTCCTGACCAAGACCGAGGGGAACAAGGCGCGCGCCGCGGAGATCCTCGGGATCGACCCCTCGACCCTGTACCGGAAGATCGACCGCTACGACATCAAGACCGCGTGATCCGTGCCATCGCCTCCGCGGTGGCGAATTGCAAGGCAGCTTCAGAGGGGGGTGTCGGCCGCGGCGCCCGTGACGATCATCCATCGGACCCGTCAGCTACGTTCTAACTTATTGACATTGAGCGGTTTGCGACATTTTCCACGATGCGTTTCCGGGTATGGCACCGGACTTGCTTAGAACACGGGCGCAGTCAAAGGGCTCGGCAAGGCCTGGGAGCGGAAGCCCGGACCGCCGAAACGAGGGCAACCGAACGAAGGAGAAAAAGTGAAAATCCGCAAGAACAACCAGGGCTTCACGCTCATCGAGCTGCTGATCGTGGTCGTGATCATCGGCATCCTTGCCGCGATCGCGATCCCGCGTTTTTCCTCGACGAAGGGGAAGGCGTTCGACGCTGCGGCGAAGACCGACCTCCGCAACGCCATGACGGCGCAGGAGGCGTATTACTCGGACTGGCAGGTGTACACCGCGCCGGCGAACCTGGACTTCACCCAGTCGGCCAACGTCACGGTCGCCGGTGCTGGCGCCGCCGGGGCCTACACCATGAGCTCGAAGCACTCGCAGAGCACGAACACGTGGTGCATCGTCTCGGGAACCGGTACGATCGTCAAGTGCTAGCCTGACTCGACGAGGAAAGAACGAGGGAGCGCGGCGCGGTTTCAACCGTGCCGCGCTTTTTTTTGGCCCTCGAGGACCCTGCACCCCGATGCGGAGGACGGCGTGAAGCGCGAAACGGCGGCCGCTGCGATCGTCGCGGCGGCGACCCTGCTGCTCTGGGCGCCGCTCTGGAGCGGAAGCCAGACCCTCTTCGTCCAGGACGCCGCGGCGTATTTCTTCCCGATGAAGGCGGCCCTCGGCGACATGGTCAAGGCCGGCGAGTGGCCGTGGTGGAATCCGTGGCTTCGGAACGGCCTGCCGTTCTACGCGAATCCCCAGGTCGGCCTCTTCTATCCGCTGTCCGTCCCGTTCTACCTGCTGCCGACTCCGCTCGCCTTCAACTGGGTCGTCATCCTGCACTTCGTCCTTCTGGCGACGGGCTTCTCCGCGTGGCTCCGGGGGGCGGGACGATCCCCGGCGGCGGCGGCCTTCGCGGGCCTCGCCGTCGCCTGGGGCGGATACGCGATCTCGATGACGACCTACCTCAACAACCTCCAGGCGATGGCCTGGATCGGGTGGACGTGGTGGGCGTGGGAGCGCTGGCTCGACGGGCGCGCGCCGCGCTGGCTGGCCCTGACCGCGACGGGGTTCGCGCTCGAGTTCCTCGCCGGCGAGCCCCAGACCGCCGTCGTGACGGCGGCGATCGCGGTCCTGATCGCCTGGACGCGCCCCGCCGGGGTCCCGGGCGATCGGCGCGAGCCCGCCGCGCCGATCGCGGCGCTCGGCGTCGCGGCCCTCGGGGCCCTGCTCGCGACCGCGGTCCAGTTCGTCCCGACGGCCGAACTCTTCCTCCGCTCGCAGCGCGGGGCGGGACTCCCGACCGAAGAGATCCTCGCGTGGTCGCTGGATCCGTCGCAGGTCCACAACCTCCTCCTGCCGCGTCCTCTCCGGGGACCCGACGGGATGTTCGACCTGCGCGGCGTCCCGGTCGCGTCCTCTCCATGGGTGTTCACGTCGTACCTCGGCGTGGGCGTCGTCTTGCTCGCGATCGCGGGCGTCGATCGCGAGGGCCGGCGCGCGACGCTCCTCTGGGGGGGCCTCGCCGCGGCCGGCGTCTTCCTCGCCCTGGGTGAGCACAACCCCGCCGTCTCCGCGCTGGCCGATCTGACGCTCGGCCCGCGTGCGTTCCGCTATCCCGAGAAGATGCTGATCCTGCCGGCGATCGCGGTCCCGGTGCTCGCCGCCACCGGGTTCGACCGGCTCCGCGAGCCGGCCGCCGCGCGGCGGCTGGTCGTCGCCGCGGTCGGCGTCGGAGCCCTGGCCGGCGCGGGCTGGCTCCTGGCCCGGGTCGGGGGATTCGCGGCGGTCCTCGGTCCGGCGCCCGATCTGCTCCCCGGGAGCACCCCCGACCAGGTCGTCGCCGCGCTGGCCTGGGGGTTTCGCCACGTGGCCCTCTTCACCATCCTGCTGGCGGGAGCGGCGATCCTCGGCCGACGCCTCGATCCCGCCGTGGCGGGACTCCTGATCGCGGTCGTCGCGGCGGTCGACCTCGCGGTCGCGAACACCCACGCCGCGGGCCTCATGCCGTCGCGCCTCTTCACCCAGCAGCCGCCCGTGCTCGAAGGCCTGCCGCTGGAAGAGCTCAGGACGAGCGCGCGAATCCGCACCACGCCCCTCGGCGCGGACGCGTGGGGCTGGTACACGGTGCCGGGGATCTCGTCCGCGACCCAGCAATACTTGCTGTTCGCGACCATGGGACCCAACCTCAGCATGGCCCATGGCGTGCTGGCCGAGGACGGGGCCGAGGCGTTCCGGCCGCGGAGCGACGACATGCAGGCGGAGATCCTCGAAGACCTGCCGCTCCCCCTCCAGGTGCGGCAGCTGCGGCTGCAGAGCGCCAAGTGGATCCTGTGGCGGCCGATCCTGGTCGAGGGACTCGAGCCGGTCTCGCGGGAGCGGGACGTGCACGGCCTGTTTCTCTTCCGGGTCGTCGACGATCTGCCGCGGGCGTATCTCGTGGGCCGCGCCGAGGTCGAGCCGGATTCGGTGGCGATCCTCAACCGGTTCATCGCCGGGGGCGAGGACCCGCACCGGATCGCCTTCGTGAGCGCGGGTCCCGGTCTCGACGGGCCGGCCGAGCGGATAGACGGGTCGGTCCGCTGGCTGCCCGGGAGCAACCATTCGATCCGTCTCGCGGTCCGCGCGCCCGCCAGGTCGCTGCTCGTGCTCACCGACACCTGGTATCCGGGATGGACGGCGACGGTGGACGGCGTGACCGCGCCCATCGAGCGCGTGAACGGGCACTTCAAGGGGGTCTACCTCGAGCCGGGCGAGCACCGGGTGCGGTTCGATTATCGGCCGCGGGGGATGGCGCCCGCGGCGCTGGCCAGCGCGATCGGGCTCCTGACCCTGGTCGCGGGAATCGCCTTCGGAGGGAAGCGGCGTGGAGCCTGAGGAGTACGGCCGCATGCACCGGCTCGAGCGCGACCACTGGTGGTTCCGCGGCAAGCGCGCCGCCGTCGCCGCGCTGCTCGAGCGCACGGGAGCGGGGGCTCCCGCCCCCGGCGAGCGGGTCGTGGACGTGGGCTGCGGGACCGGGGCGGTCCTCGAGCGCTTCGGCGCGGGCGCGGTCGCGGTCGGAATCGACGATCACGAGGACGCGCTCCGCTTCGCGCGCGAGAAGAGCGGCGCGCGGCTCCTGCGCGCGGACGCGCGCGCGCTTCCGTTCGCGTCCGGGAGCGTCGACCGCCTCTTCCTGCTCGACGTCGCCGAGCACGTGCCCGAGGACGCGCGCGTCTTCGACGAGATCCGCCGCGTGCTCGCGCCGCGGGGCCTCGCCGTCGTCCACGTCCCCGCGCATCCCCGCATGTGGTCGCCGCACGACGAGGCGATGCACCACGTGAGGCGCTACACCCGGGCCGAGCTGGCGGCGCGGATCGCGGACGCGCGGCTCGCCCCGATCGTCCTGAGCTATACGTTCGGCGGAATCCTCTTGCCCGCCGTCCTCGTCCGCGCCTGGAAGCGGCGGGGCGGCCGCGGGGCCGCCGGCGAGCGCGCGGATTTCGGCGTCGCGCCCGCGTGGATGAACCGCCTGCTGGCGGGTTGGCAGCGGGCCGAGGCCGCGTGGCTCGGGCGCGCGAACCTGCCGCTCGGGCTCTCGCTCGCGGCCGTCGTGCGGCCCGCGTAGGTCATGGAACGCTGGCTCGACACGCACCGGACCGCAGCCGGCTGGGCGGCCTTCGTCGCCGCGCTCCTCCTCGTCGGGCTGACGCTGACCGATCCCGGCATCACGTGGGACGAGCCGGCCTATTTCGGCTCCGCGCAGCTCCAGGTCGGGTGGGTGAAGCTCCTGCTGACCGAGGGCCCCGCGGGCGCCCTCGACCGGGACACGGTGTTCGGGATGTGGGACTGGGACCACTATCACAACCCGCATCCGCCCGTCTACAAGGACGCGATGGGCCTGACGTGGTGGGCGACGCGCGGGATCGTCGGCGAGCTCGCCGGCTACCGGCTCGCGTCCGCGCTCCTGTTCGCCGGCTCGATCATGCTCGTGTTCCGCTGGGCGGCCGCGGCGTGGGGCGGGATCGCGGGGCTCGGCGCCGCGCTCTCGATCCTCCTCATGCCGCGGCTCTTCGGCCATGCGCACTTCGGGGCGACCGAGACGCCGCTCGTGGCGTTCTGGTTGGCGACGGGCGCGGCCGGCTGGTGGGCCGTGGAGCGGCGGAAGCGCGCGGGCTGGATCCTGGCGGGCGTGGCGTGGGGTCTCGCCGCGGGCACGAAGTTCTCCGGCCTCCTCGCGATCGTCCCGCTCGCGGCCTGGGGTCTGTGGCGCGACCCGCGCGCGACCCTCGGCGGGATTCCGTTCGCGGCCCTCGGGGCCATCGCGGTCTTCGCGGTCCTCAACCCGATGCTGTGGGTCGATCCGGTCTTCTATCTGCGGCGCTGGCTCGTCGAGAGCGTGACCCGCGCCGACTGGGCGCCGATCGCGACCTATTACCTGGGCCGGGTGTACCCGTTCTCGGTCCCCTGGCACCACGTCTTCGTCATGACCGCGGCGGTGACGCCGATCGCGATCCTCGCGCTCGCGGCGGCCGGGGCGATCGCCGGCCTGCGACGGGTCGACCCCCTCGTCGGGCTCTGCGTGCTGACCGTGGGCCTCGTGTGGCTCACGATGCTGGCGCCGCGCGCTCCGCACCACGACGGCGTCCGCATGTTCATCGCGCTGTTCCCGTTCCTGGGACTGCTGGCCGGCTACGGGCTCGCGCGCGCGTGGGGAGCGATCGGCGGCCGCGCGCGCGCGGTGCTGCTCGCGCTCGCCTTCGCTCCGCCCGCGATCCAGCTGGCCGCGGTCCACCCATACGAGCTCGCGTACTACGGGGAGGCGGTCGGCGGAGTGCGGGGCGCGCGCCGTCTGGGGTTCGAGACGACGTACTGGATGGACGCCTACACGGGCCCGGTCCTCGCGTGGATGAACCGCGAGCTGCCCCGGGGAGCCCGCGTGCTGGTGCTCGAGAACGTCCTCGCGCTCGAGTTCCAGCGGGCCTACGGAAGGCTGCGTCCCGACCTCGAGCCGACGTCGGATCCGGCCGGAGCCGGGTGGATTCTCGTCCAGATGCGGCAGGGGATGATGAGTCCGGAGCTGGCCGCGCTCGTCCGCCGCGCGCGCCCGGAATACCGGCTGGAGTTGCAGGGAGTCCCGCTCGTCGCCATCTATCGGAACGGAGATCCCGTCGGCCCAGCGGAGTCGCCAGGAAATGAGTGACGAGTCGAGACCGCTGATCTCGGTCGTCGTCCCCATCAAGGACGAGATCGACACGCTCCCCGAGCTTACAAATAGACTTGTAGCGGTGCTGGTTGGCGAGCTGTCCGCGGCCGAGATCGTCTTCGTCGACGACGGATCGGGCGACGGCAGCGCGCGCTGGATCGCGGATCGCCATCGCGAAGACCCCCGGGTGCGGCTCGTTCGGCTGTCGCGGAACTTCGGGCATCAGGCCGCGGTGACGGCCGGTCTCGGCCACGCCAGCGGGGAGGCGGTCGTCCTGATGGACGGCGACCTGCAGGATCCCCCCGAGCTGATCCCCGCGCTCGTCTCGAAGTGGCGCGAGGGCCACGAGATCGTGCACACGGTCAAGGTCCGCCGCCGCGAGTCGTGGCCGCGGAGGGTCGCGTTCCGCGCCTTCTACGGGATGATTCGCGCGCTGTCGTCGGAGACCGACCTCCCGGTCCAGGCGGGGGTGTTCTCGCTGCTCGACCGTCGAGTCGTCGAAGCGCTCAACGGCATGCCGGAGCGGAACCGCTATCTGGCCGGACTCCGCGCCTGGGTCGGGTTCCGGCAGGCGGCCGTCGAGTACGAGCGGGACGCCCGCTGGTCGGGCGCCCCGCGGGTCTCGGTCGCGAGACTCTTCCGGCTGGCGTTCGACGGCATCTTCTCGTTCTCCAACCTGCCGCTCCGGCTCGCGACCCTGCTGGGGCTCGCCGTCTCGCTGGCCGCCTTCGTGCTCATCCTGGCGATCCTCTACCTGCGCCTGTTCACCGACCGCTCGGTCCTGGGCTGGGCCTCGCTCATGTCCTCGACGCTCTTCCTCGGGGGCGTGATCCTGGTCACGATCGGGATCATCGGGGAGTACGTGGGCCGGATCTACGACGAGGTGAAGCGGCGGCCGCTCTACATCGTCGCCGAGCGGGTCGGCCTCGCCGGGAAGCGATCCGAGATCGAGGACCGCCGACTCTGACGCTTTCGCAGCTCCCGAAGCGCGCGGCCGGCGTGCTCCTGCTGGCCCTCCCGTTCCTCCCGCTGCGGTCTCTGGCCGGAGGTCTCCGGGAGGAGAGCGCGTACGTGGGACCGGTCGAGTGGGCGCTCGGCCTGGCGATCTTCGGAGGCGCCGCCTGGGTCCTGGCCCGGATCGTTCCGGCGCCCGCGGCCGCGGCGGTGCGGAAGGGCGCCGCCGACCTTGCCGTCGGAGGCGGCCGCCGGCGGACGGCGGCGCTGCTCCTCGTCCTCGCGGCGCTCCTCCTCGGCGTCTCCACGCTCGCGTTCGAGCACCGGCCCCAGCTGATCGACAGCGTGATCCAGCTGTTCCAGGCGAGGATCTTCGCGAGCGGCGCGGTCACGGCGCCGGAGCCGGCCGATCCCGCGTTCTTCATCACCCAGCACATGATCATGGAGGGCGGGCGCTGGTACTCCCAGTATCCGCCCGGCCATTCCGCGCTCCTCGCCATCGGCGTCCTCGCGGGCGCGCCGTGGCTCGTCCCGATCGGGCTCAGCCTCGCGAGCGCGATCCTCCTCGCGCGATTCGCGGCCGAGGCGTACGACGCGACGACCGCGCGTCTCACGCTCCTCCTCCTCGTCCTCGCGCCCTTCTTCTGGTTCATGGGCGCGAGCTTCATGAACCACGTCTCGTCGCTGGCCGGCGTGGCGGGCTTCCTGTACGGTTTCGCGCGCTGGGAGAAACGGGGCGGCGAGGGTTGGCTCGCGGGGGCCGGAGCGGCGCTCGGCATGGCGTTCCTGAGCCGTCCGGTCGAGGTCGTCGCGATCGGCGCGGTCTTCGCCGGAGCGCTCCTGGCCGGGGCGGTCCGGCGTCGGAGCGGGCGCCCGGTCGCGGCGTGCGGGGTCCCGTTCCTCGCGGTGGCGTGTCTCTACCTCGCGTTCAACGCCGCGACGACCGGCCACCTCCTGCGCCCGGGATACATCGAGCTGTGGGGCTCCGCGCACGGGCTCGGCTTCCACGAGGGACCCTGGGGCGAGCCGCACACGCCCGCCGCCGGCCTCCGGAACGAGGTCCTCGACCTCTCGCTCCTCGGCGTCTTCCTGTTCGAGTGGCCGGTCCCCGCGCTCTGGCCCCTGGGGATCGCGCTCGTCGCGGGGTGGCTCGGCGAGCGCTGGGACGCGCGGCTCCTGACGGCCTTCCTGGCGGTGCCCGCGGCCTATTTCTTCTACTGGCACCGCGACACCTTCCTCGGGCCCCGGTTCCTCTACGTGACGGTCGCCTTCCTCGTGCCGCTCCTCGCGCGCGCGCTCGTCGAGGCCGCGCGCCGACTCCGTGGGCGGAGGCTGCCGCACGCCGGGATCGGGTCCGTCGACGCCGCCACGTGGGGCCTCTTCGCGCTCCTCCTCGCGAGCGCCTACGCGATCGGCTACGGGATCCCCGCGCGCTTCCTCATCTACCGGACGAGCATGGGCAGCATGAAGCTCGACCTGGTCGCCGAGGCGCGCGCCGCGGGCATCGACCGGGGGCTCGTCTTCGTCGCCGAGACGTGGGGAAGCCGGCTGATCGCCGAGCTGCGCGGCCTCGGCGCGTCGGCGCCCGCGGTCGAGAAGGCCTACCGCCAGGCGGACCTCTGCGAGCTGCAGGGGATCGCGGATCGCGCGCGTCTCGAGGGCTGGAGTGCCGCGCGACTCGAGGCCGCGCTCGACGCCGCGCGGGTCGGCGCGGAGGCGCTCGTCTTCGTCGACGTCGGCGGGGGGCCCACGACCCGCTTCAAGCCCGGGAGCCGGCTCACGGCGGCCTGCCGGGACGAGATCCGCTACGACCAGGGCGGCTACGCGCTCTTCACGCCCCACCTGGCCGACGACCGGCCGCGCCTGGACGGGCCGCTCGTCCTCGCGCGGGACCTCCGCGACCGGAACCCGGAGCTGGTCGCGCTGTATCCCGACCGCTCGGTCTGGATCTGGCGCGGGGGAGAGCTCCGGCCGTGGACGCGTTGAGAGATTTGACGACGTTTATGTACATTGCATTGGCCTGGCCCTTGCATGGAAACGACCGGGGTCGGCGCAACCAGCCACGACGAGGGCAGAGAAAGCCTATGAATCGCAAGGGATTCACGCTCATCGAGCTGCTCATCGTGGTGCTGTTCATCTCGATCCTCGCGACGATCGCGATCGGCGCGTACCCGTACATGCGGGCGAAGGTGGGGAACGCGGCCGCGAAGAGCGACCTGAAGAACGCGGCGATCTTCCAGGAAGACTACTATTCGATCAACGACACCTACGCCGATCAGTCCGCCCTCGACGCGGACTTCACCGGGACCGAGAACGTCACGCTGACGGTGATCTCCGCCGACGACGGCGGCTACGAGATGTCGGCCACGCACGGCGCGAGCAGCGAGACGTTCTGCCTGAGCTCGGCCGACGGCGCGGTCGTGAGCTGCTGAACGGGCCGTCGGCCGGCTGACGTTTCCCGACAGCCGGCCCCGTCTCTCCGCCGCGCACCTCGCCGCGCGCGACGCGGGCCCGCGTCTTGCCTGCCTGGAGGAGCCGGCCCGCCCCGGCACCCTCGCGGAATCCAGATGACTCCATGCATTCGCACGACGGGGCATTCGCTCCTCGAGCTGCTCGTCGCCGTGTTCGTGGCCGGAATCCTGCTCGCCGCGGCGGTCCCGGACCTGGGCATGGCGCACCGCCGCTACGCCGCGACCGCGGCCGCGCGGCAGCTCCGCGTCGACCTCGCGCGCTCGCGCATGGACGCGATCCTGCGCGGGCGCACCGTGACGGTCGCGATCGACACGGTCGCCGGAACCTGGGCGGCGACCGACGCGGAGGGGGCGCTCCTCTACTCGCGCGCGGTTCCGGCCTCGGTGGCGATCCGCACGACCGCCAACCGTCAGTCGATCCCGTTCACCGCGCGCGGCACGACCGACCTCTACAGCACGACCTGGATCGGACCGGCCGCCGACCCCGGAGGAACGTGGCACGGAATCCGGGTGTCGCCGAGCGGCGCCCTCTCACGGCTGTGAGCCGCCGCGGCGAAACGCTCGTCGAGGTCGTCGTCTCGTTGCTGCTCCTCACGGTCGGGGCGCTCGCGCTGGCGGCGGGGATCGGCGAGGCCCAGAGAGCGCGGCGCCTGGCCGCGTCCGCCGGGCTCGCGCTCGCCGCGGCCGAGGGGTGGCTCGAGGCGTGGCGCCCGGGCCCGGCCCGGGGCGACGCTTCAGGCGGCGGATCGGTCGGCTGGGGGGCGTGGGAGGGGGAGCTCGAGTGGGAGACCGAAGCCCTCCCGGGTTGCCTCGAAGCCGCCCGGGTGCGGGTCGCGTCCGCGCGCGGGGAGCCGACCGCGGCGACTCTCTCGAGCCGGCGCTTCGCCGCTGGGGGAGCGTGCTGAGGGCCGTCCGGGGGCCGAGGGGTCGCGCGGGGATGACCGCGCTCGAGGTCCTGGTCGCGGCGACGGTCGGCTTCGCCGTGACCGCGTCCGCGCTCGCCCTGTGCGCGGCGGGGAACCGGGCGGTCGCCTCGATCGCCGAATCCGAAGCCGCCTGGCAGGAGGCGCGCGCCGCGCTCACCCAGTGGGCCGCGGACTGGCGCGGCGCCGGGTACGATCCGGTCGCCGCGGCGGGCGCCGGCGTGAGCCGGCTCGCGCCCGACACGATGGAGTTCTCGGCCGACTGGAACGGCGACGGCGCGCTCGTGCCGACGACGTCGAACCCGAACGAGCGGCTCGCCTACGCGATCGCGCCCGGGGTCTTCCGTCGCGGGATCAACGGCGGGCCGCGGATCGCGGCCGCGTGGCCGGATTCCGGCCGCTTCGCATTCCGCGACGCGGCGGGCGCGGACCTCGGACCCCGGCCCGCCCCGGCCGCGGCCCGGATCGCGGTCGCATGGCTCGCGCTCCCGAGCCCGGGCGGCGGACCGCCGCCGGTCGCGGAGTGGGCCGCATCGCGCCGGAACCCGTGAGCGAGCGCGGCGCGACGCTGGTCGTCGTCCTGTGGGCGCTCGTCGCGCTGTCGGCGCTCTCGCTCGTGGCGGCGGTCGGCGCGGTGCTCGACCTGCGGCTCGCCGCGCGGCACCGGGAGCACGCGGCCGCGCTCGCCGCGGCCGAGACCGGCCTGGCGGAGGCGCTCGCGGCCGTCTGGCGGGATCCGGCCCGCGCCGCGCGGATCGACAGCCTGAGCGGATCGGGCGCGGGAGGGTCGTGGACCGCGCGCTGGTCCCCGTCGGGCTCGGGACTCCGGCTCCTCGCCACCGGAGCCGATGGCAGCGCGACCCGCGCGGTCGAGGCGTGGGCGGAGCCCGACCCGGGACCGGGCTGGCGGATCGTCGGGTGGCGCGAGATCCGCTAGGCGCTTTCTGGCCTCACTCTTGCACCCTAGGGTCGACCCCATCCGCACCGCGCGGGAATGCAGGCCAAGGCTACCGCGTGACAATCGATTGCGACGTATGCACTTCCGGCGTTTCATGCCGGGCGTCCCGGGCGTGTGTCAGAATTCTGACATCGGTCAGGATTCCACCGTCGGGCTGCACGACGAGGGCGAGAGATGAAGTTCGGCAAGTCGCGAGGGATGGTGGCCGTCGACCTCGGGTCGGGGCAGGTCAAGATGCTGGTCCTCGAGAACGGATCGGCGTCGCCCAGGATCGGCGCGCTCGGGATCGAGCGCCTCCAGCCCGACGCGATCGTCGGCGGGGACATCATGGACTACCGGGTCGTCGTCGACGCGGTGCGCGCCCTGCGCGAGCGCCTCGGCATCCGCGCCCGCTCCGCCGCCACCGCGGTCTCCGGCCGCGACGTCATCGTCAAGCGGATCAAGATGGACCGCATGCGCGAGGCCGAGGCCCAGAAGGTCATCCGCTGGGAGGCCGAGCAGCACGTCCCCTTCGACATGGACAGCGTGAGCCTCGACTTCGAGGTCCTCGACCCCGAGGGCGACGGCCTGCAGATGGACGTCCTGCTCGTGGCCGCGAAGCTCGACCTCGTGGAGACGCGGATCCGGCTCCTCGAGGAGGCCGGCTTCGAGACCGCCGTCATCGACGTCGACTCCTTCGCGGTCCAGACCGCCTTCGAGAGATCGTACGATCACGCCGGCTACGGCAGCTTCTGCCTGGTCAACATCGGCCGCGAGATCTCGAACCTGAGCCTCATCGAGCAGACGACCCCGGTCCTGACCCGCGACCTCGCGCTCGGCACGCGTCGCTTCGCCGAGGCGCTGGTCAAGGAGCTGGGGATCTCGCTCGAAGAGGCGGAGATGAGGCTCCGGAACGAGGTCGAGATGGACGCCGCGTCGCGCGAGGCCCTCAAGGAGCCGATCGAGAGCGTGGTCGCGCCGGTCGAGCGCGCGCGCTCGATCCTCATGAGCAGCGAGACCTCGCAGGGCCGGCTCGACGAGGTCGTCCTGTCCGGCGGCGGCGCGCGCCTGCCGGGTCTCGGCGAGGCGATCGAGCGCCGGCTGGGGACCAAGGTCACGATCCTCGACCCGCTGCGCGCGGTCTCCGCCACCGCGGACGTCGAGCGCGCGGTGGCCGGGCACGGCGGCCCGCCGGTCCTCGCGGTCGCGGTCGGCCTCGGTCTCAGGGGGAAGGAATAGGCCGTGGTCTGCATCAACCTGACCCCCGGGGAGAAGAAGCGCGAGGCCGAGGCCCGCCGGATGCCGACGCTGCGCGTGCCGCGGCCGGACTGGGTCACGACCTCGCCGTCGATCGTCGTCGGTCTCCTCGCACTCGTGGCGCTGCTCGTCGCCGTCTTCCTGTACTTCGGCGAGCGCCGCGGCATCAGCGAGGCGCAGGCCGCGATCGAGGAGGCGCAGGCCGACTCGGCCCGCTTCCACAGCCAGATCGTCCGCGTGCGGGCGATGGAAGAGGTGCAGTCGCGGCTCGTCGCGCGCGTGGACGTCCTCGAGGAGGTCGTCGACGGCAGGCTGTTCTGGGTCCGGCTCCTCGAGACCCTCTCGCTCCAGCTCCCGGAGTACACGTGGCTCGAGGCCGTGAACCAGGAGGACCTGCCGCCCGAAGAGATCCGGATCGCCGGCGCCACGTTCTCGAATCCGGCCATCACCGCGTACATGAGGGGCCTCGAGGCGTCGCCCGAGCTCCGCGACGTGCGCCTCGTCGGCGTCACCCGCGCGCTCCGGCAGGAGGTCCCCGTCCAGACGTTCACGCTTCTCGCCACGTTCGAGAACTTCGATCCGGTGGTGATCACGCCGCCCGACACGACGGAGGCGGTCGCACCGCCCGACACGACAGCCGTTACGGAGGAACAGCCATGAGGACGAGAACCGCGGCCGCGTGCGCCATCCTGCTCCTGGGACTGGGCGCCTGCGACCTCAACGACCCCGACGAGATCCAGAACTCGTCCAACTTCGCGCTGGTGCGGGTGCAGGTCTTCGCGTCCAGCGCGTCGCGCACTCCGGTTCCCGGGGTCCGCATGATCGTCGAGGCACCGCCGCCGAGTCAGGGAGGAGGGGGAGGCGCGCAACAGCGCCGCTACCAGGGTCCGGACGTCATCAGCACCTCCGGAGAGGACGGCATCGCCGAGGCGTTCGTCTTTCCCGGATACGACATCGAAAGCCTGGATGAGGATCCGACCAGCCCGTTCGACCTCCCGGCCCTGCTGATCTTCGCGGACGTGCGGGTCGTGTTCGTGTACAACGGCCAGGTCCTGCCGTTCCTCGACGGGCTTACGGTGGGCTCGGGCCGGCTCTACGACCTGGGCTCCGTCTTCCTGCTCGAAGACTTCGGAATCGTGGTCGACTGATGGCGTTCGGTCTCGACTCCCCCGAGAGACAGCGAGCGGTGTTGTTCACGCTGCTGCTCGCGGGTCTCGGGTACGTGTTCTGGCAGTACCTGTACGGCCCGCTCCGTGCGGAGCGGATCGCGACCGAGGAGCGTCTCGCCACGCTCCAGAGCTACAACGATCAGGCTCGGGCGCTCACGCAGCCGGCGCGGCTGCGGGACCTCGAGCGGAGGGAGGCCGAGTATCAGGTGCGGCTCGCGGAGTACGAGACCCTGCTGCCTGCGGAAGCCGAGGTGCCGTCGCTCCTCGAGGAGGTCGCCTTCGCAGCCATCGAGAACGACGTGAAGATCATCAACTTCGCGCCGCTTCCCGAGGTCTTCGGAGACGTCCTCGTCGAGATCCCGTACGACGTCCAGGTGCAGGGCGACTATCACGCCGTCGGCCGCTTCCTGGCGAGCGTCGTGAGCCTCCCGCGCATCGTGCGGCCGACCGTGACCGAGCTCCTTCAATCCGAGCTCGGCGCCGTGCAGGGGCTGACGACCGCGCCCCAGCCCGCCGCCCCGCCGGGCGGCGCCGGACCGGGACAGGAGGTCGTCCAGCCCGAGTACGAGGTGCTCGCGACCCTGCGGCTCTCGACCTACGTGCCGTCGGCGATCCGGATGGAGGTCTCCGCGCTCCCGCCGGCCGATCCGGTGGCGATCGCTCCCGAGGAGAAGATTCGCGATGAGAGCTGAAGCCCGCTGCCTTCTGGCCGGCGCCGCGTGCGCCGCGCTCGCGCTCGCCCCCGCCCGGCTCCGCGCGCAGGTGGCCGTCGGCGATTCGGTCACGGCCGGCGAGGGGATCGTTCCGGCGACGGCGCTCGCGCCCGCCTTCTACGACGCGGGCGGGCGGCGCGACCCGTTCGACCCGCTGACGATCGAAGGCTCGATCGATTCCGAGCCGCGGTTCGAGACCCTGCGCCTGACCGGCGTCTTCCTCGGCGCGCCGGGGAACAGCCTGGTCGTGCTCGAAGATCCGTCCAGGCGCGGACACTTCCTGCGTGTCGGCGACCGGATCGGCGGCGCGCGACTCATTCAGATCATGCCGGACGCGGCGGTCTTCGAAGTCGAGGAGTACGGCACCGCACGGCGCGAGGTTCTGCGACTCGAACGCAGCGAGGAGAGACCATGAACACTGGAAAGCTCATCGCCCTGCTCGCGATCCTGGGCGGGCTGGCGGGCCCACGACTCGACGCGGCGTTCGCCCAGCAGCCCGCCACGACGGTCGCGAACTTCCGCGTCCTGAGCGCCGGCGAAGCGACCCAGATCGTCATCGAGACGAACGGGCCGATCCGCTATCGCGACGAGTTCCAGCCGCTGCCCCCGCACCTGTCGATCGAGCTCCAGTCGGCGAGCCCGGCCCTGCCGCTGCGCCAGTACGACGACATCTATCGCGGCGGCGTGCGCTACGCGGTCGTGAGCCAGCCCGCGCCGGACCGCGTGCGCTTCGACTTCGCGATGACCGGGGTCGCCTCCTATGCGGTGTACCAGGAGGGGACCAACCTGTACGTCACGTTCGACAACCCCACCGATCCGTTCGGCACGTTCGTGGCCGTGGCGGGCGCGCCGGCCGCGGTCGCGCCCCCGGCTGTGATGGCGCCGGCGGGCGTGGTCACCCGCCGGGCGCCGGCGGAGCCCGTCTACGCGATGGCCCAGCCGGAAGTCCAGGAGCCGGGGCTGCCGGGCATCGACGGCGAGCGGATCTCGCTGTCGTTCCAGAACGCCGACATCGAGACCGTCGTGCGCGCCTTCGGCGAGGTCACGCGCCGCTCGATCGTGGCCGGCGCGGGCGTCAGGGACGTGACCGTGACCGCCGACATCCGCAACGAGCCCTGGGACGACGCCCTCGTCACGCTCATGCGGGCGAACGGGCTCGAGGTGCGGGTCGAGAACGGGATCATCCGCGTGGACTCGGTGGCGAACCTGGCCGAGACCGAAAAGCTGATCGACCTCACGACCGAGGTGATCTCGCTCAACTTCATCGCTTCCGAGGACGTCGTGGCGGTCCTCGAGCCGCTCATGAGCGAACGCGGGGCGGTGCAGGCCGACGCCAAGACGAACTCGCTCGTCATCACCGACGTGCCGAGTCGGGTGCAGCAGCTGGTCGGCATCATCCGCGAGCTCGACGTCCAGACGCCGCAGGTGACGATCAAGGCCAAGATCGTGTTCGTGAACAAGATCGATCTGCGCGAGCTGGGCGTGAAATGGCGCATGGAGAACCTGCGCGACTTCACCGTCGACACGCACGTCCTGGCGAACACCGAGGGCACGATCGCCGATCCGTTCCTCGACCTCTCGATCGGGACCCTGGCGTCGGGCTTGAACGTCGGCGGCCTGCTCCAGGCCCTCGAGCAGCGCGAGCTGGCCGACATCCAGGCCGAGCCCCAGACGACCGTCCTCAACAACCTGCCGGCCGAGATCTTCGTTGGAGAGCGCACGCCCATCCGCGTCCTCGACATCGGGGCGGACACGCCCGCGGCCCAGGCGACCGTGCAGCTGATCGAGACGGGCATCATCCTCAACGTCACGCCGCACATCACGTCGAACGGCAAGGTCCTCATGCAGCTCCGCGCCGAGCGGTCGGGCGTGGCCGTGGCCGACCCCGCCGTGGGCGTCACGTTCAACACGCAGCGCGCGAACTCGCAGATCCTCGTCGACGACGGCGAGACGGCGGTGATCGGC
>DATBJO010000004.1:0-6561 GCA_036556305.1 Gemmatimonadota bacterium
CCGCCGAGGTCGCGCGGCAGCTCACGCTCCACGACGCCCTCGACGCCCACGCGCGCGAAGAGCTGGGGATCCACGCGACGACCCGCGCGCGACCGCTCCAGGCCGCCCTCGCCTCGGCCGCCGCGTTCGCCGTCGGCGCCGCTCCGCCGACGCTCCTCGCGGCCCTGTGGAATCCCGCCACGCTGGGCCCGGTCGTCATGGGGAGCACGCTCGTCCTGCTCGCGGTGCTCGGGGCCGCCGCCGCGCGGCTGGGCGGGGCGCCGATGGGTCGGGGCGCGTTCCGGGTGACTCTCTGGGGCGCGGTCGCGATGGTCGCCACCGAGCTCGTGGGCCGGTTGTTCGGGGCGGTCGGCTAGCTCAGAGCGCGAAGCCCGCCACGAAGTCGGCGATCGCGCGGCTCGCGTCCAGATCGGTCGTCTCGAAGCCCACCTGAGACGGGAAGTCGACCGGCGAGCCCGGCCAGTCGTGGCCTCCGCCGACGACCTCGTACCACAGGACGTCGATCCCCGCCTCGCACGCCGACCAGTCGTGAAGCCGGACCCGCGTGCGCTCGCCGTCGCCCTGGTCGGGGAGATCCGTCACCGTGGCCTCGGCGCAGCCGTCGAAATCCGCCCAGATCGCCGTCGTGGTCTGGATCGAGATCGTCCGCGCGAACGCCCCCTCGCTCCCGTCTGCCGGCAGCACGGGGTCGTCGCTCCCGTGAACGAAGAGCCAGGGCACCTTGCGCACCGGCTCGCAGCCGATCACGACCTCTTCGATCATCGTCGCGGCCACGCTCGCGAAGGCGGCGATCCGGTCGGGGATCTCGCACGCGAGGAAGTGCGTCATGAACGCGCCCATCGAGAACCCCGCCGCCCATACGCGGCGCGAATCGACCGGCATCTGCTCCGCGAGGTCGTCGAGCAGGTCCTCGACGAAGCGCACGTCGTCGATCCCGGCGCGCGCCGCGCCCGTGCAGGCCGTACAGCCGATCGCCCACTCCTGGTCGTGGGCGTCGGGGTAGACGACCGCGAGGCCGCGCTCGTCGGCGATCGCGTCGAAACCGGTCACCGCGCGCAGGTTCCCGGGCGGGAACCCGTGGAAGACGAGGAGGACCGGAAGCGGACTCGTCCCGTTCCAGCCCGCGGGGACGTGAAGCGAGTAGCTCCGGGCCCCGCCCGACGAGGCGACCAGAAGATCGTAATCTCCGGGCCCGGTGATCGGCGGGTTCTCGATCGGGCCGAGGGGGTCCCCGCCGCCGCTGCAGGCCGACAGGAACAGAAGAACGCCGAGAATGGCCCCGCGGGTCCTCACGCCACTCAAACGTCCCGAGGGAATCGGGGCGTTGCGTCGCGGCCGGGCGACCCGCCGGATTTGACACGCCCGCGACGGATGCGATAATCAGAGAGGGTCGTACGTCCTGTCTCTCTCAGGGGGGAAACCATGATTCGAGTAGCTACGCTCCTCATTCTCCTGGCCGCGCTCGCGCTGCCCACGGCGATGCTCGCGCAGGGTACCGCGGCGCCGGTCCATGCGTTCGTCGCTCCCGATGCCATCCAATACGAACCCTTCGAGGTGCCGGGCTTCGCCAGCGGCATCCGGCTCGCCGTCATCCACGGAGATCCGACGGCGGCGTCCGGCGCGTACACGGTCCGGATCGCGTTCCCGGACGGCTACCGGTTCCCGGCCCACTACCATCCGAAGGACGAGAACGTGACGGTCCTCAACGGGACGTTCAAGCTCGCGATGGGAACCGACGAGAGCGCCCCGGTCGAGACCTTCACCCCGGGCTCGTACCTGTACCTGCCGGCCCAGCAACCCCATTTCGGAAGCGTCGAAGGCGAGACCGTGCTCCAGTTGCACGGCGAGGCTCCGTTCCAGATCATCCTGGCGAACCCGGGAACCTGAGGAACCTGCGGGCGCCGAGCGCGGATCGCCGGGCCGGGGGCGCTTCTCGCCCCCGGCCCGGCTGACGTCCGCGGCCGAGGCCGTTCAGATCACGGCGTGACGGCGAGCGTGGCGCGGGTCAGTTCTTGCGACCGCTCCCGCTCTTCTTGCCGCCGCCCGACTGCTTGTTGACGGTCCGCCAGGCGCGCTCCTCGGCTTCGTTCTGGGAAACGCCCTCCTTCTTGTAGCCCTCCTCGATGTGTTCGGCCTGACGCTTCTGCTTGTCGGTGTAGGAAGATTTATCGCCTCTCGGCACCGTGGTCTCCTCTCTCTTCGTTGTACCGTCCCCTTCCGCGGGGACCTGTCCATAGCTTAGGGCAGCCGGAGAAAGAGGACTGTTCGCGGTCTGACGCGACCCGTGTAGTGGTACGCTCAGGGAGTCGCCTCGAAGCGGGCGAGCAGGGCGCCGTTTGCGTCGAGGAGATCGAGGCGCTGGCCCTCGATGCGATATGAACGGGCCGATTCGAGCGCGGCGAGGAATCCCTTCTCGGTCGCCATGCCGTCCGTGCAGGCCATCAACGTCGCGACCGTGCCGGTGATCGCGATCGTGGATCCCTCGATCGCGTAATCGCCGCCGAACTGGTTGCATCCGCCGTGCCCCCCGACGCGGCCTGCGGATTCGAAGATCAGGTAGGGCACGCGCTCTGGATCCGCTGTGGCGACTGGCGCGTCGCCGAGCTGGGTCAGCGTCCAGCGCGACCCGGCGAGCTCGGCGGGAGCGCCGGAGCACGCGGACAACAGAACGAGCGGCGACAGGATCACGGCGTATCTCAGCATCCTCGTATGCTAGCACGGATGGAACGGATGGGGAAAGCCGTGAATGACGGCCGTCAGTGCGCGGCGCCGAAATCGTCGGTGGTCGTGAGGATCGAGTGCATGTGGCCGTCCTGGATCCACGCTTCGATCAGGAACGTGGGACCGATGAGACGCGCGTAGAAGGACTCCGGCGGATCGGGCGACCCGGCCCATGCGAAGCGAACGTCCGCGGGATCGGTGGCGAGGACGACACGGTCGACACCGGACGCGTATTCCTCCCGCACGTCGCCGGTGAACTCCTCGACCAGCGCGCGAACGAGGGTAGCCGGAAGGCGCGATCCCGGGACTCCCCGCGTGTCGTCCGGGAATCCGGACCGGCGCGCCGGCTCAGCGATGAGTCCGGGGAGGACCGTTCCCAGGTGCGCCGCGGAGGCGTCGGCCCGCGGGATCCCGGCGACGATCGCGCGTGCCGCGGCGATCCGCCGCAGGAGCGCGCGGGACGCGGGGGACCCCGTCGTCGCGGGACCCTCGCCCCCCAGGAACATCGGGACGGCCGAGATCAGCTCCTCGCCGACGTACGTCAAGTGGAGCGAGACGTGGTGCCCGCCGAGTCGCCATCCCCACTTCGCGTCCCCGAACGGGTTGCCGTAGACCGCGAACCAGAAGTAACCGGACCCGATCTCTTCCTCGACGGGGAGAGTGTCCTGCTCGTCGATGATCGCCCGTACGCGGGCCAGGCCACGCGGACTCAACACGCTTTCGAGCAATCGGTCGAGGGTGATCCGCTCGAGATCGGTCATCTCTCCGATCCGGAGGCCCGGACGCGGAACCGGCGAGCGCTCCCACCAGGAACGGTCGGGGGCGTCGAAGGGCAACCGGACGCGAGCCGCGTGCTCGACGTTCGCGATCTGGAGGAATCGCCGGACGATCGACGCCGACGCATCGAGGTCCGGCGGAACGTGGGGCGCGCGATCGAGAATCCCGGTGAAGAGCGCGGCTACGACGGCCAGGACAGGGCAGGAGATCATTGCGTCGCGATCCGGCGGATGAGAGTGATCGCGAAGGTGAGCTCCACGTCGCGCGCGATCACCGCGCCGCCCGTCTCGACGATCGGATTGTGCCGGATCCCGAATTCGAAGCGGTCGATCGTCCCCGTGGCGATCATGCGCATGCGACCGCCCGCGACCGGGCCGTCCCGTCGAACGTCCAGCTCGATGGATCGCGAGGTCCCTTTGAGCGTGAGGTCGCCGGTCATCTTCCAGCGGTCGGATCCGCGCGGCTCGATCCGACGGGAAACGAAGTAGGCGCGCGGGAACCGGTCCGCGTCGAGGAACGCCGGCTTGAGGATGTCTTCGTCCCGCTCGTCGTCTCCGGTGCGGACGCTGCGGATCTCCACCACCGCCCGAACGCTCGCGTCGGCGAACGCGGGGGCCGAACCCGTCACCGTGACCTCGAAGTCGCCGAATCGTCCCTCGACGCGGGAGACGACGAGGTGCCGGACCTCGAACGTCACCGAAGAAGCGGCGGGATCGACGTCCCAGCCGTCCGGGACCTGCGCGGCGGGCGCGACAGCCGCGAGTAGCGCGGTCGCGGCGGCGAGCAGCGATGCGCCGAGCGCCAAGGCCGACCTCCGGGACAAGGACCGAGTGCGGCTCGCGGGATGCGCGAGCCATGTCTGGGATGCCGCGCGGGACGCGGGGGTTTGGACGTCGATTCGGAATGCGACAAACTTTCGGGTGAGGGCCGGCGTTCGATTCGTCAGGAGGCAGTCATCGAATGACCGGTGGACCCCTGCTTCGCCGCGTTCGAGCGTGCATCGTGGCGGCGGCCGGCCTCGCGGCCCTCGCCTGCGACTCGGGCCCGACCCAGCCGGATCCGGCTCCGCTCGGCTTCGGGCCCGTCCTCGATCTCTCCGACCGCCGCGAGGTCGAGGTCGGATTCCGGGGGACCGACGGCGCGGTGCTCTCCGGCACTCTCATCCTCCCGCCCAAGCCAGGCCGGTACGCGGCGATCGTGATGCACTTCGGGTCCGATCGCTGGACGCGTGGGGATTCTTGAAGAGATCGCCGACCGCCTCGGCAAGGACTTCGCCTCGACCGTCCTGCCGCGGCTCAACCACAACTGGATCCTGGACGGGGAGATGTGTCAGGGAACCGGCGCCGGCGGGGTCGACGGCGCGCTCATCCTCGACTGGCTCGCGCCGCGGCTCGCGACGCGGGGGGTGCCGCTCGGGAACAGGAGCGGGGCGACCCGCGCGATCTCCCGCCGGTAGACCTCCCAGTCGTGCCCCCCGGGCCCTTCGTGCAGATCGAGGCTCGCGCCACGCTCGGCGAGCCATGCGACGAAGTACCGGTTGACGGGGAGGAGGAAGTCGTCCGATCCCACGGACAGATCGACGACCGCGGGAAGACGGCCGCCCGGCGAACCGACGGTCGGGAACCATTCGCTGTAGCGACCGCCGAACATGATCAGCGCGCCGCTCAGCGACACGACGTGGTCGAACGTCTCCGGGTGATTGAGGCCGACGTATAGCGCCTGTGAGCCGCCCATCGACAGGCCGGCGATCGCGCGGGATCCCGCATCCGCGCGGGTCCGGTACTCGCGGTCGACGAGCGGCACGATCTCCCCGAGGAGGCCTTCCGCGAACGCTTCGGCGACCGCGAGCTGGTCGGTCAGCGGGGAGAGCATCTCCGGGGCCCGGGTCGCGGCGTCGGGGAAACCGTATCCGAGCGGCATCACCGCGATCATCGGCTCGACCACTCCACGCGCGATGAGGTCGTCGAGGATCTCGTCGATGCGCCCCTTCGCCCACCATGCGGTCTCGTCCTCCATCACACCGTGGAGGAGGTAGAGCGCCGGGTAGGGGCGAGCGGCGGCCGCGTCGTAGCCCGGCGGCAAATAGACCTGGATCGCGCGCGTCTCGCCGAAGGTCTCCGAGCGGTACTCCCGACGGACGAGCTCGCCCGCCGGGAATGCGACCGGTCCCGAGTCCGACGCCGCCGGAGCCTGGGCGCGGGCCGCGGCCGGGAGCGCGGCGAAGAAGATCGCGAACGCCGCGACGGTCGGCGCCGCGGCCGTTCCCGACGCGCGCGCGCGTCGGCGGCCGCGCCACGAGCGCGTGCTCAGGCCGACGATCACGATCATCCCGATCACGCCCACGACGATCCCGTTCACGATGAGCCAGCGGACGAAGTTCTCGGACAGGCCGGACTCGTAAAGCGCTCCGCGATGGACGACGAGCTCGACCGGCACACGGACGAAGACGAACGCGCCGATCGCGTCCGCCACGACCCGGACCGCCCGCGTGTAGCGCCGCCAGCGCCCATGGACCAGGGCGACCGCGTGCGCGAGCGCGGAGAGGACCGCGGCGACCTGAAGGAGCATGACGCCGTCGATCACAGCGTGGCGGAGGAGCGGCCGTATCACCGCGGGGATCTCCGGTAACGCCTCGGTGGCCATCCGCCCGATCCCTCCCAGGATCACGAGCGCCACGGCCGTCGCGACGAGGCCCACGATGGAGTCGAAGCGCGTCGCCCGCTCCGGCCCCTGCACGGCCGGCAGGGTACGCGGGTCCCATCGACCCGTGGCGCGCGCGCGCGCGGCGGGTCTTACCTCGGAACGTTGCAGCCACGCGAACACCGCCACGATGACGACGACCGCCACCAGCGCCGCACGGAGGACGAACTCCAGCGTGTCCATGAGGAACTCGCCCGCGCGAAAGTCCGCCAGACCACCGAGAAGGAGCGACACGCCGAGACCCACCGCGCTGGCGGCGACCAGCGTGGCCAGCGTCATGCCGACCACACGGCGGAACAGGGGATAGAGCTCGGGCCCGATCAGGTACTGGCTTCCGGGCTCGTATTCCGCGGCGACCGCCGA
>DATBJO010000005.1:0-29463 GCA_036556305.1 Gemmatimonadota bacterium
TCGAACGACTCCGCGCGGAGGCGGACGCGGTCCTGGCCGCGATCCGCGAAACCCTGGAATCGGATGGCCGATGGGAGGACGACAATGAGTAGAGGCGGATTCTTCACCGGTTTGCTGCTCGGTCTCGCGCTGGGCGGGGTCATCGCCGTGCTGTACGCGCCCGAGAAGGGCGAGAAGACGCGGAAGAAGCTGTCCAAGAAGAGCGAGAAGTGGCAGGAGACCGCCAACGGCGCGATGGGGGTGGCGGGGGAGTACGTCACCAAAGGCCGCAAGCGAGTCGGCATCTAGTCGGCGGCTGAAAACGGACCATCTGCTGCGTTGCGCTCCTCGTGATCTGCTGCGGCGTACCGAAAGCGTACGCCTCGGAGTCTACTCGTCGCGCGCCTTGCATCTGCACCGTTTTGAGCCGCCTCGCTGTTCTGAGCCAAACGCTCCACGAGGCCTGGTGACATGAGGCGGGTCGGGCTGATCGTCCTCGACGGGTGGGGGCTGCGCGAGGCGCGGGAAGGCAACGCGGTCGCGCTGGCCCGTACCCCCGTCTTCGACGACCTGTGGGAGAAATACCCGCGCACGTCCCTCGACGCCTCCGGCCGAGCCGTCGGTCTGAGCGACGGTCAGATGGGCAACTCCGAGGTCGGCCACCTCAACCTCGGCGCCGGACGCGTCGTCAAGCAGGACATCCTCCGGATCGACGAATCGATCGAAGCCGGAGATTTCTTCGAGAACGAAGCGCTGGCCGGAGCGGCGGAGCACGCGCGGGAGCGCGGCTCCACGCTCCACCTGATGGGTCTCGTCTCGGACGGCGGCGTCCACTCGAGCCTGAAGCACCTGATCGCGCTGCTCGAGCTCGCGCGGAGGAAAGGGGTGGCTCCGGTCGCGGTCCACGCCTTCACGGACGGACGCGACACCTCGCCCACGGGCGGCGTCGGATACCTCGCGGAGGTCGAGAAGGCGATCACGGCGAAGGGCGTCGGCGGGATCGCGACCGTCGTGGGCCGCTATTACGCCATGGATCGCGACAAGCGCTGGGACCGCACCCGGATCGCGTACGACGCGCTGACCCGCGGCCGCGCCGACGTCGTGACCCGAAACCCGGTCGACGCCCTCGAGAGGAGCTACGAACGCGAGATCACCGACGAGTTCGTCAAGCCCATTCTCGTCGAGGGGACTCCGCGGGTCGCCGACGGCGACGCGATCGTGTTCTTCAACTTCCGCGCGGACCGCGGACGTCAGCTCACGCGGGCGTTCACGGACCCGGACTTCCACGGTTTCGAGCGCGAACCCCTCCGCGACCTCCGCTACGTCACGATGACCCGCTACGACGAGACGTTCGACCTGCCGGTCGCCTTCCAGCCCAAGGATCTGCGCGAGGTCGCGGCGGACGTCTGGGAGCGGGAGGGCCTGTCGACCCTGCGGATCGCCGAGACCGAGAAATACGGCCACGTGACGTACTTCTTCAACGGAGGCCGGGAGGCCCCATACGAGCGGGAAGACCGGATCCTCGTACCGTCTCCGAAGGTCGCGACCTACGACCTGCAGCCGCAGATGTCGGCCCCCGAGGTCACCGACCGCCTGATCGAAACCTTCCAGGCGGGCGGACACGACGTGTTCGTCCTCAACTTCGCGAATCCCGACATGGTCGGTCACACGGGGGTCCTCGAGGCCGCGATCCGCGCGGTCGAGACCGTCGACGCGTGCCTGGGCCGGATCGTCGAGGCGTTCCGCGCGTCGGCGCCCGACGGCGCGCTCCTCGTCCTCGCCGATCACGGCAACGCCGAGACGATGGTCCAGCCCGATGGCTCGCCCCACACGGCGCACACGACGAACCCCGTTCCGTGTCTCCTCGTCTCGAGGGATTTCCGCGGCCGGCTGAGGTCGGGCGGGGCCCTCTGCGACGCGGTCCCCACGCTCCTCGCGATCCAGGAGATCGCGAAGCCCCTGGTCATGACCGGGCGCGATCTGAGGGAGAGCTGAGCGCGCCGCCCGGCTCGGACCCCTCCCCGGACCTCGCGGTCGACGGCGACTTCGTCCGCGAGACGCTCGCCGAGCTCGTCGGCATCGACTCTCGGAACCCCACGCTTGTCCCGGGCGCCCCCGGTGAAGGGCCGATCGCCGCCCGCGTGGCGGAGATCCTCGAGTCGCTCGGCCTGGTCGCCGAGATCGTCGAGCCCGAGCCGGGGAGGCCGAGCGTGATCGGGCGCCGCGCGGGCGCAGGCGGCGGTCGCTCGCTGATGCTGAACGGTCACCTGGACACGGTGGGCGTCGACGACATGCCGGATCCGTTCGAACCGCGCATCGAAGACGGGAGGCTCTATGGCCGCGGCGCGTACGACATGAAGGGCGCGATCGTCGCCTGCCTCGCCGCCGCCAAGGCGCTCGGCGACGCCGGCGTCGCGCTCGCCGGCGATCTCTTGATCGCCGCGGTCGCGGACGAGGAGGTGGCGAGCCTCGGGACGACCGCAGTCATCGCGCATGCCCGGACCGACGGCGCGATCGTCACCGAGCCGACCGAGCTCGCGGTGTGCCTCGCGCACAAGGGGTTCGCGTGGATCGAGATCGAGGTCGAGGGTCGGGCCGCCCACGGCAGCCGGCCGGACCTGGGCGTCGACGCCAACCTCGCGATGGGCCGCGTGCTCGCCGAAGTGGCCGAGCTCGGGCGCGAGCTCGCCGGCCGGGCCGCGCACCCACGGGTCGGTCCGCCCACGCTCCACGTGGGAACGTTGAGCGGCGGCACCGGCTGGAGCACGTACGCCGCGCGGGCGGTCGCGGGAGTCGAGCGGCGGACGATCCCGGGCGAGACCGCGGACGGCGCCCTCGCCGAGATCGAGGAGCGACTCGCTCGTCTCAGGACCGGCGATAGCGGACGCCGCGCGGACGGCGCCGGCTTTCGCGCCGCCGCCCGCGTCGCGCTGGCCCGCGAGCCGTTCGAGGCCGACGCGGAGGGCCCGCTCGTACGCGCCCTCGAGCAGGCGGCCGCCCGCGCCCTCGGCGGCCCGGCCGAGCGCATCGGGGTCGCTTACTGGATGGACGCCGCGCTCCTCGGCGCGGCCGGGATCGAGACGGCCGTGTTCGGCCCCGCAGGCGGGGGCGCTCACGAAATCGAGGAGTGGGTTGACCTCGCGTCGGTGGAACGGACGGCCGAGACCCTCGCCCGCGCGGCCATGGCGTACTGCAATGCACCCCCGACGCGCGGCCGGGTCGGCCGATAGGGCGGCTGGCTCCGGAACCTGGTATCGTGCGTGGGCCTGGAGGAATCATGGAGACTCCGATGTATCACGAGGGGATGCGCCGGCTGCAGGACAGGCGCGAGACCCGTCGCCTGGCCGATCGCCTCGAGCAGGTGACCGTGCGCCAGGCCTTCACCGACGACGACCGGGCCTTCATCGAGCGGTGTTCGATGGTTTTCGTGGCGACCGCGGACGCCCGCGGACAGCCGGACTGCTCGTACAAAGGCGGGATGCCCGGATTCGTCCGGGTTCTCGACGATCGCACGCTGTGCGTTCCCGACTACGACGGAAACGGCATGTATCGCACCTGGGGGAATCTGCTCGTCAATCCTCGGGTGGGACTCCTGTTCGTGGACTTCGAGCGGCCGAACCGGCTCCGCGTCAACGGCACGGGTCAGATCGGACACGACGATCCCCTGCTCGAAGACTGCCCGGGTGCCGTGTTCATCGTGCGCGTGACGGCCGAGCGCATCTTCCCGAACTGCCCCCGCTACATCCACCGGATGCGGCTCGTGGAGCACTCGGTCTACGCGCCGCGGCCGGACCACGCGCCGCCGGTCCCCGCGTGGAAGATGTCCGCCGAGTTTCGGGATTCGCTGCCGGCGCGCGACCGGCCCGACCGCTGAATCCCGGCCGTCCCCGCGCCGGAATCCGGCGTCCGGTTCCCCCTACCGAACCCGCGCGAGCGTGAGGCCGTCGCCGATCGGGACGAGCGACAGGTCCACCCGGCGGTCGTCACGGACCCGCGCGTTGAACGCGCGGATCGCGCGCGTGGACTCCTCGTCGTCCGCAGGGTCGGCGACCTTCCCGTCCCAGAGGACGTTGTCGACCGCGATCAACCCACCGCGCCGGATGAGCCGCAGGCAGCGCTCCCAGTACTCGAGATAGCCCTGCTTGTCCGCGTCGATGAACGCGAAGTCGAAGCGTCCCGCAAGGCCGTCCTCCAGCATCCGGTCGAGCGTCTCGACCGCGGGCGCGACCCGGATCTCGATTTTATCGGCGACGCCCCCTTCGGCCCACCAGCGGCGGGCGATCGCCGCGTACTCCGCGCTGATCTCGCACGCGATCACGCGGCCGTGCGGCGGGAGCGCGCGGGCGACGACGAGCGCGGAGTAGCCCGTGAACGTGCCGATCTCGAGCGTCCGCTCGGCGCCGATCAGCTCGACGAGGAGCGCCATGAACTGGCCCTGCTCGGGGGCGATCTGCATCTCCGCGTTCTCGCGCTTCGCCGTCTCCGCCCGCAGGCGCCGGAGCACCTCGGGCTCGCGCAGGGACACGTCGAGCAGGTAGGCGTAGAGCCTCTCGTCGAGGCCGATGGACCGGAGGCTCACGGCGTGGCGGCTCCCCCCGAGCCGGCCCCCTCCCGGACGACGGCCCCGCCCTTCATGACGAGGCGCACGCGCCGGAGAGCCGAAACGTCGACCGACGGATCGCCCTCGACCGCGACGAGATCGGCGAGGAGCCCGGTGCGCACGGATCCGGTCGCGTCGCCCATGTGGAGGAGCCGCGCGTCGACCGACGTGGCGGCGCGGAGCGCGTCGATCGGAGCCATGCCGGCGTCGACCATGAGCTCGATCTCGCGCGCGTTGTCGCCGTGCGCGAACACGCCCGCGTCGGAGCCCATGCAGATCGTCACGCCGGACTCCAGCGCCGCGCGGAACGACGCGCGCTGCCGGGCGAGGGCCTCGGGCTCGGGCCGCCCCGGCTCCCAGCCCCGGTAGCGGGCGTTCGCCTCGCCGGCGGCCAGCGTGGGGCAGAGCGCCACGCCGCGATCGGCCATGAGGCGAAAGACGTCCGCGGTCCCGTCGGTTCCGTGCTCGATCGTCTCCACGCCGGCCTCGGCGGCCCGCCGCATCCCCTCCGGCGACGAGGCGTGAGCGACGACGGGGACGCCCGCGCTCGCCGCGACCTCCACGATTCGCGCGAGCTCGTCGGCCGTGAACGTAGGGCGCGTCCCTCCCGCCGGTCCCCAGGGGAGATCGGCGTAGACCTTGATCCACTCGGCGCCCTTCGAGATCTGATCGCGGACGACGCGCGTCAGCTCCTCGACCCCGCTCGCCTCTTCGGCGCCCTGCGGGACCTCGAACTCGGGAACGAATCCCCGCGGCGCGTAGGCCCCGGTGGCGACGATCGCGCGCGTCACCGGAACGACCCGCGGGCCCGGAACGATCCCGATGTCGATCGCGTGGGCGATCCCGACGTCGTCGTAGCCGGCGCCCTCGGTGCCGAGGTCCCGGATCGTCGTGAATCCCGCCTCGAGGGTCCGCCGCGCGTGGACGACCGCGCGCGCCGTGCGCTCGGCGCGCGACTCGGTCAGAACCTGGTCGTCCCATTGCGCTTCGTCATAGGGATGGAGGAAAAGATGCGTATGGGCGTCGATGAGCCCGGGAAGGAGCGTGGCGCCGGACAGATCGATCGACCGGGCGTCGCTCGGGACCGTCATGCTCGCGGCGGAACCTGCGGCGACGATCCGCTCGCCCTCGACCACGACGAGCCAGCCCTCGTGCATGGCCTCGCCGTCGAAGACCCGATCGGCCACGAGGACGATCGGCTGTACGCCCGCGGCCGGCTGGCCCGCGCCGGGGATCGGGGCCGAGAGGGAGAGCGCCAGCGCGAGCGCGGCGGAGCGCGCCGGGCTCACGAGCGGTCGGGCCACGCGGCCGCGTAGCGCTCGATCGCCTCGCGGACCGTCTTCTGCGCCTCCTCCGGTCCCGCGAACTCATCCACGCGCACTTCCTTGTCCTCCAGCTTCTTGTAGTCCTCGAAGAAGCGCTTCAGCTGCGCGAGCCGGTGGGGACGCAGCTCGTTGATGTGCGTGTAGGTCATGTATTCGGGGTCGTCCATGTGCACACAGAGGATCTTCTCGTCCGACAGGCCGTGATCATCCATCGCCATGAGGCCGATCGGGCGCGCGCGCAGAACCGACAGCGGGTGTACGGGCTCCTGCATGAGAACGAGGACATCGAGGGGGTCGTTGTCCTCGCCCAGCGTGCGGGGGATGAATCCGTAGTTCGCCGGATAGACGACCGAAGAGTAGAGCACTCGATCGACCCGCAGCATCCCGCTCGGCTTGTCGACCTCGTACTTGACCTTGCCGCCCTTGGGGATCTCGATGACCGCGAAGAACTCGCGCGGCGCCTCCGGTCCCGGATCGAGGTCGTGCCATGGATGGGTCATTCGAGCTCCGCCTATCGGAAGAAGAGGAGGGTGATGACGGCGAAGATCGGCAGGAGCACCACGGCCGACCACCTCATGTAGCCCACGAACGAGGGCATCGCGACGCCATGCCGCTCGGCGATCGACTTGACGATGAAGTTGGGGCCGTTCCCGATGTACGTATTGGCGCCCATCATGACCGCACCGCACGAGATCGCGCTGAGCGCGCGGACGGCGTCCGGGCCCGCGGCGAGGAGGTGAGCGAGGTAGCCCGGTTCGGAAACCGAGATCCCGAAGTCCCCGGCGGCCGTCGCGGCCAGCGTCAGGTACGTGGGCGCGTTGTCGAGGAAGCTCGACAGGAGTCCCGTCGCCCAGTAGAACTCCCAGGGCCGGTCGACGCCGAGCGATTGGCTGTGCGCATTCAGGTACAGGAGCGGCGGACCCATCGTCAGGAAGATGCCGAGGAAAAGCACGGCGACCTCGAGGATCGGCCCGAAGCCGAAGCGGTTCGCCTTCCGGACGGCGGGCGGCGTGATCACGAGCGACAGGAGCGTTAGGCCGATCATCCCCGCTTCCTGAATTCCGAACGGCCAGCCGGCGTCGCCCGTCCCCCACCCCTCGCCCCGGCCGAGCATGACCGCCACAACGCCGAGCAGGAGCAGCATGTTCCGGCGCCCTTCGATCTTGAGCGGCTCGTGCTCGAGGACCTCTTCGAGGAGCGGCTCGGGCCCCGCGGCCTCCTCCCGATCGAGCTTCCACTCGTCGACGACGTGGAAGACGATCAGGAGGAGCCCGTTGACGAGGAGCCACTCCGCCCAGAGCCGCAGCGTCCAGACGAACGGCACCCCGTTCAGGAATCCGAGGAAGAGCGGCGGATCGCCGAGCGGGGTCAGGAGGCCGCCGCAGTTCGAGACCACGAAGATGAAGAACACGACAATGTGCGCACGGTCCTTTCGCTCTTCGTTCGCGCGCAGGAGCGGCCGGATCAGGACCATCGACGCGCCCGTCGTTCCGATCAGATTGGCGAGCACGGCCCCGACCGCCATGAGGACGCTGTTTCCCATCGGGGTCCCGGCGAGCGACCCGCGCAGGTGGATTCCCCCCGAGATCACGTACAGCGAGCCGATCAGCGCGATGAACGAGACGTAGTCCTTGAGGGAATGCTCCAGCGTTGCGGTTTCACCCGCCGTCAGGAGCCAGGCGACCGCGGGCGCGGCGAAGAGCGCCGCGACGAGGGCCTGGTTGACATGGTTCTCCCACCAGTGGCGGCGGATGAGCGGGAGGGACGCGATCGCCAGGAGGAGGGCGACGAACGGCAGGACGGTCCAGAGGGGAGGCGCGGCCCCGACCGGATGCACTCAGTACCCTTCGCCGGTCATCGGAACGAAGCGGACGGGAATCAGGTCTTCGGCCTCGAGACGCCCGCCCAGGCGCCGCCAGCGGCGGAGCACCTGATCGGCGCCCTCGCCCACCGGGCCCACCATCCGGCCGCCTTCCGCGAGCCGGCCGGCGATCGCGTCGGGAAGCCGGGCGGGCGCGGCCGCAAGGAGGATCGCGTCGAACAGCGCCCCGCGCTCGAGCCCTCGCCGGCCGTCGGCGGCGATGACGGACACGTTCGCGTACCCCAGCTCGCGCAGCGTCCGGGCGGCGCGGCGGGCGAGGACGGGCGAGATCTCGAGCGTGATGACGCAGGCGACGATCTCGGCCAGGACGGCCGCCTGATAGCCCGAGCCGGTGCCGATCTCGAGCACGCGGTCGTCGGGACCGGGCTCGAGCGCCTCGGTCATGTAGGCCACGATGTAGGGCTGGCTGATCGTCTGGCCGGCGCCGATGGGCAGCGGCCGGTCGGCGTACGAGAGGTCCAGGTACTCCGGCGGAACGAACTCATGGCGCGGCACGGCGCCCATGGCCGCGAGCACGGCTGGATCGCGCACGCCGCGGTTGGCGATCTGCCACCGCACCATGTGCTCACGCTCCCGTTCCCAGTCGATCGCGGTCCCCCTCTCGCCGAATCTCCGGGACAGTGTACCGGATTTCCGGCGCGGGGCACTAGTTCAGCTGGTCGAGGAGCGCGCGCGTCCGGTCGCGCCAATCGGGGTACGGGCCGAGGAGCGACTCGGCCTTCTCGAGGACCCCGACGGCGCCCGCCCGGTCGCCCGCGGCGACCCGCGCGCGGCCCAGCCAGTAGTACGCGAAGCCGTTCGTCGCGTCGATGCGGGTCGCGGTGGCGAAGCGCGACTCGGCTTCGCGCGCCTGTCCCGCGATCAGATAGCCCTTCCCCTCCTCGACGACCCGAAGGCTCGACTCGCGCGCCGGCGTCCCCGCGCCGGGATCGCTCGAGAGCGCGCGATCGGTGGAGATCTCCCGCGGCGCGGGAGGCGGCGCGGCCGTCGACGGGTCGTCGGCGCTCGCGGACGCGGACGGCGCCTCGCGGGCGGGCGGCTCGCTCCGCGGCCCCTGGGTCTCGCCGTGACCGCACGCCAGCGCGAAGGCCAGGGCGGAGGATGTGACGAGGACGCGTCTCAGAAGATCCACCATCCGTCGTCGGCCCCGCCGCCGTGCTCGTAGCACTCCTCGGTCGGCTCGGTTCCGCTCACGAACGCCTCGTAGCGCGTCACCGGGCAGCCGGGCGTCGCCAGGAGCCCCGTCTCGGGATCGATCTCGACGAGCACGACGTTGCGCGGCGCCGGGAATTCGGGGCTCCGGTCGCCGTAGCCCGAGCGCTTCATGAACTCGACCCAGATCGGGAGCGCGGCGCTGTCGCCGTACAGCCCGATCGGGGCGTTGTCGTCGTAGCCCACCCAGACGAGGCCCACGATCTCGGGCGTGTACCCGACGAACCAGGCGTCCCGCGTCGAGTTCGTGGTGCCCGTCTTGCCGGCCGCGTGACCGCCGTACCCCAGCCCGCGCGAACGCCGCGCGGTGCCGTAGTCGAACACGTCCTGCAGCATGTCGTTGACGAGGTAGACGGCGTCGGCGGGCAGCACGCGGTCCATCTCGACGTCGCGGTGCTGCACGACCTGGCCCTCTTCGTCGATCGCGGCCAGGATCGAGAGCGGCGTCGTGCGGATCCCGCCGTTGGCGAGCGTGGCGTATGCCGAGGCGAGCTCGAGCGGGGTCACCTCGAAGGCGCCGAGCGCGAGTGACGGAACGGCGTCGAGCTGGCTCTCGATGCCGGCCTCATGCGCGGTCCGGGTCACGCGGTTGAGCCCGACGTCGAGCGCCAGCCGGCTGGTCGCGATGTTCATCGAGTTCGTCAATGCGGTGCGCAGCGTCACGGCGCCGTGCACGGTGCCGTCGTAGTTGTCGGGGGACCACGTCTGTCCCCCCGAGACGACCTCGAACGGCATGTCGTCGATCAGCGTGGCCGGCGACCAGCGCCCCGGCGTCAGGAAGGCGGTCAGGTAGACGAACGGCTTGAACGTCGAGCCCGGCTGGCGATGAGCCTGCTCCGCGCGATTGAACTGCGACGACGGATAGTCCCGCCCGCCGACCATGGCGCGCACGAAGCCGGTCTGCGGATCGAGCACGACGACCGCCCCCTCGAGGTCGCCCTTCCGCTTGCGGAGCCGCGGGTAGCCTTCCTCGAGGTGCTCGATGCCCTCGATCAGCGCCCGCTCGGCCGCGATCTGGTATCCCATGTCGAGGGTCGTGAAGACCCTCAGCCCCTCGCTCTCGAGGAGCCGGCGCGGGTAGCGGTCCGCCAGCTCGCGCAGGACGAAGTCCATGAAGTGGGGGGCGTCGTTGAACCGCTTCTCCTCGTCGCGGACGAGGAGCGCCTCGCCGCGGGCGAACGCGTACTGGTCGTCGGTGATGCGGTCCTGGTCGTGCATGAGCCGGAGGACCAGGTCGCGTCGCGCCTTCGCGGTCTCGGGATCGCGGTGCGGGTTGTAGCGCCCCGGGTCCCGGATCAGCCCCGCCAGCATGGCGGCCTGGGCGAGGTCGATCTCGCGAACCGACTTGCCGAAGTAGTGCCGCGAGGCCTCCTCGATCCCCATGATGCTCGAGGCGCCGCGCTGCCCCAGGTAGATCTCGTTGAGATACGCTTCGAGGATCTCGGACTTGGAGTACTTGAGTTCGAGGATCACCGCCATCGGCGCCTCGATCAGCTTGCGGCGGTACGTCCGCTCGGCGGTCAGATAGTAGTTCTTGACGAGCTGCTGGGTGATCGTCGAGCCGCCCTGCGTCGTGCCGCCCGCCTTCAGGTTGGCGACGAACGCGCCCGCGATCCGAATCGGGTCGAGGCCGGGGTGGCTGTAGAAGCGCGAGTCCTCGACCGCCAGGATCGCCTGCACGACGTGAGTCGGGACTTCCTCGAGCTCGATCGGCGTGCGGTCCTCCATGTGCTGGTCGAAGACGACGCCGATGACCTCCGGCTCGAGCGCGGACGTGTCGAGAGTCTTGCCGGTCCGCGCCTGGGTGACGCGCGTGATCGTGCCGCCCGACGTCTCGATCCGAACCGGGTACGCGGGGTTCGACCCGTCGGGATACGAGAACGCGTGGAGGTAGACGAGCCAGCGCCCCTCACCCTTGGCGAACTCTCCGGGCTCGTCGACGCCGCCGGCTTGCTCCAGGTACCCCAGCCGCTCGAGCCGCGCCTCGAAATCGGTCGCGTCGAACCGCCGCCCGGGATGGAGCAGGTACGCGTCGGAGTAGATCCGGGACGGGATGTTCCACTTGCGCCCCTCCCACTTCGCGGTCACCTGACGTTCGAGGACGACTCCCGTCACGAGGATCGCGGCCAGGAGCAAGACGCCGGCCATCGCGAGCGCGCGCATGACGGGCTTCCTTCGGGACGATCGGCTCCGGTCGGGCATCGGCGGGCACGGGGAATTCGAGTGGGACGGGCTCGGGGGCGCGACGCCTGTCCGTCAGGGGGCTCGGCCTCAATCTACACCCGCGCGCGGGAAAAGATGCAGGCGCGGTCAGGTCCGGAGCGGCGTCGCCGCGGCCTCCAACATCCGGAGCCAGTTCCCGCCCAGGACCTTCGCGAGATCGTCGCCCGTGACCCCGCGTCGCTCGAGGTCCCCCGCGACGAGGCCGAAGTCCTGCGCGCCGCGAAACCCGTCGGGGAGCCGCGGGATCCCGTCGAGGTCGGAGCCGAGCGCGGCGTGATCCGCTCCGGCCACCTCGAGGATTCTGAGGAGGTGCAGGGCGATCGCCTCGCGGTCGCAGCGGCCGCCCGAAGGATCCAGGTAGGCAGGGTAGAACGCGACTCCGACGATCCCGCCGGTCTCCGCGACCGCCCGGATCTGGTCGTCGGTGAGGTTCCGCGGATGCGCCCCGCGCGCCTCGGTCGCCGCGTGGCTCACGATGACCGGCCGCCGGGCGACGGAGAGCGTCTCCCAGAACGTCGCGGGCGCCGCGTGGGCGAGGTCGACGAGGACGCCCTCGCGCTCCATCTCGGCGACGACCTCGTGGCCGAGAGCCGTGAGGCCTCCGGCGCGAGGCTCGCCGCCGGCCGCGTCCCCGAGCTCATTCGAGTTCATCCATGTCAGCGTGAGGTAACGGACGCCGAGCGCGGCGAAGCGCGCGACGGCGCCGGGGTCGCCCTCGATCGCCTGGCCGTTCTCGATCCCGACGAGGAGCGCGACCCGCCCGCCCGCGGCCGCTGCCCGGACGTCGGCGGCCGTCGTGGCGAGCGCGCAGCGCTCGGGGTGGGCGCGGGCCGCCTCCCGGACGGCCCCGATCAGGGTCTCCGCGCGGGCGCGCGCGCGGCCGTCGGCCAGCGCCGGATCGACCCACGCGGCGAGGAACACCGCGTCGACCCCGCCCTCGGCGAGCCGCGGGAGGTCCGCGTGGCCCGCGTCCCGCCGGACGCCGAGGTCGACGCCGTCGTCGACCATGCGGAGCGGCGTGTCCATGTGGCCGTCGAAGACGATCGACCCGCCGTACATCTCAGCGCTCCGGCGCGCTCAGCGGTCGGCGAGGGCCGTGAGGGCGACGACGGCGGCGATCCCGACGGCGTCGGCGGCGAGGTCCTTGAACGAGAACTCCCGGTCCCGAGTCCAGCGGTCGCGCGTTTCCTTCGCCACGGACGCGGCGAGCGCGGCGCCGATCGCCGCCCGGCGCCGGTCGGCGGGGTCCCAGTCGAGCTCGAGGGCCGCGGCGTAGCCCGCGCCCGCGATCCAGCCGGCCGCGAAGGCGTGGACCGGCTTGTCGGGCCCGAGCCAGCGGTCGTCGGCGGTCTGGGCCGCGCAGGGCGCGGAAACAGACAGCGCGCCGAGGCCGTACAGGAGCATCACGGGGGAACGCCGCACGGCGCCGAATATAGCCCCGCCTCCACCCGCTTCTTGGCTTGACATCCATCTATTGGTACTCTTATTATCGGATCCCTGATGAATCGCCGGAACGATACGAAGCTGATCTGCGGGGAGGCCTGGGAGCGCTCGGGGCTCGAGGGCAAGCTCGGGCCCGCGCTCCTGTTCCTCGGGCGGCTCGTGGGACGCCGGATCGAGCGCGCGCTCGTCGAGCAGGGGATCGGGATCACGCCCGCGCAGGCGCGGATCCTGCTCGCGCTCCACTTCCACGGGCCCCTCAGCCAGCAGTCGCTCGCCCTTCACACCGATGTCGATCCGTCCACGCTCGTCTCCACGCTCGACGTCATGGAGCGCGAGGAGATAGCCGTCCGCGATCCGAACCCGGGCGACCGCCGGGCCCATCTCGTCAGCCTGACCGCGCGCGGCGAGCGGCAAGTGCCGCGCCTGTTCGAGCTCTGGAACGTGGTCGACGAGGACCTTACGCGCGATATGAGCGCGAGCGAGCGGAAGTCCCTGATCCGGATGGTCCAGCAGCTCATCGGCCGGCTCTACGCGGGAGACCCCCCATGCGGTTGACGATCATCGCGGGCCAAAAGAACGGCGGCCCGCGTCGAGGCGGGCCGCCGCCGGATGCGGCTCCTGCCGGGTCAAACAGGAACCGCGGGATGATCCCCGGCAGGAGGACTCCCGGGAATCGGCCAGGCTGTGGTTTTCCCTGGCTCTGCATAAAGGAACGAGCGGGGGCGGGGGTTTATTCAATCGGCAAAGGCGCGCGTTCGACTCTGCTCCGGGCGGCAGCCACGGGGGCGATGCTGGTCGTCCTGCCCGGCCTCGCCCGCGGGCAGGATGCGCCCGCCGCCGACTCGACGCTTCCCCTGACCGTCGCCGAAGCGGTCGAGCGGGCGCTGGCCGCCAACGAGCAGGCGCGCATCGCCCGTGCCCAGGTCGATCGCACCGAAGGCCAGGTCCGCGAGGCGTTCGCCCGCGCGCTCCCCACGATCGACGGGTCGTACCGCTTCACGCGGAACCTGCAGCGCCCGGTCCTGTTCTTCGATCAGGGAGGCGAGACCCAGCAGATCCAGATCGGGAATGCGACCGAGCACGCCTTCGACCTGACGCTCGAGCAGCCGGTCGTCGACCTGAGCCTGGGCTCGGCGGTCGCGGCGGCGAACCACGGCACGGCCGCGAGCGAGGCCCTCTACGACCGCACTCTCTCCGACGTCGCGCTTCAGGCTCGCGAGTCGTACTACACGGTCCTGCGCGCCGAAGCCGACGTTCGCGTCGCCGCCAACGCGCTCGATCTCGCCCGGCGTCGACTGGACCAGGTCCAGCTGTTCTTCGATGTCGGCACGGCCGCGGAGTTCGATCTCCTTACCGCCCGCGTCGCGGTCGAGGGCGCGCGACCCGATCAGATCCGCGCCGAGAACGCGCTCCGGCTGGCGAACAACGAGCTCAAGCGCGTGATCGGGGTCCCGTTCGACACGCAGGTCGCGCTGGCCGAGTCGCTGTCCTTCGAGCCGGCCGAGATCGCCCTGGTCGAGGCGGTCGGGACCGCGATGCAGAAGCGCGGAGACCTGATCGCCGCGCGCGAGACCGTCGAGTTGACCTCGGAGCTGGTCGACGTCCAGAAGTCCGAGTCGTACCCGTCGCTCTCGCTGTTCCTCGACCTCAACCGACGCGCCTCTTCGGAGGAGATGTGGCCCGAAGACCGGGACTTCACGCAGTCCGCCACGGCGGCGCTCGCGCTGGACATCCCGATCTTCGACGGGCGGCGGAACCAGGGCCAGACGCTGCAGGCGCGCGCCGACCACGTGGCGGCCATCGAGCGGCTCCACGCGCTCGAGCGCGACGTCGAGCTCCAGGTTCTCGACGCCTGGCAGTCCGTCCAGGCCGCGGCCGAGGGCGTGACGGCGACACGGGCGACCGTGGGTCTGGCGCAGCGCGCCTACGACATCGCGACCGTGCGCTTCCGCAGCGGGCTCTCGACCCAGCTCGAGCTGGACGAGTCCGAGCAGAATCTGATCGAGGCGCAGTCGAACGCCGCCGAGGCCCTCTACCTGCACATGCTGGCGCGCGCGCTGTTGCAGCACGCGATGGGGGAGATCTGAGCGCCCGCGCGGCGACGCTCGCGCTGACCGCGCTGGCCTGGGTCGCCGCGCCGGCGGCCGCGCAGGTCGACGCCTATCCGGACGTGCCGGCGCCGCCCGCGTCCGGCATCGTGCCGCGCCAGCGGGCGTTCGCGGTCGGGGCGGGGCTCGGCCATTACGGTTGGGAGGACCCCTCGCTCTACGACGACCTCACGATGACGAGCCTCTCGATCGAGCGCATCCTGGTCCGCGGGATCCGGGGGCGGGCTGCGATGGCCGCGGGGAAGACGACCCTGAGCGTCGAGGAACAGGGGGTCGACGCGTGGATCATGCCCTTCGACCTCCAGCTTCTCGTCTCGCCCGACTTCGGCCCGTTCCGCCGATACGGCGTCATGCCGTATGCGGTCGGCGGCTTCGGGACCCTGATCACGAACCCGAGCGGCGACGTGGAGGAGCTCGATCTGACGACCCGCTCGCAGTCGCAATGGACGTACGGGGGCGGGATCCAGGCGCGGTTCCGGGAGCGTTTCGAGGCCCGATTCGAACGAACGATCGCCGGCGTCCGGCTCGCCGATCCCGTGGAGGCCGAGAACCGCGATACGCAGACGGTCCACAATCGACGATGGGAAGGACGGCTGAGTTGGCTCTTCTGAGGACGATTCGCGTCGCGGGCGCGCTCGCGCTCGCATTCGTCGCCACGACGGGCTGCGGCGGAGGGGATGCCGAAGGCGGTCCGCAGGGGGCGGTCATCGATACCGTTCACGTGAGGGCGGAGGACGTCCCCACGCTGGTGCAGGCCGTCGGGACGGTCGAGGCCGACAATCAGACCGCGGTGGCCGGCGAGGTGAGCGGGCAGGTCTCGCGCATCATCCGGGACGAGGGAAGCCGCGTCGCCGCCGGCGCGCCCGTCATCCAGCTCGACCCCTCTCCCTACCAGTACGCCGCGCAGTCGGCCGCCGCGGACCTGAGCCGCGCCCAGGCCCAGCTCTCGGCCGACTCCAAGCAGCTCGAGCGCTTCACCCAGCTGCTCGAGGCCGGAGCCGTCGACCAGCAGACGTTCGACAACCTCGAGGCCCGGGTCGAGAGCGGGCGCGCCGCGGTGCAGCAGGCGCAGGCGGCGCTCAACACGGCGCGCTGGAACCTCGGCAAGGCGACCGTGCGCGCGCCGTTCGCGGGAACGGTCGGCAAGCGCCACGTCCAGCTCGGCCAGTCGGTCGACCCCGGGGACCCGGTGTTCGACCTCGTCGACGACCAGCCGCTCTCGATCCGCTTCACCGTCCCCGAGGTCCACGCGGGGGAGATCGAGGTGGGCGATCGGGTCGAGTTCCGGGTCCGCTCGGACACGGTCGCGAACCGGATCGCTTCGGTCGACTACGTGAGTCCGGAGATCGTGCCCGACAGCCGGACGTTCGAGATCACGGCCGTATACTCGAACCCGGAACGGGACGTCAAGCCGGGCGCGTACGCCGACCTGATGGTGACGACGGGCGTCCACGAGAAGGCGCCGCTCGTGCCGGAGGAGGCGCTCGTGACGGAAGGCACGCAGAACTACGTCTACGTGGTCGAGGATTCGACCGCGCACCGGCGCGAGGTCGAGGTGGGCACGGTCGTCGACGGGATGGTCGAGATCCGGCGCGGCGTGCGGGCGGGCGAGGTGGCGATCACCGCCGGACAGGCGGGGCTCCAGGACGGGGCGGTCGTGCGCATCGTCGAGCCACGTGAAACCCTGCAGCGGGAACCTTGAAGAATCGGCACCGCTCGACGAATCTCTGACGCAGGATACTGAAGATGTTCCTCTCCGATACCGCGATCCGCAGGCCGATCTTCACGATCATGGCGATGTCGGCCCTCGTCCTGTTCGGCTACCTCGGCTACCGCGCCCTCGGCATCAACCAGTTCCCGAACGTCGACTTCCCGACCGTCTCGGTGACGACCGTCCTGCCGGGCGCGAGCCCGGAGGTCGTCGAGTCGGCGGTGACGGACGTCATCGAGAACGAGCTCTCGTCGATCGAGGGGATCAAGCACATCACCTCGACGTCGGCGCTCGGCGTCTCCCAGATCTCGGTCGAGTTCGAGCTCGACCGCGACGTCGACCTCGCCGCCCAGGACGTGCGAGACAAGGTCGCGGTGGCGGAAGCGTCGCTGCCCAACGACGTCGAGCCGCCGGTCGTCTCCAAGCTCGACATCTCGGCCCAGCCCAACCTGTGGATCGCGCTCATGGGGCCCGACGCGCGCGCGATCGGCGAGTACGCGCGCTGGACGCTGCGGCCGCGGCTCCAGACGGTCGAGGGGGTGGGGAACATCTTCCTCGGCGGCTTCCAGGAGCGCGAGATCCGCGTCTGGATCGATCGCGAGCGGCTCGAGGGGTACGGCCTCACGGCGGGCGAGATCGTCGCCGCGCTCCAGCGCCAGAACGTCGAGGTGCCCGGCGGCGCGCTCGAGTCGGGCGCGCGCGAGACCGTCGTCAAGATCCAGGGCGAGGTGCCGAGCGTGGCCGCGTTCGAGGACCTCGTGGTCGCGATGCGCGAGGGCGCTCCGATCCGGCTCGGGGACGTCGGTCGGGTCGAGGACGGCCTCGAGCCGATCCGCGGCTTCGCCCGCTGGAGCGGAGAGGTCGCGATCGGCCTCGGCATCGCGCCGCGGTCGGGCGCGAACACGGTGGAGGTGTCGCGGCGCGTGCGCGAGCGGCTGGTCGAGCTCGAGGCCTCGTTCCCGGAGGGGATGACGGCCGAGATCGCGTACGACGGCGCCGAGTACATCGAGCGCTCGATCGCCGACGCGCAGCTGGATCTGCTCTACGGCGCGTTCTTCGCGATGGTCGTCGTGCTCCTGTTCCTCCGCTCCTGGCGCTCGACGCTCATCATCGGCCTCGCGATCCCGACGTCGCTCCTCGGCACGTTCGCGTTCATGAACTTCTTCGGCTTCACGATCAACACGATGACGGTGCTCGCGCTGGCGCTCGCGGTGGGCGTCGTGATCGACGACGCGATCGTCGTCCTCGAAAACATCTACCGCAACATGGAGGAAGGGAAACCGCCCGCGGAAGCGGCGGCCTTCGGCACGCAGGAGATCGCGCTCGCGGTCGCGGCGACGACGTTCTCGCTGGCGGCCGTGTTCCTGCCGGTGGCCTTTATGGAGGGGATCGTCGGCCGCTTCCTGTTCCAGTTCGGCGTCACGGTCGCGATCGCGATCCTGCTGTCGCTGTTCGTGGCGCTGACCCTGACGCCGATGCTCTGCTCGCGGTTCCTGCGGCACGAGGAGCGGCGCAAGAACCGCGTGTTCCGGAAGGTCGGCGAGTGGCTGGACTGGACCGACCGGACGTATCGCAAGGGGCTGGACTGGGCGCTCTCCAACCGCTGGAAGACGATCGGGATCGCGGTCGTCCTGTCGATCGTCGGGCTCGCGCTGTTCGTGCTCTTGCCCAAGGAGCTGACGCCGGAGGTCGACGAGTCGGGATTCGTCGCCGCTTCCGAGACCCCGACCTCGGCTTCGGTCCAGTACACGGACGAGAAGCAGCGCCAGCTCGAGCAGATCGTCATGAGCGTCCCCGAGGTGCAAGGCGTGTTCTCGGCGGTCGGCCTGTTCGGGCCCGTGAACCAGGGGTTCATGTTCGTGAACCTGAAGCCCGCGGGGGAGCGCGACCGCTCGCAGCACGAGATCATGGACGAGCTCCGCGGCCGGCTGGCGGCGGTTCCGGGGATCATCACGTACGTGTCGACGTTCGGAAGCGCCTTCTCGGGCGGCGCCGCGTCGGAGCCCTTCCAGTTCGTGATCACGGGCCCCGAGCTCGAGGGTCTCCAGGAATACAGCGACGGTCTCATGGCGCGGCTGCGCGAGGAGGTCCCTGGGATCACCGACATGCGGACCGACATGCGGCTCCAGAAGCCCGAGGTGCGGGTCGAGCTCGACCGCGACAAGGCGGCCGGCATGGGCCTCGACGCCGCCGAGATCGCGCGTACGATCAACGTCCTGATCGGGTCCCAGGAGGCGACGATCTACAAGGAGGGCGGGCACCGGTACGACGTGCGGGTGCGCGTCGAGGACCGGCAGCGGAACCAGCCGGCCGACATCCTCGCGCTCGCCGCGCGTACCCAGTCGGGCGAGATGGTGCGCCTCGGGAACGTGGTCAGTCTCCAGGAAGGGACGGGGATCAACGTGATCAACCGCCGCGACCGTCAGCGGGCGATCACGATCCTGGCCAACCTCCAGGGCGCCTCGCTCGGGGAGGCCGTGGGGACCGCGCAGAGAGAGGCGGAGGAGATCCTGCCGGACACGTACGCGACCGCCGTGGCGGGGGCGTCGGAGACCTTCCAGCAGACGTTCGCCGCGCTCCTGTTCGCGATCGGCCTGGCGGCCGTCATCACGTACATGCTCCTCGCCAGCCAGTTCGAGTCGCTCATCCACCCGTTCACGATCATGGGCGCGGTGCCGCTGGCGGCGATCGGCGCGCTGGGCCTGTTGCTCGTGACCGGCATGTCGCTGAACCTGTACTCGTTCATCGGCCTGATCCTCTTGATCGGCCTCGTCGTCAAGAACTCGATCCTCCTCGTCGACTACACGAACACGCTCCGCGCCCGCGGGCGGGATCGCGAGGCGGCGCTCAAGGAGGCGGGCCCGGTCCGGCTGCGTCCCATCCTCATGACGTCGCTGACCGTCATCTTCGGCGTGGCGCCGATCGCGCTCGGCATCTCGGAGGGCGCCGAGCTCCGGCAGCCGATGGCGATCGCCGTGATCGGCGGATTGACGACGTCCACGTTCCTGACGCTCCTCGTGATCCCGGTCCTGTATTCGCTCATGGAGGACGGGATCGCGTGGGCGAAGCGGCGGGTGCACGCGATCGGGGAGCATGGGTGGCGCGGGGCGTGGTCCCCGGCCCACCCCGAGAAGTAACGGCCGCGCTTCAGCCGCTCAGGACTGAGCCGCCAGCTTCTCCAGATACGCTTCGATCCGCTCGGCGTTGGTTCCCACGTCGCTCCGGCCGACCCGGCTGACCGAGCGCACGTCGACGCGACTCCCTTCGGGCGCCGCCCGCACGCGGACCACGACGTCGTCCTTGAAGCCGAACCACAGGGTCGTGGCGGTGGCCTCGATCCGCCCGCGCGCGGGGTCGCTGTCGACGATCTCCCAGCCCATGTCGTCCGCCGCCTGAAGCGCCCGCCGGAAGGCGACGTCGGGGGGCGCGTCGAGCGTGATCGGACCGAGGTCGGGATACCCCTCGCGCTGCTGGGCGGCGATCGAGTCGCCCCCGTACTCGCTCGGGTTGGGGGCGCCCTCGCGGAGCGGCAGGATGGCCTCGAAGGCGGGCGGATCGCCGAGATCGGTCGTGATGTCGTGGATCGGCGGGACCCGCTCGGCGCGCTGCTTCCAGGACCACGGGATCCACGCCGCGAGCCCGCCGATGATGAGCCCCAAGGCGCCGAGGAGGAACGCGCGCCCGCGCGCCGGGCCCGGACGGCCGAGCGCCAGGACGAGGCCGAGAAGCGAGAGGACCGCCGCGACGAGACCGCCCCAGGCCGCCCATTTCAGGATCTGGAAGCCCGTGCGGAAGGTCCACAACTCCGTGCGTGAGCCCAGACCGGAGGCGATCGCGGCCGCGCCCGCCAGGACGGCGAGCAGAAACCCCAGCGCGACGATCCGACCCCGCATGTCCCCACGATCGCGCTTCCCCCGCGATCCCGCCAGAGTCGCGATCCGCGCGCCGCGTTCCGTCCGCGCGCGTTGACCGACCGCGCGGCAGGGCGTAGCGTGCCGCGAATGGGCGATCTCGAGCGGCGTCTCGAGCGGTGGGTCCGCGCGGGGATCATCACGGCCGAGCAGGCGACCGCCATCCGGGAGGCGGAGGGCGCGCCGGGTGAAGCCAGAGCCGCGACCGCGCCGGCCGACGGCGAGGCGCGACCCGGCGAATCCACTCCGTCACTGGCCGCGACCGCGCTCGGCTACCTGGGCGCGTCGGTGGCCCTGGTCGGCGGGATCGTCGCCGCCTCGCGCGAATGGTCGCGGATGCCGACGGGCGCGCGGCTCGCGGTCGCGGCCGGAGCCGCCCTCGCGCTCCTCGTCGCGGGGTTCATCGCCCGGCGGCGCCGGCATCCCGCATTGCGATCGCTCGACACCTTCCTGTGGTTCCTGTCGGCGGGGGGCGCGGCGTTCACGGCCGGCCTCGTCGCGCACGACGTCCTCGACCTCGAGACCCGCTCGATCTCCCTGGCGTCCGGCGCGGCGGCCGCCGCGTGGGCCGCTCCCCTGTGGCGGCTCCGGCGCGGGGCGCTCCAGGAGATCGCGGTGTTCGCCGGCCTCGCGGTCTTCCTCGAGGCGGTGCTCGCGCATCTCCCCGGGCCGCCCGACGGCCTCCATGGGCTCCCGCTCTGGGGCCTGGCGGCGGCGTGGGCGCTCCTCGGCAGCGGGCGGGTCCTCCCGCGGGCCGGGAGCTCGTCCACGCTCGCGGGCGCGGGCCTCCTGCTGGGGGCCCAGATCCTGTCGTTCGGCTGGCGCGGCGCGGGGCTCTGCCTCGGGATCACGACCGCGGTCGCGATGCTGGCCGCGAGCGTGGCCCTCCGCTCGCAGTCGCTCCTCGGCTTCGGCGCCGCGGGCGTGCTCCTGTTCCTGCCCCAGATCGTCTTCGAGTACCTGGGCGACACGCTGGGCGCTCCGCTCGCCCTCCTCGTCACCGGGATCGTCCTCCTCGCGGGCGCGTTCCTGACCGCGCGCCTCAAGGGAAGCGTTCGAACGCGGAGCGGCGGGACGTCCGTTCCGCCGGCGACGGCCCGCCGGCGCGGGATGGTCGGGGCGGCGCTCGTCGTGGCTCTCGTCAGCGCCGCGATCTGGATCGCCGGCATCGCCCCGCTTCCCGATTTCGAGTCGCTCGAGGCGCGCCCGGATCCGTCGATCCCGGGGCAGGTGGCCTTCGTCCGGTGGGGGTCCGGACCCTGCGTCTTCGTCGTCCCCGCGAGCGGCGGCGCGACGAGGCGCGTCCTCTGCTCGAGCGAGGACGGGGACGAGCCGGGCGAGGCGGCCTGGCTCGGCGGGCCGATCACATGGACGACCGAGGGCTCGATCGCGGTCCAGGCCTACGCCCCGGAGGGCAATCAGGTCGTCGTCGTCGACCCGCGGTCGGGGCGCGTGATCGAACGCATCGTGTCCGCCGAGCCGCTCGTCGCGCAGCCGGAGCCGGACGCCCGCCGGGCGGACGGCGCGCGGCTCCTCGTCAACCGCTCGGGGCGGGCCGCGACCCTCGGGATCGCTCCCCCGGCGGCGTCTCCGGTCGAGGTCGCGCGCGTGCCTGGGCCGCCGGGATACGCGTTCTGGGGAGCGATCTGGTCGCCGGACGGGGAATGGATCCTGGTCCGCGATTCGAACGAGAACCTGCTCGTCGTGGCCGCCCGAGAGGGCGCCCGGCCGCGACTCCTCGCCGAGCGCGTGTCGGGGGAGTTCGCCTGGCACATTCCGGGAACGGACGCGGGCCTCGACCTCGACTCGCTCCGCGCTCGACGGGCCGCTAGTCTGTCCGCCCCATGACCGAGCGGACCTCGACACCCGATCCGCGGCCTTCCGCGGCCACGATCGACCTGCCCCTCGTCAGCCTCAACCTCACGGACGTCGAGCGCGAGACGATGGAGGTCGACGTCCTGATCGTGGGCGGCGGGCCGGCGGGGCTCGCGTGCGCGATCCGGATCGCCCAGATCGCCAAGGAGCGCGGACAGGGGCCGTCGGTCCTCCTCCTCGAGAAGGCCCACGCGTTCGGCGCGCACCAGGTCTCGGGCGGCGTCATGGATCCGCGCGCGCTCGCCGAGCTCCTGCCGGGCGCCGATCTCGACGCGATTCCCGCTTCGGCGCCCGTGACCAGGGACGGCTTCTGGTACCTGACCGGAAGCCGCGCGATCCGGAGCCCGATCGTGCCGCCCATGTTCGTCAACAAAGGCAAGCGGATCGTCTCGCTGGCCCAGATCTGCAGGTGGATGGCCGAGCGGCTGGAGTCGATCGGCGGGGTCGACATCTTCGCGGGGTTCGCGGCGGATCACCTGCTCTACGAAGGCGAGCGGGTCGTCGGCGTCCAGACCCGCGATCAGGGGATCGACCGGAGCGGGAAGCCCAGGCCCAACTACGAGGCGGGATACGACATCCGGGCGGCCGTCACGGTGATCTGCGACGGCGTGCGTGGGAATCTAACAAAGGAACTTGTGAGTCGCCTGCGCCTCGAGGGCGACAACCCCCAGGTTTACGCGACCGGCGTCAAGGAGATGTGGCGGGTTCCGGAGGACCGGCACGAGCCGGGCACGGTCGTCCACACGGTGGGCTGGCCGCTCGACGCGTCCCAGTTCGGCGGCGGCTGGATCTACCACCTCGCGGATCGGCTCGTGTCCGTGGGTCACGTCGTAGGCCTCGACGCCGCCGACCCGCTCCTCGACCCGCACCGGAAGTTCCAGGAGTTCAAGACGCACCCCGCCGTCCGCGCGGTCCTGGAGGGCGGCGAGATGGTCGAGTACGGCGCCAAGGCGATCCCCGAGGGCGGCTGGTACTCGATTCCGCGCCTCGCCGTCGACGGCGCGCTCCTGACGGGCGACGCTGCCGGGCTCCTGAACGGGCAGAAGCTCAAGGGGATCCACCTCGCGATGAAGAGCGGGATGCTGGCCGCGGAGACCGCGCTCGCCGCGCACGCCGCGGGCGACGCCTCATCGGCGGCTCTCGCCTCCTACGAGGCCGCGGTGCGCGCCTCCTACATCGGCGAGGACCTGCGGAAGACCCGGAACGTCCATCAGGTCATGGCTCACGGGCGCTGGATCGGGATGGCGCGGGTCGGCATCCAGTGGCTGACCGGCGGCCGCGACTGGGCGGATGCGCTGCCGGGTCGATCCGACCACGAGGGCTACGAGACGATGGCCGAGCACTACGGCACGAAGACTCCGCCGCGTCCCGATCCGCGCTCCTTCGACGGCACGCTGACGTTCGACAAGCTGACGGACGTCTACCACTCCGGCGCCGCGCACGCCGAGGACCAGCCGAGCCACCTGGTCGTCCTCGACACGAACGTCTGCCGCACGCGCTGCACCGAGGAGTACGGCAATCCGTGCGTCCGGTTCTGTCCCGCCAACGTGTACGAGTGGGAGAACGGCGACCTGAAGCTCAACCCCTCGAACTGCGTGCACTGCAAGACGTGCGACATCCGCGATCCCTACGAGATCATCTTCTGGGTGCCGCCCGAGGGCGGCGGCGGCCCGCGGCAGAGCACCACCTGAACGCCTCCGCCGCGATCCTGGCCGGCCTCCTCGGGATGATCGGCGCGCCCCGGCGGGACGTCGTTCCACCGAACGGCCGGCCCGCTCCAGCCGATACCACCAGAATCGTATTTCTCGGCACCGGAAACCCGAACCCCGATCCCGAACGCTCGGGCCCCGCCCTGGCCGTGATCGCGGGGGAGCAGCCGTATCTGGTCGACTGCGGGCCTGGGGTCGTCCGCCGCGCGGAGGCGGCCAGGCGGCGGGGGATCGAGGCGCTGGAGTCGAAGAAGCTCGACATCGTGTTTCTGACCCACCTCCATTCCGACCACACGCTGGGTTGTCCGGACCTGCTGCTGTCGCCGTGGGTCACCGACCGCGAGTCGCCGTTGCGGGTGTACGGCCCTCCGGGAACCCGGGCGCTGTTCGACGGGATCCTCGCCGCCTACCGCGCCGACATCGAGAATCGGCGGTCGGGGTTGCAGCCGCACAACGAGGACGGATGGCGGGCGGAAGTCACGGAGATCGAGCCCGGGACGGTATACGCGGATGCCCGGGTTCGCGTGATCGCTTTCGCGGTTCCGCATGCGGGATGGGACCGGGCGTACGGGTATCGCTTCGAGACGGGCGACCGAACGATCGTGATCTCGGGTGACACCGGACCCGGCGACGCGGTGGTCGAGGCGTGCGGCGGGTGTGACGTGCTCGTGCACGAGGTGTACTCCGCGTCGGCGTTCGCGCGGCTTCCACCCGAATGGCAGCGGTATCACGGCGATGCCCACACCTCCTCCTCCGAGCTCGCGGAGCTCGCGGGCCGCGCTCACCCCGGCCTGTTGATCCTGTATCACCAGCTTTTCTGGGGAACGAGCGAGGAGGACCTGCTGTCCGAAGTGAAGCGAGAGTACGACGGCATGACGGTCTCGGCGGACGACCTCGATGTCTACTGATCCCGCGCAGTCACCCGCCGCCCGCCGCGGCGACGTGGCGACCATCCGGACGCTCCTGCCGTACCTGTGGCCGAAGGGGGAGCCGGGGTTGCGCGCGCGGGTCGTCCTCTCGCTCGCGTGCCTGCTCGTCGCCAAGCTCGCCACCGTCTACGTCCCGATCCTCTACAAGCGCGCGGTGGACGCGCTCACCCCGGAGGCCGCGGGCGCGCTCCTCGTGGTGCCCGTGGCGCTCATCGTCGCCTACGGGCTCGTGCGCGTCGGGTCCGCCGCCTTCTCGGAGCTTCGCGACGCGCTCTTCGAGAAGGTGGCGCAGCGCGCGATCCGCCGCGTCGCCCTCGAGACGTTCCATCACCTCCACCGTCTCTCGCTCCGTTTCCACCTGGATCGTCGGACCGGCGGCGTCACCCGCGCGATCGAGCGCGGGACGAACGGCATTGGATTCCTGCTCTCGTTCATGCTGTTCAACATCCTGCCCACGCTCCTCGAGATCGGCCTCGTCTGCGCGGTCCTGTGGGGCCTCTACTCGCCGAGCTTCGCGCTCGTGACCCTGATCACGCTCGTCGCCTACGTGGGGTTCACGATCGGAATCACCGAATGGCGCACGCGTTTCGTGCGCGAGCTGAACGACATCGACACCGAAACGAGCGTGCGGTCCGTAGACGCGCTCCTGAACTACGAGACCGTGAAGTACTTCGGCAACGAGCAGTACGAGGCCGGACGCTACGACGCCTCGCTCCAGCGCTACGAGCGGGCGGCCGTCCGGACGCGCACCACCCTGTCGCTCCTCAACATGGGTCAGGGCATCATCATCGCGGTCGGCGTCACGATCCTCATGCTCATGGCCGCGCGCGGGGTCGCCGGTGGGCGCCTGACGATCGGCGACTTCGTGCTCGTCAACACATACCTGATCCAGCTCTACCAGCCGCTCAACTTCCTGGGCTTCGTCTATCGCCAGATCAAGCAGTCGCTGGTCGACATGGAGAGCATGTTCGCTCTGCTCGGGGAGAACGTTGAGGTGGAGGACGCGCCCGATGCGCGCCCGCTCGCGGTGACGCGCGGAGAGGTGGCGTTTCGCGATGTCGTCTTCAGCTACGATCCGGAGCGCACGATCCTCCGGGGGATCTCGTTCGTCGTCCCGGCGGGGAAGCGCGTCGCGGTCGTGGGACCCAGCGGCGCCGGAAAGTCGACGATCTCGCGGCTCCTGTTCCGCTACTACGACGTCGGCGAGGGTTCGATCGAGATCGACGGTCAGGACGTTCGCGAGGTGACGCAGGCGAGCCTGCGGGCGGCGATCGGAATCGTCCCGCAGGACACGGTCCTGTTCAACGACACCATCTACCACAACATCGCGTACGGACGACCGAGCGCGTCGCCGGCGGAGGTCGAGCGCGCGGCCCGACTCGCGCGGATCCACGACTTCGTCGCCGGCCTGCCGGAGGCCTACGAGACCAAGGTCGGCGAGCGCGGGCTCAAGCTCTCCGGCGGCGAGAAGCAGCGGGTCGCGATCGCCCGCACGATCCTCAAGGACCCGCCGATCCTGGTCCTCGACGAGGCGACGTCGGCGCTCGACACCCGCACCGAGAAGGAGATCCAGGCGAGCCTCGACGAGGTCGCCCGGGGGCGCACGACGCTCGTCATCGCGCATCGCCTCTCGACCGTCGTCGACGCCGAGGAGATCGTCGTCCTCGACGCGGGCCGGGTCGTCGAGCGCGGCCGGCACGCGGAGCTCCTCGAGCGGGACGGGATCTACGCGGACATGTGGCGCCGGCAGCAGGAAGCCGCGCGCCAGCAGGCCGCCGCGGAGTCCGCCGAAGCGACCGCCCGCGCCCCCGCCTGATGGGTCGGCTGGCGGCGCGCGCGGGGCGGGTCCTCCCGTGGTGGGGGGTGCGCTGGGTCGAGCGCCGCCGGGCGCGGCACCGGGACCTCGCCGGACCCATCCCGTCCGACGCGCTCCGCGCGCTGGCGCCGTTCTTCCCCGCCGAGACGCTCGCGATCGCGCGCGTCTCGGTGGTCCCCAGGATTCCGCTGTCGGGGCTCCTCCGGCTCGTCCGCCGCATGGGGATCTCCGCCGTCGACGTCGACCGGATCCTCGGCATCACGTACCTCGACACGATCCTCGTCCGGCACGGCGCCGGCGTTCCGATCCCCCTGCCGACGCTCTTCCACGAGCTCGTCCACGTGGAGCAGGTCCGGCAGCTGGGAACGCGGGGCTTCGTCGAGCGCTACGTGCGCGGGTGGCTGGAGAGCGGACGGAGCTACGCCGCGATTCCGCTCGAGGAGGACGCCTACGCGCTCGAGCGGCGCTTCCGCGCCGCCCCGGAGGAGCCGTTCGACGTCGCGACCGAGGTCGCCCGCCGGATCGGCGGATCCTCCTCCTCGAAGTGAAACCGGCCGCGGAGCCGAGCGGCCCCTAGTACGGATAGAAGGCGTAGAACAGGGCCGACAGCGCCGCCAGCGCCCACATCCCCCCTGGCACCTCGCGGGCTCGGCCGCGGGCGAGCTTAAGCCCGACCCACGCCACGAAGCCCGCCGTCAGACCGATCCCGAGGTCGTACGTGAAGCACATGAGCACGATCGTCAGGAACGCGGGCGCCAGCTCGCCGACGTCGTCGAAGCGGAAGCGCGAGACCGGCTCGAGCATGAGCATCCCCACGACGACGAGCGCGGGCCCGTAGGCCGACGGCGGGACGGCGGAGAGGAGCGGCGCGAAGAAGAGCGCGGCGAGGAACCACGCGGCGGTGACGATGGCCGTGAGGCCCGTCCTGCCGCCCGCCTCGATGCCGGCCGCGGACTCGATGTAGGCGCCCGAGGTCGTCGTCCCGAGGAGGGACCCCGCCACGGTCGAGAAGGCGTCGCACTGGAGCGCGCGGTCGATCCCCGGGAGGCGGCCCCGCTCGTCGAGGAGCTGCGCCTTGACCGAGAGTCCCATCAGAGTCCCGATCGTGTCGACGAGGTCGAGGACGAACACCGTGAAGATGACGGACGCGAATCCCCACGACAGCGCCGCGCCGACGTCGAGCGCGAACAGGGTCGGTCCGAGGTCCGGCGGCGGGCTGAAGACGCTCGCCGGTGCGCTCGCCACGCCGGTCAGGAATGCGGCCGCGCTCGTGACCAGGATCCCGATCAGGATCGCTCCCGGGACGCGCGCGAGCATGAGGAGCACGATGAGAGCGACGCCCACGAGCCCGACCGCCACGGCCGGATCGTGGAAGTCGCCGGGAGCGACCGGGGTCGCGGCGGAGCCCGGCACGACCGCGCCGATCGTCGCCAGCCCGACGAACGTCAGGAAGAGCCCGATCCCGACCGCGAACGCGACGCGCAGGCTCTCGGGGATCGACTCGGCGAGCCACGCGCGCGTCCGGAAAAGCGCCAGCACCGTGAACAGGACCCCGCTCACGAAGATCGCGCCCAGCGCGGTCTGCCAGGAGTGTCCCATTCCCTGGACGACCGTGTACGCGATGAACGCGTTCTGCCCCATGTACGGCGCGATCGCGAACGGGCGGTTCGCCCACAGCCCCATGAGGAGGGTCCCGAACGCCGCGCTGAGGATCGTCGCGACCATCGACGCGCCGAACGGGATGCCGGCCGCCTCGAGGATCTTGGGGTTGACGACGATGATGTAGGCCATCGTGGCGAACGTCGTCGTCCCGGCGACGATCTCGCGCCGCCAGCTCGATCCCTGCGCGCGGGGCCGGAAGGCTTCGATCCGCATCGACCGCAAGATAGGGAGTCGACGCGGCGGCCGCGCGCTTCGCTTGTCCGCCTCGTGCGGCGTCCGTATCTTTTTCTGGCTGATTTCGTTCATGTTTCGTCGACCGGAGCGAACCGTGCCCGAGCCATCGACCGCCGCGCCTCCCGCGCCGCCCGGATTCACCCGCCGGACGACCGACGACATCGTCATCGGAATCGTGGGTTCGGGGGGCGACGGCGTAATCTCGAGCGGCGAGCTGCTCGTCTCGGCGGCGGCCGCCGAGGGGCTTTACGCGACCATCCTCAAGTCGTTCGGACCTCAGATCCGCGGCGGCGAGTCCTCGTGCCGGGTGCGGATCAGTCAGGACGAGGCCCTGTCCTACGGGGATCACCTCGACGTGCTCGTCGCCTTCAACTGGGCCGACTTCGCTCGCTTCACGGAGGAGCTCGCGCTCGCGCCCGGCCTGCTCGTCATCTACGACGCGAAGGACGGGACTCCACCCGCCGAGATCCCGGTCGATCCGGCGCTCGAGCCGGTCGTGCTCCAGGTGCCGTTCCACGACCTCGCCAACGAGGCCACCGGGTCGTCGCTGTCGAAGAACATCCTGCTCCTCGGCGTGCTCGGAGAGCTCCTCGACCTCCCGACCGAGGGGATCGCCGGCGCGGTCGACCGCAAGTTCCGGCGCAAGAGCGACGAGGTGCGGGCCGCCAACCGGAAGGCCCTCGGCGCGGGTCGGGAATACGTTCTGCGGGAGCTCGCCGAGGCGCCGGTCCCCGTCGGGTTCGTCCACGAGAAGGGCGAGCCCAAGCTCCTCATGACGGGGAACGAGGCGCTCGCCTTCGGCGCCCTCAAGGCCGGGTGCCGGCTCTACGCGGGCTATCCGATC
>DATBJO010000006.1:0-86860 GCA_036556305.1 Gemmatimonadota bacterium
GGTCTCTGAATCCCCCGAGCAACTGACCCCTGCAACTGACCCGCCCTCTCTAAAATGACCTGAAAGCAAAAGGGCCCGACTCGCTAAATGCTGTCGGGCCCTAGCTTGTATTGGTCGGGGCGACAGGATTTGAACCTGCGACCACCTGAACCCCATTCAGGTGCGCTACCGGGCTGCGCTACGCCCCGACGTGGGAAAACTTAGACGCCGTTCCAAGGCCCGGCAAATCGGACGCAGTCTCTTCATCACAGCCCCTCCACTTCCAGCTCCACCACCCGCTTGTCGATCTGGTCGACTCTCAGGATCCGGTGGCGGTTCGTGTCGGCCACGAGCATGTAGTGGCCGGCCGTCGCGAGGCCCATCGGCTCGGCGAGCGTCTCCTCGAACGGCTCCACGGTCTCGACGCGCCGCGATCCCGGATCGAGCGTCTTCAGCTTGTGGTTGTAGGTGTCGGCGATCCACAGGCGATGGTTCCCCGGCCCCCACGCCAGACCCGCGGCGTGCTGCAGCCGGACCTCGTCGCCGACGCCGTCGCGATCGCCGAACTCGAAGAGACCGGTTCCGACGAGCGTCTCCACCGGTCCGCCCGGCTCGAACGACGTCACGCGCACGCTCGAGCTCTCGGCGTCGGCAAAGAAGAGCCTCTCCCCGTCGGTGGCGAGCGCCATCGGCTGGGCGAGCGCCGCCTCTCGGGCCGCGCCGTCCACGATTTCCTCGCGGCCCGAGCCCGCATGCGGCTCGATGCGGCCGGCCTGGAGGTCGAGCCGCCAGATCTGATGCGAACCCGCCATCGCGATAAACAGGCCGTAGTCGTGGAGGAGCACGTCCCACGGCGAGCGGAGGTCGGTCCCGAGCGGCTCGCCGCCGGAAGGCGCGCCGGTCCCCAGGCGACCCGTCCCCGCCATCGTCGCCACGCTCCCGGTCCCCAGGTCGACCATCCGGATCGCATGGTTCCCGCGATCGGCCACGATCAGCATGTCGCCCGCGAGCGTCACCCCCTGCGGCTCGCGGAACATGGCGTCGGCGAACGGACCGTCCCGGTACCCCGCCTCCCCACTCCCGATCACGGCCCGCACCTCGAGCGAGCTCCCGAGCATGTGGCCGTAGAGAACGCGGTGATGGCCCGTGTCCGACACGGCGATCCGACCCTCGATGTCGGCCGCCACCTTGCCCGGATAGCGGAGCGGCCCGGTGTCCGCCGCGATCGGCTCCTCGCGCAAAGCCCAGGGGCTTCGATCCATCGTGCCTTTCCCTTCGTGCTCCTCGATCAGGCCCTCGATGAAGTCGTGAAGCGGCTGGTACGGGAGCTCACCCGCCTGCTGCGCGACGACGTATCCCTCCGGATCCACGATCGTGATCGTCGGCCAGCCGGCGACGGCGTTCGCGCGCCAGAACCGGAACCGGTGATCGTTGACGACGACGTGCGAGACGTCTTCTCGCCGGCAGGCGTCGTCGATCGCGCTCGTCAGCCGCTCGCGGTGATACTTGCCCGCGTGCACTCCGATGACCACGACGGCGTCGCCGAATCGAGCCTCGAGCTCCCGTACCCGCGGGAGCATGTGCGCGCAGTTGATTCAGCCGTAGGTCCAGAATTCGAGGACCGCGACCTTACCGCGGAGATCCTCCCAGGTGGGCGCGCGGGAGACGTGGAGCCAGTCGAGGTCCTCCGGGAACGGGGGCGCGCGGACGACCCGCGGCCGCGGCGCCCTCACCGCGAGCCCTGGCCCCCCGGCTCCGCCTCCCCCCGGCGGAACGCATCGATGTACGCGACCAGCCCGGACAGATCCTCGGCCAGCGTTTCGAACGTGTCCTTGACCCTGGCTCCTTCGAGCTCGGACTCGAGCGTCTCGTCCGCGGAGCGCTTCAGCTCGTCCAGACGTCGGCGAGCGCCTTCGATCGTGTACTTCTTCTCGTAGAGGAGCTCCTTGACGAGTTGCACCATCTCGATCTCGCGGCGTCTGTATGCCCGGTTTCCGGCGCGGTTCTTGACGGGGACCAGACCTTTGAACTGGGTCTCCCAGTAGCGCAGGACGTGGGGCTTGAGTCCCGTGATCTGACACACTTCGCCGATCGAGTAGTACTCCTTCTTCGCGATCGGTGTGAACGCCATGCGACCTCCTTCCTGCACTCCCTCAGCGGGCGGCCTGGAACTCGGGCTTCGATTCGCGCGTCATCAGCTCCTCGACGACGACCGGCGGACTCTTCGCGTGATACAACATCTCGTAGACCTGCTCGACGATCGGCATCTCGACCTCGATCCGAGCCGCCAGGTCGCGCACCGACCGGGTCGTACGAACCCCTTCGGCGACCTGCCGCATGTCGGCGAGGATCGCCGCCAGCGACTCGCCGCGTCCGAGGCGCAGCCCGACCGTCCGGTTGCGCGACAGATCCCCCGTGCAGGTCAGGACGAGGTCGCCGAGACCGGCCAGCCCCATGAACGTCAGGCGCTGTCCGCCCATCGCCGTCCCGAGGCGCGAGATCTCGGCGAGCCCGCGGGTGATGAGCGCGGCCCGTGCATTGTGGCCGTATTCCAGGCCGTCGGCGATCCCGGTCGCGATCGCGACCACGTTCTTGATCGCGCCGCCGAGCTCGACGCCGACGAGGTCGTGGGAGGTATACACGCGGAAGCGCGGGGCGAAGAACGCCTCCCTCGCGCTCTCGGCGACCTCGGGGTCGCGCGCCGCCAGCGTGACCGCCGTCGGCGCTCCCCGCACGACTTCGGCGGCGAAGGACGGCCCGGAAAGGACCGCCAGCCGGTCGTCGCCGCGGCGGCCGAGGACCTCGCCCAGGACCTCCGTCATGCGCTTGAGCGACCCTTCCTCGATCCCCTTGGACGCGGAGACGACGATCGCGGCGCCGTCCAGGTACGCCGAGGCCCCGGCCATCACGCCCCGGACGACGTGGCTCGGGAGCGCGGAGACCACGAGCCCGGCGTCATCCAGCGCCGACCCGAGGTCCGCCGTCACGCGGATCCGCCCGTCCAGCCGGAAGCCGGGCAGGTAGCGCGGGTTTTCCCGCCGACGCTCGATCGCCCTCGCGAGCTCGGGATCCCGGACCCAGAGGCGCACCTCGCGGCCCTTGGCGGCGAGGATCCCGGCCAGCGCCGTGCCCCACGATCCGCCCCCGATCACAGCGGCCGGCGGCGCGGCGCTCACGAGCTCCCTCCGCGCTCGACGATCGGCTTCTCTTCCCCGCGCGCGAGGCGTCCGATGTTCTCGCGATGGGTCCAGAACACGAATGCGCAGAGAAGCGCGGTCAGGGTCACGAGCGGCCACGTCGCCGGCCAGTCGCGGAGGTGAAGGGCCGCGACCGCGATCAGAAGGGTCACCGCTCCCGCGAGGGACGCCAGCGAGACGATCCTCGTCCACGCGACGATCAGGGTCCAGGTCGCCACCGCGAACAGGAGCGCCCAGGGGGACAGGGCGAGAAAGGCGCCCGCCGCGGTCCCGACGCCCTTGCCGCCGCGGAACCGCAGGAAGATCGAGAACACGTGACCGAGGACGGCGGCCACGGCGAGCAGGACCGCGAAGGCTCCCGGCGTGATCCCGGCGGGCTCCAGCCAGCGCGGCACGAGCGCGACGGGCAGATATCCCTTCGCGACGTCGACGACGAGCGCGACCGAGGCCGGCCCTCGCCCCAGGGTACGGAAGACGTTCGTGGCTCCGTAGTTCCCGCTGCCCGTGCGGCCGAGGTCGACGCCGCGCGCCCGGCCCACCAGGTACGCGGTCGGAAACGAACCGGCCAGGTAGGCGATCGCCGGACCGAGGATCACCCCGCCGGTCATCCGGTCTCGCGGCCCGCCGGATCGGCGCGCTGCCGCGACCTCGAGGAGGACTGGCGGAAGAACATCCTGAGCGGCACTCCGGCGAACCCGAACGCGGCGCGGATCTCGTTCTCCAGATACCGGCGGTAGTGCTCGGGCACGGCCTGCGGCTCGTTGGCATAGAACAGGAACAGCGGCGGCCCCGTCTCCGCCTGGTGCGCGTAGAGGATGCGCACGACGCGCGACCCGTGCCGGCTCTTGGATTGGGGCGGCTGGACCTTCGCGGTCGCGCGATGCAGCACGCGGTTGAGCTCGGGGGTGGGGATCTTCTTGTGCCACTCTCTCCAGACGTCCTCCGCGACCGCGAGCGCCCGCGAAACGCGCTGGCCGGTGGCCGCGCTGATCGTCACGATCGGGGCCCAGGCCAGGGTCCGCGCCTGGGCCCGGAACGCGGCTTCGTATCCGGCCGCCGTCCGCTCGTCCTTCTCGATCAGATCCCACTTGTTCACGCAGACCACGATCCCGCGACGCCGCTCCTCGGCGAGATTGAGGATGCGGAGGTCCTGGCGCGAAAGCGGCTCGGAGGCATCCAGCATGACGATCGCGATCTGCGCCCGATCGAGGCTCCGCACCGCGCGAAGGTACGTGTAGTACTCGAGCCCCTCCTCCAGCGCGGCGTGCCGCCGGATCCCCGCCGTATCGACGAGACGGAAGCGCCGGCCTCCGTATTCGAACGCGGTATCGATCGCGTCGCGGGTTGTGCCGGCGACCGGCGAGACGATGAACCGCTCCTCACCGAGCAAGCGGTTGAGAAACGAGGACTTCCCGACGTTCGGCTTGCCGATCACGGTGACCGTGATCTCCTCGGGGTCCGCCGGCGCGTCGACGGCGTCGGCCGGAAGCACCGCGACCACGGCATCGAGAAGGTCGCCCGTGCCGATGCCCGACAGGGCCGATACCGGCCGCGGGTCGCCGAGTCCGAGCTCGAAGAACTCCCATGCCATGCGCTCGCCCATCGCCGCGTTGTCCGCCTTGTTGACCGCGAGCACCGTCGGCCGACCGCTCTCGCGCAGGAGCTGCGCCATCTCCCGGTCGACGGGAGTCAGCCCGCTCCGCCCGTCCACGACGAACAGGCATACGTCCGCCTGCTCGATCGCGGCGTAGATCTGCGCGTTGACCCGGCGCGCGATCTCCTCCTGCGACTCCGGGATCAGACCGCCGGTGTCGACCAGCGTGAAGCGCCGTCCGGCCCATTCGGCGGTGGCGGCGTGCCGATCCCGCGTGACGCCGGGTTCATCGTCGACGATCGCGTCGCGCGCGCCGAGGAATCGATTGAAGAGCGTCGACTTCCCGACGTTCGGGCGCCCCACGATCGCGACCACCGGGAGGCTCACGCCAACTCCTCTCCCCCCCGATCCTCCTCATCGTCGGCCTGCGGGACCTCGGTGCCACGGTAGTAGACCGATCCCTTGTACGTCGCGATCGTGTTCTCGATGACGAGCTTGACCAGCACGGCGATGGGAATCGCGAGAAGGAGTCCCACGACACCGAACACCGACGCGAAGCCGATGATCGCGAACATCACCCAGACCGGATGGAGGCCCACTCTGTCCCCGACGATCTTCGGCGAGAAGAAGTAGCTGTCGAGCGACTGCACGACGAAGAACACGCCCGCCACCTTGATCGCGGAGAGCCACAGCGGCGGCGTGAGGAGCGCGATCAGGGCGGCGGGAATCAGGCTGACGATGAGGCCCAGATACGGGACGATGTTGAAGATGCCGGCGATGACGCCGAGAAGGATCGCGTTCGGGAAGCCGACGATCCAGAATCCCACCGCGGTCGCGATCCCCACGAAGGTGGCAACGAGGAGCTGCCCGCGGAGGTATTCCCCGAGGAGCCGGTCGTAGCGCCGCAGGAAGGTCAGCGTTCCTTCGCGCCGCGCCGGCGGCAGGATCCGTGCGAGCCCCTGGCCGACGCTCGGAAAGTCTCGCAGGAGGTAGAACGTCAGGACCGGCGTCAGGACCACGTATCCGAGGATCGTCAACCCGGTCTGAAGCCCGCGCCCCACGCCCATCGCCGCCTCCCACGACGGGTGGAGCCGCTGCATCTCGTCGAGCAGGTACTGCCCGACGTCGCGGCTCTCCACGTCGAGCGCGCGCTCGAAGGGGATGTCGCGGAGGAGCGGGAGTGGGGAGTTCGCGAGCGCCATGACCTGCGCGTTGTACCACGTCCTGAGCTCGTTCATGATGCGGGGCAGATCGGTCAGGAACTGGGCTCCCTGCGCCGCGACGAGCGGGCCGATCAGCGCCGACGCGAGAGCGAGCACGATGAGCGCGAGGAGCAGGACCCCGAGGGCCCCCCAGGTGCGGCCGATTCCGCGCGCCGCCCACCAGTCGACGAGCGGGTCCGCCACGTACGCCAGGACGAACGCGAGCGCGAAGGGAGCGAGCACGTTGCCCGCCACGTGAAGGAGCCAGAGGAAGGTGATGGCGGCGAGCGGGAGGATGAGCCGCTTGTACGTGTCGGTCCCGAACAGCGGCCACAGGACGTAGGCGAGGACGAGGAACAGGACGAGCGGGGACAGGACCGGCAGGACCGTCCACAGGAACAGCCCCAGCAGGGCGGCCCAGGTGATCATGAGGAACGGGCGCCACTGCAGCATCGTCGGGTCCCGGCTAGGGTCCGCTAACCAGTTTCAGGCTCGGAAGTTGAGGGTGTTGCCTGAAGCGCGACCTTAAGTGCCGAACGTTAGGCGACGGAGAGGCGGCGTGTCAAGCCGACGACTCAAACCGCCTGGCTCACGCTCGCGAAGCGGAACGCCGACGCGCGGACGGCGGGCACGTACGAGGGGCTCACGGCCCAGTCTTCGTTCGCCACCCGCTCCGGACGCGACAGCGCCTCGGCGCGCTCGAAGAGCCGAACGGGCGACTCGTTCCAGCGAAAGTTGTTGACGGCGTGAGAGATCCGCCCTCCCTCGATCCAGAACGTCCCGTCGCGCGTGAGCCCGGTCAGGGTGAGATCGGTCGGGTTCAGCATCCGGATGTACCAGAAGCGGGTGACGAGGATCCCGCGGTCCGTTTCGCGGATCAGGTCCTCCAGCGACCGGTCCTGCCCCCGCATGGCGAGGTTCGTCGGGCCTGGCACCGGCTCGACGCCGTTCTTCTGCGCCCAGTAGCGGTCGATCGGCTGGTTTTCCACGATCCCCTCGCGGTACCACGTCGTCGCCCGCGACGGGAGCTGCTGGCCGGCCCAGGCGCGACCAGGAACGGCCGGATGAAGAGGATCGGTCTCGATCGTGACGATCGGGGCCACGATCCGGCGACCCCGCTTGGTCTCGCCTCCGGCGGCGGTCAGATACGAGCGCCCTTCCATGGCCTGCCGGGCGTCCATCTGGCTCACCAGCGCTCCGGCCATGACCGCGACCGCGGCCGGCTCCAGGATGACCGGGTACTCACCCGGCTCGAGATGCACCATCGTGCGCGACGCGACCGCTTTCTCGGCGGCCACGCGCGCCCGCGCGCCCGCGTCCAGCGCCCCGGCGTCGTGCAGGCGAACGCCCGCCCATCCCGATCCTCCGCCATCCCGGGTGCGGACCGTGTTCGTGTACTCGAGCCACGTCATCGGGAAGTAGCCGAAGAGACCCGCCGAGTTCGCCGTCGCGCTCGCCGTGCGGTAGTTCTCGAGGAATCCCGCGATCACGACGTCGCGCGACTCCGCTTCCGCGAGCGCCGCGCTCACGGCATTCGCGCGCTCGCCCGAACCGTAGGCGGCCGACGTCTCGAACCAGGCCGCCGGACGGAGATACTCGACGCGGTCGAGCGGCGGGACGTACTCGGGATCCTCGGGGGCGAGCCGCGCCGCCTCTTCCGCCTCGCGGACGACGTTCGCGATCGACTCGTCGTCGATCCCGTTCGTCTCGGCGGTCCCGCTCCGGGCCCCGAACGTGGACGTCACGTTCACGGCGAGGTCCGCCACCTCGCCGGACGTGGTCACCCCGTTCGCGGCGAAACGGGTATTCCCGCCCTCCCGCGACGTCAGATTGACGATCGTGGCATCGGCGGTCGCGCGGTCCATCACGACGTCCACGATCCGCTGCGCCTCCTGCTCGGTCAGGACCTTCGTCCTCATGACGGAAACACGTTGACCTGCCGGAATCGACCCGGCGGGCAGCCATGGCTGACCGCGTTGATCTGGCTGGGCTGGCCCTTGCCGTCGTTGTAGGCCCCATAGACCTCGTACGTGGCCGGACCGCCCAATCCGTCGCAACTGTTCCAGAATTCGACTGTGTTCCCCTGATAAGCGACGTCGCGAAGCATCCGGCCGCGCTTTCCGCCCTTGATCTCCCACGTGCCCTGGCCGGCGAACTGGAAGTTGTAGCGCTGCTGGTCGATCGAGAACGAGCCGTTCGTGTCGATCAGGAGACCGTCGTCGACACCCGCGATGAGATCGTCCACCGAGCCCCCGTCGGGATCCGGCAGCAGGTTGATGTTCGGCATGCGCTGGAACTGGATGAGCGACCAGTCCTCGCCGTAGGAGCATCCGTGCGAGCGGGTCACGCCGGTCCTGTCGCTGATCCACCGGACCTGGTCGCGCGTCGTCTGATAGTCGACGAACAGGCCGTCGCGGACGAGGAGCCAGCGGTCGGCCGGAACGCCGTCGTCGTCCCAGCCGACACTCGCCAGGCTGCTCGGCGTCTGTTTCTCCGCCTCGAAGCTCACGATCTCGCTCGCGTACTGGAGCTCGTTGAGCTTGTCCGGCGCGCAGAACGACGTGCCCGCGTAATTGGCTTCGTACCCGAGCGCCCGATCGAGCTCGGTGGGATGACCCACCGATTCGTGCATCGTGAGCCAGAGGTGGCTCGGGAGGAGCACGAGGTCTTTCTTCGTCGCCTCGTCCAGCGTGGGCGCGACCAGCTTTTCGCGAACCCGTTCCGTCGCCCGGGCGATCTTCCCGCGGTAGTCCTGGTCGAGCAGAAACTCCCAACCCGCCGCGGCGTTCCGCTGGTTCTCGTCCCACGAGGCGAACCGGCCTGCCTGCCGGTCGACGGCCGTGACCGTCCACGGCGCGGCCACCCGGAGCAGAGTCTGCCGGATGTACGAGCCCTCGGTCGAGGCGAAGTAGCGCTCGTGCTTCTGGAAGCGGATCCCCGACGAGACGAAGCTCGCGCCGGCGTCCAGGCCGGCCGCGTTCATCGCCAGGAGGAAGTCGACTTTCTCGTTGATCGGAACCTCGAAGGGGTCGACGCGATGCGGCGTCGACCACTCGGCGTCGGGAAACGCCTCGGCGGGCGCCAGCTCGACGGGGGCGTGGGGAATCCTGGCGTTCAGCTTCGCCTGGTCGACCGCGGCCCGCGCGACGCGCGCGACTTCGTCCTCCGCGACGATCCGGCTCGCGGCGAACCCCCAGACGCCGGCCGCCAGCACGCGCACGCCGAACCCGTAGGTGACGTCGTTGTTCATCCATTCCAGCCGCCGTTCGCGGGTCTGGATCGATTGGAAGAAGTGCCGGCTGATGCGGATGTCGGCGTACGACGCGCCCGCCCGGCGCGCCGCGTTCAGGGCGAGATCGGCGAGCTCCCGATCGTCGGGCTCGAGCCACCGGCGAAGCTCGCGCGGCAGAGGGGGCGCGACCGGAGCCGGGAGTCCCACGGCTCCGAGGACCAGGGCGGAAGATTCGAGGAACGTCCGGCGCTTCATCCCCGAAACTGTTTACACGGAAGGAGCGGGGAGCGCAACCGCGCCGCGGACGGGACCGGCGTCCCTCCCGATTGCGACGCCGGAGGAGTGGAGCGGGCGACCGGATTCGAACCGGCGACGTCCAGCTTGGGAAGCTGGCATTCTACCACTGAATTACGCCCGCTCGCCGTACGCCGGGCCGGGGACGCGCTCGGTGCGTGAGGTCGAAGCTAGGCCGGCCTCCGGGGGTCGTCAAACCGCCCTGAGACGCGAAGGGCGCGGCTTCGAGGCTAGAGGATCTCGTACCTCACGCGCGGATTCTCGGCCGGCTTGGTGAACTCGACCGACACGCGCTCGCCTTCCCCGGCCGCCAGCGATTGCCCTGCCACGGACGCTTCCTGGGTCTCGAGCACCTCGCCCGTCTGGGACAGGAGCGAGAACCGGATCCTGATGTTCGACACCGGGGTCTCGAGCCGGTTCATGAACGTCGCTTCGACGCTCCAGGTCTTGTCGGGATCCTGGTTCAGCGCGATCTGCTGGAGCTCCAGCGGAATGCCCTGCGCCTTCTCGAACGCCGCTGCGGCACCCGCCTCGTCGCCGAGATCGCGGCGGACGTAGCCCAGGTACTCCCAGGCCTCGGCGTTCGACGGGTCGAGAGCGATCTGCTTGTCGAGCACCACCTGGGCGCCGGGCAGGTCCTTCTTCTGGATGCGCACGAACGCGAGATAGCCGAGCGGCTCGACGTCGAGCGAATCGGTCATCGTCACGGCTCTCCCGAGGAGCTCGTCGGCGAGATCGTACTGACCCGCGTTCGCGAGCCGGAATCCGAAGTCCGTGAAAACCGCGGCGTCCACGCTGTCCGCGGACATCACGCTGCGGATGATCGGTTCCGCCTGTTCCATATGACCGAGCGAAGCGTGCAGGCCGGCGAGCTGGATCTGGACCTCGACGTCGCCCGGATTGGCGGCGAGGTAATCCTCGTACATCGCCGCCGCCTCGGCCGCGATCTCGTCGGCTCGGCCGCTCTCGGCCGGGTCGGTGCTGGCGGAGTACTGCTCCGCTTCGAGCTGGTACGTCTGTCCGAGCCGCAGGAGCGCGTTCTTGTACGCAGGATCGATCTCGAGCGCTTTCTTGTACTCCTCGATCGCGAGGTCGTATTCCTTCTTCGCCTGATGAACCGCGCCCATTCCCAGGTGGCCTTCCTTGCCCTGGGGATTCAGGCGGACGGCCACGCTCAACTTGGCTTCCGCATCTTCGAGGTCACCCGCGGAGAGGGCTCGAACCCCGTCGTTCACGATGCCGCCCCACAGAGAGCGCATCGCCTGATCGATGTTCTCCTGAAGCTCGACGTCCTCCTCGTCACCGCCTTCCGCCGGCTCTCCGTTCAGGCTGTCGGCGATCGTCAGCTCGCTGATCGCCTTCGAGGCCGAGTCCTGCGGCGCGACGCGCGCGAGCGTGATCGCGTAGAGGTAGTGCAGCTCGGCGCTGTCCGGATAATTGGGGATCTCGCGCGCCAGCAGCTCGCGCGCTTCCTCGTGCTTGTTTCGCTGAATCCGCACCTTCGCCCCGTTGGCGATCGCGGTGGCGGTCTGGGCGTCCGCCGTGTCGATGCCGAAGAGGACTCCCTCGACGGCGAAGAGAGCGGCGACGATCAGAAACCTTCTCATGCATGTCCTCCGATGGGGGTGAAGTGCTTACTCGTCACGTAATACCAGCGCTCCTGGGTTGAGTTCCGCGCTTAACGCGGCCAGAACGTCCCTCACGGGCAGGTCGAGCCGGCGGGCGATTTCACGACACGACTCGTATTCGGGTCGCGTCTCCCAGCGACCGTCCGGCCTTCGGACGCGCTTGACCGCCACGCTGCCGAACGTGGTCTCGACCTCCGCTTCTTCGCGCTCGAGCGTCGTCCGCGAGACCGGCCACCAGCGGAAGCCGATCGTCGTCGTCTCGGCGAACAGGGCCTCCCCCACGCGGGCGACATCCGCCAGTGGGGCCAGCGCTCGCACGGTGACGCCGGGCCGCTGCTTCTTCATCTGGACCGGGGTCCAGTGGACCTCGACGGCTCCCGCTCCGTAGAGCCGCTCGGCGAGCGGCTCGAAGAGCTGCGGAGAGAGGTCGTCGAGGTCGCACTCGATGACGGCCAGTGACCGGTCCGGCTCCGCGACCTCCCCGATCACGAGGCGGAGCAGGTTCGGCTGCTCCGCCAGGTCCCGGGTTCCGGCCCCGTAGCCCATCGCGCGCGGCACATAGTCGGCCGGCAGCCCGCGGCCTTGCGCCAGAGTCGTCGCCAGAGCGGCCCCGGTCGGCGTCGTCAGCTCGGCCTCGACCGCCCCCGCCGCGACCGGCCAGCCCGCCACGAGCTCCAGCACCGCCGGCGGCGGCACCGGAAGGACCCCGTGGGTCGTCCGCGTCCACCCGCCGCCGAGCGTGAACGGCGAAGCGTGGATGCGCTCGACGCCGAGGCGATCCAGGCACCACACCCCCCCGACCACGTCCACGATCGCGTCCAGGGCCCCGACCTCGTGGAAGTGGATCCGGTCGGGCGTCGTGTCGTGCACCTTGGCTTCGGCCGCCGCGAGCCGCTCGAAGACCCGGCGCGCGCGCGCGGCGACCCGCGGCGGCAGCGCAGCGCCCTCGATCAGGTCTACGATCTCCGCGAGGCCGCGCTCCCCCGCTCCGTCCGGGACCCGGACCACGCAACGCGTGGCCGCGATCCCGTGCCTCCGGACCGGCTCCGCCGAGAGGCGGACCCCCTCGAGCCCTAGGCCCGCGAGCGCCGTTTCGAGCTCCGAGAGGGAGACTCCCGCGTCCAGACACGCACCGAGCAGCATGTCGCCGCTGATGCCCGAGAACATGTCCAGATAGGCGACCCGCATCTACCGCTTCAAGATACTCCCGGGGAGGTCGTGCCGCACAGAACCGGGTACTTGATCCCGTGCCCGGTGACGAAGCACACGACGTCGTCGTCGGGGCCCACCATCCCCGCCGCGCGGAGCCGCGGCAGCGCCGCGACCGTGGCCCCGGCCTCGGGGCTCGCCAGGAGCCCCTCCTCCCGCCCCAGGCTTCGGGCGCCGGCGAGGAGGTCGCCGTCTTCGACCGCGAGCGCCGTCCCGCCCGAGGCGCGGAGCGCAGCCAGGATCAGGAAGTCCCCGATCGCCCCCGGGACCTTGAGGCCGCTCGCCACGGTCCGCGGGTCGGCCACCGGCTCGGCGCGAGACGTCCCGGACTCGAACGCGCGGACGATCGGAGCGCAGCCCGCGGCCTGGACCGAGATCATCCGCGGTCGCGCCGATCCGATCCAGCCCAGGGCCTCCATCTCGTCGAACGCCTTCCACATGCCGACGAGGCCGGTTCCGCCTCCGGTCGGGTAGACGATCGCGTCCGGGAGCGACCAGTTCCGGGCCTCGGCGAGCTCGTAGCCCATCGTCTTCTTGCCCTCGAGGCGGTAGGGCTCGCGGAGGGTCGAGACGTCGAACCAGCCCTCCAGGGCGGCGCGATCCCGGATCCAGACGCCGGCGTCGGCGATCGTCCCGTCGACGAGCTCGATCCGGGCGCCGTAGGCGCGGCACTCGGCGACGACCGGCGCCGGCGTCTCGGCCGGCATCGCGACCGTGCACGGCAGCCCGGCCGCGGCGGCATAGGCCGCGGCGGCGCTGCCCGCGTTCCCGGCGCTGGGGATCGCCACGTGACGCGCGCCGAGCGCCCGCGCGCGGTGGATCGCGACCGCGAGCCCCCGCGCCTTGAAGGACAGCGTCGGGTTGCCGCTCTCGTCCTTGAACGAAAGGCGCGCGAGCCCGAGCCGCGGTCCGATCGCCCGCGAGGGGACCTCCGGCGTTCCCCCTTCCCCGAGCGTGAGCGGATCCTCGTCGGGAGAGACCGGCAGGACCTCGCGCCAGCGCCAGACGGTCCGCGATCGTCCCGCGAGATCGCGCGGGTCCCAGCTCCGGGAGAGACCCTCCAGATCGTAGCGGGCGAGGAGCGGCCCGCCGCAGGTCGGGCACAGGTTCTGGAGCCGATCCGCGGGCACGGCGCGATCGCACGCCGCGCATTCGAGCCCTTCGGTCACCCGGCGGTCTCCCGCGCGAGCGTCGCGATCGCCAGGGCGGCGATCCCTTCTTCCCTCCCGACGAACCCCATGCCTTCCATCGTCGTCGCCTTGACGCTCGCTCGCTCGACGCCGATCCCGCACGCGGTCGCAATCGACCGCCGCATCGCGTCGACGTGGGGTGCGATCCGCGGGACCTCGGCGAGAACGGTCGCGTCCACGCTCGCCACCGCCCAGCCGTCGCGGCAGGCGAGCGTGACCGCGGCGGTCAGGATCTCGCGGCTGTCCGCGTCCTTCCAGGCGGGGTCCGACGGCGGAAAGTGCGTCCCGATGTCTCCCAGCGCGACGGCCCCCAGGACGGCGTCCGCGATCGCGTGCAGGAGCACGTCGGCGTCCGACCAGCCCTCGAGGCCGCGCGGATGCTCGAGCCGGACGCCCCCCAGAACGAGCGGGCGCCCGTCCGCGAGGCGGTGCGCGTCGAACCCGATCCCGACGCGGGTCTCCCTCATCCCCGACCTCCCCAACGGACCTGGCCGGTCTCGACGACACGCTCGGCCCACCACCAGTCGTCCGCGCTCGTGAGCTTTCGGTTCGTCGGCTCGCCGGGAACCCAGGAGACGGCCGCGCCGTGGCGCTCGCACACCGCCGCGTCGTCGGTCGCCTCCTCGTCGGCGGGCCAGGCGGCGTGCGCGGCCGCGAGGAGCCCGAGTGGAAAGCCCTGCGGGGTCTGGACCGCGATCAGCGTCGAGCGGTCGAGGGTCTCGATCACGCGATCCCCCACCACCCGCTTGAGCGTGTCCGTCGGCGGAAGCGCGGGGACCACGCACCGGCCGGCAGCCGCCTCGCGACCCACGCTCTCGATCAGCGCGCGCGACGCGAACGGGCGGACCGCGTCGTGGACGAGGACCGTCCCGCCGGTCGCGAGGATCGCGAGACCGGCCCGCACCGAGTCCTGCCGCCGCGCACCGCCGGCCGCGAAGCGCAGCCGCTCGCCGGCTTCCGCGAGATGCGCCCGCAGGAGCGCCTCCCCTTCGGCCAGCGAGTCGGGGGGGAGGACGACGACCACGGGCCCCGCGAGCGAGGCGAGGAGCGCCCGCGCCGCCCAGCAGGCGACCGGCCGGCCGCCCAGCGGACGGAACTGCTTGGCCTCGCCTCCGAGGCGCTCGCCCCGTCCGCCGGCCACGACCACGCCCGCCGCCGGGATCAGGGCCGGCTCGCCCCTTCGGCGGCTCCGCTGATCTCGCCCTCGACCGCGGACGGTCCGCCGTCCCCCGGGCCTTCGCGCTTGCGCGCGAAGATCAGCGTGCCGGCCCGCGTCTGGTGGATGCCGGTGACCGCAACCCGGACGGTGCGTCCGATGTCGCTGCGCGAATCCTCCACCACGACCATGTTCCCGTTCTCGAGGTAGCCGACCGCCTGTTCCTTCTCCTTCCCGGGCTTGACGAGCTTCACCACCAGCTCGTCCCCGCTCAGGATCTCGGGCTCGAGCATCGCGGCGATGTCGTTCAGGTTCACGATCGGGATCCCGCGGCGGTTGGCCTCGCGGATCATCTCGGGATTGTGGGTCACGACGCGCGCGTCGTGCTGAACGGCATAGTCGAGGACGCCCTCGATCTCCCCGTGGAGGAGGTCGATCTCGCGGATGTAGACGGCCCGCATCCGGTTCTGCTGAAGCCGCCTCAAGCTCTCGAGACCGCGCTCGCCGCGGAAGCGGTCCATGGGCGTGTTGCTCGCGGCCAGCTGGTTCAGCTGGTCGACGACGAAGCGCGGGATGATGATCTCGCCCGACAGGAGCGGGCTCTCCGCCAGCTTCACGATGCGCCCGTCGATCAGGGACTTCTCGCCGACGAGGAACCGGGCTTTCGTCCCGCTCTCCTGGTCGGGCTGCCGGAACAGCACCAGGTCGTAGGTGACCGCGCGCGCCGTGGCGGCCCCCAGGTAGCCCAGGAGCAGGACGATGAGGGCGATTCCGAACGTCGAGACGAGCGTTCCGCTATCCAGCACCCCGGCCATGATCGGCAGACCCGCCAGGACGGCCAGCACGAGCACGGCCAGGACCAGTCCGAGCAGGAGCCCGACCCCGGCGACGAGCACCTGTCGTGGATCTCCTTGCCGGATGCGCGCCTCCAAGAGGAGCGTCAGCAACAGCAGGCCGACCCCTACGCCGACGACGAGGTAGGTCAGGCGAGCGGGTTCGTACACGACGGTCATCGCGCCCGCCCACAGGATCACGAGTCCCAGGATCACACGCAGATAGTTCATGGCCCTCCTCGTGTTGCGGGATGCGTCGCCGCCGATGATATGGAATGATGGGCGACGCGGTTCGCTGCATCCTCACGATCCACCCTCCAGGGCGAGGCTCACGGCCTCGGCCACCGACTCGGCCTCCACGAGGGCGAGCCGGCGGCCATCGTCGAATCCGTGCGCCTTCGCCGCGCGCGGATCGGTACGCTGAGCGGCGATCACCGCCCGCGTGAACCCGAGCCTCTCCGCTTCGCCGAGCCGTGCGGCGGTCATCCGCACGGGCCTCAGCTCGCCGGTCAGCCCGACTTCGCCGAACACCACCGTCCCGGGTCGGACGGGCCGGTCCGCGGAGCTCGACGCGAGCGCGACGACGACTCCCAGATCGACCGCCGGCTCGCTCAGCGTGAGCCCGCCGACGACGTTCAGGAACACGTCACGCGCGCCGAGCGCGTGCCCGGCCCGCCGCTCCAGCACGGCGAGCAGCAGCGCGAGTCGACGGGAATCGAACCCTCCCGCCACGCGCTGCGGCGTCCCGTACGGGCTGGGAGCGACCAGCGCCTGGATCTCGATCAACAACGGCCGCGTCCCCTCCAGGCAGGCCACGTGCGCCGATCCGGGCGTCGGCCGTGCGCTGCGCAGCGGGTCGAGGAAGAACGCCGACGGGTTGTCGACCGCCTCGAGTCCCGTGCCGGTCATTCGAAAAACCGCGATCTCCTGGGTCGATCCGTATCGGTTTTTCGTCGCCCTGAGCACGCGGTGATCGTGGTCCGGGTCGCCCTCGAAGAGCAGCACCGCGTCGACCAGGTGCTCGAGGGTCTTCGGTCCGGCGATCCCGCCGCCCTTGGTCACGTGGCCGACCAGGAACACCGCCGCACCCCGCGCCTTGCAGAAACGCTGCAAGGATCCTGCCGCGGCCCGGACCTGGGAGACCGACCCCGGTGCGCTGGAGAGGGCCGGGTCGTACACGGTCTGGACCGAGTCGCAGATCACGATCTCGGGACCGATCTCCTCGCACGCCGCCACCAGCGAATCGAGGGCCGTCCCCGGCGCTACGAGGAGCCCCTCCCCGGAGACGCCCAGACGCTCCGCCCGGAGCTTGATCTGCCCCGGAGATTCCTCGCCGGCCAGATACAGGACCCCGCGGCCCTCGGCGGCCAGCCGACCCGCGACCTGGAGCAGGAGGGTCGACTTGCCGATCCCGGGTTCGCCGCCCAGGAGGTAGAGACCGCCGGGGACGATCCCGCCGCCCAGCAGCCGATCGAGCTCCGCGACTCCCGTCGAGATCCGCTCCGCTTCGGCGACGTCGACTCCGGCGAGCGGCCGGGCCCGCGCGGGCGCCGTCCTCCCCCCGCCCACCGCGGCGCGCTCCATGATCTCCTCGACGAGCGAGTTCCATTCACCGCATTCGGGGCAGCGCCCGGCCCACCGCAACGTCGTCGCGCCGCAGGACGCGCATACGAACCGCGAACGGGTGCGGCGCGTCACACCGTCGAGAACCGCGGATCGAAGTCCTCGAACCGCATGAAGTTCCCGAGCCACGTCAGGAGGATCTTGTCGGTGGGGCCGTTGCGGTTCTTCCCCACGATGACCTCGACCGTACCGGCGCCCGGGTCGGGCTTCTTGTCTTCCGGGGGCCGTTCCTTGTACAGGAAGAGGACCAGGTCCGCGTCCTGCTCGATGGCGCCGGACTCGCGCAGGTCGGAGAGCCGCGGACGCTGGTCGCTCGTGCGCTGCTCGGGCGCGCGCGACAGCTGGGAGAGCGCGATCACGGGCACGTTCAGCTCCTTCGCGAGCGCCTTGAGCGACCGGCTGATTTCCGTGATCTCCTGCTGCCGGCTCTCCGACCTGCGGTTGCTCTCCATGAGCTGCAGATAGTCGACGATGACCAGCCCGATGTCCTTCTGGAGCTTGAGCCGTCGCGCCTTGGCCCGCATCTCGAGGGCGCTCAGGATGCCGCTGTCGTCGATATAGATCGGCGCCCGCCGCAACCTCTCGCAGGCGTCCGAGACCCGGCGCCACTCCTCGATGCTCGCGCGCCCGGTCCTGAGCGAGTGGAGCGAGACCGGAGATTCGCTGCTGATCAGGCGCTGGACGAGCTGTTCCATCGACATCTCCAAGCTGAAGATCGCGACCGGGAGCCCCTTCTGCGTCGCCAGATAGGCCGCGATGTTCAGCGCGAGACTCGTCTTTCCCAGCGAGGGACGCGCGGCGAGGATGATCAGGTCGCTGAGCTGGAATCCGCCGGTGATGTCGTCCAGGTCCTTGAAACCCGATGGCGCGCCGGTGATCCGCTCCGACGACGAGCTCAACGCCTCCAGCTGCTGGATCGCTCCATGCAGCAGCTGATTGATGGGGGTGAACGACTTCTTGTAGCGTCGCTCGCCGAGACGGAAGATCTCCTCCTCCGCACGGTTGAGCAGGACGTCCGAGTCTTCGCTCGAGTCGTAGGTCTCGCTGACGACCCGCGTCCCGACCGTGATCAGCCGCCGCTTGACGGCGTTATCGAGCACGATCCGGACGTGGTACGCGATGTTCGCCGCCGTGGGAACGATGTCGACGATGCGGGCCAGGTATTCGGAGCCTCCCGCGCGCTCGAGGCTCCCCAGCTTCTGGAGCTCCTCGCGCACCGACAGGGCGTCCGGAGCGTGGCCCTGGTCGCGGAGGCGTTGAATGGCCTCGAAGATCAGGCGGTGCGCCGGATGGTAGAAGTCGTCCGGAACCAGCTTCTCCATGGTGTAGTCGGTCGCCGATTCCTCGATCAGCATGCCTCCCAGGACCGAGATCTCCGCCTCGTCGCTGTGCGGCGGCGTCCGGTCCGGCGGGTGGAGGGGCGTGACGTTCCTGCCGGCCGCCGCTTTCATCTCATCCATTGCCCGGGCTCCGTTTCGTCATCTGTTCGTCATAGATCTTCCTCAGGAGCTGGACATCCTCCCAGGTCGGTCGCTTGAGGGTCGGGTTTCGCAGCAGGGCGGCCGGGTGATAGGTGGCGATCAACGGCACCCCTTCGTAGCGATGGATTCGGCCGCGCAGACTCGACATCGATCCGTCGTCGCGGAGCAACGTGCGTGCCGCGTGCCGTCCGAGCGCCAGGATCACGAGCGGGTCGATGAGTTCGATCTGACGCATCAGGAACGGTTCGCACTGCGCGACCTGATGGGGCTGGGGGTCCGCGTTCCCCGGCGGCCGGCACTTGAGCACGTTCGTGATGAAGACCTCGTCGCGCGAGAAGCCGATCGCCTCGAGGATCCTCGTCAGAAGCTGCCCGGCGCGTCCGACGAACGCCTCGCCCTGCTGGTCCTCGTGATAGCCGGGGGCTTCTCCGACGACCATGATCCCCGTGCGCGGCGTCCCGCTGCCCCACACGACCCGCGTCCGGGTCGAGCACAGGTCGCAACGGGTGCAGACGAGCGCCTCGTCCCGGATCACGTCCCACGCGGCCTGGTCGAACCCACCGCCCGCCGGCTCCGCGGCCGCGGCCTCGTCGGCCTCGTACGCCGCGATCTCCTCGCGGTCACCCGCGAGCCGGTAGATCTGCTTCTCGCCGAGGAGGCGCGCGCGCTCGAGCCTGTCCCTGGCCTCGCTCGTCGCTCCGCCGTCGCTCACGGCGAAACCCTCATCGGCGGGGAGCCCGCGCTTCGGCGCCGGTGTGGTCCAGCACCCAGTCGACCAGCCGGTGGGCGAGCTCGAGCTTCGACATGAGCTCGAATTCCTTCCGTGAGCCGTCGCGCCCGAGGACCGTGACCCGGTTCGTCTCGTGATCGAATCCGGCCCCCTCTTCGAGCGGATTGTTGACCACGAGCCAGTCGCAGCCCTTGGACTCGAGCTTTCGCGCGGCCCGCTCCGCGACGCCGTCGGTCTCGACCGCGAACCCGATCAGCGTGAGGCCCGGCTCCCGCTCGACCGCCGCCCGGGCCAGAATGTCCTCGGTGGGCTCCATCCGCAGCACACCGTCCCACTCCGCCTTCTTCATCTTCCGGTCGCTCCCGCGAATCGGGCGCCAATCGGAGACCGCGGCCGCCATCCACAGCTGGTCGGCGCCGTCGAGCGCGAGCCTGACGGCAGCGCCCATCTCCTCGGGCGTCCGGACCGGGACCGCATCGACGAACGGCGGGGGCTCGATCGCCGTCGGCCCGTGAATCAGCGCGACGTCCGCCCCCTCGCGCCAGCACGCGCGGGCCACGGCGAACCCCATGCGACCCGACGAACGGTTCGTCAAGACACGCACGGGGTCCACGTCGACCTGCGTGGGTCCCGCCGTCACGACGACGCGCCTCCCAGCCAGGCGTCCGCGCCCGTTCACGAGCCGATCGATCGCCGCCAGGATCGGCTCGTTTCCCGGCCAGCGCCCGACTCCGATCTCGCCGCAGGCCAGCTCCCCCTCGCCCGGAGCGAGCAGGGCGTAGCCCCGGGCGCGTAGCGTGGCCCGATTCGCGCGAACGGCCGGGTTCTCGTACATCGTCGCGTTCATCGACGGGACGAGGACGACCGGAATGCGCGCGGGGTCGACGGAGACGAGCGTCGTCGAGAGCAGGTCGTCGGCGATACCCATCGCCGCTTTCCCGATCACGTTCGCCGTCGCCGGCGCCACGATGAGCGCGTCGATCCCGCGGGCGAAATCCAGGTGCGGGAAGCGACTGTAGTCGCCGGGCTCATCGGGCGCCGGCCAATCCTCCCACAGCTCGATCCCCGGACGCTCGCCCGAGAGGGCCTCGAACAACGCCGGGCGGACGAGCTCGGCCGCCGATCGCGTGAGCACGACCCGCACACGCGCTCCCGCGCGCTGCAGGTCGCGCATCAGGTCGACCGCCTTGTAACAGGCGATTCCCGAGCTCACGCCGAGCGTGAACACGCGCCCGGCGAAGGGCTCCAAGCGACCTACTCCCCGCCGCGCTTGTCCACGATCGTGTATTCGATCTCGCCCGTGGCCAGGTCCTCCAGGGCCCGGGTGGTGTACTTCTTCTTCCACTCCTTGCCACCCTCCTTCGGCAGCTCGTTGAGCTTGCGGGCGTACGACGAGGCGACCATGACGGCCTCGTACTTGTTGCCCTGGCTCATCGATGATACCTGTCCCGGCGTGAAAACCCTCATCGGTCCTCCTTATGAATTACGAGTCATTGAATTGCGAGTCCGCGCGGTCTGCTTCGCGCGTCGGCCGGGGAAGTGGACGTCCATCCATTCCTCCAGGTTCTCGCGACGCGACCGGCGATGTTCCTCCGCATGGATGATGCGTGAGAAGACCTCCACGGTCTTGTCCAGCTCACGATTGACGATCACGTACTCGTACTGCGACACGCATTCCAGTTCGCGCAGCGCCTCCGACAGGCGACTGGAGATCGCCGCGTCGCTCTCGGTCCCCCGCCCCTTGAGCCTCGCCTCCATGGCGCCGAAGCTCGGCGGCAGGAGGAAGATGCTGACCGCTCCGGGGTAGGCTTTCATCAGCGAAGCCCCGCCCTGGACGTCCACGTCCAGCAGGACGTGGTATCCGTCCGCGAGCGCAGTATCGACCTCGGCCCGCGGCGTCCCGTAGTGCCCGTTGTGAACGACGGCCCATTCCGCCAGCTCACCCGCGTCGCGGGCGCGCGCGAAGGTCTGCTCGTCGACGAAACGATAGTCCGATCCCTCGACCTCACCGTCGCGCTTCGCACGGGTCGTCAGCGATACCGCGAAGCGGATGTACGGGAAGCGCTTGAAGATCTCGTTCGACACCGATGTCTTGCCCGAGCCGCTCGGCGCGGAAAGGATGATCGGAAACGGCCGAGTCCTCAACCGGATGGCGGCATCGCGATCGGTCATTCGCCCGTCACTCCACGTTTTCGGCCTGCTCGCGCATCTTCTCCAGTTCCGCCTTGATCTCGATGGCGGCTTTCTGGATCTCCGGGTCGGAAGCCTTGGAACCGATCGTGTTCGCTTCCCGACCGAGCTCCTGGAGCAGGAACGTCAGCTTCCGGCCGACCGGTCCGTCGCCGGATTCGAGCTCCGCCATGAAGTGATCGAGGTGCGCCCGCATCCGTGTCAGCTCCTCGCTCAGGTCCATGCGGTCGGCGAACAGAACGATCTCCTCCTCGATCCTCCTCTCGGTCTCCGAAGCCGGTTCCTGGAGCAGCGACCGGACCTTCTCGCGGAGTCGCTCGCGCTCGCGTTCCTCTCGCTGCGGGGCCAGCTCGGCGACCCTCCGGCGCTGCGTTTCGATCGCCTCCATGTGCAGGCGGAAATCCTCGAGCAGGGCCTGTCCCTCGATCCGCCGGCTCTCCACGAGATCGGCCAGCGCCGATTCGAGCGCGCTTCCCGCACCGGTCAGAAACGCCTCGTCGTCCATGGCCCCCTCGTCCGACTCCCACTCCACGACTCCGGGCAGGCCGAGCAAGGTGTCGGCCGAAACTCCGGCTACCGGACCGAGCCCGTCCATCGCGGCAACGATCTCGAGATAGCGGTCCAGCACCGCCCGGTTGAGACGCGGGCGGGACCCGCCCTCCTCTCCGACTCTCTCGATCTCGATCGAGACGTTGAGGTGGCCTCGCTCGCAGCACGCGGAGCAGAGCGCCACGACGCGGCTCTCCAGGTGCGCGAACGACCGCGGCAGCCGGACGTTGAGATTGAGGAAGCGATGGTTGACGGACTTGATCTCGGCCGCGAACCGATAGCCCGAGGAGACCGCCTCCCCGCGGCCGAACCCCGTCATGCTCCGGATCACGGATGAACGCTCCGGCCCGACCCGTAAAATACCACCCCAGGGCGCAACGCGCAGCAGCGGCGAATCACACGCGACTCTCCCATTTCCCGGGCAGGAGCTGAGCCACGGCGGACAGACCGGCCCGAACCATGCGGATCACGTCCTCGCGCCCGGGCCAGTGCTCGATCACGACCGCCTCGTCCACCCGGTTGAGGATGCTGTGGAGCGCGAGCAGGGCGATGACCACGTCGTCCAGCTGCCCCAGCCCGGGGACGAAGTCCGGGACGATGTCGATCGGCGAAACGAGGTACACGACCGTCGCCCCGAGGATGAGCTTGCTCTTCCGGGGCACGCGCGAATCCGTGACGAGGCGCTTCAACAGGACGACGAAGTAGGGCAGGAAGAGGGCCAGCTCGCGCAAGGTCCGGCGGGCGGAGCCCGCGAAATCGCCGACCGGCTCCCCCTGGTGACCGCCGTCGATCGGACTCAGGTCTTCACGCGATGGCATCGCGGACCTCGCTCCCATCGGGAAGCTGTCGATCGACCGCCCTGCTCGCGTCCCGCAGCGCGTTCATGCGCGCGGCGGCGAACCCCGCGCCGAAACCGTTGTCGATGTTCACGACCACGACTCCCGCGGCGCACGTGGTGAGCATTCCCAGCAGAGCGGTCAAGCCACCGAACGAGGCCCCGTAGCCCACGCTGGTCGGCACCGCGACCACGGGAACGCGCACGAGCCCCCCGACGACCGAAGCCAGTGCACCTTCCATGCCGGCCACGACGACGACGACGCCCGCCCGCTCGAGGAGCTCGCGCCGTGCGAGCACGCGATGGACGCCGGCGACGCCCACGTCGACGAGCGATTCCACCGGCTCGCCCAGGGCGCGCACGGTCTCGATCGCCTCCTCGGCGACGGGCAGGTCGCTGGTCCCGGCGGTCACGACGAGGACGGGCGGGCGCGACGCGGGGGGCGGAGCCCCCGCGCACAAGGTCCTGGCAACCGGATTGTGCCGCGCGGCGGGGACCGCGGCTCGGATCGCTTCCGCGTGGTCGACTCGGGCCCGGGTCGCGAGCACACGACCCGTCCGTTCCCACACGCGGACCGCGATGGCCGCGGCCTGAGCGGGCGTCTTGCCTTCGCAGAAGACGACTTCGGGGAAGCCCACGCGCATCGATCGTTGATGATCGATGGTCGCGAACGGAAGCGTCTCGCCCTGCCAGCCCGCCAGCCGACGACAGGCTTCCTCCACGTCGAGCGCGCCGTTCCGCACGGCCGTCAAAGTGGTGCGCAACAGGTTGTCCATTCGTACCTTGAGTCTACTTCGCCCGCCCTTGCTCGACCAATTGGAGGAACCCTCTGCCTCGAACGCGGCAGCCGCGCCTTCCACGCCTCGAGACCGACGACGTGCACGTCTGGGAGGTCGATCTGGAGCGGTCGCGCGACGACGTCGCGCGCCTCGAGGCTCTCCTTCCCGAGTCCGAGTCGCGGCGCGCGGCGCGGCAGCCGTTCGAGGCCCGCCGTCGGAGCCTCGTCGTCTCGGGCGCGGCTCTGCGCTCGATCCTCGCGTCGTACCTGGACGTGGATCCCCGTGCGACGCGATTCGTGACCGACCCCGGGGGGAAACCGCGTCTCGATAGCGGCTGGAACTCCGCCCCGCTCTCCTTCAACCTCTCGCATTCCCGCGGCCGGGCGCTCGTCGCGGTTTCCTCGGGACGCGAGGTGGGGGTCGACGTCGAGCGACTGAGACGCGACCTGCCGATGGACCGGCTCGCCGCGCGCTTCTTCTCGCCGCGCGAGATCGCGGCGCTACGCTCGACGGCCGACGCGGTCCGGCCGGCCGCATTCTTCGCCTGCTGGACGCGCAAGGAGGCGTTCGTCAAGGCCACCGGCGCGGGGATCTTCCGTCAGCCGCTGCAGTCGTTCGTCGTTTCGGTCCAGCCCGGCACAGGCCCGGTCCCGCTCGAGATCCCCGGTCACGCGGAGGAGGCGGGACGCTGGCGGATCGAAAGCCTGGACGCCGGCCCGGGCTATGCGGCCGCGGTGGCCGTGGAGGGGCCCTTCCGGGTCCATCGCTTCCGCTGGAACGGATGACCCGCCGCGCCGCGTCGCGGCCGCTCGCCGCCCTCGCGGCGGTCGGGATCTCGCTCTCGTTCGCCGTTTCTTCACGAGCCCAGGACCCGCAGGTCCCCGCGGACACCCTCGCCCCCGATTCGCTCGCGATCCCGCGGGATCCGTTTCTCGCCGACACGCTCGACGCGGAGATCCTCCCCGATTCGCTCCTCGCCCTGCCGGGAGCCGCGCCCGCGAGCGGCGGGTTCCCGTGGCTGGTCGAGCTCCCCGGCTGGCACGGCTTCTCGATCGACCACTACAACCGCGTCGACGGCCTGACGCCCTCGTGGGGGCTCGAGCTCGACGCGGTCGAGCCCGCCGTCCATCCCTCGCTCGCCGGCCGGGTCGCGCTCGCGACCACGCACTCGGAACCGTACTGGAGCGCGTCCGTCCGGCAGCGGCTGCCGTTGCCGGGCGCGTTCCACGCCCACGCGGAGTACTTCAAGCGCTCCACGACGTTCGACGACTGGAAGATCACGATTCGCGAGAACGACGTGTCGACGTTCGTGTTCGCCTCGGATCTCCTCGACTGGTGGCTGGAGAAGGGCTACGCGGCGGGGATCGACGCGGAGACCCCCGGCGGCCGGCTGAGCGGCGGGGTCACGTATCTGGACGCCTCGCAGCGCGCCCAGAACGATCGCTCCCCGTTCGCGCTGCTCGGCTCGAACTACCGCGACAACCCGCCGGCGGACGAGGGCGACCTGCACAGCCTGACGGCGTGGCTCCAGGTCGACACGCGCGACATCCAGAGTCCCTTGCTTCCGTCGCCGGGCTGGTGGCTCCGCGCCGAAGTCGAAACCGCCGGCGGCCTCCTGGGCGGCGAGCTCTCCTTCCGCAGGGCGGCTCTCGACGCCCGGCGGTTCACACGCATCGGCGAGGACGCATGGTGGGACACGCGCGTCGTCTGGATGGGTCCGCTGGACGGCGACTCGCTCCCGGCTCAGCGTCACGTGATGCTGGGCGGTCCCGGATCCCTGCGCGGCTTCCGCAGCGGGAGCTTCGTCGACTCCCAGGGGATTCAGGCCTCGAGCATGATTCGGCTGCCCCTCCCCGTCGGGAGGCGCATCGCTCTCCTCTTTCTGAGCTGGCACTGGGTGGCCTGCGCCGATCTCGGCGCGCTTGGCGACTACGAGGAATGGCACGCGGACGTCGGGTCTGGGATCTCGGGTCTCAACCTCTTGTCCCACGTCGAGCTGCTGATCGCCCAGCGCGTGACCGATCTCGACGAGGAGGGCAGCGGCCCGCGATTCGTTGTCAGGCTCCGACGCGACCTGTAACTTCCCGCAACCATCGTTCGACGACACCGCGCCGCGAAGGAATTCACGTCTATGAAGCTGGTGGAGTTCATCGCCCCCGACGAGATCGCCCTGGAACTCGATGCCGAGGGCAAGGAAGAGGCCTTGAAGGAGCTGATCGAGCTCCTGTCCGTCAACGAGAAAGGGGATGAGCTCTTCCGCCTGCTCAAGAAGCGGGAGAACCTCGGATCCACCGGAATCGGAAAGGGCGTCGCGATTCCGCACTGCCGGTCGCTCGTGGTGGATCGTCTGCGGGTCGTCTACGGTCGCAAGACCGACGGCCTCGAATTCGATGCGGTCGACAAGAAACCCGTCCACCACATCTTCCTCATCGTTGCTCCCCCCGTCGAGATCTCCAACCAGTATCTCCCCGTCCTCGGGAAGATCGCTCAGTTCTGCAAGAATCCGAAGAACCTGTCGCGGCTCGACGAAATCGAATCACGCGAGGATTTCTTCAAAGTCATGGAGCAGGCGGACGTCTGACGTGGGAACGAGCCTCGAACGGTCGATCGACCTGCTGATCGCGCTTCAGGACCTCGCGCAACTCAAGCGAGACGTCGCGGACAAGACCTACGGCGAGCTGGGATTCGAGACCGGTGACGTATCGGCGATCGACGACGAGATCGAGAACCTCAAGGCGGAGATCGATCCCGCCGTCCTGCGACGCTACGACACGATCCGCCGGAAGTACGATCGGCCGCTGGTGCCCGTGCGACGCGGCGTGTGCTACGGCTGCTTCGTGAAGTTCCCGACGGCCAGGCTGGCCGAGATCAGCGGGGGCGACGCCCCCATCCTGTGCGAGTCCTGCGGCCGGATGCTGTACCTGATCCCCTGAGGCGGCCCGACATCCTCACTGGTTCGTCGACAGGACCCGCAACCGGCCGAGAGCTTCCACTTCCCCCGTATCGAGCTTGTAGAAGTAGAACCCCGCCGGCACGAAGTTGCCGTTCGCGTCCGCCCCGTCCCACGCCACGCGGTGCGTTCCGCGCTCTTCCGGGCGATCCACGAGCCGTGCGACCTCCTGCCCGATCAGGTTGAAGACCGACAGGGTGACGCGGCTGTCCGCCTCGAGATGATAGGTGAAGATCGTCGGGCTTACGCCGGGCGTGAACGGATTCGGGAAGTTCTGCTCGAGGCGAAGGGCGGGGCGGGCATCGGTCTGGCCGTGGAGGGTCGGCGGACCGATCAGGACCACCGCGAGCACCGCCCCGGCCGCACAGACCCGCGCGCGCCGCGCGAGGCTACGGGACCCGGGTGACCCAGGCGTCCGAATAGCCCGCGTCCGCGACGCGCGCGCGCGCTCTCTCCGCCTCCACCCGGTCGGCGAAGCGGCCCACGAAGACGCGGACGCTCCCCGCCTCCCGCTCGTACCAGCGCGGCAGGTCGGGGAAATCGCTGGCGATCTGTCGAACGCGGACGAGGGCTCCGGTCTCAGACTCGAATGCTCCCAGCTGAAGGGTCCACTCTCCCCCGACGGGGGGGACGTCTCGCGGCGATTCCACTGCATTATACGGGCCCTCCGCCCCGAGGGTTCCGAGCAGCTCTTCGGTGGAGGGGTCCGGACCCTCGGGGATCACGGCCGGGAAGGGCGCGGGGTCCGCGGCCCCGGGACGTACGGAATCGGGGTGGACGAACGGCTCGTACACTCCCGCCGCCAGGGCGTCGGCCTGGGTCTCGAACTCGGGGCGCGCGGCCTCGCGCGCGGCCGCCAGCTCGGGGTCGTCGGTGCGGTCCCGCGTCGCCGGAGCCGACGTGCGTCCGGCTCCGCCGCTCGCGCAGCCGGCCGCGAGGAGAGCCGCCCCGAGCGTCCAGCCGGCCTTGCGGATCGCCCGCTTCACCGCCGGCCCGCCAGCACGCGTCGATTCCCTTCGCGGCGGGTCAGCCCGCTGCGATCGAAGTACTCGAGGATCGGGATCAGATACTTCCGTGTCACGCCGAAGAGCTCCTTGAAGACGCCCGTATCGGCTCCCGCCTCCTCCCGATCGAGGCGTTCGATCAGCATCCGTTCGGCGCGCGCGAGAGCCCCCGCGTCCGCGTACCAGTCGCCGGCCAGCTTGATCAGGCGCTCTTCGCGCTCGAGGTGCTTGAGGAGCTCCCTCAGGCGAGCGAGGTCGATCCCGAGCTCGTCGGCGAGCGCCGGCGTCTCCGGCGCCTCGAGGCCCGCCTGGCTGTAGCGGACCATGGCCCGCTCGACGAGAGCGCTGTCGGCGTCGCCCAGCTTCACGCGATGTCCGCGCAGGGCGAGCGCCGCGCCGCGCCGCTCGATCGCCCCCGAGCGCTCGAGCGCCTCGATCGCCCCTTCGACGAGAGCGGCCGCCGCCGGTCGCGCGGCCCGCCGGGCGGCCTCGAGGGACAGACCGGGCTGGAGCGGATCGCGCGCGTGGAACTCCTCGAGCGCGGCAACGACGCGAGCCATGGTCCGGGCGCGGGCCTCGGATGCGAAGCGCCTTCCCCCGCGCGATTCGATCCCCGGACCCGCGGCGCTCGCGGCGGCCGAGAGCTCGCGATCGCCGAGCCCGGTCTCGATCGGGAGCGCCGCGTCCTCGATCCCCGCGACCCCCGCGAGGTCCAGCGCATGAGCGAGCCGCTCCCCCGGCGGCGCGCCGTCGAGGGCCGCCAGCCGGCTCAGCCGCCGCACCCGGGCCTCTCCGCGCAGCCGGCGGCCGTCGCGCGCCAGCACCCGCCCGCCGCCGATCGTCGTGACCGGGCTGTAGGTGCGCAGGACGAAGCGGTCGCCGACCGCGACGACGAGGGGCTCCTCGAGCTCGAGCAGGGCATGGGCCGAGCCACCCGGCGGAATCGCGCCCGATTCGTACCAGCGCAGCCGACCCATGACCTCGCTCGTCCCGTGATGGACGCGGATGCGGTCGCGCGACCGGAGCGTGCGCGGGGCGGTCTCGGCGAGCCGCGCCGCGACGTCGATCCGCGTCGACGCCTCCCATGGGCGGTCGGGCGAGACCAGCGTCGTGCCGCGCCGAAAACCGCGCGTCGCCCCCGACAGGCCGAGGGCCGCCCGTTGCCCCGCCTGCGCGCGCGAGGCCCGTTTGCCGTGCACTTCGATCGAGCGCACTCGCGCCCGCCCGCCCGCCGGCAGCCCGACGACGACGTCGCCTTCCGCGAGCCCGCCGCTCCAGACCGTCCCGGTCACGACCGTTCCCACCCCGGCGACGCTGAACGCGCGATCGACCGGCATCCGGAAGGGGAAGTCGGCGTCGCTCTCGGGGAGCTCCGCGAGGACGCCGGCGAGAGCCGCCCGCAGATCTTCGATCCCCTCTCCCGTCCGGCTCGAGACCCGCGCGATCGGGGCGGCGGACAGCGAGGTGCCCCGTAACTCGTCGCGCACGGTCTCGGACGCGAGCGTCGCCCACTCGGCGTCGACCAGGTCGATCTTCGTGAGTGCGACGACTCCCCGTTCGACGCCGAGCGCGTCCAGGACGATGAGGTGCTCCCGGCTCTGGGGCATCATGCCCTCGTCGGCGGCGACTACGAAGAGAACGGCGTCGATCCCCGTGGCTCCGGCGACCATGTTCTTGACGAAACCCTCGTGTCCGGGGACGTCGACGACGCTGGCGCGCGGAGCTCCGGGACCGAGATCGAGCGGCGCGAACCCCAGATCGACCGAGATCCCCCGGCGACGCTCTTCGGGGAGGCGGTCGGTGTCGACGCCGGTCAGCGCGACCACCAGCGCGGTCTTGCCGTGGTCGATGTGACCGGCCGTTCCGAGAACCCGGCGGGCCGTCGTCCCTTCGGCGGACACGCGCTCGGTCATCCGGTCGGCGTCCACGGCGGTCGGACTCCCGCGTGCCAGGCCACGAAGCGATGGACGAGATCCTGGACGCGGGCCTCGTCCGCCTCGTGCCCCGCGAGCGATTCGAGCAGCGACCAGTCCGGATGGTGGTAGAGAGCGAGGAGCGCGAACTCCGCCGCCGCCAGGAGGCGGTATCCGCGCGTCCGCGGCGCGCACGAGGCACACGCGAGCCCGCCTTCCTCGATCGAGAACCAGAGCTCGCCGCCGTCGGGAAGCGCGCGCCCGCATCCCATGCACGCGTCGAGCTGAGGCTCGAGCCCCAGGAGCCCGCTCACGGCCGCGCGGTGGTACGCCTCCCAGCGCGCGAGCCGTTCGGCCGGCGCGTGCTCGAGCCGGTCGAGCGCCGAGACCGCCAGATCGTACAGGGATTCGACCGGCGCCCCGTCGGGAAGCAGCGAACGGAGGAAACGGAACCAGCGGCCCGCGGCGTCCAGCCTCTCCAGCGAGGTGACGATCTCTCGATGCTCCGCCACGACCTCGGCCTGGGACAGCGTCTGGATCTCGCGACCGGGCTTGTCGTAGTACGTCACGTCGAGCCGGCGGAAGGAATTGACGGCGGCGCCGAGGCGGCTCTTCGGGCGTCGCGCCCCACGCGCCAGAACCGGAACCACCCCGCGGTCGCGTGTCAGAAGGCGATAGATCATGCTCGTCTCCCCGAAGCGGAACGCCTTCAGGACCAGCGCTTCGGTGTGAACGATCGCCATCAGAGCCACTGCACGAGGAAGTACGTCGCCGACCCCAGGATGAGGAGGAAGGAGAGCATGTCGGTCATCGTCGTCAGGAAGACCGAGGACGAGACCGCGGGGTCGAGCCCCAACCGGTCGAGCAGGAGCGGGAACGCCGAGCCCCACGTCGCACCGAGCGCCATCGCGAGCCACATCGAGATGCCCACGACGAGACCCACTCTCGCGCTGCCCTGCCAGACGCCGCCCGCGAAACCGAGGAAGAGCGCGACCAGCCCGCCGATCACGAAGCCCGCGCCGATCTCCCGGAACAGGGAACGACCGGGCCGCGCCGGACTTCCGGTCAGCGCCAGCCGCCGGACGGCGACCGTCGTCGCCTGGATGGCGGAGTTCCCGGCCATGGCGGCCACCACCGGCATGAAGACCGCGATGAAGGCGAGCCGCCGGATCGTGCCCTCGAACTGGGCGACGACGAGGGCGCCCAGCCCCGAAGTCCCGAGGGTGATGAGAAGCCACGGCGCACGCGAGCGCACGATCGCCATCGCGGAAGCGTGCGCTTCCTCCTCCTGGTGCACGCCGGAGAGACGGAACAGGTCCTCGGTCGTCTCGGCCTCGATGATGTCGATCACGTCGTCGACCGTGATGCGCCCGATCAGCCGCTCGAACTCGTCCACGACCGGGATCGACACGAGGTTGTACTTCGCGATCAGGCGCGCGACCTGCTCCTGGTCTTCGGTGGGGTTTACGCCGACGACGTCACGGTCCATGATCTCGCTCACTCGGGTCTTTCCATCTGCCACGATTAGATCCTGCAGTCCGAGCGTACCCACGAGCCGCCGACCGCCGTCGACGACATAGATGGTGTAGAAGTCCCGCACCTCACGTCCCCGCATACGCACCGCCACGATCGCCTCGTCGGCGGTCAGGTCTTCGGATACGCTGACGAGCTCGGTCGTCATGACCCCGCCGGCCGACTCCTCGTCGTACCGCATCAGGGCGGCGATCTCGCGCGACTCCTCGGGCTCGATCCGCTCGAGGATCTGACGCGCGTCTTCCGTCGGAAGCTCGGCTAGGATGTCGGCCGCGTCGTCCACGTCGAGCTTTCCGATGAGCTCGTGGACGTCCTGCTCCGCGACGCTCTCGAGCAGCGCCGACCACGCGCCCTCGCCGACTTCCGTCAGCGTCTCGGCCCGCAGCTCCGCCGGAACCCGCCGAAAGAAGGCGATCCGCTCTTCGGGATCCAGCGTATCGATGATCTCGGCCAGATCGGCGGGATGGAGCTCGGCGATCAGCTCGTCGATGACCGCGTCGCGGGAGTCCGCCTCGAGCGCGGCTCGAATGCGCTCCATGCGCTCCCGTGTGTCGACTTGCTCGCCGGTCAGCGAAGTCTCCTGAGGCGGATGCGGCGGATCCGCTGCGGGGTCGAGTCGATCACCTCGATCGACAAGCCGTCCGATCTGAGGGACTCGCCCGGCCGTGGGGGGCGGCCGAATCGAGCGCCGACGAGCTCGGCGATCGTCCGTGGTCCGTCGGACGGCAGATTCAGCCCGTACTCGAGGTTAATCTCGGCGATGCTCCGATGACCGTCAACGACGATGACATCGGGATCGTCGTCGAGCGTCGCGCGTCTGTCGTGTTCATCCCTGATCTCGCCCACCAGCTCTTCAACGAGATCCTCCATCGTCACCATTCCCACTGCCCGACCGGACCGCACGACGATCGCGAGATGACAGCGCCGCCGCTTCATCTCGAGAAGCAGATCGTCGCACGGAGTGCCGCGTGGCGCCAAGACGACGGGTCTCGGGCGCGGACGATCATCGCCCGAGAGACGGAACAGGTCGAACACGTGGACCATGCCGATGATCCGGTCCGGAGTGCCCCGGTAGAGCGGAACCCGGGAGTATCCGGTGCGACGGATGATCTCCGTGATCTCCTCCGCCCGCGCATGCGCGGGCGCGACGATCATGCGCTCCAGCGGGGTCATGACCGTTTCCACGGGGGTCCGGCCGAACTCGAACACTCCGGCGATGATCTCCCGCTCGGCCGGCTCGACGATCCCCACCTTCTCGCCCTCGAGGAGCAGGGTCTCGAGGTTCCGGCGGCTGAAGGCGGCGCCTCGCTCGACCCGCAATCCGAAGCCGCCGAGGAGGGCGCGACTCACGCGATCGGCGGTGGCGGTGAACGGTCGGAAGATCCAGCCGCAGGCGAGGAGGATCAGCGAGACCGCGCGGAACAGGCGCGGACCCCTGGCCCGGGCCACGGCCCGCGGCAGGATCTCACCCAGGACGTACAGCGGCGGGAGCACGACCAGGCCGACGGCTGCCGCCAGGCGGAACGCCCGCGCGGCGCCGTCGCCGGCCGAGGCCGTGAGCGCTTCCGCGGCGAGCACGCCCGCCGCCGTCACCGCCAGCGTGTGCCCGACGAGGATGGGGCTCAGGAGCCGGTACGGATGATCGAGCGCGTCGCCCGCGATCCAGCCGCCGCGAATCGTCTCGAGGACCCAGTGCCGGAGTCTCAGTCGGCCGACCGACACGAGCGCCAGCTCGGACAGCGAGAAGAAACCGGCGGCGAGAATCGCGATCGCCAGGCCGCTCCACAGGGCGATCATGCGTCGGCCCCGCTCTCCGCGTCCTCACGGGGCCAGGCCAGGAGCCGGACGATCCGCTTGCCCTCCGTCGATTCGACCTCGAAGATCCAGTCGCCGATCTCGACCGTGTCGCCGTCCACGGCCACGCGGGCCAGCTCGCGCGCCACGATGCCGCCGATCGTCTCCACGTCCTCGATCTCGATGCTGCTGCCGGTGAGGTCGTTGAAGTCGTCGGTGTCCAGTCGTCCATCGAGTCGCAGGACGCCGTCCTCGAGGGGCACCACCAGTGGCTCTTCGGCGTCGTACTCGTCCTGGATCTCGCCGACCAGCTCTTCGAGGATGTCCTCGAGGGTCACGATCCCGGCCGTGCCGCCGTATTCGTCGACCACGACCGCCATATGGATCTGCTCGCCCTGAAACTGCCGCAGCAGGTCGTCGATCTTCTTGGCTTCCGGGACGAAAGTCGCTTCCCAGAGGATGTCGGTCAGCCGCGACGGCGGCTCGGCCAGTCCGTGCGCGATCGCCAGCAGGTCCTTCGCGTAGAGGACTCCGAGGATCCGATCGAGCGACTGCTCGTAGACCGGCACCCTCGATCTCTCGCTCTCCCGCACGGTGTCCATCACCGTTCTCCACGGCGCCGACACGTCGATCGCCACCACGTCGGTGCGCGGCGTCATGACCTCGCGCACGGTCGTCTCGCCGAAGGCGAAGATCGAGCTGATCATCTCCCGCTCACCCACCTCCAGCTCTGCGCTCTCGGTGGTCTCCGCGACCATCGTGCGCAGGGCGTCGCTGGCGACCGGACCGGGCTGAGCGATCGCCGGTACCAGCCGTTCGGCGAGACGCGAGATCGCGGCGGCGAGCCCGGTGACCGGGCCGAGGAGCGCGCACCAGGCCCGGACGACGGGGGCCGTCCGCGCCGCCCAGGGCGCGGCGCGTTCCATCCCCAGCGCCTTCGGAGCGAGCTCTCCTGCGACGACCACGACGAACCCCGTCAGCAGGATCGCGACCGCCGCCGCGAGCGGACCGGACGCGACCCCGGACGCGCGCTGGACGAGCGCCCATGTCAAGGCCGCGACCCAGATGACTCCTGCCAGGTGCCCGAGTTCGAGAGCGCTCTGGAGCCGCTCGGGTCGCTCGAGCAGCCGGGCCACCCGCGAGCCGCTCGAGCGATCGACCGCGTCGCGGCTTCCCGGCATCGAGAGCTGGAACAGAGCGCCCTCGCAGGCCGCGAAGAAGGCCGCCCACGCGAGCCCGGCCGCGATTCCGGCGACGACGGGCAGAACGCCGTTCACGTGTCTTCGCCCCCGCCGGCCGTCTCCGCCGGGAAGACCCGCTCCACCCACTCTTCCTGCCGCGCGGTCATGGCCCGCTCGGCTTCGTCGCTGTCATGGTCCCAACCGGCGAGGTGCAGGGCGCCGTGCACGAAGAGCCGCCACACTTCGCGACCCGCGGTCTCCCGCCGGTCCGCGGCCTGCTCCCGCGCTCGATCGAGCGAGACGTAAACGTCGCCGAGATTCCCGCCCGTGGACTCGGGGTCGTACGGGAAGGCAAGGACGTCGGTGGGGCCGGTCTTCCCGCGGAAACGCCGGTTCAGATCCGCGACTTCGGCATCGTCCGTGAGCACGCAATGCACCTCACCGCGATCGGCGATCCCCTCCACGCGCAGCATCTCGCGCAGGATCTTCGCCGGAAAGGGATGCAGCTCAGGCGGGGGTGCGACCGCTGGATGAAACCTTATCCGCAGCGTCATCGCTCCGCTCGGGCGCGTGAAGCGAGAGTGTCGGGTAGTCGATGCGCTGGTGGTGGATGCCCACGAGCACGCCGACGAGGCGCTCCTGAACGACCGCGAGGTCATGGAAGGTGAGGTCCGCTTCGTCGAACTGGTTCTCGTCGAGCTTCATCTCTACGATCCGCTTCACCATCTCCCGAAGGGCCTCGGGCGACGGATCGCGCATCACGCGGCTGGCGGCCTCCACGGAGTCCGCCAGCATCACGACCGCGGTCTCCTTCGTGCGCGGCCGCGGCCCCGGGTAGACGAAGTCGGACGCCGCCGCGCCCGCGCCGGGACCGTCTCCCGCCGCCTTGTGCCAGAAAAACGAGAGCCGGGTGGTGCCGTGATGCTCCCGCACGACGTCGACGACGACCTCCGGCAGGCCGGCCATGCGCGCCATCTCCACGCCGTCCTCCACATGACGGCTGATGATCCGGGCGCTGGCCTGCGGGGGCAGCGAGTCGTGCGGGTTTCCTCCCTGCCGTTGATTCTCCGCGAAGAACTCCGGCCGTCGCAGCTTCCCGATGTCGTGGTAGTAGGCCCCAACGCGGGCGAGCAGGGAGTTCGCTCCGATCCCTTCGGCCGCGGATTCCGCCAGATTGCCGACGATGATCGAGTGGTGGTAGGTCCCCGGTGCCTCGACGAGCAACTGCTTGAGCAGCGGGCGGTTGAGGTCCGCGAGCTCGAGTAGCGTGAGATCTGTTGTCCGGCCCGACGCCCATTCGAGGAGGGGAAGAAAGCCCATGGCGAGGAATACGGCCACGGCCGCGCTTCCGAAGCCCCATCCGAGCGCGGCCGCCACCTCGCTCCAGCTCCAGAGCTGGACGAGGGCGAGCCCTCCGATGGCCAGCATGTTGCCGGCCGCGATGAAGACCAGGCTCTCGTAGAAATGGGTCCGCCGCCGGATGAGTCGCACGCTCCAGGCGCCCACGAGGCCGCTCGCCAGCGCGGTCCACAGGATCGGGAACCCGAGTCCGCCCTGTGCGACCAGGTAGACACCCAGGAAGAGGGTCATGACCGCGCTCAGGCGCGTGCCCCAGAGGACGGCGGCGAGCACCGACGCGAAGGCCACGGGGACGGCGAACGCCGGCATTCCTTCGGCGCGATCCGCAAAAGCGGCGAGACCGACGACGATCGCCCACATGAGGGCGATCACGACGAGCGAGCGGAAATCGGAGAACGCCTCGCGATGATAGAGAAAGAGGAAGAACCCGAAGAGGCAGAGGATGCCGGCGTTGATGAAGAAACCTCCGATCGCAACACGGGCGTCCGCCGGCGAGAGCCTCTCGTGACCCGCCTCGAGGGCGGCGGCCAGGCTGCGCAGCTTCTCTTCCTGTTCGGCGGTGACGCGCGTATGCGCCGGCACGATCAGCTCCCCGCGCAGCACCTCCCCCTTGACGGCCTCGACCGACGCCCGCGCCTCGTCGCGGCGGAGCTCGGTCACGGCCGGACGCGGCTCCAGATCCGGGGCCAGGAGCGCCGGGAGGACGTGCAGGACCAGGCTCTCGTCCTCGGAATCGAGACCCCGGACGGCGGCGGCGAGTCCCGGGACCTCGGCCCCGGCGCGGATCGGCACGACCTCGCTCTTCGGCACGATCTCCTCTTCATCCCCCGACCCCTGGACGGTGATCCGCGTCGCCGCCAGCGGAACGAGCTCGTCGGGGTGCAGGAAATGGACGCGCTCGTAGAGAGCGGGGATCGTACGCGCCGCGAGCTCCGCGAGGGCCGCGCGCGTCTCCACCCGGGAGAGCCTGTCGAGCTCGCCCGCTCCGAGACCCAGGCGCGCGCCCTCGACGCGATCGAGCGAGGCCAGCGCGGACGGCTCGTCTTCGGTGATCCGCTCGGCGCGCGCCAGGTACCGCTCGACGCGGGCGAGCGCCGTGTCCGCCGCGGACCGATTCACTCGATAGACGGGCGGCACGGACAGCGCCGCGACCTCGCGCTGCCGCACGAGATCGTCTTCCGTCCGCAGGACCGGGAAGTCCATCGGCGCGATGATATCCTCGGGTGCCACGACGCCCTGCCGGATCCGCGGGACGTCGTGGACGTCGTGCGGGGGAAAGAGCGTCAGGGTGAGGAGGGCGAGGATCGCTCCCAGGCCCAGGCGTAGCACGAGATCGCGCGGGGCGGTGGGATCGTCCGACGGCCGCCACGCCGCCAGCGACCGCCGCATCCGGACGGCCAGACTGCCGCCCCTATCGCTCACTTCTCCGTACCTTCAGGACGACGCTCGCTCCGCCTGTCCCCGCCCGCGTACGCCTCGATGATCCGTTGCACGAGCGCATGCCGAACGACGTCGCGTCCCGTGAGGTAGACGAACTCGATGCCTTCGATACCGCGGAGAATGCGCTCGATCTGAAGAAGTCCCGACTCCTCGCGCGGCGGAAGATCGATCTGGGTCTTGTCGCCGGTCACGACGGCCCGCGAATTCAATCCCAGTCGGGTAAGGAACATCTTCATCTGATTGGTCGTCGTGTTCTGGGCCTCGTCGAGGATCACGAACGCGTCGGCGAGCGTGCGACCGCGCATGTAGGCGAGCGGAGCGATCTCGATGACGTGCGCTTCGATGAGCTTACGGACCTTGTCCGCGGGGAGCATGTCTTCCAGCGCATCGTAGAGCGGTCGCAGATAGGGATCGACTTTTTCCTGCAGGTCGCCGGGCAGGAAGCCGAGCGTCTCGCCGGCTTCCACCGCCGGGCGCGCCAGGACGATCCGGCGCACGGTTTTCTTGTGCAGGGCGTCGATCGCCGTCGCCACGGCAAGGTACGTCTTCCCCGTTCCGGCGGGGCCGATCCCCACGACGATGTCGCTCCGCGTCATGGCGTGCAGGTACTCTTCCTGACCCCGCGTCTTCGGCTTGATGATCTTCTGCGTACCGCGGATCACGACCTTCCCGGCCTCGATCCGGGCGAGCGTATCGGCCGCCCCGTCCTCGAGCTCGGACCAGTAACGGCGGATGTCTCCGACGTCGAAGCCGGATCCCGTCTGCGTGAGCTCGACGAGATGCTCGAGGAGCGCGGCGGCCCGCGCCACCGACTCCGGTTCGCCCGACAGCTTGAGCTCGCCGCCTCGCACAACTAAACGCGTAGAACTCAGCCCTTCGATCAACTTCAGGTTCCGGTCCTGCGTTCCGAACAGGGTCAGCTGATCGATGCCGGCGAGCGGGATGGAGCGGCGGATGGCAGACGTTTCGGTGGGAGGCATGAGGTGAATCGAGTTTAGTCGGCCCCGCTTCGGGGAGTCAAGCGCGGCCGCTGGGCGGAACGAGCCTCAGATGGAGGTCCCTGAGCTCCTCTTCCCCGACCGGCGACGGCGCCCCTTCCAGGAGAGCGCTGGCGCTCGTCGTCTTGGGGAAGGCGATGACCTCGCGCAGGCTCTGCGCGCCGGCGAAGAGCATCGCGACGCGGTCCAGGCCGACCGCGATCCCGCCGTGCGGCGGCGCGCCGTACTCTAGCGCCTCCAGCAGAAAACCGAACTTCGCCTTCGCTTCGGCCGGCTCGATGCCGAGCATCTGGAACACGCGCTCCTGCACGGGGCGCTCGTGGATCCGGATCGATCCGCTCCCGAGCTCGTATCCGTTGAGGACGAGGTCGTAGGCCTGGGAGGAGATCGCGAGCGGGTCGGCGGACGTGAGCGCGTCGAGGCCGCCGCGCGGCGCGGTGAAAGGGTGATGACTGGGTGCGATGCCGCCTCCCTCGCCTTCCTCGAAGAGCGGGAAGTCGACCACCCACGCGAGACGCCACACGGGACCGGTCTCGATCCAGCCGCGCTCGCGGGCGAGCTGCGTGCGCAGCGCCCCGAGGACCGTCCGGGCCCGCCGCGGCCGGTCGGCGACGACGAGGAGCACGTCGCCCCGCTCGACGCGCGCGCGATCTCCCGCACGGTTCCAGCGCTCCACGTCCACGAACTTGTCGGCCGACGATGACCATCCGCCGTCTCCCAGGCGCGCCCAAACGAGCCCTCCCGCGCCCGCCGCGCGCGCCGCCTCCGTCCAGCGATCGATGACGCTCCGGCTGGCGTCCGCGCCTCCCGGCACCTTGAGCGCGACGATCACGCCACCCGCGTCGACGACCGAGTCGAACACCCGGAAGCCGGTCCCCCCAAACTCGGAGGTCAGCTCGATCAGCTCGTTCGGGATCCGCAGGTCGGGCTTGTCGGTGCCGTACCTCCGCAGCGCGTCCTCGTGCGTGAGCCGCGGGATCTCGGTCAGGTCGACTTCGAGGCACGTGGAGAACAGGTGCCGGAACAAACCGTCGACGGCGTTCAGCACGTCGTCCCGCTCCACGAACGACATCTCCACGTCGATCTGCGTGAATTCGGGTTGGCGATCGGCGCGCAGGTCCTCGTCGCGGAAGCACCGCGCGATCTGGAAATAACGATCGTAACCCGCCACCATGAGCATCTGCTTGTAGAGCTGCGGCGACTGGGGAAGCGCGTAGAAGCTCCCTGGATGGACGCGGCTCGGAACGAGATAGTCGCGCGCTCCCTCCGGCGTCCGGCGAGTCATCATCGGGGTCTCGATCTCCCAGAAACCCCGCCCGTCGAACCAGCGCCGCGTCTCGAAGGCGATCCTGTGTCGCATCCCGAGCGCGGCGGTCAACCCGAACCGCCGGAGCTCCAGGAAGCGCCACCTCAGGCGAATGTCCTCGGACACCTCGCCGACCTCCTTCTCCACATCCACCGGAAACGGCGGCGTGGCCGACTCCGAGAGCAGGCGGCAATCCGAGATCCGCACCTCGACGTCTCCGCTCGCGAGATCGGGATTGACGCTGTTCGCGGGCCGCCGGGCGACCTCGCCTTCGACGCGGACGACGTCCTCGGCCCGGATCCGCTCCACTACTTCGAATGCGGCGGCGTTCACGGTCTCGGGGTTGGCCACGCACTGGACCAGCCCGTATCGATCGCGGAGGTCGAAGAACACGAGCCCGCCGTGGTCCCGCCTGCGGTGCACCCATCCGCAGAGCGCTACCGAGCGGCCCGAATCCCCGATCCGCAGCATGCCGGCGCCATCGCTCCGAAGCGCGGTCGTAAGGTGCTCGCTCATCCCCATTCCTCCGGCGAGTTGGCCACGATCGTCCACGCCTTCCACAGGCCGAGGCCGATCAGCGCTCCGACGCCGTCGGCCACCCAGTCACCGAGGCTCATGTCGCGTCCCATGTAGCCTTGCATGATCTCCATCAGCGCGCCGAAGACGAGCGCCGTCGCCAGGGTGCGCTCGACCGCCGCGCCGAAGGAGCTGCCGTGACGCGTCCATGCGCGCGCGCAGAGGACCGCCATCACGCAGTAGACCGCCGCGTGTCCGAGCTTGTCGGCGTCGGGGACGGACGGCTGGACTCCCTGCATCGGGAGGCCCGACAGGACGACGGTGAGACCCATCCACACGGCGACCGCGATCCACGCGCGTGCAGGGGAACCGGGCCGCAGTATAGCCGGCATGGGCGGGCTAGAAAAGACGTTCCGAGCGGGCGGTGAGCACCTGCCGGCTGGGGATTCCGACGGCTCTTTGCTCGGGGCTCACGAGTGTCAGCGTCGACTCCAGGACCTGTTGCTGCTCGTGCAGGTCGAACACGCGATCCGCGGGATCGAACAGGTAATGACCCTCTACGCGGCCGCTGCCCTGGACCTCGACACGGGACCCTTCGATCACTCCTGATCCCGTGACCGAGATCGTTCCCGTGTATTCGACCGGCACGACGGGCCGACCCGCCAGCGCGCTCGTGTCCGCGATCGTGTAGCGCACGACGGTCGTGACCTCGGCCGTCACGCCCTGCAGGACCTCGGTCACCAGGAGCGTGTCGATCCACACCGCTCCCGGGCGCGCGTCGCGCTCGGGGAGCCGCGGCAGGAACGCGGCCGCGGCGCGCTCCACGTACTGACCCCCGATCCCGGGCGACACGACGCCCGATGCAAGCGCATCGAGCACGACGCCCTGCGGCGTCGTCGCGAGGGTCACGACCGCCCCTCGCAGGCCTTCGGCCCGGGGACTCGGGAACGCGCCTTCGATCGACAGGTTCAGTTCCTCGTATCCGAGCCGCCAGAGCAGGCGCGGGCCGGGATTCATCAGCGTCAGCCGAACGACACCGTCGGCACGGAGAGTGTAGTGGTTCTCGCTTTCGAGGATCTGCTGCGTGACGACGAGCTGATTCCGCGTCCGGTAGCGAAACGACTCGCCCTGCGCCGGGTCGTAGCCCAGGGATTGCCCCTCGGCGGGGACGAACGCGGCGAGCGTCGCCAGGCCCGCCGCGCAGCCGATCAGGCGCAGTCGCGTCCGCAGCTCGAGAGCACGCGCTCGACGTACCGGTTCGCCGGCAGGGAACCGTCCGCGAGCGCGCGTTTCAACCGCGCGCGTCCCATGTGGTAGGACATGAGACCGAGACTCGGATCGCCGAAGTATTCGACCTCCCGTTTCAGATGCCGGAGACCCAGCTCGACGTTGATCTCCGGATCGTGGAGCATCTCCGGAGTGATTCTCCGGTCGTAGGCCCGAGCCGTCGACGGCTTGATCTGAAGCAATCCGCGCTCTCCATGCCGGCCGACTGCCCACGGATCGAATCCGCTCTCGGCGGCGATCAAGCCGAAGACAAGCGCCGGTTCGACACCGGCGATCTTCGCCTGCTCGTGGATCACGACCGCGAGATCGACGTCGACGCCGAAGCGGCGCGCGAAACCGGCGGATTCCGGATCGATCGGCCCTCGATTCCCCGCGGGGCGATCTCGGAGGTCCCGCGAAACCGCGACCTCGGACGGAGTCCCGGATCTCGTTTCCGCATCGACGGAGAGCGCGGCCGCTCCGATCGCCAGCGCCATCACCACGGCGCCACAAAGTAATCGATTCTCATGTGACCAATCTTTATCGAACATCTCATCCCCTCCCCGCGTCCCGCAGCGCGCATAAAAAAATGATCGGACCGCGTCCGATCTCGAATGTCATCGGATCGTAGTACCCCGGCGGCGCGCAGCGGGTCCGGCTCGCTTGACCGGTCTCGCGACCGCGAATATATTTTTCAGTCTGACGGAGATCGTTATCCCGGGCGGGAATAGCTCAGTTGGTAGAGCGCAACCTTGCCAAGGTTGAGGTCGCGGGTTCGAGCCCCGTTTCCCGCTCCAGCATCGGTTTCGAGGTCATCCATCGAACACGGGCCCTTCTGAAAGGAAGGGCCTTGTCGTTGGTCGCGGCCGGAGCGGGGCGGCGTAGCCAAGTGGTAAGGCAGGGGTCTGCAAAACCCCCATTCGGCGGTTCGAATCCGCCCGCCGCCTCCACGCCTCGTCCGAACCTGAACGCGGTTCATCCGACGAAGAGGTCGGGTATCAGCGGCCCATCGGGATCGACGCGGTAGCGTCCGAGATCGGTCTCGCCCTCCTCATCCAGGACCTCCTCGTCGAGCAGGAGTCGCCCGGTGCAGGCGCGGCTGTCGCGGGTCACGATCGCGTGCGCCGCGTCGGCCACGATCTCCGGCGTGCGGCAGTTCTCGGCCCGGACCCTCCCTCCCAGCATCGCCAGCGCGGCGGTCGCGACGACCGTGCGCGGCCAGAGCGCGTTGAACGCGACGCCCCGATCGGCGAACTCCGCCGCCATCCCGATCACGAGCAGGCTCATCCCGTACTTCGAGAGCGTGTACGCGGCGTGCGGCGCGATCCAGCGCGGATCCAGCGACAGCGGCGGGCTCAACGTCAGGACGTGCGGGTTCGGGGACGAGAGCAGATGCGGCAGGCAGGCACGGGAGCATGCGTACATCGCGCGCGCGTTCACGCCCCACATCAGGTCGAAGCGATCGACCGGGGTGTCGAGGGTCCCGGTGAGACGGATCGCGCCGGCGTTGTGGACCAGGACGTCCAGGCCGCCGAAGACTTCGACCGCGTGGGTGACGGCGGCTTCCACGCGATCGACGTCGCGGACGTCGACGGCCAGCGCGAGCCCACGGCCGCCTGCCGCCTCGACCTCCGCGGCCACGGTGTGGATCGTCCCGGGGAGCTTCGGGTGCGGCTCGGACGTCTTGGCGACGATGACGACGTTGGCGCCGTCCCGGGCCGCCCTCAGCGCGATGGCGCGTCCGATCCCGCGGCTGGCGCCGGTCACGAACACGGTCCGCCCCGCGAGACTGCGGTCCACCGGATTCATCCCTTCTCCCGCGGCGGCAGCCCGCCGATTACGCGGGAACGAGAAGCGCCGTGACGTACATGATCGCGATCCCGACGGCGGCTCCGGCCAGCACCTCGCCGCGCCACGGATCGACCGTCGCTCCCGCCCGGTCCGCGACCAGCAGACGTCCGACCTCGACGATCACCTGCGCGATCGCGCCCGTCCCCATGGCGAGGAACACCGCCGCCCACAGCGGATCGAAGACGACCCCGCCGATCCAGCAGCCGAGGATCGCGGGCCCGCCCGCCAGGAGCGCGTAGCCCACGAAGTGACGCAGCCGCGGCTCCGCTCTCAGCAGAGGCGCCGCGATCCCGATCCCCTCCGTGATGTTGTGAAGCGTGAACCCGACGACGAGGAAGGTGCCCAGGCCGATGGCCCCGGTGGCCAGCGCCGACCCGATCGCCAGACCCTCCCCGAGGTTGTGCAGACCGATCCCGAGGGCGATGAAGAACGACACGGCGAGCGGTCCCAGCGCTCCCCGCCGGCGGCGCCCCGCGGTGAACGCGAGCAAGCCCGCGAGCGTGCTCAGCGCGACGATCCAGACGAGCACGGGCGCGTGGAACCCCGCGGCGGCCTCCGCCGCGAGCTCCAGGGCCTCGGTCATGGTGTCGATCACGAGGAAGACGAGCAGTCCGACGGTCAGCGCGAGGAGGAAATCGATCCCCCGACGACCCAGACGGGCCAGTAGCGGATAGGTCGCCAGGCCGAGCGCGACCGGCACAACGCCCACGTAGAACCCGAGCAGCGCGAGCCGCACGAGCCAGCCGGGGGTGGCCTGCGGAGTCTCCGTGGCGACCGCGATCTCGGTCTCGAACGCGACGCCGTTCCTTGAGACGAGCTTGATGTGGTGCGCCTCCCCCTCGACCCACGGATACGGGAGGTCCACGGTCGCGCTTCGCAGGCGTCCGATCGTGGGGCCCGGCTCGATCGTGAACGACCACACCGCGTCGTCGACGATCGCCTGATGGACGGTCACCGGATCGACGCCGCCGTTGACGACGTGCAGGCGAACGTGTCCCGGCTCCGGCAGCTCGATCCGCTCGAACGTCAGCTCCTCGATCGGGGGCGCGCTCCGCTCGAGCCCCACGCCGCGCGCCAGGAGGAACGCGAGCAGGCCGACGAGCACGCCGGCCACGACCAGCCCGACGGCAATCCCCGCCCTATCCCTGGCGGACATCGAAGAATCCCATCCATCCGAGCTCGGCGAACTCGCTCTGATGGGCGTGGAACATGAACCGACCGGGATACCGGAACTCGAGCTCGAGGATATGCCGCTCGCCCTGGCAGAACAGGACGGTGTCGGTGAACTCGTTCGGCTCGAGCCGCGTTCCGGTGCGGTAGACGTCGAAGAAGTTCCCGTGGATGTGGAGCGAGTTGATGAGATCGAACTCGAGCGCATTGACGACGTAGAGGCGCACCTTTTCGCCGACGCGCGCTTCCAGCGGGTGACGCATGTAGTGGAAGGCCACCGTGTTCACCGCGTAGAACTCGTTCTCGCCGTCGAAATCGGTGTCGAACCCGTTCATCACCATCACGTACTCGCGCGCCGGCGGACGCCCCCCCGGAGGGTCCACGATGAACGTCCCGTACAGTCCCTTGTGGATGTGGCGCCGGAGCGGCGTCGTGTGACAGTGATAGAGGTGCAGGCCGTACGGCTCGGCGTCGAACTCGTAGACGAACGTCTTCCCGGGGTCCACGACTTCGAATACGCCGTCCATGTCCGCGGGGTGGAAGCCGTGGAAGTGGATCGTGTGCGGATGGCTGCCCGCGTTCTGGAACCGGACGCGGATCCGGTCGCCCTGCGAGCAGCGGATCGTCGGTCCGGGCACCCCGCCGTTGTACGTCCAGGCGGGAAACCAGATGCCCGGCGCGATCTCGATCTCGCGATCGACGGCCACGAAATGGTACTGCCGGAGGGTCCGGCCGTCGGGTAGCCGTGAGACGATCCCGCCGTCGAAGCGCGTCGCGAACGCGGTCGGATCGAACCCGTCGGGCCGGATGTCGCGGACCGGTCCGCTCCCCCCCGCGCCGTGGATGTGAGGGACCTCGACCCGCGGCTTGAGCGCCTGGGAGCCCTGACCCGCCAGGCCGAGCGCCGCCCCGCCGAGGGCCGCGGCGCCGAGGGCCGCGCCTCCCCGCAGGACGGCCCGCCGGCTGATGCCCCCCGCAGGGGGTGGCCGGTCGGATCCGGAGGACCCGCGGCCGGTTTCCGGGATCTGGGGGTCGCCGTCGGACATAATTAGTCTCGACTAAAATATCCGACCGCACCCCCGTCCGCGTCAAGTCTCTCCCGAGAGCTCCTCCGCCAGCCGATCGAGCCGGGCGAGGGCGCCGACGTCCGGGAGGGACCGGCGTGCGGCCGTCAGCCGGTCGAGCAGGGCCCCGGGCGCGGGGGGCGGCGGCGACGAGGCCTCGAGCGAGGCCCTGAGCGTGGCGTCCCGCGGCGACGTCGCGCGCTCGAAATCCCGTCGCGCTTCGCGTCCCTCGAGCTCGAGCGCCAGGTCCAGGGCCTCGCCGGCCGACGGGCTCGCCCCGTCGACCCTCTCCGCCGCCGCCCGGGCCCGCTCCCAGCGGCGCGCGAGCGGCTCGGCGGCGATGTCGTCGTCGGCGAAGTGCCACCCGGCGCCCTTCAGCCGCCGGACGACGTCCAGCCGGTCCGCGCGCGCCTGCGCCGCGGTCGCCAGCGCCCGCCAGAGCGCCGCCAGCTCCGGCCGGTCGGCGTGCTGCCGGGCGAAGCCGGCATACGTCACGCTCGCCGCGCGATCGATGCGCGCCAGCGTCACCAGGGCCCGCGTCGAGCCGGGCACGGGATCCACGTGGATGAACGCCCGCTCGATGTGCGGCAACCGTTCGATCCACGCGCGGACGTTTCCTCCCACGTCGTGGGACTGCCGGGTCGAAAGCTCCTGATCGACCTCGATGTGGACCTCGACGTGAATGCGGTGGCCCACATAGTGCGCGCGAATGTCGTGCACGCCGCGCACGCCGCTGACCTCGAGCGCCGTCGCGCGAATGCGGTCCACGAGCTCCTGGCCGGGGCTCTTCCCCATCAGGTAATCGATGTTCTGACGACCGAACCGGTACCCGCCCCAGACGATCCAGATGCCCACGACGATTCCCGCCAGCGGGTCGACGACCGGGTATCCGATCGCGGCGGCCGAGACGCCGGTGAGCGCGGCCAGCGAGGTCCAGATGTCGTTCTCGCACTCCACCGCATTGGCGAGGATGGCGGGACTCTCCAGCTCCTCGCCGCGCCGCCTCAGATAACGCGCCAGCGCCAGGTTCCCGGCCATGGAGAAGACGAGCGCGGCCAGCGCCCACCCGGCGAACGCGATCGGCCGCACCCCCTCGATCAGGCGCTCGACCGCGGCGCGGGCGATCTCGAATCCGAGAATCGCCGTGAAGATCGCCACGCCGAGAGCCGCGATCGTCTCGGCGCGACGGTGCCCGAACGGATGGTCGGCGTCCGGCTCGCGTCCCGCGACCCGCACGGAATACCAGATCGCCACCGAGGCCACGACGTCGACGAGAGAATTGGACGCGTCGGACAGGAGGGCGATCGATCCGCTCAGGACGCCGACGGCGGCCTTGACCGCGAACAGCAGGCAATTCCCGGCGATGCCGGTCAGGGTCGCGCGCCGCGCCCGCCGGCGCTGTTCCCCGGGCTCCATCATTCGATGCGCTGGACGGGTCGGGTCATCGGTTCGTCGCGATCGGCTGGGATGCGCGGCTCGACCTGTATGGTCGTGTGAGCGATCCGGAAGTCTTCGCGCAGGATCCGGTTCACGCGCGCGAGCAGCATTTCGCGCGAGCCGCCGTCCGCGCACGTGACGTGCATGGACAGAGCCGTGTATCCGGATGTGATCGTCCACACGTGGAGGTCGTGAACGTCCTCCACGCCTTCGATTCGACTGAGGCGACGCATCATCTCCTGCACGTCGAGATGCCGCGGCGCCCCTTCGAGGAGGATGTGAACGGCTTCGCGGACGAGTCGCCACGAGGAGACGAGGATGAGCGCGCCGATCGCGAGGCTCGCAACAAGGTCCGCGGCGACCCAGCCCGTGGCCCCGATCACGAGGGCCGCCGCGACCGCGCCTACGGACCCGAGCAGGTCGCCCGCGACGTGGAGGCGGGCGCCATGGACGTTCAGGCTGCGGTCCGTCCGCCTCTCGTGTCCGGCGCGCAGGACGTACAAAGCGATCCCGTTGACCGCGAGGCCGCCCGTCGCGATGCCGAGCATGGGCCCCGCGAGCACGGCGCGCGGTTCCCGGAAACGCTCGGCGGCCTCCCATGCGAGCCAGCCGACGACGACCCACAGGAAGAGCCCGTTGAGGAGCGCGGCGAGGATCTCCACGCGCGCGAACGCCCACGTGTGTCGGGTGGTGGGAGGCCGGTCCGCCATCCAGACCGCGCCCAGCGCGAGCAGAAGGCAGGCCGCGTCGGTCAGCATGTGGCCCGCATCGGCGAGGAGCGCGAGGCTTCCCGTCCAGAGCCCGCCCGCGGCCTCCGCGATCGTGTACGCGCACGTCAGCGCGAGCACGATCGACAGGCGGCGCCGATCCGAGGCCCGATCGACGGAACCGCTCCGCGCGTGAGCATGGGCCATGTCTCAGTCTACGTCGCGCTCCGCGAGGCCGACAAGACGACGACGGGCTAAACCGCCCGCGTCCCGTGCGTGGTTTCCCAGTCGATGAGGCTCGTTCTCGCCGCCGCGCTCTGGAGTCTCGCGACGGTCGCCTGCGAGGCCGGCTCCGGCGGCCCGACCGCTCCGGCCCCCGACCCCGTCCCCGGTCCCGGGGACTACTCGCGGACGATCGTCAACGGGGGGCTCGTGCGCTCGTATGCGCTCCACGTCCCGGCCGGCTGGACCGCGGGGCAGGAGCCGCCGCTCGTGCTCGCGTTCCACGGCGCCCAGAGCAGCCCCGCGAACCTGCGGTCGACCAGCGACCTCGACGCCGTGGCCGACCGCTTCGGCGCGGTCGTCGCCTACCCGGCCGCCGCGCGCGGGGACTGGAACACGGAGTGTCTCGAGTGCGGATCGGACGCCGTGATCGACGAGATCGACGACCTGGGCTTCGTCTCCGATCTCGTGGATCGGATCGACGCGGACGTGGGCGTGGACCGGCGCCGCGTCTACGCGATCGGGATCTCCAACGGGGCGCTCTTCGTGCACTACCTGGCGTGCGCGGCTCAGGGAACGGTCGCGGCCGCGGCCAGCGTGGCCGCGACGCTGCTCGCTCCCGAGCACGTTCCGGCGTGCCGGGACGATCGGCCGGTCCCGATCGCGTTCTTCCTCGGCACGCACGACACGTTCTTTCCGCCCGAGGGACGACTGGCGGGCAACGACATCGTCCACGTCCGCCTCCTGTCGATCGCGGAGTCGGTGGGGACATGGGTCGAGCGCGACGGGTGCGACGTCGTTCCCGTCGTGACCGGCCTTCCGGACGCTCACGACGACGGCACGACCGTCAGCCGGGAGCTGTACACGGGGTGCGACGGGGGCGTGGAGGTCGTGTACTACGAGGTCGAGGGCGGCGGCCACACATGGCCGGGCTCGCCGATTCCGGGCGGAGGCGCGGTGGGACTCACGAGCCGCGAGATCTCCGCCTCGGAGATCGCCATCCGATTCTTCCTCGATCACACCATCTGAGGAGGCGCACACTCATGAGACGAGATTCGCGGAGCGTTCTGATCCTGCTCGCCCTGGCGACCGCGGCCTCCGGCTGCGGCGACGCGGTCACCGATCCGTCGCGCGAAGGGTTCGAAGCGAACCCACGGCTGATCGAGGGCGACTGGGCGACGATCCACCGGACGAACAGCGGAGCCACGCGCTACGACGCCGAGCTTCTTCCCGCGGGCGGCGAGTTCCTCGGCGAATTCGAGTTCTTCCGCGCGGGGAGCGTGATCCGGATCTCCTTCGACGATGGCGAATGGGACGGAACGAGGCTCGAGTTCGTGACCGGGCCGCTCCCCGGGACGTCGGTCACCAACCCGATCGAGTGGACCGCGCTGTACCTGCCCGCGGGCACGTCCTCCGATGACGCTCCGACCAGGCTCCTGCTGAGCTCGCCCGCGATCGGCGGTCCCGCGTTCCCCATCCAGTACGTGCGCCCGGCGGATCTCGACTGGCTGGAGTGAACCGGCACGCGCGACGCGTCGGGACCGCGTCGCTACGAGGCCACGCCTTCGGGATCGTTGAGCACGGTGCCGACGATGCTCGCCCCCGCGTCGGTCAGCTTCCGCACGACCTCTTCCTGCGTCCGGCGGTCCGCGCGCGAGGCTCTGACGACGATCAGGACGCCGTCGACGATGGGTCCGAGGGCGGTCGCGTCGGCGGCTACGAGGAGTGGAGACGTGTCGAGGATCACGAGATCGTACTCGCTCGAGAGCTCCTCGAGGAGAAGCTGCATCTCGGGCCCGCCGAGCGAATCGCCCGCCTTCGGAAACGACTTCTCGCCGAGGATCACATAGAGTCCGGGAGTCTTCGTCATCTGGATGGCCTGTCGCCAATCGCGATTCCCGAACAGGACGTCCATCAGGTCGATCTCCCGCGCGATCCCGAAGTAGCGCCCGAGAGAAGGTCGCCGCAGATCGCATTCGACGAGAACCACTTTCTGGCCCTGGCGCGCGTAGGTTGCGGCCAGGTTCGTGGAGGTCGTCGTCTTGCCTTCGCCCGGGTGCGCGCTCGTGACGACCAGTGTCCTGAGTCCCCAGCGCGACGCGGTCAGGTTGGCCCGCAGCGTGCGATACGCCTCGAGACCGCCGGACTGGAGCGGCCCCGGGCGGTAGTCGCCGTCGGGCGCGGGCTCGACCAGCGAGGGTCTCACCTCCGGGATGACGGCGAGGGTGGGCACCGACGCGATCTCCTCGAGCTCCTCGGGTCCCAGGGCCGGCGGGGCGATGGTCTCGCGCTCCGCCTTCGAGGCGGTCAGTCGCTCGCGCACCATGGCCACCCCACTGCCCAGGAGGAGTCCGGCCAGGATCGCGATCGCGATCTTCGTCCACGCGTTCGAGCGCGCGGGGAGCGCGCGCGTGGCCGACTCGATGATTTCGATCGCACCCGATCGCGAGACTTCCTCCAGCTGAAGGTCGCCGTACCGCCTCCGCAGCTCGGCGGCCGCCTGCTGGAGACCGCCCACGAGCTCGGCGAGCTCGGCCTCCCGCCCCACGGTGGAAGGAATCGCGGTCGATCCCAGGACCTCCACCTGGCCTCGCAACGCCCCGATGCGCGCGCCGATCGCCGGGACGAGCCGCGCTTCCGTGGACGCGATCAGCGTGTTGAGGCGCTGCACGTCGGGATGCCCCGCCGCTCGGGCGCCGGGCCCGGTCAGCAGCCGCTGACGCTCCGCACGATACCCCACCAGGCGGCGGTACAGCGGACCGGCCACCGGGTCGGAGGCCACGGCTGGCACCGATCCGGGCGCGGGCAGACTCGCGGCTCCCCCTCCCCGCAGCTCGAGGAGACGGTCGAGCGCGCTCTCGTATTCTCCCAGCCGGGACTCGAGCTCCGTCTGGATCTGCGCCTGCTCGCCGATCTCCCGCAGCCCGGCGAGCTCGGTCTCCGCGACCAGGAGCAGGGAATCGGTCTCCTCGAGCTCGCGGCCGATCGAAGCCCGGTGGCGTTCGAGCGCCTGGCGCGAGGCGTCCGCGTTGCGGTCCCGGTACGCTTCGGCGATCGCGTTGACGACGAGCGGTGCGGTCCGGCGATCCCTCGAGGTGAAGACGATCTCGACGACTCCGGTGGCCGGATCGAACGACGACGCGAGGTTGCGGCCGAGGGCGGCGAGCGCCTCCCCGCGTGACGCCGGAGCGGGGGCAAGGACCTCCGGTTCCAGGCGATCGAGGGCCCGCCCCAGGACCATCGTATCCGTCGCCGCGACCCGCGGGCCGGCGGAATCGACCACGCGCAGCAGGGCTTGCGCCTCGTACGCCGGCGGGCGCCTCCACACCAACCACGCAACCGGGCCGGCGACCACGGCCGCCACGGCCGCGACCAGCCACAGGTTCCTCACGACAGGCCCGCGGTTCATCGAGGGCAGGCGAATCGGTCGCACCGTGCTAGCTTGGGTTCCCGCCGGGGTGGCGAAACTGGTAGCCGCGCGGGACTTAAAATCCTGTGGGCGAGAGCCCGTGCGGGTTCGAATCCCGCCCCCGGCACCACGCTCCGGGGCGAGACGCCCTTCCCCCCGTCCTCACCGGACGGCGGGCGCCGCCTTCTCGCTCTCGACCCGCCGCTCGGGGATCTTCTCATCGGACTTCTCGAGCGCCGCCGCCAGCACGTCGTCGATCGTCTCCGCATACACGAAATCGAGTCCCTCGACCAGGGTCGGCTCGACATCCTCGACGTTCTCGCGATTCCGCGCGGGGAGGATCACGGTCTTGATCTGGGACCGGCGCGCGGCGACCAGCTTCTCCTTGATCCCGCCGACGGGCAGCACCTGGCCGGTGAGCGTGATCTCGCCCGTCATCGCGACGTCGGGCCGCACCTTCCGATCGGTCAGCGACGAGGCCAGCGCGGTCGCCATCGTCACGCCCGCGGATGGCCCGTCCTTGGGCACCGCCCCCGCGGGAACGTGGAGGTGGACGTCGCTCTTGGAGAAGAAATCCTCGTCGATCCCCAGCTCCGCCGCGTGCGATCGGATGTACCCGAGCGCGGCGCGCGCGGACTCCTGCATGACGTCGCCCAGCTTCCCGGTCAGAGTGAAACCCTTGCTCCCCGGCATGTGTGTCGCTTCGACGAACAGGATGTCGCCACCGCTCGACGTCCATGCGAGGCCCGTCGCCACACCTGGCTGAGCGACCCGACTCGCGACTTCGTAGTAGGTCTTGCGCGGCCCGAGATACTCCCCGACATCCTCCTTCTTCACCCTGACCTTCTTCACCTCTCCCGCCGCGACGCCGGTGGCGACCTTCCGGAAGATCTTTCCGATCTCGCGCTCCAGGCTTCGCACGCCGGCCTCGCGCGTGTAATCGGCGATGACGGCCTCGATGGCCTCGTCGTCGATCTCCACTTGCTTCGCCGACAGGCCGTTCTCCTCGAGCTGCTTCGGAACCAGGAACTGCCGTGCGATGTGGAGCTTCTCGCGATCCGTGTACCCTGGGAGCCGGATGATCTCCATGCGGTCCTGGAGCGCCGGCTGGATCGTGTCGAGGACGTTCGCCGTGGCGATGAACAGCACGCTCGAGAGATCCAGCGGCAGGTCCAGATAGTGGTCCCGGAACGAGTCGTTCTGTTCGGGGTCCAGCACCTCGAGGAGCGCGCTCGATGGATCCCCGCGGAAGTCGGCGCCGATCTTGTCGATCTCATCCAGCATGAAGACGGGATTGTTCGTGCCCGCGAGCTTGAGCGACTGCACGATCCGCCCGGGCATCGCTCCGATATACGTCCGGCGATGGCCCCGGATCTCCGCCTCGTCGCGCATCCCGCCGAGAGACATGCGCACGAACTCGCGCCCCATCGCCCGCGCGATCGAGCGTCCGAGCGAGGTCTTGCCCACACCCGGGGGCCCCACGAAGCACAGGATCGGACCTTTCATGTCAGACTTGAGCTTACGAACCGCAAGATATTCAAGGATACGATCTTTCACTTCAGCTAAATCGTAGTGATCCTCATCGAGGATCTTCCGCGCCTCTTCCAGCTCGAGGTGGTCTTCGGTCGACTTCGACCACGGGACGTCGACGAGCCAGTCCAGATAGCTGAGGATCACGCCGTACTCGGGGCTCGCAGACGGGATGTTCGAGAGCCGCTCGAGCTGCTCTTCCGCCGCCTTGAGCACGTAGTCGGGGACATCGGCCTCCTCCAGGCGCTCGCGCAGGCGCACGATCTCCGCCGCTTCGTCGCCGCCCTCCCCCAGCTCGGCCCGGATCGCCTTGAGCTGCTCACGCAGGTAGTACTCGCGCTGCTTCTTCTGCATCTCCTCGTCGACCTGACTCTTGATCTCGCCGCCGATGGCGAGGACGGTCAGCTCGCGCCGCAGACCCTCGATGACGATCGTCAGCTTCTCCTCGGTATCGTCGGTCTCGAGGATCCGCTGACGGTCGTCGTGCCCGAGCTGGAGCATCGAGGCGACCATGTAGGAGAACTTGACCGGATCGTCGAGCTGACGGACGGCGCGGTGCAGCTCGTCGGGCAGATAGGGACTCGCCTGGATCACCTGATCGGCCAGGTCGTACCCCTCGCGAAGGAGCGCTTCCTGACGCTCGCTCCGTTCCGCTCCGACTTCCGGCAGCACGAGCACCGAGGCCTCGAGATACGGGGTCGTGCGCTTCAGCTCCACGATCCGGAAGCGACTCAGTCCCTGAACGAGGAGCCGCATCCCGGCGTCGGGATGTTTGACCAGCCGATGGATCACGGCCACGGTGCCGACATCGTGCAGGTCCTCGCGCGCGACCTCCTCGCCGCCGGCCTTCTTTTCCGAGCGTCGGACCACGACCCCCACCATTCGTTCCGCGCGCATCGCCGCGTCCACGGCCGCGATCAGCGGGGGATCGTCGAAGGCGAGCGGCACGATCGTGAACGGATAGAGGACGGAGTCCTCGATCGGAAGCAGCGGGAGCTTCTCCGGGATCGACGAGAGGTCGATCGCCGGCGACGCCTCCGGCTGGATCTCCCGGGTGGACTCTTCGTCGGGCTCGGAGGGAGCTCTGTCGGCGATCATAGGAGGCTCAAGTCTGACCCGAACCGGCGAGCGGCGCCACCCGATCAGGCCTCCGGGCCCGCTTCGTCATCCAGCAGCTCGCGCCTGAATCTCCAGGCCCGGCCCCCGTACGAGACGTAGGAAGCAGCGAGCGCCGCCGTCGCGAGAACCGTGATCGGCGGATATGCGGACTTCCACTCCACGATGTGGACGAGGATCAGAACGCCGAGGAAGAACGTCGTCCACTTGCCGGTCCAATTCGCCGCAAAGACGAGCCGCTCCCGCCGGAAGAAGAGCCACGCCCCGGCCATCAGGGCGACGTCCCGCAGGACCACGGCGAGGAGCAGCCACAGGGGGAAGCTCCGTGCCAGCGTCAGATAGATCGCCAGCCCTCCGATCACGACCTTGTCGGCGAGCGGATCGACCACCTTCCCCGACGGACTCACCGCGCCACGCCGGCGGGCGAGCCAGCCGTCGAGAAGGTCGGTGAGACCCGCCACGAGCAGGAGCGCGATCGCCCCCCGGTCGCTGCCGGGGTCGCGCCGCTCGAGCAGCCACAGCGCGGGCGGCAGGAACGCCATGCGCAGGATCGAGAGCGCGTTCGGGAGCGTCATGAACCGCAACCCGTGCTCGACCCGCTCGGGTCCCGCGGCGGCCGGTCGTTCGGTCACGAGCGCCCCGCGAGGAGCTCCTCGGCATGATGGCGCGACACGTCGCGTTCCGGGTCGCCGCCCAGCAGGCGACTCACTTCGCGCACCCGGTCGTCCCCGCTCACCTCCCGCACGCTGGTCACCGTCCGTCCTCCCGCCGACGATTTCTCGACCAGCAGGTGCCGGTCGGCGGCCGCCGCGATCTGCGCCAGATGAGTCACGACCACGACCTGGTGGTGCTCCGCCACGGCCTTGAGCTGGCGCGCGACGTGGTGCGCGACGACGCCGCCGATGCCGGCGTCGATCTCGTCGAAGACGAGAGTCGGGACGCGATCGACCTCGGCGAGCACGGACTTGATCGCGAGCAGCGTGCGCGAGAGCTCGCCGCCCGAGGCGATCTGCGCGAGCGGACGGGCGGCCTCGCCCGGGTTGGGCGCGATCAGGAACGAGACCTCCTCGATCCCCGCGCGCGACCAGGCCCACCGCTCTCCGGTCCATTCGATGCCCGCGGGGTCCGCGCGGCGGGCGAGCTCGACGACGAGACGGCCCTCGCCCATGCCGAGGGCCGACAACCGCTCGCGGACCGCGGCCTCGAGCCGGTCCGCGCCCGCCTCACGCGCGTCCGCGAGCTCTCCCGCGACTCGCGTCAGCTCGCTCCGGAGCGCTGCGCGGTCCCCCTCGATCTCCCCTACGCGGGCGGCCGACCGGTCGAGGGTCGCGAGCTCGCCCGCCATCGCCTGCCCGCGCGCCAGGAGATCCTCGCCCGAGACCGCGCCGTGCTTGCGCTTCAACCGGAACAGGAGCTCTCTCCGCTCCTCGGTCGCGGCCAGCCGCGCGGGGTCGTGCTCCACCGAGTCCGCGTAGCGCAGGAGCTCGCCCGCGATGTCGCCGAGCTCGTAGCGGCTCGCGGTCAGCCGCTCGGCGAGCGCTTCCGTCGCCGCGTCGAGCTCGGCCAGTCGCGCGAGTCGCCGCTCGAGCGCGGCGATGACCGAGGTCAGCGACCGGTCCGCGCCGTCCAGCGCCTCGTGCGTTTCCGCGGCGAGCCGCGCCCGCTCCTCCCCGTGAGCGAGAAGCCGGGCGTCGGCGTCCAGCTCCTCGTCCTCCCCCGCGCGCGGCGCCGCCCTCTCGATCTCGGCGAGCTGGGACCTGAGGTACTCGCTGCGGGACAGCCGCTCGGCCTCGGCGCGCCCGAGCTCGACCGCCTCGCGCTCCAGCGCGCCGAGTCGCTCGGCGAGCCGTGCGACGTGGTCCGCCAGGTCCGAGGCCCCCGCGAACGCGTCGAGTAGCGCGCGCTGGGCGGCCGGCCGCACGAGGAGATGGTCCTCGTGCTGCCCGTGAAGATCGACCCAGCGCTCGGTCCGCTCCTGGATCATGCGGGCGGTGGCCACGCCTCCGTCCAGATACGAGCGGTTCGTCCGGTCGCGGTGGATCTCCCGCCGGACGACCGTTTCCTCGCCGTCGATCTCGAACAGCCCCTCGACGACGGCCCGTTCGGCGCCCGTCCGGATCGATCCGCCGGACGCGCGCGAGCCGATGAGGAGCGTCAGCGAGTCCACGATGATCGACTTCCCCGCCCCGGTCTCGCCGGTCAGCACGTTGAGGCCCGCCCCGAGCTCGACCTCGACCTCGTCGATCAGGGCGTATTCACTGATGTGCAACCGTCTGAGCACCGTCGTCCCCCCGGCTCAGGAGCCCGATGTCGCGCGGCCGCCCCACATGAGCTTCTCGCGCAGCCGCTCGAAGTAGCTCGCCGTGTCGAGGCCCGCGAGCACGACCGCGTGGTCGCCGCGGCGGACACGGACGCGATCGCCGACGTGAAGTCGCTCCTCGACCTGGCCGTCGAGAACGAGGAACGCTCCCTGCCCGGACGCGAGCACGGCTTCGACCGGATGACCCGCCGCCGGCAGGACGATCGGGCGGATCGCGAGCGTGTGGGCGCAGATCGGAGTCGCGACCAGGAGGTCGAGGTGCGGGACCACGAGCGGACCGTCGGCGGAGAGGTTATAGCCGGTGGCGCCCGTCGGCGTCGAGAGGATGAGGCCATCGGCGAGATAGGCCCCGATCGGATCGCGTCCGATCGAAAGCCTCAGCTCGATCACGCGCCGGGATCCGCCCTTGTGGATGACGGCTTCGTTGAGCGCGTGGCCGCGGGCGACCGGTCGACCGTCCCGCACGATCTCGGCCGTGAGCGTCATGCGCCGCTCGCTCGGCACGCTTCCGGCGAGCACGGCATCGAGCAGGCTCCACGCTCCCGCCGCCGACGTCGCGGTCAGGAACCCCAGCCCGCCAAGATTGATGCCGAAGATCGGGATCTCTCGCTCTCCGACCGAGCGCGCGGCCCGCAGGAGAGTGCCGTCGCCTCCCAGCGTGATCACGAGCTCGGCGTCGACCGCCTTCCAGTCGAGCGGATCGGCGGCGATTCCCGTGGCTTCGAGGAGAGCGGGATCGAGCGAGGCGCGCCAGCCCTTCCCCGAGAGATACGTCAGGAGCTGCGGGAGGATTTCGCGGACTCCCTCCCGCCGCGGGTTTGCGACGATGGCCGCGCGGGAGGCCACGAGGGAGGATCCTATCGGCGGACGGGGGCGTCCACGAGGACCTGGGCAGCGTCGCGGATGGCGGCGGGCGTGAGACCGCACTCCTCGAGCTGGATCTTCCGCGCGGCGTGATCGATCACGCGATCCGGCATGCCGAGCGAACGCATCTCGACGTGCACGCCGTGATCGTCGAGGATCCGCCCGACGTTCGCGCCGAAGCCGCTCCACAGCGCGCTCTCCTCGACGGTCAGGATCCGGCCGAACCGGCGTCCCAGCTCGACCAGGAGGTCGACGTCCATGGGCTTGATGTACCGGCAGTTGACGACGTGCGCCTCGACGCCCGCCGAGGCCATCTCCTCCGCGGCCGCGAGCGCCGGCTTGACCATCGTCCCCACCGCGAGGATGCAGACGTCGGAACCCTCCCGAAGGGTCTCCCACTTGCCGACCGGAAGGAACGAGAAGTCCTTGCGCGCGAGGTCGACGCCGTCCGAGATCGACGCGCGCGGATATCGGATCGCGAACGGGTGCTCGCGCTGCGAGACCGCCGTATGGACGAGATCCTGGAGCTCGTGCTCGTCCATGGGGGCCGAGACGATCATGTTCGGCAGCGCCGAGAGGTAGGCGACGTCGTAGGCGCCCATGTGGGTCGGGCCGTCCTCCCCGACCAGTCCGGCGCGGTCGAGGACGAATACGACCGGCAGGTCCTGGATGCAGATGTCGTGAACGACGCCGTCGTACCCGCGCTGGAGGAACGTCGAGTAGATCGCGCAGACGGGGATGAACCCCTGACGCGCCAGACCCGCCGCGAACGTCACCGCATGCTGCTCGGCGATCCCCACGTCGAAGCCGCGCTCGGGAAACGTCTCGAGGAAAGCCTGGACGCCCGCGCCGTCCGGCATGGCGGCGGTGATCGCGCACACCCTTTCGTTCTTCCGGCCGATCTCGACCAGGGCGTTGCCGAAGACCTTCGTCCACTTGGGCGGCGCCGGAGGTCCCTCCACCTTTCCGGACTCGAGGTTGATCTTCCCGACCCCGTGGTATTTCCACTGATCCGCCTCGGCGAAGGGGTATCCCTTCCCCTTGACGGTCAGGATGTGCAGGAGTCGCGGTCCAGGGAGCTGCTCGATCTTCACCAGCGTGTCGATCAGCTCGTCGAGGTCGTGGCCGTCGATCGGACCGAAGTAGCGGAAGCCGAGCTCCTCGAACAGGACGCCCGGCGTCACGAGCCCCTTGAGCCCCTCCTCCATCCGCGCCGCGAAGGCCCGCACGTCGTCGGCGACTCTCGGGATGTGCCCGGTCAGGTCCCAGATCTGGCTCTTGATCCGGTTGTAGAGCGGGTTCGTCAGCATACCCGTGAGGTAATTGTGCATGGCGCCGAGGTTGGGCGCGATCGACATCTGGTTGTCGTTCAGGATGACCAGAAGGTCGCTCTTCGCGGCCCCCGCGTTGTTCAACCCCTCATACGCGAGTCCGGCCGTCATCGCGCCGTCCCCGGTCACGCTCACCACCTTGAAGTCCTCGCCCGCGAGGTCGCGCGCGGTCGCGATCCCCAGCGCCGCCGAGATCGAGGTCGAGGCGTGGCCGGCGCCGAAGACGTCGTACTCGCTCTCGACGATCCGGCAGAAGCCCGACGGACCCTCGTGCTGCCGCAGGTCGTCCATCTCGGGATTCCGCCCGGTCAGGATCTTGTGCGGGTAGCACTGGTGCCCGACGTCCCAGATGATCTTGTCGCGTGGAGCGTCGTAGACGTGATGGAGGGCGACGGTCAGCTCGACGACCCCGAGCGGTGCGCCCAGGTGTCCGCCGCGCCTTGCGACGATCTCGAGCACGCGCTGACGCACCTCCCCCGCGAGCTGATGGAGCGCTTCCCGCGAGAGGCCCTTCAGATCGTCGGGGCTCCGGATCCGATCGAGGATTCTGCCTCTGGTCATTGCGGGGGAAACTAACGCGCGGTCGCGCGCGGTGGCAAAAGTCGGCTCAATGGATCCGCTCGACGACGAAGTCGAGGGTCTCGATGAGCACGTCGGCGCCGGGCCGTCCGGCGAGCGGTGCGAGCGCTTCGCTGGCGATCCCGGCGGCCCTTCGGGCCTCCTCCCGCGCGCCCCTGACGCCGTGAACGGCGGGGTAGGTCGCCTTGGCGCGCGCCGCGTCGGCGCCGGATGCCTTCCCCGTCCGACCGGGGTCGCCCGTCACGTCCAGCAGGTCGTCGACGATCTGGAACGCGAGCCCCAGATGCACCCCGTAAGCGGCGAGCGCGTCGACGACCTCGGGCTCGGCTCCGGCGGCCTGGCCGCCGAGCGCGCAGGCCGCCGACAGGAGCGCGGCGGTCTTGGCGCGGTGGATCGCCTCGAGGCCCGCAGCGTCGGGCGCCCTCCCCTCCGCGAGGAGGTCGAGGAACTGCCCCCCGACCATCCCTTCCGCGCCCGCGGCCGTCGCCAGCCGGCGGACCAGGGCCGGCAGACGGTCCACCATCGCAGGGTCGATCGCGGCGGCGTCCGAGAGCGACAGGAAGGCCAGGTGCTGGAGCGCCGCCCCGGCGGCCAGGGCCACGGGCTCGCCGTACACGCGATGGGTCGTCGGGAGCCCGCGACGGAGCGGATCGTCGTCCATGCAGGGCAGGTCGTCGTGGAGGAGAGAGTACGTGTGGACGAGCTCGACCGCCGCGGCGATCGGATAGACGGCTTCGCCGTTTCCGCCCGCGGCGCGGAACGCCGCCGCGGTGAGGAGCGGCCGCACGCGCTTCCCGCCGGCGCGGAGCGCGTAGAGGGCGGCGCCGCCCAGCGGCTCACCGAGGCGGCCGACCGCGCGCTCGAGCGCGGCCTCGATCTTCGGGAGCTCCTCTGCAGCAAACGCCTCGCGCGCGGTCGCCCGCGTCACGGGGACGCCTCCCGCGGCGCCGTCGGTGGGATCACTCGAGGTCGAAGTCCTCGAGCGAGAAGAGGCCCTCGCTCTTCTCGACGATCTGCTTGATCCGCCCCTCGGAGGCCTCGAGCCGCTTCCGCACCGCGACGGCGAGCTCGACCCCCTCCTCGAAGAGCGCGATCGAATCGTCGAGCGAGACCGCCTCGCTCTCGAGCTTCTGGACGATCGCCTCGAGGCGTCGGAGCTGCTCCTCGACCGGAGCGCCCTGCGGCTGCTCGCTTTCGCCCCCGGTCGAGACTCTTCGTCCCGGCCTCGCGCCCTTCGGGGCGCCGTCCTCGACCGCGCCCTCGTCGATCGGTATCTGGCTCATCACGCCTCCTGGGATCCGGTCTCGATGTCCGTAACCTGGGCGCCGAGCGCGCCGCGCGCGAGCCGGACCCGCACGGGATCGCCGGCGTTCACGACCGCCGCTTCGCGGATCACGGCGCCGTCGGGGCCCGTCACGATCGCGTAGCCGCGCTCCAGGATCGCGAGCGGGCTCGCCGCCTGGAGCCGGTCGACCGCGTGCGCGTAGCGGGTCCGGACGCGCTCGGCCCTCCGCGTGAGCTCGCGCGGAAGGGCGCGCGCGACGCCGAGCCGACGATCGGCGTCGGCGCGCCGGCCCGCGACCCCGTCGGGGAGCGACTCGCGCGCCGCGCCGAACCGCAGCCGGGCGGCGTCGGCGCGACCCCGAAGCGAGGGCGTCAGCGCATCCACGCCCTCGCCCCACCGTTGCCGCGCCTCCCGCTGCCGGTCGCGGACCCGCCGGAAGCCGTAGCGCCGGATCGGCGCGAGGGCTTCGTCGACCCGCCGGAGCCGCTGGCGCTCGACCGCGAGCGACAGGCGACGGAAGCAGCCCACGAGCGTGCGCGCGATCGCGCGCGTCTCCGGCACGATGCGCTCCGCTGCGGCCGACGGTGTCGGCGCCCTGAGGTCGGCGGCGAGATCGGCCAGCGTGGTGTCGGTCTCGTGTCCCACGGCGCTCACGACCGGGATCGGGCTCTCGACGATCGCCCGCACCACGACTTCCTCGTTGAACGCCCACAGGTCTTCGAGAGATCCGCCGCCGCGACCCACGACCAGGACCTCGGCCACGCGATGCCGCGCGAACCAGCGCACGGCGCGGGCGATCGCGGGCGCCGCTTCGCGGCCCTGAACGGGCACGGCCTTGAGGAGCACGCGCGTCGACGGGGACCTGCGCGCGATCACCGTGCAGATGTCCCGGAGCGCGGCGCCCTCCGACGACGTGACGACGGCCACGGCGCGGGGCCAGTACGGAAGAGCGCGCTTGCGCTCCTCGGCGAACAACCCTTCGGCGCCGAGCTTTCGCTTGAGCTCCTCGAAGCGCAGCCAGAGCGCCCCGCGCCCCTGCGGGAGCACGTCCGTGACGACGATCTGGAAGCGTCCGCGCACGCGGTAGATCGTCGGGCGGCCGATCACGACGACGCGCTCGCCGTCCACGACGCGGAAGCGGAGCCGCACGTTGTCGCTCCGGAACATCGCGCATTCGACCTGGCTCGCCGCGTCCTTGAGCGTCCAGTACATGTGCCCCGACCGCTGCACCCAGTTGAACGACGAGATCTCTCCTTCTACCGCCACGGTCCCGAATTCCGCCTCGAGCGCGCCCGAGGCCCGCATGACGAGCTCGCTGACCGTCATGACCGCCGGCGGCACGACCGCCGACGGGTCGATCCCCGGATCCACCCCCCAGGCGCTCATGTCCGGGGCGCGGGCCGGGCGCCGCGCTCCACGCCAGCCGCGCGCCGCGCGGCCCTCAAGGTGTTCTCGAGCAGCATCGTGATCGTCATCGGACCGACCCCCCCGGGCACCGGCGTGATCCAGCCGGCGACCTGCGAGACGCCCGTGAAGTCGACGTCGCCGACCAGCCGTCCGCGCCCCCCCTCCGCGTCGGGAATCCGGTTCGTTCCCACGTCGACGACCGCCGCTCCGGGCTTCACCATCTCCCTGGTCACGAGACCCGGCTTCCCCACGGCGGCCACGAGCACGTCGGCCCGCCGCGTGTGGGCCGCGAGGTCGCGGGTCCCGCTGTGGCAGATCGTGACGGTCGCGTGGCGCTGAAGAAGCAGCAGCGCGGTCGGCTTGCCGACGATCGCGCTGCGTCCCACGACGACCGCTTCGGCTCCCGCCAGCTCGATGCCGGTCTCGTCGAGGAGGCGAAGGACGCCCGCGGGCGTGGCCGGCACGAAGCCCTCGGCCGTCTCGCCGAGCGCGACCCGGCCCACGTTGATGGGGTGGAAGCCGTCCACGTCCTTGTCGGGATCGACCGCGCGCACGACCCGGGCGGCATCGATCTGCTGCGGTAGCGGGAGCTGGACGAGGATCCCGTGGATGTCCGCGTCCGCGTTCAGGTCGCCGACGACCCCGAGGAGGGCTCGCTCTCCGGTGTCGGCAGGCAGCCGCAGAACGCGCGAGTGGAATCCCGCGTCGTCGCACGCCCGAGCTTTCATCCGCACGTATGTCGCCGACGCCGGATCGTCACCGACGAGGACGGCGGCGAGCCCCGGCCGGACGCCCGTTTCGTCGACGAGGCCCGCGACCCCGGCCGCGATCCCGTCGCGCAGGCGCCGCGCGATCGCCTGGCCGTCGATCGTGACGGCCGTCAAGGCCCGGCCTTCCTGGGGCGCGCGTGCTGCTCGAGGGGGAGCTCGGCCTGCGTCAGGCGCGGCTCGAAGCACTGACGGCAGCGCGCCTCGTACGCGCGCGCGCCACCCACCACGATCCGCTCCTCGCTCGAGACGAGACGCTGGGTCCGGCTGGCTGGATTCCCGCAGCGCATGCAGATCGCGAGCGTCTTGGTGATCTCCTCGGCCTGGGCCAGCAGCCGCGTGACGTGCTCGAACGGCTCTCCGCGAAAGTCGAGATCGAGCCCCGCGACGATCACGCGTTTTCCCACGTTCGCCAACCGCTCGACGACCGCCGCGATCTCGTCGTCGTAGAAGTGCGCCTCGTCGATCCCCACGACCTGGGTCCGAGGATCGACGCCCTCGAAGATCTCTCTCGCCGTCCGGACGTTGCTCGCCGGAATCCGGTGCGCGGAGTGGCTCACGATCTCGTCGTCGGCGTAACGGTCGTCGGTCACGGGCTTGAACACCTGGACCCGCTGGCGCGCGATCTGCGCGCGGCGGAGCCGCCGGATCAGCTCCTCGGATTTTCCGCTGAACATCGGCCCGCAGATCACCTCGACCCATCCGACAGGACCGCGCACGAAGGTCATCGGGATCCGTACTCCTGCCTCAGGTACACGAAGAGATCATCCAGCGAATCGAACGCCCGTGACGCGCAGCCCTGAACCCACGCCGAGACTTCCGATCGATCGATCGCGCGTACGAGGTAGACGGGCTTGCCCCACACGTGCCCGAGCGTGACCTCGGCGGGAGTCCCGCCCGATCTCTGCGCGTTTTCGTCCCAGTAGCAGACCACGTAGTCGGCGTCCTGGAGCGCGGCGAGATCGTGCTCGATGATGCGTCGCATGAGCGGCATGAACCCGTCATGCCCCGTAGCCTTCCACTCCCGGAACCGGGCCCGCTCCTCCTCGCTCGCGACAAGGATCTCCTCCTCGCACGGATTGAACCAATCGTGGCCGAGCTCTTCCAGCACGGGCAGCAGGCGCTCGCGCCAGGCCCGCCCCCGATCCGGAGCGCGCTCCATCGCGCCCGCCAGGTAGGCGCGCGGGCGCGCGTCAGCGGACGGGCTCATCGATCCTTTCGATCGATCGTGCGCGTCCGGTGCTCTCGTCCGCGTCGATCGCGATCGCCTGGAAGCGGACGTCGTCGGTCGCGACCGTGAACCGGTTGGGAGTCTGCCGCAAGAAGCGCTCGACGGCGGCCGGCGCTTCTACGCCGATGACCCCTCCGTGGGGACCTGTCATCCCCGCGTCCGTCACGTAGGCGGTCCCCCCCGGCAGCACCCGGAAATCGGCCGAAGGGACATGCGTGTGGGTTCCGATCACGGCCGTCACGCGCCCGTCGGCGTAGCGTCCCATCGCGACCTTCTCCGCTGTCGCCTCCGCATGGAAGTCCACGATCACGATCCGGGCCCCGCCCACCGCCGGCTCCTCCAGCAGGCCGTCGAGCCGCCGGAAAGGACAATCGATCTCCTTCATGAAGACCCGTCCCTGGAGGTTGAGGACCGCGCACGGCACTCCACCCGCATCGCCGGTCCAGACGCCGCGGCCGGGGTTGCCGCGCGGATAATTGTCCGGACGGAGGAGCCGCGGCTCGGCGTCGAGAAACTCGTAGATCTCGCGCTTGTCCCAGACGTGATTCCCGGTCGTGATCACGCCGGCGCCGAGAGCGAAGAACTCGCGCGCGATTTCGGGCGTGATCCCGAAGCCGCCGGCCGCGTTCTCTCCATTGACGACGAGGAGTCCCGGCGCCGCCTCCCGGGCGAGTCCCCATTCCAACGCTCGCCGTCCGGGTCGACCGAAGACGTCGGCCACGAACAGGATCCTCATGCGCGAATCGCCGCGGGGCGGCCCGGCGACCCCGTCATCGACCGGCGCCCGTTCCGCCGAGGATCACGAGGGCGGGCTCGCGGCCCGTCGTGGCCCGGGCCTCGATCCGGGCGCTCCGCGCGCCGGGAGCCGACGGCTCGAACACGACGCCGATCGAACAGGTGCGGGTGGGAATGAGCGCGCGCGTCCCGCAATCGTTCCGCGCGATGCGGAAGGAGCCGGGATCGCTCCCGCTGATCTCGAGCGCCGTGAAGACGACGTTCGACGCTCCTTCGTTCTTGATCCTCACGGTCCGGACGGGGCTCGTGGACCCGGGGTCCAGAACGCCGAACTCCACCGACGGCGGGGTCACCGAGAGCGCGAGCGGGACGGGTGGTGCCGCGGTCCCGACCTCGCCGTCGGCCGCGTCGAGGACGCCCGAGCCCATGAGCGGCACGCTCTGCGTCCCCGAGCCGTTGAGGTCGCGCAGCACGAGCTCGCTGGCGCGCAGCCCCTCCCCCGTCGGCTCGAACATCACCTGGATGGCGCAGGCGCGTCCGGCGTTCAGGATCTCGTTCGAGCAGCGATCGAGCGCGATCGTGTACTCCGACGCCTGCCCTCCATGGAGGCGGGCCGCGAACTGCACCGGACCCGCGCGTTGATTGACGAGTCTCACCCCCAGCGGACCCGCGGCCATTCCGACCGGCTGGGCGCCGAAGTCCAGCGTCTCCGGGACCGCCTGGACGAGGCCCCCGTCGTCGGCCGTCACCGCTTCGCCGAGACCCTCCCCCCGGAGGTGCACACCCGCCGCGTTCTCCGGTCGGGTCACGAGGGAGAGCGTGGCCGCGCGCGCGCCGGCACCCCGCGGCCCGAAGAGAACCGCCACCGTGCACGAGTCCCCGGGAGCGAGCGCGGAGCCGCCGCAGAGGTCCTCCGCCACCACGAAGTCCGCGGCGCCGGGTCCGGAGACCAGCAGCTCGACGGCCTGCGCGCTGTCCGCTCCCGCGTTCGACCACTCGACCACGCGCGCATCGCTCACCGCGCCGATCGCGAGCGGGTCGAAGGAAAGGCTGTCCGGACGGACCTCGAACGCGGCCGCGGGACCGCGGCAGGCCGTGGCGAGCACGACGATCGCCGATGCGAGGAGCGCATCCGCGCGGAGGATGGTGTGGCTGCGATTCAAGCGGTGGTTGGAAGCGCGCGGGCGGGCGGCGCAGCGGAAGACCCCGCCGGTGCGACCAGAAAGGATTTTTTGACGCCCTCGTGAAACAGTGGGTAACCTCCCCGCCCGCGTCTCACTTCCTCCGAAGAGGCCTGCGATCGACGGGCGAAGCGAGGATCCCTATCGGGACGTGTTGGCTCAAAAAATTGATCTTCCTGGCGCTCCGGACGGGGTCTTCAACGCGCCGCCGTCCCCTTGCCTTTCGTCGCTGCGCTCGAGCCCTCGGTTCGCTTCAGCGTCTCTCCGATCGCCGCCGCGAGCTCCGCGATCCGCGCGGCGACCTCGCCCTCGAGGGTCGCCAGCCGCTCGCGCAGCCGGAAGAGCTCGTCGGTGATCTCCATCGCGCCCAGGACCGCGGCCTGGAACGGCTCCATCGAGGGCGCCTTGTCCCGGAACTCGCGCAGCGAGCGATCCACGTGCCCCGCCACCCGGCGCGTGTACTCGGCGTCCGCCTCCGACCGGATCGCGAACGGCTCGTCGAGGATCGTCACGCGCGTGGTCCCGGGAGTCGCCTCGCTCATCTCAGGACTCGATCACGTAGCGCACCCTGGACAAGAGTCCGCGGATCCGCTCTTCGAGGAGCGCGGCGTGGCGCTCGAGCCGCTCATGGTCCGCCTCGAGCGTCCGCAGGCGATCCTTGAGCTCGATCGGATCCAGAGCGCGACCCGCGCGGCTGCGTTCCTCCGAAGCGGCGTGAGCCGCGACGAGCCCCTCGTGCCGGGCGAGGAGCAAGGTAATGTTTTCCTCCAGTGTGTCCAGCGAACTCCGGAGCGTTTCCATTCCAGCCTCTCCCCGCGCTGCGACGCGCTTTCGTGCCGGCTTCTCCTTCGGGGCCGCGGGCTCGTCCGGCGGCAGGATCCCGTCGAGCGATCTCTGGACATGGTCGAAGTCTCCCACGCGGCCGCGGGGCCGTCGGGTCTCACCGGATTTCATATCCCCGCTCCTCGCGAAGAAGGTCCAGCAGTCGTTTCATCTCGCTTTCCACCTCCTCGTCCGTCAGCGTTCGCTCCGCCGCGAAGGTGAGCCGGAGACCCAGGCTGTAGTGTCCGTCCGGGAGCTGCGGCCCCGAGTAGCGATCGAAGATTCGCGCGCGGGCGAGATGCTCGAGGCCCGACTTCATGACGACCGACAGGATGTCTTCGGCGCGATCGCCCGCGGGCACGACCAGGGCGAGGTCGCGTTCCACCGCCGGCTCGCGGCTCCACGCCGACACCCGCGCCTCGCCTCCCGGATCGGGCAACGCGGCGATCTCGATCTCAGCCACGAACAACCGGCGCTCCACGCCCCAGGACGCGGCGACGTCCGGATGCACCTCGCCGCAGAATCCGAGGACGTCACCGTCCGTCCCCACGATCGCGGCCTGCCTTCCCGGATGGAGCCAGTGCCGCGAGCCCTCGATGAAGCGCGGCTCGATCCCGGCAGTCGACGCGAGCACGTCCTCGAGATCCCCTTTCAGATCGAAGAAGTCGTAGTCCGGCGGATCCGGCTGCGACCAGTCGAGCGGAAAACGGGCGCCGGCCGCGGCGAGGCCCAGGCATTCGCGCTCGATGACGACCCCGTCCCGGGATTCGAATCCATGACCGATCTCGAAGAGCTTCGCGCGGGCGGCGCCGCGCTTGAGGTTGTGGCCGACCGCCCTTGCGAGATTCGTCACGACGAATGGCCTCAAGAACCGATCCGATTTAGAGATAGGATTTCGTATCTCAACCAGCTTGTCAATAGCGGAACCCGGGCCCAGGACGCCTTCGGCGACGAAGGAGGGGGTATGGCATTCGTCGAAGCCCGAGGCCCTCGCCGCCCGCGACAGCCGCGTGATCCGGCGCTGGCGCGGCTCGAGCGCCGGGGCCACCGGCGGTGCCGGGAGCGGGGTGGCCGGAACGGAGGCGTATCCTTCGAGCCTGGCGACCTCCTCGATCAGATCGGCCTCGCGCGTCACGTCGAAGCGCCAGGTCGGCACGCCGACCCGGAGCGTCTCGACGGAGCCGTTCCCGACGTCGAAACCCAGCGTTTCGAGCGCCTTCCGCGCGTCCGGCGCCGTCGTCGGGCGGCCGATCAGCGTCGCGTAGCGCCCGAGCCTCAGATCGATCCGCGGCCGTTCGACGCGGCTCCCGCGATCGTCGCCCACCCGGCCTGGCGCCACCCGCCCGCCGCACACCTCCGCGATCAGGGCCGCCGCGCGGTCGAGCGCGGTCTCGGGCAGCCCGGGATCGACCCCCCGGGCGAAACGCGTCGAGGCTTCGCTCGGGAGGTTCAAGCGCCGCACCGCGCGCGCGATCCGCGCGGGGTCGAAATGCGCGCTCTCGAGGAACACGCGCGTCGTCTTCCCGGTCACTTCCGATTCGAGGCCGCCCATCACGCCGCCCACCGCCACCGGCCCCTCCCCGTCGCAGATCATCGTGATCTCCTCGTCCAGGATGCGTTCACGACCGTCGAGCGTGACGAAGCGCTCGTTCGCGCGCGCCCGACGGACGACGATCCTCCCGCCGGCGAGCCGCTCCCAATCGAACGGATGGAGCGGCTGACCGAGCTCGAGCATGACGAAGTTCGAGACGTCGACCACATCGCTGACCGGTCGCTGACCCACGGAGACGAGTCGCGTCTGGAGCCAGGCCGGACTGACGCCGACCGCGAGCCCTTCGATCAGCCTGCCGAAGTACCGCGGACATCCCTCGGCGTCTTCGATCACGACGCTAGCGCGCGATTCCGCCGGGTCGCCACCCTCTTCGAGGTCGAATGTCGGAAGCGTCAGCTCCGCGCCGGCGATCCACTGCACCTCGCGCGCGATCCCGAGATGCGAGAGGGCGTCGCCGCGGTTCGACGTCACGTCGACATCGAGGATCGTGTCGTCGAGCTCGAGGACTTCGCGGATGTCGCGTCCGAGATCCGCCTCGCGCGCGCCCGCGATCCGCCAGATGCCTTCGGCTCCTCCGAGCGCGTCCAGTCCCAGCTCGGGTGCCGAGCAGAGCATTCCCTGCGATTCGATGCCGCGGATCTTCGCGCGCCGAATGTGCCGGTCTCCCGGAAGCCGCGATCCGACCGTCGCGTAGCCGTAGATCGCGCCGACTTCCACGTTGGGGGCGCCGCAGACGACGTGCCTGGTCCCGTCGCCGGCTTCCACCTCGCAGAGGGTCAGCCGGTCCGCGTTGGGATGCGGCCCCGCGTCGAGCACCTTCCCCAGGACCACTCCCTCGAACGGAGCGAAGGCCGGACGCACTTCGTCCACCGCCAGGCCCTGTCCCGTCAGCCGTCGCGCCAGCTCTTCCGGGGGCAGGTCGGCGAGGGCATGCGGCGGAAAAAAGCTCGCCAGCCACCGATACGAGACCTTCATCGACCCTCGAACTGATGCAGGAAGTGCAGGTCGTTCTCGAAGAACATGCGGATGTCGGGCACGCGGTACTTGAGCATCGTCACGCGCTCGATTCCCAATCCCCAGGCGAACCCCGTATAGCGCTCGCTGTCCCAGCCGACCGCCTCGAGCACGGCCGGATGCACCATCCCGCAGCCGAGGAGCTCCAGCCAGCCCGACCCCTTGCACGCCCTGCATCCCGAGCCATGGCAGAGCAGGCACTCCATATCGAGCTCTCCCGACGGCTCGGTGAACGGGAAGTACGAGGGCCGGAAACGGGTATCCACGTCGGAGCCGAAGTACTGATGAACGAACTCGACCAGCGCCCACTTGAGGTGCGCGAGCGAGATCCCCTCGTCCACCCACAGGCCCTCGATCTGATGGAAATAGGGCGAGTGCGACGCGTCCGGCGTGTCGCTGCGGAATACGCGACCGGGGCAGACGATGCGGACCGGCGGTTCCCGGCCTTCCATCACGCGGATCTGGACGGGAGAGGTGTGGGTCCTGAGGAGAAGCTCCGCGCCGGCGAGATAGATCGTGTCCATCTCCTCGCGCGCCGGATGACCGGCGGGGATGTTGAGCGCCTCGAAATTGTGCCACGGGGTTTCGACCTCGGGCCCCCGGGCGACCGAGAAGCCCATCCGCCGGAAGACTTCGAGCAGATCGTCGGTCACGATCGAGAGGGGATGGCGGGTCCCTTGCCCGCGGCGACGGCCGGGCAGAGTGACGTCGAGCGTCTCGTCCCCGAGACGACGGGCGAGGGCGTTCCCCGAGAGCTCGGCTTCGCGGACGGCGATCGCGGCCTCGAGCGCGTCCTTGACCGAGTTGACGAGCTCCCCCGCCCGCGGACGTTCGCCGGCCGGTAGCGCACCGATCGCCTTCGCTTCGGCGGTCAGCGCGCCCTTCTTTCCCAGCGTGCGGACGCGGATCGCTTCGACCTCGGCCGGCAGGTCCGTTACGCCGAGCTCGCGCTCCACCTGGCGGCGGAGAGCTTCCAGCCGTTTACGGAGCGATTCGATCATCCGGTTGTTCCAGGGACGTTCGAGAAACGCAGACTTTCTAGAGCTGAGCCCTGGCCGTCGCGGCCAGCTCCGCAAACCCGTCGGGGTCGTTGACGGCGAGCTCCGCCAGCATCTTGCGGTCGATCTCGATCTCAGCCGCCTTCAGGCCGTGCATGAACCGCGAGTACGAAAGCCCATGCTCGCGGGCCGCCGCGTTGATGCGCGTGATCCACAGTTTCCGGAACTGCCGCTTCTTGTCCCGCCGATCGCGATAGGCGTACTGAAGCGCGCGCTCCAGCGTCTCCTTCGCGGGCATGTAGAGCTTCGAACGGGATCCGCGGAAACCGCGCGACGCCTTGAGAATCTTCTTCCGGCGCTTCGTGCGCTGGACGTTATTGGATGCGCGTGGCATAAGGGTCCTCCTATTCTGCGGCTCGCTCTATGAAGAGAGAAGCCGCTCGATGCGGCCCTCGTCGGCCTTATGCACGTACTCGGACTTGCGCAGCGCCCGCTTACGCTTGCTCGCCTTCTTGGTGAGAATGTGTCGCAAGAACGCCTTCTTGCGCTTGATCTTGCCGGTCGCGGTCTTCTTGAACCGCTTTGCGGCGCCGCGGTTGGTCTTCATCTTCGGCATCTGGGCCTCCGGAACGCTGGACTTGCGCCTACTTCCTCGTGTTCGGCGCGAGTATCAGGAACATGTTGCGGCCTTCGAGCCGCACCTGCTGCTCGACGACCGCCAGGTCGCCGATCTCCTCGACGACGTCGTCGAGCACTTCCTTCCCGTTCTCCGTGTGCGCCATCTCGCGGCCGCGGAACATGATCGTGACCTTTACCTTGTCGCGATCCTGCAGGAAACGCTTGATGTGACGCGTCTTGAACTCGAAATCGTGCTCTTCGATGTTGGGCCGCATCTTGATCTCTTTCATCTGCGTGACGTGCTGCTTTCGCCGGGCCTCACGCTCGGCCTTGGCCTGCTCGTACTTGTAGCGGCCGTAGTCCATGATGCGGCAGACGGGGGGTCGCGCATTGGGCGCGACCTCGACCAGATCCAGCCCCTTTTCTCGTGCCGCGGTCATGGCCTCGTCCACGGGAACGACGCCGAGCTGCGCGCCGTCTGTATCGATCAGTCGAACCGGTGAAAGGCGGATCTGCTCGTTGACCCGCGGCTCGTTGCTTGCGATGTACGACCTCCAGGTCGAGGGTTGAGGCCGCTGCGCGGCCTTGTGATCGAGGCGGCGAATAAGAAAGCGGACCGCCTGCCGATCGCAGAGAGCCCGCCGAAAGCACGCCGCGCCACCCCTCTCGAAAGGACCGGGGCGGCGTCGCGTGTCGGTACCCGCGGACAACCGCGTGGAAGCGCGGCGTCGGTCAGGCGAGAAGCCGGGGGCCTCTGCTTATCTTTTCATTCCGGTCGCGAAACCGTAACAACCTCAAATCTACCCTTCTCGATCAGGGTCGTCAATCCGGGAGGCTGCCTCGCATAGCATTCCCAGGCCGACTCCAACGAGCGAACCTCGATTCGTCGCGTGTACTCCGTGAAATATCGACCCCTCATCCACTCCTCGCCCCGGTCCCAGCAGACGCGGCTCGGAGCCGCAGGAAAGTGACTCTGCCGCTGTCGGGAAGGCAGAGGCATGCGCGCCAGCTCCTCTCGATCATAGAGCGCCGGACCGAAATGGAACAGGGAACCACCGGCCAGGAGGTGCGCCAGGGGGTGCGACGGGAAGAAGGCATCGGGGTCCTCGCGGGTCAGGAAGTCGTACGCCCGCTGCGTCGGGTGCTCCGAAGGCGGGAAGTCCGTCGCCAGAAACGGAATCCTCGCGCCTCCGCCCCCGGCCAGGACCAGGGAGCACAGAGCCAGAAGGCCGAGACTGAACTGAAGACCCGAAGGGTCGCCCTTGTCCTTCAGACCCTCTGGAATCCCGATCGCGGCCAGGATCCCGGCGGCGAGCAGAAAATAGGTCGTCGGGCTGAACGTGTTGACGTATCCGCCGACCTTGACCCTCCCCGCGATCGACACCGGTATCATGGTCAGCGCGACCAGGGCCGGGAGCGCCCACCCGTGGCCCGCCAGAAACGGCCGCAGCCCCGTCGCCGAGGGACGTGCAGGAGGTTCGACGGCAACGGACAGGACCGCGCCGGCCGTCAGCAGCAGGACGAGCGGAATCGAATGCACCGCGAGCTCCGCGCCGGCCAGTACGGTCGCGACGACCCGGGGGTACTGCTCCAGCTCCCAGGGGGCGCGAGCGGGAATGATCAGGCAGTTGAAGACAACACCTTCCGGTCGGAAGAAGAGCGTCAGCAGAGCCATCAGGCCGGCCCCGGCTGCGCACATCCACCCGACGAGACGCGCACATGCCCTTCGACCGTGAACGAGAAGGAACCACAGCGGGAGGGCCAGGAGGATCGGAAACATCACCTGCTTCGACAGGACCGAAAGCCAGGCCAGCACCCCCACGCCCAGGAGGCGACGCGCCGTGGGCTCCCCCCCGCGGAGGATCAAGGCGCAGGCCAGCATGGCGAACCCGAGGCCGGGAGCGTCGGCGTGCGGCTTGAACAGAGAGTACGCGAGGGAGCTCATCGAAGTCGCGACGAGGAAGAACGATGTCGAACCGAGCAGCCCGAGGCCGATGCTCGACGAGCCCTTGACGAAGAGGAGGACAGCGGGGAGAACCGCGAAGAGCAGAGTGAGAGCGATGCCGACTCGAAGAACCCCGGACGGCGTGTCCATGACGGCTACGGGCAGGTACGAGACCACCCACATCGGGGGGTACATCGTGGTCTGTACGGCTCCCTCGGTACGCGTCGAGTAGACGTCGTGTCCCATGGCCAGAGCCACGCTCGGGGTGAGGCGGGCCGTGTCGAACGGATCCTGCTCGCGCGAAGGCTTGATCTCGGCCGAGGTCAGGGCCAGGGCCAGGGTGACATACACGCACACCGGAACCGCCGCGGCGACCAGAGCCGCACCCCACGGCGACGTTCGCCGCCTGCGACTCCAGACGAATCCCGCGACGGCCACGGCGATCACGCCGCCGAGGGCGAAGGCCGCCATGACCTGCTGGGCGCTCAGGACCTTCGCCTCAATGCGTCTCGATGAGCTCGATCTCGATCCCGTCGGGGTCCCGGATGAAGGCGATCAGCGACCCTCCCGTCGAGACCCGGTACGGCCCGCGGCTGAATTCCACGCCGTGTGCGGCGAGCTCATTCCGGGCGGCCTCCAGGTCCGCAACGCCCAGGGCGAAGTGCCCGAACTGGTTTCCGAGCTCGTAGTCGCGGCCGTCGTGGTTGAACGTCAGCTCGATCGCGTGGTGCCCCGCCTCGTCGGACAGGAAGACGAGCGTCGCGTCGGCCCTCTCGAGCACGCGGCGGCGCTGCTCCGTCAATCCCAGCACGTCGGTGTAGAACCGGACGCTCCGATCGAGGTCCTTCACCCGGATCATCGTGTGCAGGAGCTTCGGCTTCATGTCACACCTGATTCAGAGTCTGGTAACTGATTTGTTCACAGCTGATTATCCGCATGGCCCGCGTCCACGCGCGCCTCGCGCCAGCTGCGGACGACCGTCGCCGCGTCCTCGCCCTCGACCGCGACCCGTTGGTTGAGGCGGCGCATCTGCTCGTCGTCGAGGGCTCCCTCGAGCCCCTGGAGCGCGTCCCACACGGCGGGGAGCCGCTCGAGTGTCTCCCGCCGGACGACGGGGGCGGCCTGGTACGGCGGGAAGTACCGGCGGTCGTCCCGGAGGACGACGAGGCCGAGGCCCGCGATCTGCCCGTCGGTCGAGTTGGCGACCGCCACGTCGATGCCTCCCTCCTCCAGCGCCCGGTACATGAGGCCGAGCTCCATCTGACGGACTTCGCCGAATTCCAGCGCGTACGTCCGGGAGAGCCCCGGATACCCGTCCTCGCGGGCCATGAACTCGGGGCCGAACCCGGCGATCATCCCGGGCGCGACGGCCGCCAGGTCGGAGATCGTCCCCAGGCGGAGCGAATCCGCGTCGGCCTTCCGGACGACGAGCGCGAACGTGTTGTCGAACCCCAGCGGCGGCCCCCAGGCGAGATCCCAGCGATCGGCGTATTCGCTCTCGACCGCGAGCAGGACCGAGTCCGGATCGGCGATCGGCGGCCGCTCGAGGATCGCGGTGTAGGCCGTCCCCGTGTACTCGACGTAGACGTCGGCCTGGCCCGCGACGAGCGCGTTGTGACAGACGAACGTTCCGCCCAGGTGGAGCCGGCGCTCGACCGGCACGCCGCGCGCTTCGAGCTCCTGCGCAATCAGCTCTCCGAGGATGTCCTGCTCGACGAAGTTCTTCGACGCGACGACGACGGGGCGCTCCCCGCCACAGGCGGAGAGAATGGCCCCCGCCGCCGCGAGGATCGCGAGCCCGCGCCTCACGCGGGTCGAACGGCGGTCCGCGCCGCGCCCGGCGCGCCCGCCGGCGTGACTCGGCGCGCGAGCCACCCGAGCGCGGTGTCGGCGACGAGCGCGAGGAGTGCGGCGGGAACCGCGCCCGCGAGGATGACGGTGTCGTCGACCATGGCGAGTCCCTGGAAGATGTAGACGCCGAGCCCCCCCGCGCCAATCGCGGCGGCGATCGTCGCGATCCCGATCGAGATCACGGTCGCGACCCGGATCCCGGCGACGATCACGCCGGCCGCGAGCGGCAGCTCGACCCGCGTCAGGAGCTGGCGGTCCGTCATCCCCATCCCGCGGCCCGCCTCCGCGAGCGCTGGATCGACCGCGCGGATCCCCGCGTGCGTGTTCCGGACGATCGGGAGGAGCGCGTAGAGGGTCAGCGCGACGATCGCCGTCGACGCCCCGATCCCACCCAGGACCGGCACCGGGATCAGGAAGCCGAAGAGCGCGAGGCTGGGGATCGTCTGGAGCACGTTCGCGACGCCGAGCACCCCGGCTTCGACCCGCCGGTCGCGCGTCGCGAGGATGCCGAGCGGAACGCCGATCGCGACCGCCGCGCCGACCGCGATCCCGACGAGGACGAGATGCTCGCCGAGGAGCCCGGCGACCTGCGTGCGGTGCGCCGACAGATAGCGGAGGAGATCACCCATCGCGGCGCGGCCTCCGGTCGCGCGGAGCTCCGTCGGGAGCGTCCAGCGTCGCGGCGAGCGCCCGCGCTTCGGGATGATCCGATGCCAGGAAGCGGCTGGCGGGCGCGATGTCGACGAGACGGCCCTCGGCCATGATGCCGACCCGGTCCCCCAGCGCGAGCGCCTCGCGCAGGTCGTGGGTCACGAAGAGCGCCGCCTTCCCGAGACGGCGGACGAGGCCCCGGAATTCGCGCTGGAGCTCGCTCCGGGTTACGGGGTCGAGCGCGCCGAACGGCTCGTCGAGGAGGAGGAGCGGCGGATCGGCAGCGAGCGCGCGCGCGACGCCGACCCGCTGGCGCTGACCACCCGAGAGCTGATGCGGCCGGCGCTCCGCGAACGACGCCGCCGGCAGTCCCACGAGGCCGAGGAGCTCGTCGACCCGGGCATCGATCCGACCGCGGTCCCAGCCGAGGAGCTCCGGCACGAGACCCACGTTCCGGCGCACGCTGAGATGCGGAAACAGGCCCACCTCCTGGATGACCCAGCCGGTCCGCCGGCGGAGCGCGACCGGATCCCATTCGACGGTCGCCCGCCCGCCGACCTCGACGATCCCCTCGGTGGGATCGAGGAGCCGGTTGACGAGCTTGAGCGCGGTCGTCTTGCCGGCGCCGGATCGGCCCACGAGGACGACGGTCTCCCGCGGCCCTACCTCGAGCGAGAGGTCGCGCAGGATCCAGCTTCCGCCGGGGAGCGCGAACCCGGCGCCACGGAACTCTACGGCGCGCCCGGTTTCGGACCCGCCGCTCCGGTCGAGCATCACGGATAGGGAGCCGGCCGGACCCAGCGCGAGGAGCCGGCGACGCTGTCGATGGCGGCGAAGAAGTCCTTCAGCCTGCCGAGCGTTGCCCGGACGCCGGGATCATCGTCCCCGCCGAAGCACCCCGTGTAGTACGCCACCACCTTCCGCCCAGCGGCGCCGTCGATCGACCCCACATACGTCGGGTGATCGGTCGCGTACTCCGCACACCAGACGGGATCGCCTTCATCGATGGCGTCCGGCAGGTCGAAGAACCCGATCCGTTCGGCCATCGCGACGAGGTAGGCGAAGCCGTCGTCGGACAGGGTGTCCGAATGGACCAACCCTTCGTCACCCGGATTCCGGGAGTGAAACTCGACGTCTCCCGACGCGCTCAGGCGAAGCCGGTACGCGGGGCACGTGCCATAGCATCGCCCGCGCACGAGCACGATGCCGTCGGCCTGCATCGCCTGCGGGCGCGGTGTCCGAGCTGTGGCCTGGACGAGCGAGAACAGAATCAGGCCCGCCGTCAATCCCATTCGCGTGGTCGTGTCGTGCATCCTCGACCTCCGTAGCTGTCGCCTGCATCGCCTCGAAACGAGGCGACGTGCCAGATGCTGGACCCAGGGAGCAGGCTGCAACGACTCCCGATACAGCTACGTTTCGATCCGGCGTTTATTCCATGCGTGCCTGTGCGATTCCCACGGCGCCGGGAGAACCCGCTGGCTCCGAAAGCACGTCCTGCCTTGGCCGCTTCGTCTTCCCGACTAATATAGGGCCGATGACGACCGGAACGCGCCCGATCGACGAGCACGTCCGACGATTCCACACCGGGGGCGCAGCGCCCCTGACCGGCGAGCGCTGGGCCGTCCATTTCGACGGGACGTCCGCCTCCGAGGACTCGTTCGCCCATTCGGTCGCGCGGGGGCTCTCGGACCATCCGCGCTGGCTCCACTGCCGCTACCTGTACGACGAGGCCGGCAGCCGGATCTTCTCGGCGATCACCGAGCAGCCCGAATACTACCTGACCGGCGCGGAGAGCGAGATCCTGGCCGCGCACGCGGACGAGATCCGCGCGCTCGTCGGCGCCGCCCCGATCGTCGAGCTGGGCGCCGGATCCGGGACCAAGACCCGCTACCTGCTCGACGCCTGGTCCCGCGCCGCCGACGGCGAGTTCGACTACCTCCCGATCGACATCGATTCCTCGGTCCTGACCGGCGCGGCGCGCGAGCTCGCCGCGGAGCACGAGCGGCTCGTCGTCACGGGCCTCGCGACGTCCTACGAGCGCGGCCTGGACGCGGTCGCCCACGTCTCGCCCCTGTGCCTCGTCTTCCTCGGCTCGACGATCGGGAACTTCAATCCCGACGAGACCGATGCGTTCCTCGCGCGGCTCGAGCGCACGCTCGCGCCCGACGACTCGCTCCTCCTCGGCATCGATCTCGTCAAGGACGTCGCGACGCTCGAGGCCGCTTACGACGACGCGGGCGGATGGAGTCGGCGCTTTACCCGGAACCTGTTCGCGCGCATGAACCGCGAGCTCGGCACGGACGTCGACGTCGAGTCCATCGACCACGTGGCGTACTGGAACGACCGGCTGGAGCGGATCGAGATCTACGCGCGCTTCCGGCGCGCGACGCGGATCGAGCTGCCTTCGATCGGCCGGTCGTTCCGCGTGGCCGCGGGCGAGATGATCCTGACGGAGATCAGCCGCAAGTACCGGATCCCGGGAATGACTTCCGATCTCGCCCGCTTCGGTTTCGCGGTCGAGCGCGTGTTCACCGATGCGGCGGGGCGTTTCGGGCTCCTTCTCTGTCGCCGCATCCAAGACTCGCCGGGGCCGGATCTGGCGAGCCGCCTCGCCGGCGAGCTCCAGGCGACCCGCCTCCAGACCCTGGCCATCATCGAGTCGCTTTCGGACGAGCAGCTCGCCGGGCAGGTGAGCCCGATTCTCTCGCCGATCGCGTGGGACCTGGGTCACATGGCGGAGTTCGAGGAGCTGTGGCTCGTCAGGACCATCGACGGGCTTTCGGGGAGCGCTCCTCCGACCGACGGGCTGGAGAGGATCTACGACGCCGTCCGGACGCCGCGCGCCGAGCGGGGCGAGCTCGATCTTCCCGACCGGGTCGAGCTCCTTCGACGCATGCGGCTCGTCAGGCGCGCGGCGCTCGCGCGCCTCCGCGCGCTCGACCTCGACGCCGCCCGAGCCCCGCTCCTCGAAGGGGGCTTCGTCTACCGCATGCTGTCGCAGCACGAGGCCCAGCATCAGGAGACGATCCTCCAGGCGGTCGCGCTCATGAACGCCGAGCCGTTCGAGCCCGCGCACCGGATCGCGCCGCCGCGCGCGAAGCTGCCGCCCGATACGGACATGGTCGTCGTCCCCGGCGGCCGGTTCCCCGCCGGCACGGCGACGGCCCCGGGCGCCTACGACAACGAGCGACCGGTGCACTGGGTCGACGTCCGAACGTTCTGGATCGACACCGCGCCGGTCACGACCGGCGCATGGCTCGACTTCATGGACGACGGCGGGTACGCGCGGCGCGAGCTGTGGTCGGACGACGGCTGGGCGTGGCTCTCCGAGGAGCCCTGCGAGCATCCGCTCGGCTGGACGCGCGGCGCGGACGGTTGGCTCGACGTCCAGTTCGGTCACGTCGAGCCGCTCGTCCTCGCGAGGCCGGTCCAGCACGTCTCCTGGTACGAGGCCGACGCCTACGCCCGCTGGGCCGGGAAGCGGCTTCCGACCGAGCTCGAGTGGGAGAAGGCCGCGGCGTGGGACCCGGAGCTCCGGATCGCGCGCACGTGGCCGTGGGGCGACATGCCGCCGGACGCCGCCAGCGCGAACCTCGGCGCGAGCACGTACGCACCGGCGCCCGTGGGGGCCTACCCTCGCGGGCGGTCGTTCTACGGCTGCCACCAGATGATCGGCGACGTCTGGGAATGGACCGCGAGCGAGTTCCTTCCCTACCCCGGGTTCGAATCGTTCCCGTACGCGGAGTACTCCGAGGTCCATTTCGGGAAAGGATATCGCGTGCTGCGGGGCGGGTCGTGGGCCACGGCCCCGATCGTGGCCCGGAACACGTTCCGGAACTGGGACCTCCCCCAGCGCCGGCAGATCTTCGCCGGGCTGCGCTGCGCGCGCGACGCGTGACTCCGCCGGGATGCTGAGCCGCGCGCTCGGGCCGGGAGCGCTCGCGGAGCGGCTCGCGTCGCTCGCGGTCCGGATCGACGCGCTCGCGGTCGAGCGGGGATCGGTCCCGCTCGCCGGCTATTACGACGGCGCCCCACGCCCGACGGGGATCGCGCTCCTGTCGGGGGCCGGCGAGTCCGGGCGCGGCGAGTGCGTCGCCTGGACGTCGGCCGAGCAGGACGCATTCGCGATCGCGTGCGGACGGCTCGAGCTCCCGGCGGCGGGGACCATCGAGGGGCTCTCTCTCGTCCTCGCGATCGAGCTCGACGATCCGTACCATCGCGCCGCCGTCGAAGGCGCGGCCCTCGACCTCGCGCTCCGCCAGGCGGGGACGAACCCTTTCCGGGTCGCGGGACGGCGCGCGGCCATGGTTCGATTCTGCCGCTCGACCGGCCGGACGCCCGACCCGCTCGCGGCGATCGCCCCCGTCCTCGCGGAGGATCCCGAGGCGCGCCTCAAGCTCGACGTCCCCGCCGAGGGCTGGCCCGCCGCGACGTGGGAAGCGCTCGCCCGGACGCGGCGCGTCGTCGTCCTCGACTTCAAGCGGGAATCGGACCTCGACCAGGTGCGGCTCGCGCACCGCGCCGTCCCCGACGCGTGGCTCGAGGACCCGCCGCCCGGGGCGATCACGCTCGATCCGCGCGGCGGTTGGCTCGCGCGCGTCGCGCTCGACGGCTACGTCCTCGCGGCCGTCGATCTCGACGATCCCGAGATCCCGCCCGCGGCCGTCAACGTCAAGGCGCCGCGCGTGGGCGGCTGGCTCGAGGCTCTGCGCTGTCTGGAGACGTGCCATCGCCGCGGGTGGAAGGCGTACATGGGCGGCATGTTCGAGGTCGACGTCGGCCGCGCGCAGGCCCGCGTCCTCGCTTCGCTCTTCACCGCCGAGTCGTGGAACGATCTCGCCCCGCTCGGCACGGCGGCGATCCGCGAGCCGGACGATCAGGTCGTGGGCTTTGGCCCCGACTGAGCGCGGCCGGCGGATTCGAAACGGCGCAGGTACTCGCGGTCCCAAGCGGCCGGCAGGCTCTCCCGCGCCGAGTACGGTCCGGGGCCGTACCTCCGCGACGAGATCCCGGCCTGCCCGCGCTCGCAGATGTGCCAGTCCTCGCGGTTCGTCGTGTCCCAGAACGCGACCGCGTCCTCGGGGTCGAAATCCGCGGCGAGAAAGGCGTCGGAGTGGAACAGCCATTCGCAGACGACGCGCGTCCGGTCCGGAGCCTCGGGCCACAGCCGGTGGGCCATGACGTAATCGGGATGCAGGCTCAGGAGGAGGTTCGGGAAGATCGAGTAGTAGTAGACCCGCTCGAGGTCCTCCGCCGGCAGCTCCCCGACCGGGATCGCGCACGATCGACCGCTCGTCGTCATGCTGCCGCCCTTCTCCGCGAGCACCATGTACCCTCCGAGGAAGGGACCCTCGACGAGATCGTTCTGCCCCGTGCGGAAGGGCGTGAGCTGCGAGAGCCGCGGATGGATGACCGGACAATGCAGGCACTCCGAGTAGTTCTGAAACAGGAGCTTCCAGTTCGCCCCGACGTCGTACTCGATCCGCCTCCAGGCGCGGAGCGATCCGAGCTCGAACCGCGCGAACCGATCGAGGAGCGGCGCGAACGCGACGTCGAAGGGCTCGGGGTCGTCCGCGAGATTGACGAACAGGAAGCCGCCCCACGAGGCCAGCGGCGCCGGATGGAGCGGATAGTCCCGGCGGTCGAAGCCCTCGACCTGCTCCATGTCGGGCGCCCCGATCAGGCGGCCGTCCAGCGCGTAGGTCCACGCGTGGTAGGGACACTGGATCGAGCGCGAGAGCCGCCCGCGCTCCGCTTCGCAGAGCCGCGTCCCGCGATGACGGCAGACGTTGTAGAACGCGCGCGCCGCGCCGTCCTCGCCGCGGACCACGATCAGGCTCTCGCCCGCGCTCGAGACGAGGAAGTACTCCCCGCGCGCGCCGATCTCCTCCTCGCGTCCCGCGCAGAGCCACGATCGGCGGAAGATCCGCTCGCCCTCTTGGGCGAAGACCTCCGGCGCCGTGTAGTAACGACCGGCGAGCGTCCGCGCGCCCTGCCGGTAGCTCTCCTTCGTCTCGAGGAAGGTCGGCGCCTCCGTCATCGGTTCCTCCTCCGGTCGGCGATCATCGCGTCGGCGGCGTGCCGACCCGACGCGCCGGTGACGGCCCCCGCCGGATGGGTCCCCGCGCCGCAGAGATAGAGTCCCGCGATCGGCGTCCGGTAGCCCGCCCATCCGGGAACCGGGCGCATGAACAGGAGCTGGTCGAGTCCCAGCTCCCCCTGGAACGGGTCGCCGCCGGTCAGACCGTACCTCGTCTCGAGGTCGGAGGGAAGAGTCACCTCGCGTCCGAGAATCGCCCCCGGCAGGTTCGGCGCCCGCTCCTCGAGGAGGTCGATCACCCGGTCGCCGATCGCCTCGCGGGAGGACCCGTCGCCGTTCCCGGTGGACCCGCCGGGCGGCACGAAGCGGACGTCGACCGACATCACGTGACGGCCCGGCGGGGCGAGCGACGGATCGGCGATCGAGGCGATCCGCGCCTCGAGGACCGGTCGCGCGGAGAACGCGCCGTGCTTGGCGTCGTCGTAGGCGCGCTCGACGGAGTCCGGATCCGGAGCGATCGCGATCACCCCCGGCGGCGTGTCCGGGAGCCCCTCGAACCGCGGGGCTTCGGAGAGCGCCAGGTGGACGCGCGCCGAGCCCCCGCGGAAGCGGATCATCCTCACCGCGTGCACGAAATCGGGATCGAGCCAGGTCGTTCCGGTCCACTCGAGGAACGTCCGCGCCGGGCCGGCCCCGGAGAGGACGGCGCGGGCCGCGATCTCCGCGCCGTCGGTGAGCGCCGTTCCGGTCGCGCGCCCCTTCTCGCACAGGATCCGCTCGACCGGCGCCCGGCTGCGGATCTCGACGCCGCGCTCGCGCGCCGCCGACGCGAGCGCTTCGACGAGCGCCCCGGTCCCGCCGCGCACGACCGTGCGCACGCCGAACACGCCGGCCGGGTTCCCGACGTGGTGGTGGAGGAGGACGAACGCGGTCCCGGGCGAGCGGGGACCCTGGAAGATCCCGCGCACCGCGCCCGCGGCGAGCGCGCCCTTGAGGAGGTCGTCCTCGAACGTGTCGTCGAGGAGGTCCTGGACGGGGAGCGGCAGGACCCGGAAGAGCTCCGTCATGCGCGCGCGGCCGAGCGCGCGGACGCGCTTGCCGAGACCGAGGTACGGTGCCAGGTCCGCGAGCGGCCCGGCCGGCTCGACCGGCGGCCGGATCGACGCCTCCTCGAGGATCCCGGCGAAGGCCTCCATCGTCTCGGCGAAGGCGACCCACCGATCCGCGTCCCGCGCAGAGCGCTTCGCGATCGAGGCGCGCGTCCGCTCGAGATCGCGCCGGAGGACGAGCGGCTCGCCCGATTCCGCCGGGGCCGCGAGGATCGGATCCGGAGCCAGGAGGGCGAGTCCGTGGCTCTCGAGCGCGAGGTCGCGGAGCGCCCGCGGATCGAGGAATCCCGCGTCCGGGAACACCGGGTCGATCCGGAATCCGGGAAGGACTTCCCCCGAGGCCGCCGGTCCCCCGACCGAATCGCCCGCTTCGAGGACGAGGACGCCGAGGCCCGCCGACGCCAGCCGCGCGGCCGCGACGAGCTCCTCGACGCCCGACCCGATGACGATCGCGTCGTGCCGCCCCGCGCTCATCGGCGCGGGCCGTCCGCGAGGATCGCGCGCGAGGCGAGCCGGCCGCTCGCGCCCATGATCCCGCCGCCCGGATGGGTCCCGGAGCCGCACTGGTAGTAGCCGCGGACGGGCGTCCGATGGTCCGCCCACGCGGGCGCCGGCCGCAGGAAGAAGAGCTGCGAGAGCGCGAGCTCGCCCTGGAAGATGTTCCCCTCCGAGAGCCCGGTGACGGCCTCGATGTCGGCCGGCGTGATCACCTGCCGGTGGAGGATCGCCGAGCGGATGTTCGGCGCGTACTCGGCCAGCGTGTCGACGACCGCGTCGCCGAACGCCTCGCGGCTCCGGCCGTCCCAGCCGCCCTTCCGGTGATAAGGCGCGTACTGGACGAAGATCGACATCACGTGCTGTCCCGGCGGCGCCATCGTCGGGTCGATCATCGAGGGCATGACGATGTCGAGAAACGGGCGGCGCGAGAAGTCGCCGTACTTCGCGTCGTCGTAGGCGCGCTCGAGGTAGTCGACGCTCGGCGCGATCGCCATCGCGCCCTTGAGGTGGGGGCCGTTCCCCGGCAGGGCCGTGAAGTTCGGCGGCTCGGAGAGCGCGAGGTTGACCTTGCCGGAGGAGCCGCGGAAGCGGAAGCGCTCGACGGCCGTCAAGAGCTCGTCCGGAAGCTCCTGCCGCTCGACCAGCTCGAGGAACGTCCGTCGCGGGTCGAGCCCCGAGACGACCGTCCGCGCGCGGATCTCCTCGCCGCTCTCGAGGACGACTCCCTGCGCGCGGCCCTCCTCGACCAGGACCCGGCTCACGGCGGCCTCGGTCCGGATCTCGGCCCCGAAGCGCCGCGCCGCCGACCCGATCGCCTCGCTGACCGCACCCGTTCCTCCGCGCGCGAACCCCCACGCGCGGAAGACCCCGTCGATCTCGCCCATGTAGTGATGGAGGAGGACGTACGCCGTCCCCGGCGAGCGCGGTCCCAGGAACGTGCCGATGATCCCGCTCGCGGACTTCGCGGCCTTCAGGGCCTCGCTCTCGAACCATTCCCCGAGATAGTCCGCCGAGCTCATCGTCATGAGCTTGACGAGCGCATGGAGGTCGCGCGCGCCCAGGTCGCGGAAGTGCTTCCCCAGCCTTCCCATCGCGAGCAGGTCGCGCGGGTGCCACGAGGCCGGGTCCGGCGGCTCGATCCCCAGGATCGGCTTGACCGCCATCGCCATCCGCTGCATGAGCCGGCCGAACTCCTGCATGGCGTCGGCGTCCCGCGGCGAGTGGCGGTAGAGCTCGCGCCGGGTCTCGTCGGCGTCCGCCCAGGTGGCCAGATAGTCCCCGTCCGGCAGCGGGTTGAACGTGCTCTCGAGCGGGATGATGTGGAGGCCGTGGCCGGGCAGGTCGAGGTCGCGGATGATCTCGGGCCTCAGGAGGCTCACGACGTACGAGAAGACCGAGAACCGGAACCCGGAAAAGACCTCCTCGGTGACCGCCGCCCCGCCGAGGAGCGGCCGGCGCTCGAGGACGAGGACGTCCCGGCCGGCTCGCGCGAGGTACGCGGCGCACACGAGCCCGTTGTGCCCCCCGCCGATCACGATCGCGTCCCAGGTCTTCGAGAGCTGCATCGTCAGGCCCGCTTCCGCTCCGGATCGAAGAACGGGGTCTCGACGACGGTCGCCCGCGCCCGCTTCCTCCGGTGCTCGACCGTCATCTCGAGCTCGAGCTCGGTTCCGGGCCCGGCGTGGGTCCCGATCAGGTGGGCGAGCGCGAGGTACTTCTTGAGGAGCGGCGACCAGCAGCCGCTCGTCGCGTAGCCGACCTGCCCCTTGGCGTCGTAGACGGGCGTGCTCGTCCGCCACGCGGCGCTCGGGAGCTGGGGCGGCAGGCCGACCTCGCCGAAGAGCGCCTCGAGCGAGTCCCAGTCGACGACGAGCCCGCGGAACGCCCACTCCGGGCTGCGACGGCGTTCGGCCTCGAGCGCCCGCTGTCCGACGAACGGGGCCTTCTCCTTCGCGACCGTCCACCCCAGGCCGAGCTCGAAGGGGGACGACTTCTGCTGCTCGATGAGGGCGTGCCGCGCGGAGACGTAGTCGACATCGATGAGGAGGAGCCCGGCCTCGATCCGCGCGACATCCATCGCGAGGAGTCCCGTCGGGAGGAGACCGTGCGCCGCGCCGGCGTCGATCAGAAGGTCCCACAGCGATTCCGCCCGCTCGTTCGCGACCCAGATCTCGTAGCCGAGATCCCCCGTATAGCCCGTCCGCGTCACCGTCGCAGCGATTCCGCCCAGGCGCGCGGCCGTCGCACGGAAGAAGCGGAGCTTTTCGACGTCGGCCTCCGACTCTCCCTCCGCGATCCCCATCAGGATCTCCCGCGCGGCGGGTCCCTGGAGCGACAGCGCCGCGATCGCCTCGGTCTCGTCCTCGATCTCGACGTCGAACCCGATCGCGTTCTGGTGGAGCCAGCGCAGGTTCGGGTGGGCCGAGGTCATCCGAAAATCCTGTTCCTCGAGGCGCGTGACCGTCCCGTCGTCGAGGACCTTCCCCTCCGCATCGCACCACGGCGTGTAGAGGACCCGCCCGACCTTGCAGCGGGCGACGTCGCGGGTCACGACGCGGTCGAGTAGGGGCGCGGCGCCTGGTCCCCGGATCCGGTACTTGAAGAGGGGGGTCACGTCGATCAGGGCTGCCGTCCCCCGGATCGCGTTGTACTCGAGCTCGTGGATCAGGTCGTAGGACGTCGGAACGACGTACCCCGCCCAGCGCCGCCACCCCTGGCCGCGGACGAGCGGCGCCGTGCGCGAATGGAAGGGGGTCGTCCGGATCGCGTCCAGCGTCAGGCGGCCTCCATTGCATTTTTGAACCATGAGTTCATATTATGAACCGAATCTAGCCGGTGCCGATCAGCCCCGTCAAGGAAGGACCGGACATGCCGACCAAGCCGTACGCGGGGACTCAGTCCGTCCGCCGCGCGATCGCCCTCCTCAAGGTCTTCAGCGACGAGCGCCCCGACTGGGGGCTGACGGACATCGCCCGCGAAGCGCGGCTCAACAAGACGACCGCCTACCGCCTCCTGACCGCTCTCGAGGCCGAAGGGATGGTGGTGCGCTCCTTGGAAGGCGAAGGCTGGCGACTGGGCGCGGGCGCGATCGCGATCGGGGCTCTCGCCCTCCGGGCGAACGACCTCGTGACCGTCGCTCGCCCCGAGCTCCAGGCGCTCGTCCGCGAGACCGGCGAGACCGCGACGCTCGAGGTCCTGGTCGGGAACGAGATCCTGATCCTGGACGGCGCCGAGGGTCCCTCCCTCGTCGGGGCGAGCACCGAGATCGGGACGCGCTGGCCCGCCCACGCGACCTCGACCGGCAAGGTGCTCCTCGCCGACCGGCGGGCTCGTCGGAAGGTGGCGCGCGGGCGCAACGGAGCGCCGCGCGGCGCCCGGCGCCGGCTCCGCGGGTTCACGCCGCGGACGATCACCGATCCGGCGCGCCTGGAAAGCGAGCTGACGCGCGCGATCGATCGCGGCTGGGCGACGGCGGTGGAGGAGCTCGAGGAGGGCTACGTCGCGGTCGGCGCGCCCGTCCGCGACCACGACGGCCGGGCCGTCGCGGCGATCAGCGTCGGTGGCCCCGCCGCGCGCCTGACGAAAGCGCGCATCCCCGAGCTCGCCCGACACGTCGTTCGCGCCGCGGACCGGATTTCGCGCCACCTCGGCGGTCGCGTGAGCCGTGAACAGGATCCGGTCAGCCCGCCAGGGGCCAGAGCCGCGGGATCAGCGCGATCGCGATCAGGTAGATGAGGAGCGTCAGGGGAGCCCCGACCTTGAAGAAGTCGAAGAAGCGGTAGCGGCCCGGCCCGTAGACCATGAGGCACGCCGGCTCGAGCGGGGTCAGGTAGGAGACGCTCGCCGCCACCGCGATCATCATCGCGAACGCGCGGGGATCGAGCCCCGTCGCGACCGCGGTCTCGAGCGCCAGCGGAAGGACGACGATCGCCGCGGCCTGGTTCGACATCGGCTGGGTCAAGAGGACGGTGAGGGCGAAGAAGCCGGTCAGGAGCCATGTCGGGCTCGCGCCGCCGGCGAGATCGACGATCCACCCGGCCAGGAAGGCGGCGGCACCGGTCTTCCCCATCGCGGCGCCGAGCGCGAGCATCGACCCGATCAGGATCAGGACCTTCCACTCGATGTCCCGGTAGGCCTCCTGCGGCGTGATGCAGCGGGTGGCCAGGACGAGCACCGCCCCCGCCATGAAGCTCACCGCCAGGGGCAGGATCGAGAGAGTCGCGGCCGCGATCGAGGCCACGAAGATCCCGATCGCGAGCCAGGCGCGGCCGATCCGCGCGCGCGCCGCGGTCTCCGCCCCGACCACGGCCAGCACGTTCTGGCTATCGAGCTCCGCCAGCCGGTCCGCGTCCCCCTGGACGAGCAGAGCGTCCCCGAGCCGCAACTGGATGCGGCTGAGCTTGCTCCGCAGCGCCTGGCCGTGGCGGTGGAGGGCGAGCACCTGGAGGCCGTGGCGCTCGCGGAACTCGTAGGAGCGCAACGTGCGACCGATGAGGGGCGACCCCGGCAGGACCATCGCCTCGGCGAGCACGAGGTCCTCGTCGGCGAGCTCGGGATCGGCGAGCTCGACGTCCGAGCGGATGTCGAGGCCCGCC
>DATBJO010000007.1:0-5901 GCA_036556305.1 Gemmatimonadota bacterium
GTGACCACCCGGCCGGCCGACCGGTCCCGCCGTACCGGCCGGGTCCGGCGGGAGGACGCCCACTACGTCTACCGGCGCACCGGGCTGCCCTGCCGGGTGTGTGGCACACCCGTGGCCACCGAGGTGATGAGCGGGCGCAACCTGTTCTGGTGCCCCCGCTGCCAGGCCGCCTGAGGCGCTGCTGGTCATCCGGTCAGGAGTCACACTCGAGGCATGTCGGAGAACCACGGCCGCGACGACTACCACGACCCGACGCGGGGGCTCGGCGGAGCCGCGCCCGCCCGTAGTGCGCTGACCCTCCGGCTCGTGCTCGCGGGCATCGGGCTGGTGTCCTGCGTGGTCGCCGCCGTGGTGCTCGCCGTCGCCGGCGGCCCAGTCGTTGTCGTGGTGGTCTTCGCGGTGCTGGCCGTCGTGGCGCTCGTGGACATCGTGGTCGTCGTCCGCCGCAAGCGCCGCGGCGAACCGGGCTGACCGGCACGAGCCGTCGCGCACGCGATGCTCCACTGGTGCCGGGAGTACGTTCAGCACGGTGAGCAGGATCTCCAGGACCCCCTTCGCAGCCGTCTATCCGCTGTACGTGGCGAAGGTGGAGAAGAAGGGGCGGACGAAGTCGGAGCTGGACGAGGTGATCCAGTGGCTGACCGGCTTCGACGAGTCGGCGGTGAGTGACCACCTCGGCGCGGGCACGACGTTCGAGGACTTCTTCGCCGGCGCGAGCATCAACCCGAGAGCCGCATCGATCACCGGCGTGGTGTGCGGTGTTCGCGTCGAAGATGTCGAAGACCCGTTGATGCAGAAGATTCGCTACCTGGACAAGCTGGTGGACGAGCTGGCCAAGGGCAGGCCGATGACCGCGATCCTGAGGGCGTGACGTCGACCGGCCGCGCGCTGGACGACTGCCCAAAGACGACCCAGAGACGACACTGGGCGCCCTCCCAGAGAGAGGACGCCCAGCATCGATCAGTCACGCGCGTGCGCCGCCAGGGACTCGAACCCCGAACCCGCGGATTAAGAGTCCGCTGCTCTGCCAGTTGAGCTAGCGGCGCGTGTGCGGGGAGAGATTATCAGCCGACCTTGCCGTGGACGAAACCGACTCGGGCCCGGTGCACGGAAGGGCCCTGCGGCTCGCGGAGCGGTCGCGCGAGGCCAGGAGTGACGGTCAGCGGGCCGGCGCCTCGCCGTACATGGAATCGAGCAGGGACTCGTACACCGCCTCCACGACCTTCCGCTTGACCTTCATGCTGGGCGTCAGCTCCCCTCTCTCCACCGACAGGTCGTGGTCGAGGATCCGGAAGTCCTTGATGGTCTCCCAGCGGTTGAGCCGGCGGTTGAGGTCGTCGACGCAGGTCTGGACGTACTGCCGGACCGCGGGGTCGGCCGCCAGCGAGGCGAAGTCGGTCGCTGGCAGCGCCTGCGCCCGCCCCCACTGCGCGAGCGCGTCGGGGTCGAGGGCGACCAGGGCGGTTGCGTAGTTGCGCCGGTCGGCGTGCACGACCATCTGGCTCGCCAGCGGGCACACCGCCTTGAACATGACCTCGATCTGCTGCGGCGCGATGTACTTCCCGCCCGAGGTCTTGATCAAGTCCTTCTTGCGATCGGTGATCGCGAGGAACCCGTCGTCGTCGATGATCCCGATGTCTCCGGTCCGGAACCAGCCGTCCGGGCTCATGACCTCGGCGGTCTTCTCGGGCAGCCGGTAGTAGCCCTGCATGACGTTGGGTCCGCGGACGAGGATCTCCCCGTCGCCGTCGGGCCGCTCGGGGTCGGGCTCGATGCGCGCCTCGACGTTGACGATCGGGCGGCCGACGGTTCCGAATTTGAGGTGCTCGAAGGTGTTCACCGACACGACCGGGCTCGTTTCGGTGAGACCGTACCCTTCGAGGATGGGCATCCCGGCGGCGTAGAAGAACTTCATGATCACGGGCGCGAGCGGGGCGCTTCCGGAAACGAAGAAGCGGATGTTGCCGCCCACGCGCGCGCGGATCTTCGCGTACACGAGCCGGTCCGCGATCCGGCGCTTGAACCGGAGCCAGGGGCCCGCACCCTTGCCGCCGACCTCGGCCTCCGAGTACTCGATCGCCACGCGACGCGCCCAGAACGCGATCGTCTTCTTGAGGCCTCCCGCGTCGCTCGCGGACTGCAGCACGGCCGCGTACATCTTCTCGTAGAGCCGCGGGGCGCCGAGGGTCACCGTCGGCCGGACCTCTCCCATGTTGTCGACGACTTTCTCGATCGACTCCGCATACGCGATCGAGACGCCCGCATGGATCATGATGTAGTGGCCGGCCAGTCGCTCGAAGCTGTGCGAGAGCGGGAGCCACGAGAGGTGCAGATCGCTCGAGGTGATGGCCAGCGATTCCAGCGAATCGATCGCGTTGGACACGAGATTGCGATGGGAGAGCATCACTCCCTTGGGCCGGCCCGTCGTCCCCGACGTGTAGAGGATCGTCGCCGTGCTCTCGGGGTCGATCGCGCGGCGGCGCTCGTCGACCGCGCCCGGCCGGGCGCCTCGGGACTCACGTCCCAGCTCGACGAGACAGCGGGCGGAGATCAGCCACTCCTCCTCGCGCTCGACCGGCTCCAGCGAGATCACGCGAGAGAGAGCCGGGCAGCTGCGCCGGACGGCTTCCACCTTCGCGAGCTGGGTATCGTTCGAGACCACGCAGATCCGCGCCCCGCTGTCCTCGAGGATGTACTGGACCTCGTCGGGGGTGAGCGACGTGTAGATGGGCACGAGCCACGCCCCCGCCGACAGCGTGGCCAGGTCGGCCAGCGCCCATCCTGGGCGGTTCTCGGAGAGCAGAGCGACCCGATCGCCGGACTGGGTCCCGAGGGCGATCAGCCCGTGGGCCGCGAGCTCGACCTCCTCGCGGAACTCGCGCGCCGGGATGTGGGTCCAGTCGCCGCCCGCCTTGTAGCGCATGAAGTCCGGCCGGTCGTAACGCTCCACCGCCTGCAGGAACAGCTCGGGGATCGTTCGCGGCCGGGTCATGGAGCGCCCGTCACTGACCTCGCGGCCAGACCCAGAACTCGAGGCCGCCCGAGACCTCGAAGTGGTCGAGCAGCTCGTCACCCAGGCAGGGCGCGAACTCCCCTGCCGTGTCCGCCGCGGAGCAGAACTGGATGTGGTCCCGCACTTCGCCGCGGAACGTGATCCAGTCGTTGACCGGATGGGTGAGCCCGACCGCGAGCGGGATCAGGAAATCGACGTCGCCGTCGCCCTCCTCGGGATTGACGACCATGAGCCCGAGGCCCGCCGAGAGCAGGAGCCGCGTCGGGATCTCTTGAGAACCGCCGATGAAGTAGTCCGCCGCGGCGTAGAGAGAGTGGACGTCGAGCTCGATCTGATCCTCGGGATCCGGGAAGTCGACGAACTCGGACAGCTCGGTCTCCACCTGCGCGTATCCATACGCCAGGTCGAACTGCCATCTCCGGTTCACGCCGATGTTCAGCCGCGCTCCCAGCATGGGGACCGTATTCGCCTCGCGGCCGATCTCCTGCAGCTCGCCGTCGTCGAAGATGAACGCCCCGACGTAGGGGTTCACTCCGATCCGGGTCCCGGTCAGTCCCTGCGCGTGGACGGCGCCGGGGATCGCAGACGCGACGCCCGTGACGGCGAGGAGAGCGAAAATCCAGCGGCCCGGTCTCATTCGTTTCCTCCTTGGATGGTGAAAGTCCCGGTCGGCGGTAAGATAAACCCCTTGCCACGCCGATTGGAAGCGCGCGACCCCCGCGCGGTATCGTGTTCCCATGCGGAACGCCGACGTCGCACGCGTGATGGAAGAGATCGGCGGACTGATGCGTTTCCGCGGGGACGATTACTTCAAGATCCGGGCCTACGAGAACGCGGCGCAGGCGATCCGGGAGCTCGACGAGCCGCTCGACCGCCTGCTCGGGGAAGGTCGGTTGCGCGCGGTCCCGGGGATCGGCGCGGCGATCGAGAAGAAGATCGCCGATTACGCGGCCACCGGTGCCGTGCCGCTCCACCAGAAGCTCCTGGACGAGATCCCCCTCGGCGCGCTCGAGCTGCTGGAAATTCCGGGCCTGGGGCCGAAGCGCGCGCGCGCCGCGTTCGTGGAAGCGGGGATCGACTCGCTCGACGCGCTCGAGGCGGCGGCGACCGACGGGCGGCTCGCCGAGGTTTCGGGGTTCGGTCCCAAGAGCGTCGAGGCGATCGTCGCCGGGCTCGCGCAGGTCCGGCGCCACGCCGGCCGGCACCTGAGCGACGACGCGCGTGCGCTCGCCGAGATCCTCGCGGGATCGCTACGCGCGCTGCCCGAGGTCGCGCGGGTCGAGGTGGCCGGCGACCTGCGGCGGCGCCTCGAGGTCGTGGACGATGCGGTCCTCGTCGCCGCCGCCGCGGACCCGGCTCCCGTCGTCGCGGCGTTCCTCGATCATCCGATGGCCGCCGGCGTCGCGGCGCCCGGGCGCGAGAAGGCCCACGCTTCCGCGCCGGCCGGTGGACCCCGGGAGGTCGCCGTGCGGCTGGGCGGCGGCCTGCCGGCGCGTCTCGTCGTCGTCCCGCCTCCGACGTTCGCGGCGGCCCTCGTCGTTCGGACCGGTTCGGCGAGCCACGTCGAGCGGCTGCGCGCGATCGCGCGCGGGAAGGGCCTCCGGCTCGAGGACGCGGGGCTCTTTCGCGGGCGCGCGCGCCGCCCGCTCGACCGTCGGGAGGAGGCCGATGTCTACGCGGAGCTCGGGCTCGAGTGGATTCCGCCGGAGATCCGCGAGGACCGCGGGGAGATCGAGGCCGCCGCGGGCGGCGCCCTCCCGCGCCTGATCGAGCGCGGCGACCTGCGCGGACTCGTTCACGTCCACACGACCTGGAGCGACGGACGCGCCTCGGTCGAGACGATGGCGGAAACCGCGCGCGATCTCGGCTTCGAATACCTCGTCGTCTGCGATCACAGCCGGAGCACGTCGATCGCCGGGGGGTTGACGGTCGAGGACCTGCGTCGGCAGATCGACGAGATCCGCCGGGTCGAGACCCGGCTCGACGGGATCGAGATCCTGGCGAGCTCCGAGGTCGACGTCCTCGCCGACGGGTCGCTCGACTACCCCGACGACGTCCTCGCCGAGCTCGACTGCGTCGTGGCCTCTGTCCACGCCGCCTTCCGGCTGCCGCGCGCCGAGCAGACCGCGCGCCTCCTCGTCGCTCTCGCCAACCCCTGGCTCGACATCCTCGGCCATCCGACAGGCCGGATTCTCCTCTCGCGCGACGGAGTCGACGCCGATCTGGACGCGGTGCTCGACGCCGCCGCCGGCCACGGCGTCGCGCTCGAGGTGAACGGCGACCCGCGCCGGCTCGACCTCGACTGGCGCTGGCACCGCGCCGCGACCGGGCGCGGGATCCGGCTGGCGATCGACCCCGACGCGCACGGCCCCGAAACGATCGAGCCCCTGCTCGCGAGCGGAATCGGCGTCGCGCGGAAGGGCTGGGTCACGTCGGATCAGGTCCTGAACGCGCTCCCGGCCGCGGAGTTCCGCGCCGCTCTGCGTCGCAATCGATGAGCTGCTCGCCCTGATCGGCCTCGGGCGCTCCCGTCCGGGAACCCTGACGAAGCCCGGCGAGGAACTCGTATCTGCGCTCGCCCGGCGAACGATGCGCTCGAGGACTCCGCCGGCTTGCGTCTGGATCGGGCTCCGTCACACGAGCAGGGCGATGCCGCGAAGCCACGCCGGCGTCGGTGCGAAATCCGCGACCCGCGTCCACGACTCGCCTCCGTCGCCCGAACGGTGGACGCCGCGCTCGTCGGCGGCCCACATCTCGCCGGGCTCGCGCCCCGCCGCGAGGAGCGGCGCTATCGTCGACGGCGTCTCGGGCCAGCCCGCCGTCACCCGGCGCCAGCGGCCACCGCCCTCGCGACGGTAGAGCCGTCCGTCCGACCGGCCGGCCATGTA
>DATBJO010000008.1:0-16080 GCA_036556305.1 Gemmatimonadota bacterium
CTCGGCGGCCAGCTCCGGGGTGAGGCCGCGGGCCACGTAGATCCCGGTCAGCTCTGCGTGCTCGGCTTCCGGATCGATGTCCAGCTCGTGACGCTCGAGCGCCAGGTCCGCGCGCTCGGTGTCGGACTGCGAGCTGACGGAGACATACTCGCCGGCCGCCATCGAGAGAGCGCCGGCGACGAGTCCGGCCAGCCCCGCGATGAAGACGGCGCCCGGCGCGGGATCCGCCGCCGCGACGCCGACGACCAGGCTTCCCGTCGAGATGAGCCCGTCGTTGGTGCCGAGCACGGCGGCGCGGAGCCAGCCGATCGTTCCGGTCCGGTGCGCCTCGCCGTGCGCCCGCTCGGTCGTTCCACTCCTCGGCACGGCTCGAAGGTAGTGGGCCCCGATCGCTTCAGCCTCTCACGTTCCCGCCGCGATGCGCTCGCGGATCCGCTCGATGGCGGCTCTCCCGTTCGTGTTCTCGGGGTCCAGCTCGACCGAGCGCTCGTAGTTCTCGAGCGCGGCTTCGAGCTGGCCGTTCTCCAGGTAGGCTTCTCCGAGACTGTCGTAGGTGTTCGCGGACCGGGGAAAGCGCTCGACGTTCCGGCGGAGCACGGCGATCGCCGCGTCGTATCGGTCGTCTCCGAGAAGGTCGTAGCCGAGCGCGTTGACGGCGGCCTCGCTGAGCGCCTCCGCCGGGGCGTCCCGCTCGAGCTCGATCATGCGCGCCATTCCGGCCTCGACACTCTGGGACGCGAAGACCTCGAGGACCTCGAGCCGAACCCTCCGTGCCGGCGAGTCGAACTGTTCGTAGCCCTGCCACGCGGCGCCCGGCTGGTCCGGACCATAGATCGTTCCGAGGATCGCGTCGAGGATCGACAGCCCGGCATCGCCGTTGGCGAGGAACACGAGCGCGTTGCCGGTCTCCGGGTACGCGATCATGTACGCCTTGCTCCCGAACCAGTGACCCCATTGCCAGAACGCGCGTCCGCGCGAGTCGTCCTGGAGCCCGACGCCGAGGCCCCAGGTCACCCCGGGCGCGACCTCGACCTGCGGGCTCAGGAACGCGCGCGCGGACGCGGGGCTCAGGCCTTCTCCGTTCATCGCCGCCGACAGAAAGCGGGCGTAGTCGGAGGCCGTCGTGTGCAGCGTGGCGGCGATGTGCGCCTCCGCGAACGTCCGCTTCTCCATCGGTCGTTCGAGCTCGTCGTGCGGCGTGGCGTAATCGCCGTCGAGGTCGTCCCAGACGAACGAGCTGCGGGTCATGCCGAAGGGAGTCAGCACCTCGCGCTCGAGGAACACGTGGACGGGCTCCCCCGTCACCGCCTCGACCGCCCGCTGGAGCGGCAGCCACGCATCCCCGAAGTAGCGGAACCGGGTTCCGGGATCGAATCCCATCGTCACCTTTCCGCCCTCGGCGAACCCCGAGATCCCCGACGTATGGGTGAGGATCATGCGCGCGGTGATCGCGTCCATCCGCGGATCATCGCCGAACTGGGACATCTCCACGTACTCCGAGAGCGGCCGATCGAGATCGAATCCTCCCCGGTCTACGAGGCGCAGGAGCCCGTACGCGAACACGGGCTTGCTCAGGGACGCGGCCTCGAACACGGTCTCGGGCCCGACGGGCACGCCGTTCTCGGAGTTCCGGACCCCGAACTTCCCCGTCCAGACGGTGCGTCCTCCTTCGAGGACCGCGATCGAGAGGCCGGGGATCCCCGCGCTGTCGAGGAGCGCCGGCATTCGACCGGCGAGCTCCTCTGCTACGGCCGCGGGAGAGGGTGTTTGAGCCGCGGCCGGGGAGGCGGACGTCATGAGCGAGAGAAGCGTGAGGACAAGGAGCGATGGTCGCATCGGGACTCCGGGGCGGAGGGCTGGGCAACCTGCTTCCTGTTGTATGCTAAAATTCTAGCACATAGGTTCGCCTCCGTCAACGCAGCCGAGGGGCGGAGTGCGGCCTCGAGGCAGGGTCGGTCGATTCGTGCCGATCATGGTTGTCGATCGACGATGTCCTGCAGGTGAACGATTTCCAGGTCCATCCCGCACGAGAGGTCTGCGTCCAGGAAGGGTTTGTGCGAGGCACCGACGATGACCAGCGCGCGTTCACCAGGAATCGGCGCGGTCATCCGGCGCACGTGCGAGGCCATGGCCAGGTTTCGCACTTCCCACAATGCGACGCGGTAGCGGTCGAGGCCCGAGGGGAGCCCGGTACGGAAGAAGAACCTCCATTCGAGGTCGACGTCCCTTGCGAGCGCCTCCGGAGCGTTGAGCGCGAGGTAGAACGGGAGCAGGTCTCCGGCCGCGTGTGCCTCGCGCAGCTCGTGCTCGGATTTCTCCAGCTCCCCGCTCTCGGCCAGCGCGCGGTACGCGTCGTTCCCCTGGAGCTCCGACGAGAGATCGTCCGCGATGGCGAGGAAGAGATCGGTTTCCAGATGGTCGTCTATCGGATGGACACGGGCGAGTCCCAGGCGGCGCGCGAGCGCGAGCCCGATCGCGGACGTTTCGCTCGGGGCTTCGAGACGGTTCTCGAGGAACATGCGCAGCGTGTCGGGAAGTTCGAGGCTCGGCCTGCCGTCCGCGCCCGCGGAATACGTCCACTGGAGCGCCGCGTTATCGAAGTCGTAGGCCGCGAGCAGGACCGGAACGAGCTGTTGCCGCACGGCCCGACGACGCTCGGGCGGGGCCGCTTCCAGTTCCACGTAAAGCGAGTCCGCGACTCGAATGGCTTCCGACCAGGCGATCCCGAGGTAGTCGCGCGCGAGCCGCCCGGCGGCCAGCTGCTCGGTCGCGAACGCCTCCAGCGCAGGACCGTACGCCGAGAGCGCCTCCATCGTCGCGATCACCTGTGGGGGGAGGACTTCCACGCCGATCGCCGCGGGTCCCCATTCCTCGAGGGCATCGAGAAGGGGGTCGAGAGTCGCCCGGTTGAGCGCGTCGATTCGGCGGAGATGCTGGCTGCCGAGGACGAGAACCTGTGTCCGCTCCGAGAGCGGGATGGACGCTTCGAGATCCACGGGCCCGCACCTCGGTGTCTGGCTCCTGCCCGGGGTCGTCGAGCCGAGGGCGAGGATCAGGGCGAGGGTGAGCGTCCGCACGACCCTATCTACGGAGATGGACCAGGGGAGGGTTTCAAGTGGGGGTAGCCCCGCCGGGAGGGGGCTCTCAGCTCCCCGCGAGGATCTCCTCGAAGAGAGCGAGCGCGCGGGGGTCGCCGGAGTCGGCGAGCCAGAACAGCGCCTTCTCGCGGACGCGCGGGTCGCCGTCGCCGCGCGCGATCCTCACCAGCGCGTCGAAGCCGGCGTCGCTGTCGAGCTCGGAGAGCGCGAAGACGGCGGCTTCCCGCACCTCGAGGTCGATCCGCTCGTCGGCGGTCAGCTCCTCCAGGTCCCCGGCCACGACGTCGCCCGCCATCTCGCCGAGCCAGAACGTCGCGTCCTCGCGGGTGTCGGACGGCATCCCCTGGTCGCGTGCGATGTCGAGGAGCTCGGGCCAGACGGTCACGCCGCGGGCGAGGGTCGCCGGGAAGATCGCGTCCTCGCCGGCCTCGCCGCGGTCGGTCCGCGCCAGGTCGAGGAGGAGCCGGGACGCGGCGGCCGGCTCGAGCGCGCCCATGTCGTCGGCGTCCGGGTGCGGCGTCCAGCGGCCGCCGACGAACGTCTCGACGTCGACCGCGCGCCCGGCCCGCACCTCGATCGCGACGCGCACCGGTCCCGGCTCGCAGTCGGAAGCCCACACGGACCGCCCGCGGAACGAGTAGTCGTCGCCGCCGGTCCGGATGTTCCCGCGGCCGTCGCCGCACACGCCGTCGCGCGCGGCGAACGACATCAGGACGACGCCGTCGCCGAGCCGCCGGGCGCGATCGACGAGCGACTGTCCGCGTGCCGTTTCGGGGCCGCAGCCGATCGTGGCGACCGCCGTCGCCGTCGCCACGAGAACGGCGGCCGCGATTCCGCGCGGCGCCTTCACTGGCTGATCAGCTCTTCGAGGAACTCGGCGACGCGCGGGTCGTCGCTTTCGCCCAGCCAGAAGAGCGCCTGCTTCTGGAGCTCGGGGTCACGCTCGGTGCGCGCGATCTCGAACAGCTTGTCGATCGCGTCCGGGGTGTCGAGCTCCGAGTACACGAACAGGAGCTGGTTCTTGATCTCCGGGTCGGACATGTCGTCATACAGGCCGAGGAGCCGCGGTCCGACCGAATCCAGGTTCGACTCGCCGGCCCAGAAGAGCGCCTGTTTGCGGAGCTCGACCGACTGGCTTCCGTCGGTGGCGATCTCGAACAGCCACGCAATCGACTCCGGGTCGTCCGCCTCCGATGCGGCGTATAGCACCTTCTCCTTGAGCGATTCGCTCTCGACGCGGGCGTAGAGCTCCCTCAGGAAGGCGACGTCGCCGCCGCCCTCGCGCTCCGCGAGCCAGAACAGCGCCTTCTCGCGGATCTCCTCGGGCTGGCTCGAGTCGAGCGCGTAGCGGCGCAGGATCTGGCCCGCGCGCTCGTCGTCGTTCTCCGACAGCGCGAACAGGGCCTTTTCGCGGAGCTCGGTGTCGCGCGACTCCTGGAGGATCTGCTCGAGTGCGTCGACCGCGCGCGGGTCGTCCACCTCCGAGAGCCAGAACACGGCCTGGCCGCGCGTCTCGGCGTCGGGATCCGTGCGCGCCACTTCGAGCAGGATGTCGGTCGCCCGGGGCGAGTCGCCGTCGGCGACGATGAACACGGCCTTTCGGCGGAGCGTCTCCGAGCACGGGTCGCGACGGGCCAGGACCTTCTCGAGGACCGGCAGCGCGCGCTCGGCGTCCATTTCCATGAGCGCGTTGATCGCGGCTACGCGGACGTCGGTCTCCTCGTCGGGACAATCGCTATCGACTTCGTACGCGGTCTCCGCCTCCCCGGCGACTTCGTAGACGCGCTGCGCCGCGTCGGCGTCCCCGCCGCGCGCAAGGACGCCGCGGATCCGGACGGCCAGCGCGTCCGCGTCGCCGCGGGTCGCGGCGTCCGGGTAGCGCTCGCGCTGGAGGTCGAGCGCGGCGAGCGCCTCGTTCATCGCTTCCTTCCCGCCCACACGGTAGAGGGCGAACGCCTGCCAGTAGGGCGCGTCGGGCGCGTACTCCGAGTTCGGCTCTTCGTCGACGATCCGGCGGAAGAGCCGCGCCGCCTGCCGGTTGTCGCCGCGGGCGAGCGCGGCCCGCGCCTCCTGGTAGAGCGTGTCGGCGGGATCGTCGTAACGGTGCACGGCGGGCGGCGTCGTCGCGATCGCCGGCGTCGCGCGCGGCCAGTGGTCCGTGGCGGCCGAGAGGCCGCCGATCAGAGGCACGGCGAGCGCGATTCCCAGGGTCCAGTTCTTGACGGGGCTCATGACTTCACTCCTGTGACGGATCCGTTCAGATGGCGCCGACGCCGGCGGGGATCGCCCCGCGCAGCCGCGGCAGGAGATCACGGTCTTCGATCGTGCGGTCGATCATCTGGTCGCCCAGCGGATCGACCTGGCCGGTCCGCTGAACGATCTGCGCGAGCACGAGCTCGAGGTCCTCGAGCAGGTCGCGCATGCCCGGGTCGTCCGCCGCCGGCGAGTCGAGGAGGAGCCGGGTGGAACTCAGGACGTCCCGCGCCCAGCGCCCGATCGCGGGGTCCATGCGATCGGCGGCCCGGTCGGTGCGGTACTGGACGAGGAGCGCCTCGGCCTGACCGAGCATCTGCTGCGAGGCGAGCCGGTAGAGATCGCGGGGCGAGGCCGCGGGCGTGCGAGCCTCGGGCCCGCCCTCGGGCGCGCCGGCTGGCGCCGCCGCCAGCTGCTCGGGCCGGGCCCGCTGCGGGGCGATGCGGCGCGGAACGGTCCGCTCCGGCTCGGCCGCGCGCGGCGCGGGCGCGGCGGTCTCGGGCGCCGGTTCGGGAGCCGTCGCGAGCTCTCCGGTCGCGGGGCCGGGAGCGTCCGGCCCGACGGGCGCTTCGCGCGCGCCGCTCTCCGGCTCGCGCTCGGCCGGGGTCTCGACGCTCGCCACGGGAGGGCCCGCGGCGCCCTGCCGCTCGCTCTCCTGGCGGATCGAGATCCGCCCCAGGGCGATGCCGAGCGCGAGCACGGCGGCGACCGCGAGTGTTCCGAGCCACCAGCGGCGCGGCAGGAGCGGGATCACGCGCCCGCGTCCGTCCTCCCCCCGTCCGCCACTCGACTTCCCGCGCTCGGCCTCGATCCGCGCCCACAGCGCCTCCCGCGGCGTCGCGGGCGGATCGTGGTACTGCGCCGCGTGCCGGCGGAGGAGCTCGCCGATTCTCTCGTCGCCGACCCGCGTCTCGTCGGGCGTCTCGTCGGCGGGTGCCGGTGTCCGGGTCTCGTCGGTCATCGTCTCATCCCATCCATTCGATCGCGTACGGGGCCAGCTCGTCGCGCAGCATCGCCCGCGCCCTCGAGAGGCGCGCCTTGGACGATCCCTCGGCGATGCCGAGCGCGGAGCCGATCTCGTCGTGCGTATAGCCCTCCAGGTCGTGCATCACGACCACGATCCGGTAGTGATCATCGAGCCGGTCGAGGGCGGCGGTCAGCCGCTCCTTCAGGTCCGGCTCCGGCGGCTCGCTCGCGGCTTCCCGGTCGGCCGCCTCCAGCGGCTCGGCGCGGGTCTCGTGGCGCTTGACCGACCGCAGCCCGTTCAGCACCACGCGGGTCGCGATCGAGTGGAGCCAGGTCGAGAGCGCCGCGTCCCCGCGGAACTCCTTGAGCGCGCCGAAGGCCTTCACGAACGTCTCCTGGGTGAAATCCTCCGCCAGGTCGTCGCGACCGCACATCCGGTAGGCGAGCCGGAAGACCCGATCGACGTGCGTATCGTAGATCTCCCGCTCCGCGGCCCGATCGCCCTTCCGCGCGCGCTCGATGAGTTCCCGCTCGCTCACCCGTCTCCCGGTACCGTTCGCCGCTCGTCATTCTCGACCCGTTGGACACGGGCCCGCCCCCGACCGTTGCGTCCCTGACGGGTGTATCCTTGCCCCCGCGAGCCGGCCGCGCCAGACCCCTTACCGGAGGTGGAGTTGAAGAAACTGACCCCGATCCTGACCGTCGAGGCGATCGAGCCGTCGCTCCCGTTCTGGGTCGACGCGCTCGGCTTCACGAAGACCGTCGATGTCCCCCATGAGGGGGCGCTCGGCTTCGCCATCCTGGAGAAGGACGGCTACGAGGTCATGCTCCAGACCGTGGCCAGCATACAGGCCGACGTCCCGGCGGTCGCCCCGCCTGCCGGCGGGTCGATCCTGTTCCTCGAGATCGAGGACCTGGCCGCGATCCAGCGGGCGGTCGCCGACTACGAGCTCCTGGTGCCGCGGCGGACCACCTTCTACGGGGCCGACGAGATCTTCGTGCGCGAGCCCGGCGGGAACGTCGTCGGCTTCGCGCAGTTCGGCGCTGCGGAGACTTGACCGGCGCGCTGGGCGGATCCTATTCGCAGCGCGTTATTCCTCTGCCAGGGAGACCGATCAGGCGAAAGGCCTCATCGTGTTGCCTCCTCACCGCCTTCACGAACGACTCGGAGGCGCCCGGAAAGCTCCGTCATCTCTTCGAGCGCTTGCAGCCGCTCGCGGAGGGTGAGCTTTCGGGCGCGCCGCAGCTGTTCCCTCCGGTTGCCCTCGTGCGTCGTGAGCTCCCAGCGCACATCCGGATCTTGGGCCTCACTCATTCTCTCGATCCTCCAGAATCCATCGCAGTTGACGCGCATCCTCGAAGTCGGTCGGTCGGCCCACCTCTTCTTTCATCCGGATCAGGGTCTCCAGCCGGACGAACGGGATCCTCAGTTCCGGCGACAGATCTTCCCAATGGGCCGCCGCATATTCGGGTTCGAAGTCGAAGGGCTCGCTTACGAACAGGTCGATCGGAGTCTCGCGGTGGTGATCGCTCCAAAGACCGAGAACCTGCATCCCTTTCTCGCGAATCCAGCCCTCCCGCGTGGCGGGGTCAGCGAACTCCTCGATCCTCACTGGAATCGTCGGATGATACCCCAGGCCTTCGAGGGCGCTCCACCCGCGCTTCAGGTTGTCGGGGTCGAGGTGAATCACCAGATCCAGGTCATTCGTCATCCGCAGGTAGCCATGAGCGCTTACGGCCACGCCGCCGGCCACCAGATACCGGACGCCGGCCGCCGAGAGCGCCGAAGCGATGGCCTCGATGCTGGCAACCCTCACGATTCCTGCCAACGGACGCGACAGGGGGCGGTCGGGGTCGCTTTGCGGCGCATCATGAGGAAGTGAATGTATATGGATCCGAGATCAGGGTCGCTCGCGCAGCGCGTCGATCCGGGCCGCGCTCGAGATCCCCCAGCGGAGGCCGATCAGGACGAAGGTCTTCTCGGCGTCGCCCGCGAGCGCCGCGAAGCGGCTGCCGAACCCGGCCGAGGCCCAGAGGCCCTCCGCGACGCGCGCCTCGATGCCCGCCGACCAGATCCCGCTCTCGTCGTCCTGTTCGACGGCGACTCCCGTCTCCGGGTCGACCTCCGCCTCCCCGTCGCGCCACACGGCGAGCGCCTCGAGAAACCCGTTGATTCGCGGACTTCCCGCGAGGGCGCGGACTCCGGCGGTCCAGTCGCGGAAGGCCGGGTCCTCTCCGATCGCGGGACGGTCCTCGCGCGCGATCTGGCCGATCAGCTGGCCGCGCCGGCCGAGCGGCGCGGAGCCGACCGCCCACGCCTTCCATCCCGCGTAGTCCCGCGCGTCGAGCTCGGACGCCTCGAGCCGCAGACCCCAGGCGGCCGCGACCGCGAGCCGGGCCGCGTTCCAGCGCTCGGCCGTCCACGCCTCCCACGCCGCTTTCGTTTCGCGACCGACGCACGCCTCGCTCGGCGTCGGATCGGGCTGGGCCGGGGCGCATTCGAGGAGCGCCTCGCCGAGCGCCGTTCGGAACCCGGCCGAACGGAGCGGATCGCCGTGGTCGGCGAGCGTCAGCCGGAGCCCCACGGCGAGATCGGTGTCCGCGTCGTCGCCCTCCGAGCGCGCGGTGCCGATCGAGAGCTGCGCGTTCGCGAGGATGAACGCGAGCCGGCTCTCCCGGTATCGGTGTCCGTCGATCGTCGCTCCGGGAACGAAGAGCCACGGGGTCGCCTCGACCGCGAATCCCTGCCGCGCCGTGCCGGACTCGTCCGTCCCGGAGAGGAGCGCGAGCGCGAAGTCCCGCGCGGCGCCCGGCCGAAGGACGTTCGCGACCGTCGCGTCGAGGAACGCGAGGGCCGGCGACTCGGGGACCGCGGTCAGGAGCTCGGGGGCGTCGTCCTGGGCGGCGGTGGCGCGAGCGGCTCCGAGCGACGCAGCGGCCGCGAGCGCGACAGCGAGCGAACGAGCCCCCGGGAGGCGCCTCACGCGAGCCGCGCCTCGCCGCTCCGCACCGCGCCGCCCGCGGCGTTCGTCCTGCCGCGGAGGCGCCGCTCGCCGCCCTCGAGGAGCTGTCCCCGCTGGCGAAACCGGAGCGCGGCGCGGAACCACGAGCCCGCGGGCCCGCCGACCCCGAGCCACCAGGCGACGAGAGTTCCCCGCGCGAAGGGACCGATCGCGTGGACGTCGGGGACGCCGTCTTCGGAGTGGCCCTCGGCGGCCACCGTCCAGCGGTCCGCGTCCGGCGCCTTCGTCCACACGCGGTACGCGAACACGTGCGGCGTCTCGCCCGCGACCTCCAGGTCGATCGCGAGCGCGGGGTCGGCGTGGATCGAGCCGTCGGAGGACATGCCCGAAACGTGGCGAGGTTTCTGCGGCCGCGCTACCCTTCCGTTTGTGGCATCGCGACCGTTCCTCCGCGCGATCTCGATCGCGGTCCTCGTCCTGATCCCGGCTTGCGACGAGCGCCATGGGGCGGGGCCCGCCGGGCCCGCTCTCGGCTCCGTCGACGACCTCGTGGCGGCCTACGACGGCCTCGAGCTCGAGGTCCACGGCTGGTGGCTCGGCTGGTCGCTCGAGCCCGTGCCCGGCCCGCGGCTCGACGCGCTCTCGTTCCGTGCCGTCAACGCGGCCGCGGACCCCCGCTTCTTCGACCCCCGCGGGGTCCGCATCGAGACCGCCGACGGCGTCCAGTGGCCGCGTGTCGTCGTCGGGACCGAGACCGAGCTGCACCCGCTCGTGCTCGCGCCGCTCGAGGACGCGGCCGGGTGGATCGTCTTCCGGGTCCCCGCGGACGCGCGGGCCGTCGCCGTCGTCTGGATCGCCGCGCCCGGCCTCGCCCTCCGGCTCCCGCTTCCCCGACCCGTGAAATCGACCGGCTAGCGACCGCTCTACGGAGCCGGGACGGTCGCGACGTCGAGGGCGATGCGCCACGGGCCGTCGCCGGAACGGCGCCAGACCCGCAGGTAGCCGGCGGCGTCCGCGCCTTCGGCGGCGCGGGCGACCCCGTAGACGTAGCCCAGATCACCCGCGTCGGAGACGAGCGCCTCGCGGGGCTCCCACACGGCCGGTACGCGAGCCGCGAGCGATGCCGCGGCCTGGGTCCCTTCGGCGCGGGGCGCGCCTTCGCGGAGGAGCAGGATCCCGTCCTCGCCGTGATCCTGGTAGGCGCTCTCGACGCTCGTCCGGGCCGCCGCCAGGAACGCGGTCTCGGCCGCGAGCACGTCGGCCGGGGTCGCGGCGACGGCGGGAGCGGTCGCGGCGGGCGCGAGCACCGGATCAGCCGGCGGACCCGCATGGGGACCGTGACCGATCCCGATGTCGGCCGCGAACTTCCACGTGCCGTCCGCGCGCTTCCGCCACACGGTCGCGAACTCGCCGAAGGCGACCGGCTCGTCGGCGGCTCCCCCGCGGCGGAATTCCCACGGCCCGGTCGTGAACCCGAGCTCGCCCGAGGCCGAGATCGCGGCGTGCTCGGGCACCCAGGACAGGAGTCCGGGTCGCGCCTCGCGGGCCTCCCACAAGGCGCGCGCGTCGACCGGCCCCGGCTCGAACACGACGCTCCCCTCCCCGAGATGGGCGAGGAACCCCGCGCGCGTCCCGTTCGCGGCGGCGTCCCGCGCGAACGCCCGCTCGGCCTCGACGAGGACGGCGGGGTCGGGCGAGGGGGCGGCCTGGAAGGCGAAGTTGAAGCCGAGAAGCGGGGGCACGAGCATGCGCAGGGTCATGACGCAGCCAGTCTCCCGATCGTCGTCCCGAACGTCAACGCCGACGCGGGGAGCGGGCCCGCCTTTGCGGCGAGTCGCTCGCCGCACCCGGCGAATCGCGGCCCCCGGCGCTGACGCTGCGCGGCGCGGGACACGGCTCACATCGAAACTTGCCGGCCCAGCTCCACGACCTGGTTGGGGGGAATCCGGAAGAACTGGGTCGGACGCACGGAGTTCCGCAGCAGCAGGATGTACAGCCGCTCGCGCCAGCGCGCGATCGAGGGCTCCCTCGCGGGAAGGACGACGTTCCGGCTGAGGACGTAGGTCGGGATCCCGCGATCGATCTCCAACCCCCGCCCGCGTGCGTCCTTCAGGACCTTCGGGATGTCCGGATCCTCCATGAAGCCGTACCGCGCGACGATCCGGTGGAAGCTCGGGCCGAGCTCCTCGACGCGTACGCGCTCGTCTTCCGGCACGTAGGGGACTTCCTCGTTCTGCACGGTCAGAAACACGTTCTGCTTGTGGAGCACCCGGTTGTGCTTGAGGTTGTGCATGAGGGCCGTGGGGATGCGGGTCGCGTCGCCGGAGAGGAACACGGCGATTCCGGGCACGCGCGCGACGGAGCCTCGCTCCACGTCCGCGATCAGACTCTCGATCGGCAGGCTCCGTCCGGCCCCCGCCGCGAGCAGTTCTCCGCCCCGCTCCCACGTGGTCATGACGACCAGGATCAGAGCGGCGATCAGGAGCGGCAGCCAGCCGCCCTGCGCGACCTTGATGATGTTTGCGCCGAAGAACGTCAGGTCGATGAGGAGGAACGCGCCGGTCACGGCCACGGCGCGCCACGCGCTCCAACCCCAGATCCGTCGCGTGACGAAGTAGGCGAGCAGGGTCGTGATCACCATCGTCGCCGTCACGGCGACCCCGTAGGCGCTGGCGAGGTTGCTCGAGGAGCGGAACCCGAGCACCAATCCGACCGTGGCGATCATGAGCGCCCAGTTGACGACCGGGATGTAGATCTGGCCGATCTTGCTCGCCGACGTGTGGATGATCTCGACGCGCGGGAGATAGCCGAGCTGCACCGCCTGCCGGGTCAGTGAGAACGCGCCCGAGATGATCGCCTGCGAGGCGATGATCGCCGCGGCCGTCGCGAGGACGAGGAGCGGGTAGACTCCCCACTCGGGGGCAAGCCGGTAGAACGGATTGTGGGCGGCTTCCGGGTCCGTCAGGACCAGCGCGCCCTGACCGAAGTAATTGAGTAGAAGAGAAAGTCCGACCAGGCCGAACCAGTCGATCTGGATCGGCAGCTCGCCGAAATGCCCGAGGTCCGCGTAGAGCGCCTCTCCGCCCGTCGCGACGAGGAACACGGCGCCCAGGACGAGGAAGCCTGCAAAGCCGTTGGCGGCGAAGAAATGGAAGGCGTGCACGGGATTGACCGCGCGCAGCACACCCGGCTCCCGCAGGATCCCCCACACGCCCAGCGTGGCGATCGTCACGAACCACAGGAGCATCACGGGCCCGAAGACCGCCCCCACCCCCGCGGTTCCGTGCTTCTGGAACGCGAACAGGGCAAGCAGGATCGCGACGGAGATCGGCACGATCCAGCCGGTCAGGGCCGGCGCGGTGACGCTCAGCCCCTCGACGGCACCCAGGACCGAGATCGCGGGCGTGATCATTCCGTCGCCATAGAGGAGCGCCGCGCCGAAGAGGCCCAGCGCGACGACGAACCACCGCAGCCGGGCCCGCCCCACGTGGCTTCGCACGAGAGCGGTGAGCGCGAGGATTCCGCCTTCACCCCGGTTGTCGGCGCGGATCACGTAGACGTGGTATTTGAGGGTGACGACGATGATCAGCGTCCAGAAGACGAGCGAGAGGATCCCGAGGACGTTCGCTTCGCTGACCGGAACGCGGTGGGGACCGAAGAAGCACTCGCGAATGGCGTAGAGCGGGCTTGTCCCGATGTCGCCGTAGACGACGCCGAGCGCGGTGAGCGCGAGGAGCGCGACGGCTCTCGGGCTTTCGGCGTGCGGATGGGGATCGTGGGGGATGTCCCCCGGCGGCTCCTCGATCTCCATCCCGGCGATATTAACAGAGGCGCCCCGGACAGACTAGGGCTGCGCGGCGCGGGCCTCGACCTCGAGGATGATCCGGACCTCGTCGCCGACGAGCCACCCGCCGGCCTCGGTGAGGCGGTTCCACGCGAGCCCGTAGTCCTTGCGGTTGATCGTCGTCTCCGCGGTCCACCCGGTGATGGGCCGCCCGCCCTGCCCGGTCGTGGCGCCTTCGAGCGCGACGTCGAGGACGACCGGCTTCGTCACGCCACGGATCGACAGGTCCCCGGAGACCCGGAGCCGGCCGGCTTCGACCGCTTCGACTCGCGTGCTCTGGAACGTGAGGTTCGGGAACGAGTCCGCGGCGAAGAAGTCTCCCGACCGCAGGTGGTTGTCGCGGCGGTCGTTGTTGGTGTCGATGCTGGCCGCGTCGATCGTGGCCGTGACCCATGACGACGGCGGGTCCGCCGCGTCGTACCCGAAGGTCGCCGCGAAGCGATTGAACTTGCCGGTCACGGTCGACACGCCCATGTGGCGCACCTTGAACATGACCTGGGTGTGAGCCGGATCGACCTCGTACTCGACCAGACCGTCGGGCAGGGGCGCCTGGGCGGCGGCCGGCACCGGACCGGCCGCGAGGGCGGCCGCGATGCACAGGGTGGGGACGAGCCGTCGGATCATCGATCTCCTCTCGTGCGGCGCGGGCTCCGCGGCGGCCATTGGACCGATTCCGGCGCGCGGGCGTTCAACCGACGCGCGCGATCCAGTCGGCGAACGCGCTCAGGAACTTGGCGAGGTGCTGGCGCGTCGGCTCGTCCGTCATGCGGCCGTCCGCGTCGAAGATCTCGGAAGCCCGCCGCACGAGCACCTCGGGCTGCGGCATCGCGTACGAGTTCGTGAAGACGAACGCCTGCCGCAACTGGCTCTGGCCGCGCGCGGTCCCGCCCATCCCCGGCGTCGCCCCCATGACCGCGACCGGCTTCCTGTCGAGGACCGACTTCCGCGGCGGCCGGCTCGCCCAGTCGATGACGTTCTTGGTCACGCCCGCGACGCCGAGGTTGTACTCGGGCGTCGCGATCAGGAGCCCGTCGGCGGCGCCGACCACGCGCTTGAAGGCCGCCACCGGCTCCGGATCCCCGTCCGCTTCGACGTCGGCGTCGAAGACCGGGATGTCCGCGATCTCGACGACCTCGATCGTCATGCCCTCCGGCGCGAGCTCCACGGCTGCTCTCAGCAGCGAGCGGTTGAACGAGGCCTTCCTGAGGCTCCCCGCGAACCCGGCCACATGTAGCGTTCCGGGCGCCCCGGTGCGCGCGCTCACGCGGACACCACCATTTCGTCCGCGTAGCACCACGACCACGACTCGCCCGGCTCCATCGAGCGCGCGATCGGGTGGCCGGCCTCGTGGAAGTGGGCGGTCGCGTGCCGGTTGGGCGAGGAGTCGCAGCACCCGACCTTGCCGCACGTCCGGCACATGCGGAGGTGCACCCAGCGCGCACCCGTCTTCAGGCACTCCTCGCACCCCTTCGTCCGCGGCTCGACGTCCCGCACCTGATCGAGATGCGCGCAGCTCACGCCGGCCCGGCCTCCATAATCATCGCGGCGTCTCCACCGGCGTCACCCACAGGGTCCGCTTGCGGCCGTTCCGGAGGATCGTGACCGGAATCGCCGTGCCGATCCGCTCCTCGAGGAGGAGCCGGTGGAGGTCGTCGATCCCCCCGACGGGCTCGCCGTCCAGCTCGACGAGGACGTCGCCCTGTCTGAGTCCGGCCGTCTCCGCCGGTCCGCCGGGCTCGGAGGACGTGACGAGCACGCCGCCGCCCGCGGCCAGCCCGTGCCGCCGAACGCTATTGGGATGGAGCGCGAGGTTCTGCGCGGCGATCCCGAGGAACCCGCGGCGCACGAAGCCGTGATGGAGGAGCTGCGTCACGACCGGCTTGACCGTGTTGATGCCGACCGCGAAGCAGAGGTTCTGCGCCGGCAGGATCGTCGCCGTGCAGATCCCCACGACGCGCCCCGCGCTGTCGACGAGCGGCCCGCCGGAGTTGCCGGGGTTCAGCGCGGCGTCGGTCTGGATGACGTCGTCGATCAGCCGGCCCGTCGTCGAGCGCAGCGTGCGGCCGAGCGCGCTGACCACGCCTGCGGTCACCGTGCTCTGGAATCCGAGCGGGTTGCCGATCGCGACCACGAGCTGGCCGGGCTTGAGGCCGCGGCTGTCGCCGAGCGGCGCGACCGGCAGGTCCGACCCCGACTCGATGCGGATGACCGCGGTGTCCGTGGCCGGATCGTCGCCCACGATGCGCGCCGCGACGACGGCCCCGTCGGAGAGCGTCACCTCGAGCGTCCCGGCCCCCGCCACCACGTGGCTGTTCGTCAGCGCGAACCCGTCGGGGGCGAACGCGAATCCCGATCCCTGGCCGCCGCGCGGCGACCCGCGCCTGGCGGTCTCCTCCTTCCACGAAACGCCGATGACGGCTGGCGAAACGCGCTCCACGACGTCGACGACCGCGCGCGAGTACGCGTCGAGGAGCGCACCGTTGTCCGGGGCCGCGCCGATGGCATCCGACAGCGGGGCTGCGCCCCGATCCCTCGGCGATGGGCCCTGCACCGACTTCACTCTGTACGCCATGTTCCCCTTCTCTTTGATATTCCACCGTTCCCCAGAGGGCGGGCGGCTACATTGCAAACATGTTCATGGTGAAGGCCAGCTTCCACACGTCGCGCGGCCACATACGCTACACTTGGCAGACTTGTCCGTTTCACAATCCTTTCCTCCTGTCCAGGAGGTGGCCGTGTGCGGCCGCCTGTCCGGCGCAACCTAGCGACCGCGACGCGCCGCCTCGATTGCGGCGATGTCGATCTTTTTCATCTCCATCATCGCATCGAACGCGCGCTTGGCGGCAACGGGATCGGGATCGGCGATCGCCTTCGTCAGGGCGATCGGCGTGATCTGCCAGGACAATCCCCACTTGTCCTTGCACCAACCGCACGCGCTCTCCTGGCCGCCGTTGCC
>DATBJO010000009.1:0-11778 GCA_036556305.1 Gemmatimonadota bacterium
GATCGGGTTCGGCGCCGTCGCCCACATCCTGTGGGAGATCATCGAGTTCGTCGCGATGCGGATCGGGTCGCCGGGCCTTCAGCTGACCTACGAGGACACGATCGGGGACCTGGCGCTCTCGCTCTGCGGGACCGTGATCGCCGGGCTCATCACGGGCTGGCGCGCCGAGGTCGCCCGGCGGCCTTGATCATCCCCGCCTCCCGAGCTTCCGCTCGAGGTCCATCCTGACGCGCGGCCATTCCTCCGCCAGGATGCTGTAGTAGACCGAGTCCCGCACGCGGCCGCTCGCCGTGATCAGGTGATGCCTCAGAATCCCTTCCTCGGTCGCGCCGATGCGCAGAAGCGCCGCGCGCGAAGCCCGGTTGAGCGCGTCGGTCTTGAACTCGACCCGATCCGCTCCCAGGGCGTCGAACGCGTAGCCCAGAAGCAGGTACCGCCGAGCCCTCGAGCGTGACCGGCCCGGGGGGCTTCACCGGCGCCTCTTCGGCCGCGCGTCCTTCGCCATGAGCTCGACGAGTCGGCGGACCACGCGCGACGAGCGGAATGTCCCCTGGACACCGAGGACGCGCTCGAGATCGAGCGGCGTCCGCTTCCCGCGCAGCCTGGCGGGCCAGACGTAGTAGGCGGTCTTCCCACTGAGGATCGGCGGGCGCGCCTCGAATTCGAGCGCGCGAAACGCTTCGCGCTTCGCCTTCGTGGGCGCGCGGGCCAGGAACAATATGCTCGAGCCGTACGGATCCCGACCCACGATCCGAGCGAGCTCAGCGCGGGTCCGCACGAACGCAGGAGCGCTCAGTCGCCGCGCGATGCGCCTCTCCATCCCTGCCGTGTCGGTTCCGCGGGCGTTGAACAGCAGGTTTCCGGACATGCCGTAGCTCTCGACGTCGGCGAAGCCCAGCTCCTCGATCGCCTGGCGGAAGGGCTTCATCCCGACGTTGCTGATCGCCCGCAGAAACGCGACGTACCGCCGCTTCAAGAGCCTCCCCCGACGTACTGACGGCCGTATGGCGCCCGCGAACCCGCCGATCGCGCCGCGCGAGCTGCGACGTGAAAAGGGGCACCCGATCTCGACGCCCGACGCGCAGGTCGCGCAGTGCGCCCCCGATCGTGATGCCCCTCTCCTGTCGGCCGACCGCGCGTTCTCGCGAATCGCGCGGCACGCGCCGTTGCGTCCGGTCCGCGGGAGTTGATCGGCCCGCGGGCACGCTAGCCTTCTGGGCTAGCCCTCCGCGTTCGCCAGCTCCCCCACCGCGGTCGCCAGCGTGTGCACCTTGGCCGAATCGCCGGCCCCGTCCGCGACGCCGTGGAGCTCCGCGGCGAGTGCGCTCAGCGCCTCACCGCGGGCCGATCCCGAGCTGTTCTCGGCGGAATCGAGCGCCTGACGCGCGGCCGCGATGCGGTCCGCGGCGAGTCCGCCCGAGCGCTCCAGCTGGTCGAGGTAGGCGCGCGCGAGCGCGAAGCTCGGCGGCCACACGATCTTCTGCTGCCCCTGGACGTTCTTGTAATCGAACCGGACGGTCCGCGCCGCGTCGATCTCGTTCTGGCTCAGATACTCGCTCGGCGCGAGCTCGAGGATGTCGAGGCCGCGCGCGATCTCGGAGTTCACGATGTTCCCGTTGTACCAGTACACCGACCACGATCCGCCGCTCTCCATCTCCTCGGCGTTGATTGGCCCGCGGTCGAAGAAGGCGATCTCCATGGGGTGCGCGGCATCGGTCCAGTCGAAGACCGAGATGCCCCCCTGATACCAGCCCTGCACCATGACGTCGCGCCCCGGAATCGGGATCAGCGAGCCGTTGTGCGCCACGCAGTTCTCGACCGGCGTCTGGACGGCGGGGAGCTTGTAGTAGCTCTGGAACGTCAGGTCGTGTCCGTCGATCGTGAAGATCGCGTCCGCGCCCCACTCCTTGGGGTCGGTCGCGCGGCACTTGGCGCCGCCGCCGCCGCCCCATTCGTCCGAGAACAGGAGCTTCGTGCCGTCGTTGTTGAAGGTCGCGGAGTGCCAGTACGAGAAGTTCGTATCCGCGACCGCGGCGACCCGCACGGGATGCTCGGGGTCGCGGATGTCGAGCAGCAGCCCGTATCCGCCGCACGCGCCGCCCGCGAGACCGACCTCGGGATAGACCGTGATGTCGTGGCACTGCGTGGGCCCGGTCTTGGGCCGGTTGCCTCCGAACATCTGCTCGACCATCGCCGGGAGCCGCTCGCGCAGCGCGGTGCTGTCGGCCGCCGTCGGCGGGCCGGTGCGGCCTTCCGACTGCATCATGTTCTGGAGGATCATCGTGACGTAGCGGTCGGGAAGGACCTGCTCCCGGCCCTCGATCGTCACGATATAGCCGCCCTTCGCGCGGGCCTCGACGAGCTCGGCCTCGCGCTCTTCCGCGTCCGCCCGCGACTCCCCGTGGCTCTCGACCGGCGCGAGATTCTCGAAGATCCGCGGCGAGGACACGATGGCCGCCTGATCGGGGTGCGCGAGCGGAACCTTGATGACTTCGATCCGGAACAGCGCGGTGTTCGGATCCTCCTCCGGCTGCGCGCCCGAGCAACCCGCGAGCTCGCTCGGCGAGCGGACCTGGGAAGAACCCGAGATGTAGACGTAGACGTTCTCGTCGTCGTCCGGGTCGACCAGCACGGTGTGCGTATGGGAACCGCGGCAGGTCTGCACGTTGCCGACGTTCACGGGGTTGTCGAGATCGCTGATGTCGAAGATCCGCAGCCCGCGGAGCCGATCCGCGCTCACGGTGTCGGCGACGCCCTCCCCGCCGCAATCGATGCGCCCGCCGAGCCCTTCGCCGGAGACGAAGAGCAGGTTCCCGAAGACCGACACGTCGCTCTGCGACGCGGGGCAGAAGTAGCCGTTCCGCAGCACGGGATGCGACGGATCGGAGATGTCCCAGATCTGGTAGCCGTTATAGTTGCCCTGGATCACGTATTGACCCATGAACGCGAGGTCGGAGTTCGTGACGCCCGCGAACTTCTCGCTCTTGGGCGTGTTCGACAGCAGCCGGAGGTTCCAGATCGCCTCCTCGGCGTCGGTTTCCCCCGCGCCCAGTCCTTCACGCGGATCGGTCGTGTCGGGACGAGCCATCCCGGCGATTGACACGAAGTCCGACGCGTCGGACGGGCGGGCGCTGGTCGACGTCGCGCCGAACACGAACGCGACGAGTGCGATCGCCGGAGCGATCAGCCGGATCGTTGGAATCGTGCGCATGAGCACTTCCGTTGAGTGGGTGAGGGAGCGGATTGCGGACGAAACATTCAAGGTGAGCCGGTCGATCCGAACACCATTTCGCGCAGCATCGTCTGCATGCGGTCGATTTCGCTGGTCTGATCGGCGCCGATATCGGAGGCGATCTTGAACATGGCGTCTCCCTGGGCCGCGCCGTAGGTGTCGAACAGATCGTTCACCATCGTGAGCGCACCCTGGTGGTGCTGGATCATGTAGGTCAGGAACAAGCGGTCGAACTCCGGGCCGCGGGCCGCCTCCAGCTCGGACATCTGCTGCGGCGTCAGCATTCCGGGCATGTTCACGTGCGGCCCGTGCATCGCATGGCCCCCCATCGCCATGGGGTCCGGCACGTCCTGGCCCCGGTCCCGCAGCCAACGCTGCATGATCGCGATCTCGTCCTTCTGGCCGTTGATGATCCGCGCGCACAGTGTCTGGATCGTCGGGCTCGCGCCGTTCGTGGGCGCCATCGCCGCCATCACCAGCGCCTGCGCGTGATGGTGGATCATGCCGGTCATGAAATCGACGTCCGCGGGCGAATAGGAGTTGCGGACGCTGTCGGCGCGGGCCACGCGATCCGGAGCGGCCGTGGATGGAAGCGTCTCCCCCGGCGGAGGCGTGGTTCCGCCGCACGCCGCCAGGACGAGGACCGCCGCGGCGGTCAGCGCGTTCAACCCGAACCCCGCACGAGGGAAGGCATGCCAGGAGGGAGCGGAAGCCATAGCGGCCGGTAATTTTAGCGGTGACGACCGCCCGCGGCCACCCGTCCCCCGTTGGCGGGGGGATCCGGTCAGGACATCCGCCTCACCACGTCCCGGGTCACTCCAGGACAGCCGGGGGCGCCCCGTTCGCGGTCCATCAGAGGTCGACCAGGACCTTGAACCCCCCGTAGGCCATGCGCTTCACGTCGAACGGCACGGGCTTCTCGAGCATGCCCGCGATGCGCGGGTCCTTCATCACCCTGGCGTTCACGCGGTCGCGGTGCGCCTTCGACTTGTACACGATCCACGAGAACATGATGGTCTCGCCGCGCTTGAGATCGAGGGTGTCCTTGAACGACGCGCCCATCTCGACGTCGAGATCGTCGCCGACGCACTCGCGGAACTCGAGCGCGCCGAGCTCCTTCCAGACCTTGCCCGCCTTCCCGGCCATCCGGCGGTAGGCGTCCAGGTTCCTCTTCTGGACCGGCACCAGAAAACCGTCGACGTATGGCATGGAGAACCTCCTTCTCAGGGTTCGCTGCGCTTCGTCCTCCGCTCCGACCCAATCACGTGTTCCTCCTACTCGCCCAGTCGTCGCAACGCCGTTCGCGCCGCTTCCACCGAGGGCTGGAATTCCGGATCGGCGCCACTCCACAGGTCGACGAACGCCCGGTAGTGCTCGATCGCCCGCGCGCGGTCGCCCGACGCCTCGTGGATCTCGGCCCGGTGGAGGTGCGCGGGCGCTCGCAGGACGAGCTCGTAGGGGGAGGATTCGAGCGTGGCGTACCACCCGATCGCCTCTTCCCCCCGGCCCGTCTCCTGGAGGGCGATCCCCCGGAAGAAGCGCGGATAGGCCCCCGTGTAGAGCTCCGAGGCCCACGTGATCGGATAGGCCACATGCATCTCCATCGATTCGTAGCGTTCGACCGCCGTGGCGAAGTCACGCTGCCGGGAGGCGTCGTAGCCTTCCACCGCCCGCGCGAGGTCCGCCCCCAGCGTCGACGCGTCGGGCGGATTCTCGAGTCGTCCGAGCTCGGCGACCGAGCCGCGCACGAGCTCCGCTCGCCCCAGCCGGGACGCGAGCAGGCCGGTCAGATACGCGCGCACGAGCGATTCGACGCCTCGATGGCCGACCGTGGGGTCGAACTCCCCGATGGTGTTCCCCGGCAGACCGCGCGCTTCGTCGAGGAGCGCCTCGATCTCGTCGTCCGATGAGGGAACGAAGGGCAGGAGCGGAAGCATCGATCGGTAGTACGTCTCGAGCGCCGGAGCGGAGAGTCCGCGCGCGCGGTCGAGCTCCTCGCGCGCCTCCCGCCACCGGCCTCGGGCCAGCAGCACGCTGCCGAGCCACAAGTGCCCCTGGCCACGGATGTCGTCGGAATGGCCCGGCTCGATCATCACGCGGACGAGCCGCTCGCAGTCGTCCAGGCGGCCGGCGTACAGACACCCGTTCCCGACCGCGAGAATGAGCGTGACGCCCGGCGCGTCCCGGAGAGCGGCGATGACCTGGTCTTGCCGTCCGGCGTCGTCGTGGGCGAACGCCTGGATCGCGAGCACTTCGAGCGCTCGCTCACCCTGACCGGCGATCTCCATGTAGCGGTCGACCAGCGAGTCCATCGCCGCGATCCGGCGGGTGCCGGCTTCCAGCCGGATCAGGTGGAGCATCGCGGACGCGTTGTCGGGCTCGTAATCGAGGACGCGACCGAACGGCTCGCGCCCCTCGGTCTGGGAGCGGCCCCTGAGCGGGCTCAGGTGGAACAGCACCTCTCCGAGATCGAACCACGCCTGAACGTCGTCGGGATAATCGCCCAGATAGGTGCGGAGGAGCCGCTCGGCTTCCTGCGCGTGGCCCCGGCGGACGAAGACGGACGCGTCGAGGAGCGCGCGGTCCCGTGCGGAGAGTCGATCGCTGTACCGGAGCGCGTTCTCCGCCGCACGCAGTGCGATGTCCGAGCGGAAGGCTGCGTACTCGGCCGCCGCGGCCAGCCGGTAGTACGCGAGCGCGAACAGGCTGTCCTCGGTGACGGCGAGCTGGAACGCATCGACCGCCTCGCGGTACTCGCCCACCCGGAACGCGCGCTCTCCGACGAGATAGGCCTTGAGGGCGGGCAGCGAGGACGTGGTCACCGCCGCGATCCGCTCGACGCGCGCTCCCGGCGCCCCATCCAGGTTTCCGAGGATCCCGGCGGCGATCTCGTCGACCAGCGAGAACACGTTGTCGGTCGCGCCCTCGGCGCTCGCCTCGGCCATCGCCTCGGCCGTCTCGGTCCGGTAGAGCGTGGCGTCGATCCGGAGCCGATCCCCGGCCTCGATGATCTCCCCGAGGACGTAGAGACCGGCGCCGAAGCTGCCGGCCACATCCGCTGCGCGCCCCGGCTCCAATTCCCCTTCCGTGCTCCGGCTGATCGTCCCCAGGAGCGCGCGCGAGTCGACGCTACGCAGGTCTCCGGCCCCGTCGAGCTTGGTCCCGAGCAGGTTCGCCATTCCTTCGCCGAGGTAGGCGATGTCTTCGGACCCCCGAACCGTGAACGGCATCGTCGCGATGACGGAGGTCGAGACGGCTGCGTCGGTCGGCGCGTCCCCTCCACGGATCCAGCCGGATCGGAAGAGGGCGACCGCGGCCGAAAGGAGAATGAGTCCGCCGAGGATCAACCCGGCCGTTCGATAACGCAGCTCGGGAACCCAGCGGCCGGTGCGGAAGGCGGGGCCGGGCGGCAGTCCGGTCAGCGCGTAGAGCCGCCACCGGCCGGGCACGCCCTTGAGCTCGTGCTCGCCCTTGTCCTCGAATTGAAATCCCGCACCGACGACGAGCTCGCGCAGGGTCCCGGACACGAGGATCTCGCCGGGTCGTGCGGCGCTCTCGACCCGCGAGCCGATGTGCACGCCGATGCCGCCCAGATCCCGGCCCACAGCGTCGACCTCGCCCGCATGGAGGCCCGCGCGGAGCTCGAGTCCGATCTCCCTCAGGGACTCGCGGATCGCGTGAGCGCAGCGGATCGCGCTCGCCGGACGGTCGAACGCGGCGAGGAACGCGTCGCCCGCCGTGTTCGCCTCGCGTCCGCCGAAGCGGCGGATCTCCCGGCGGACGCGCGCGTGGTGCTCCGCCTGGAGCTTCCGCCACTCATGGTCCCCCAGCTCGGCGGCGCGCTCGGTCGAGCCGACGATGTCGGTGAACAGGACGGTGGTGACGGACCGCTCGCCGCGCATGACCCTCCGGGGATGGGGTGAGGTTCGCCTCGACCTCGCGCAGGGTCAAGCCGCTTCCCGAGAACCACGACGAAAAAACCCCCGCCGGTTTCCCGGCGGGGGCTCTCGTATTTCGTCGCGGCGTTCCTGCCGCCGCGGTGTCGCGCTCTCTAGATCGAGCTCGACGAAAGGCGCTTGACGTTCGTCGCCTGCGCGCCCTTGGGGCCCTGCTCGACGTCGAACTCGACCTCGTCGTTGTCGCTCAGTGACTTGAATCCGTCACCGGCGATCGCCGAGAAGTGGACGAAGACGTCCGGGCCGCCGCTCTCCTGCGCGATAAAGCCGAAGCCCTTCGCGTCGTTGAACCACTTTACCTTGCCCTTTGCCATTTTCTTCTTTTTCCTTTTCTTGCGTCACATACGTTCCCGACCACTTGTCGGGGCCTTCCAGGACATCGGGCGCTACGCATGAAAAAAGCGCCGCCCTCGGTGTTTCATCGAGAGTCCGGCGCGTCGATTTCGAGCGTTCGTTCTCTTGAGCCCGTTTCCTGAAAGCGAAATGAAGGTACCGCCTTCGAGAGGCTGCGTCCAGTCCGCGGCGACGCTGCGCCGGGCGGGAGGATCTAGCTCAGGCGAGCGAGCAGCTCGCGTGCCGCGTCGCGCCCGGTGTCGAGCGCGCCTTCGACGGTGCCGATCGTCTTGCCTGCGAAAGCCTCGCCCGCGAAGGCGAGCGCTCCCGTGTGAAGGGGTTCCAGGGGGCCACCGCCGACGACAGGATAGCCGTATGCGCCGCGCGCGAACGGGTCTCGGCGCCAGTCGTGAGCGTGGGCGGTGCGCGCCGACGCCGCGAACCGGGCGCCGGCCGGCCCCGCGGCAACGCGCAGCGTCTCGAGCGCCGCCCGGAATCGCGCGTCACGGCCCCGTGGCAGGCCGCGCGAGCGCGCGCCGCCGGACCACGCCACGAGCGCGGGGACGCCCGAGGGCTCGACGGACCAGAACGCGTTGAAGTCGCAGGCCGGAGTGTGGAGGAAGAAGGCGTCCGCCTGGAGGCCGAAGACGGCCGCGGCCGGCGCGTCGGTCGCGATCACGAGCCGCACGACGTCGCCGGTCTCGACCGCGGCGAGCTTCGCGGCGAGGCCGAAGACGACGGGGTCGAAGGTGATCGACGCAGCCGCCTTCGCGGGCGCCCGCAACACCGCGTGGGGGACCGCGACGATCGCCGCCCGCGCGCGGGTCGAGAACCCGGCCCCCCAAAGGGTCACGCCGTCGTCGCTCCATGCGCAGCGCTTGACCACGTGCGCGAAGCGGATCCGCCCGACGAGGCCGTCGGCTAGTCGGTCCACGATGCGATCGTAGCCGGCGGGGATCCGGCCCCCGCTCACCGCCCCTCCCCCGCCTTCACGCGCGAGACCCCGCTCGCTCACCCGCTCGGGATCCGCGGCGTGGAACCCCTCGACGAAGGCGAGCGCGCGCTCGCGGTCCCGCGCGTCGAACTCGGCCGCATCCGCACTCCGCAGGAACTCCGCGAAGCTCCGATCCGGCTCGCGCTCCTCATCGAGCGCCCCGAGCACGCGCTCGATGGACTTCCACGCCTCCGCGGGACCGATCCGTCCCGCGCGCGCCTGGAACGATTCCGCCTCGAGGCGAGACAGCTCCAGGCCCGCCTCGTCGAGCAGTTCGCGCGTCAAGGGGGCGTCGCCGTGGACGAACTCCGCGCCCAGCTCGACGGCGCACGTCAAGTCCGGAGGCCGGATCGTCAGGATGCGTCCGCCGGCGCGCTTCCGCCCCTCGAGGACGACGACGTCGAGGCCCGTCTCGGCCACCGTGCGAGCGGCCATGAGGCCCGCCGCGCCCGCCCCCACGACCACGACGTCGGCGTCTTTCACCGGCACGGGTGCGATCGGGAAGTCAGGCGGATCCCGCCAGCGACAGCGCGGCCAGGAGGGTCGCGAAGGCGAGCAGACCGAGGAGCGTCCGGACCACGTGCAATCGACCCCAGCGTCGGAGCAGCGCCGTGGCCTCCACGGAATCGACCCCCACCCGGTGCGCCAGGAGACGCTTGTTGACTGGCCTTACAAACAAAAGCGTGAACGGAACAACCGCGCCGAGGAGGAGCCCGCCCGCGAGGACGGCGACGTGGGCCCCGCGCCACCACGCGGCCACGGCGAAGGCGAGACCGACGATCGCCAGCGAGGCCTGCAGGAGGGCCGCGCGACGGTAGCTCGGCGCGAACTGCCGCACGGCGAGCGCCGTCCCGCACTCCATTCGGGCCGGGTGCTCCGCGAGGTTGATGTGGAGCGCGGCACCGGCGAAGAGCCCGGCGCAGACGGTGGCGAGGATCTCCAGGATCAGACGCCGCCTTCCGCCCGGATCCGCTCCAGCTCGTCGATGCAGTCCGCGACGTGAAGCAGGACCGGATCTCCCTCCAGATCGTCGGAATGCGATTCGTGGATCCCGCGCAACCGAACGATCGCCTCCTTCAGGGAAATCCCATCGGACAGGCGGGTCAGGCGGGTCAGATCGTCGAGGAGCGCGCCGAGAAACGCCGACCGCGACCCATCCTCGCTCGCCTCGTTCCGCGCGTCGGCCACATACTCGGACAGCAGCCCGAGCATCTCCTCCGAATCCGACCAGTCGATGAACGTCATTCCCCCGGCGCGTACGACTCGACCGCGTTCGCCTCGACCTCCTCACGAGTGAACCACGCGGGCTTGAAGGCGCGGTCGGAGTAGAGCTGCGCCTGGTCGAAGAAGTGGGGCGAGTCGGGGTCGCCGCTCTGTCCGAAGACGAGGAGCGAGCGGCCGCGCGCCGTAGGGCCGAACTCGATCACCTTCATGAACGAGTTCCCGGCCTCCCCGTAGCGGACGGTCGTCGAGCCGAACTGAGTGTGGAACACGAAGATCGACCCCGCCGCGCTCGGCGCGCCCGCGACCGGCACGCTCGGCAAGTCGGCGGAAAAATCGTCGGGATCCTGGGAGGGCGGGCGCTGGAGCCGGTTGAGCTCGCCCCACGCGACCTCGGTCCGGCCCCAGTCGCGCTCGAGACCGGCAAGCGCGGCGGCCAGCGCCTCGAGGTGCGCGAAGGGCGGACGATCCGAGCGCCGGAAGTAGTCGACGAACCACCGCTCGAGCCCGAGGACGAACCAGCTCGTGTCGACCGACTGGATCGTCGCGCGGCGGTCCCAGGACTGGAACCGATCGATCGCGGTGTCGACGGCGGCGCGACCCGGCGAGTCCGGCGCCAGCGCGGCCGGGACCTCTGCCGCCTCCGCCGCATCCAGCGCGTCCCGCTCACGGGCGAGAACCGGCACCAGGCTGTCGGCCAGCGAGAGACGCGTGTCCCATACGGCGTGCGAGAACTCGTCGAACGTTGCAGCGTCCAAGCCTTCGAGGACCTGGCGCGACGAGCGCGCGCGCCAGTTGTCCTCCTCGTCGCCGATCATGTAGGGCGGGAAGTCCTCGCGCGCGAACGGCACGCTGTCGGTCGCGACGAAGGGCGAGGAGTTCGTGTTCAGGAGGAAGCCCGACGGCGGGTTCAGGACCTGCGGCAGGTCCGCGAGCGGGTGATAGTCGCCCCATTCGGTCCGCGGGTCGCTGCCGTCGACCGGTTCCCGCCACGCGAACGAGGGATCGCGCCGCGGGACCGCCGAGCCGTACAGGTACCAGATGTTCCCGTCGGCGTCCGCATACATGAGGTTCATGTACGCGATCCCGAGCCGGCCGACGGCGGCCTGGAACTCCGCGAGCGACTGCGCGCGGATCATGGCGTCGAGCTGCGCGAACCAGCCGCCGTCCTCGAGGCGCGCGATCTTCGCGGTCATCGGGTGCCCCTCGCCGTCGAGGCCGACGACCGACCCGTGATGGGTCTTCCAGAAGCGCAGGGTCCGCTCCTCGGGCCCGGCGTCCGATTTCACCATCACGCTCTCCGTCCACGTCTCCGCCGTTCGGGTGCCGTCGCCGTAGCGGTAGGCGAGGGGCCGCGCCGGATCGTCGAACCGTTCGACGTACAGGTCGCTGATGTCCGCGAAGTTGTCCGTGTAGGTCCAGCCGAGACGCGCGTTGTTCCCCATGTACGGAAACAGGAACCCGAAACGCGTCAGCCCGCTGAACTCGAGCCCCTCGTCGCTGTGGAAGTGGATCTCGACGTACCGCTCGACGCCGAAGAACGATTGATGCGGGTTGACGAGGAGCATCGTCGTGCCGTCCGCCGTCCGCGACGGCCCGACCGCCCACTCGTTCGACCCCATCGGGATGTCGCCCATCGGGCCGTGGAGCGTCGAGGCATAGCGCATGATCGAGCCCGAGTCGAAGTCGCGGCCGGTCGATGCCGGCGTGATCGCCGCGCCCGCTTCGCCGCCGCCCGGCCAGCCGTCCCTCAGCAGCCGCTCGAGGTGCGCCTCCTCGAACCCCGCGTACGCCAGGAACTCGAGCTGGTGGTACTTGAAGCGGATGAGCGCGAGCGTGTGCCACGGCTCGACGTGGTCGAGGAAGTTCACTTCGTCGGGATGGGCCTCGAGGTACGCGTTGAATCCGTCCGCGTACGCGTCGAGGAGGGCCTTCATCCGCGGCGACGAGCGCTCGTATTCCTCCCGCGACAACCGCGGGATCTCGAGCGCGCGCGCGATGTAGTCGTCGGAGAGAGACGACTCGCCGAAGAACTCGGCCGC
>DATBJO010000010.1:0-18419 GCA_036556305.1 Gemmatimonadota bacterium
TCCAGCGGCTTCAGCTTCGCCGCCGCATCGTTCCGCGCGACCTGGAGCTGCCCCACGCGGGTCTCGAGATCGTCGTACTTCTTCTTGGCGTCAGTGACCGCCTTCGCGAGCGCGATCGAATCCGCGACCAGCTTGTCGACGCTCTGCTGGTACCCCTGCATGGAGCGCTGGATGTCCGCCTCGATTCCCGTGAGCTGGGCGGCCGTGGCGGAATCGGTCTGGCGGCAGAAGGCGGCCTCCGCCTCGATGATCCGCCGGATCGTGGCCGCGGGGACGCCGACGGCGGTCGGGGACTGGGGGCCCTGCGCGAACGCGGCCGCGGGAGCGAGCATCGCCCCGACGAAGGCGAGCGGACTCAAGGCGGCGCGCAGAAACGCACAGACCGAAGCGCGGACCGGGGAGGCATTCCGCTCCACGTCTCTCCTCCTGGCAATACAAGAATGGGAAGTCGGGCCCTACCTGTAATGCGCGGAATGCGGGCAAAAGGGCCGAAAAGGACTCTACGTCAAGGAGCCGTCGGTCCGAGGGCGCGCTCGAGCAGGGCCTCGGCCTCGGCGACGCGCTCCGGCTCGGCCGGCTCGCGGGCCTGCCACTGGGCGAGCCCCTCGCGGAGGTAGCGCGCGGCCTCGGCCGGCCGACCCAGGTCGAGGAGGACCGCGCCGAGCCCGGTCGCCGCCGCGGCGCGATCGGGGTGTCCGTTCGCCAGCTGGGCCCGGCAGAGCCCGAGCGCGCGGCGGTAGCTCGCCTCGGCCGAGGCCAGGTCGCCCTTCCTGTGTTCCGCCCAGGCCAGGAAGTGAAGGCCGTCGGAGACGAAGATCGGGGAACCCGGGGGCCGCGCACGATCGAAGGCCACCGCCTCCCGGTAGAACGCGTCGGCATCCGCCGCGCCCCGCGCCACGAGGATGTACGCGAGTCGGTTGAGGTAGTCGCCCTCGTCGAGATGTCCCGCGGGGAAGCTTCGACGCGTGATCGCGAGCCCGCGCCGGAGCAGCCGCTCGGACTCCGCTCGGTTGCCGCGATTGAGGAGGATTCCCGCCAGGCCCGCCGTCGCGGCCCCGTACTGATCGGCCCCGTAGATCTTCTCGGCGAGCGCTTGGGTCTGGCGAGCCAGGCTTTCCGCTTCCTCCAGCTCCCCCTTCCTGTCGAGGACGATCGAAAGCACCATGCGTGCGTAGAGCATCTCCAGTCGCTCGTCGCCGTACAGGATCGAGGTCCTCCGAACCACGTCGCGATACAGATCTTCCGCCTCATCCAGGTCCCCGCGGTCCCTCAGCGCGGAGCCGAGCGCGCGCTGGGTCCCGAGCGAGGGACCATACGTCTCGCCGAACAGCCGTCGCTGCTGCGCGAGCGTCGGTCGCAGGATCGCCACCGCCTCGTCGAACCGGGCCTGGAGGAACAGCACGTAGCCGAGATCCGACGAAGCCTCGAGCGCGAACGGCGATGTCGCGCGATCGGGTTCGGGGATGTTCCTCATCACGTCCCGAAGCATCGCCTCCGCCTCCTGGAGCTTGTTCATCTTCCCGAGGAGGCTCGCCAGCGCGCGCTGGTTGCGGAGCGTCTCGGCGTTCCGCGGCCCGAGAAGCGATCGATACTGATCGAGGGCCAGTCGGTAGGACGCCTCCGCGTCGTCGTACTCTCCCATGAAATCGAGGAGTCGGCCTCTGCGGGCGAGCGTGGCCGCAAGGTCGGCGTCGGGTCCATCGTGGAGCCGCTCCTGGATCCCGAGCGCGCGCCTCAGCAGGGAATCGGCCGCATGCCATTCGGCCAGGCTGGTCTGCAGATCGCCCAGAACGCTGAGAGTGGCCGCGAGAGTCTCGGGCTGGTCCCTCAGCTCGAGCTCCGCTCGGCGCGCCGCCTCCGTGACCATGTCACCGGCGCTCACCTGTCCGCGATCCGCCGCGTCGGGATTCCAGCCCTGGAAGAACCGGCCCATGATCTGGGCGGTCTCCGTCGCCTTGGCCGCTTCCAGTCGGGCGCGGTCGCGCTCTCCGCGGACCTGAACGGTGTAGAGCGACGCGCCTCCCGCCAGCAGCAGCACGCCGACCGACGCCATCGCGACACCGATGCGGTGCCGGCGCAGGAATTTTCCGGTGCGGTAGGTGAGGTCGTCCGTCCCGAAACGGATCGGGAGGAAGGAGAGGTGGCGCTCGACGTCCCGCCCCAGGTCCTCTGCCGTCGGATAGCGCCTGTCCGGCTCCTTGCGCAGAGCTTTCATCGCGATCGTGTCGAGATCGCCCCGCAACCTCCGGCGCAGGCGGTCGATGCTCGTTCCGCGCCGCTGGGTCACGACGCCGGGATCGATCCGCTCGTCGATGCCGTTTCTGTGGACGATCGAGGTGACGCGCCGGATCGCGGTGGAGGGCCGCGGCGGAATCGACTCCAGCACGGAGCGAGCGACGTCGGGGTTGGATCGCCCGGCCGTGGAGTGGGGGCGGTGACCGCTCAGGAGCTCGTAGAGCAGGACCCCGAGCTGATAGACGTCGCTCGCCGTCGTGACCGGCTCGCCGGCCACTTGTTCGGGGCTCGCGTATTCCGGCGTCATCAGCGCGCCCCCCGATTGCATCCGGGTCGCCCCTCGATCGTCACTCACGAGCTTCGCGATCCCGAAGTCGAGGAGCTTGACTTCCCCATCCTCCGTGACGAGCACGTTGGCCGGTTTCAGATCCCGGTGAACGACGAGGTTCCGATGCGCGTACTGGACCGCCTGGCACGCGTCGATGAAGAGGCGGAGACGGGCCTCGATCGGGAGCCGGCGCCGATCGCAGTGCTCGGTAATGGGCTCACCGGCCACGTACTCCATGACGAAGTAGGGACGGTCGTCCGCGCTCACGCCGCCGTCGAGAAGGCGCGCGATCCCTGGATGCTCCAGTCGCGCGAGGATCTGGCGCTCTCGGAGGAAGCGGTCCAGGATCTCGTCCGTGTCCATTCCCCGCTTGACGAGCTTGAGGGCCACTTTCTGCTCGAACTGCCCGTCCGACCTCCCGGCCAGCCACACCGTCCCCATGCCCCCACGACCGATGCTCTCGATCAGCCGGTAGCGACCCACGGTGTCGCCCGGGGAATCCGTTTCGATCGGGGCCTTCGCCACGTGGTCGAGATAGGGCGCGGCGAAGGCGTCGACCGTAAGCTCCAGGAAGTCGTCGTCCGGAGATCCCGCCGCGAGGAGCGAATCCACCTCGCGGCGAAGCTCGCCATCCGCCGCGCACAGGCGATCGAGCAGCGCGGACCGGTTTTCCGGGGAAACCTCGAGCGCCGCCTCGAGCGCGGCCTCGATCTCGTCCCATCGATCAGGCGAGCTCACGGTAGAGCCAGGCCTTCGCTTTCTGCCAGTCGAGCTTGACCGTGCTCGGCGCGATGTCGAGCGCGGCGGCGATCTCCTCGACCTTCATGCCGCCGAAGAAGCGGAGCTCGACCGTGCGGCTCAGGCGCTCATTCAGCCGGGACAGGCGCTCGAGCGCCCGGTCGAGCGCCAGCGTCTGTTCGGCGCGCGCCTCCGAGACCGGGAGCTCGTCATCGATGCTGAGGGGGACGGCGCCTCCGCCGCGCTTCTCGGCCTTGTAGCGCCGGGCGTAGGACACGAGCACCTGACGCATCGCCCGCGCGGCCAGGGCCAGGAAATGGGCCCGATCCTCCCACTGCACGCGCTCGCCGTCGATCAGCTTCAGGTACGCCTCGTGGACCAGTGCGGTCGTCGTGAGCGTGTGGCCCGCCGCCTCGCCGCGCAGACACTGATGGGCCCGGCGCCGCAGCTCCTCGTAGACCAGCGGAAAGAGCTCGTCCATGGCGACACGGTTTCCGCGGCGCCACGACGTCAGGAGGGTCGTGGGATCGGCCTGAAGCACGGGATTCGCCTCTTTTTCAAGAGTGAGCAGCCATGATACCACAGATCGACCGGGAGGAGACGCGCGAATCCCGCTTTCTTGTCGTCCGGCGCCCGGAATAGTACCTTTCTCACTCTCGAAATCGATCGTTTCCACCCCTTCATCAGGACCGCTCCATGGCGAAGATCTGCGCGATCTGCGGCAAGACCCCCCGGTCGGGGAACACCCGCAGCCACGCCAACAACAAGTCGCGTCGCCGCTTCCTGCCGAACCTGCAGAGCGTGCGTGCGGTCGTCGACGGCCGGAACCGCCGCGTCCGGGTGTGCGCCTCCTGCATCCGCGCCGGCAAGGTGACGAAAGTCTCCGCCGTCTAGTCCCGCCAGGCGGGGTCTTCCAGCAACAGGTTGTGGCTGAACAGGGCCACGCCGGCCACGCCCAGGCCGGCGAGCCGGCGGGCGGTCTCGGCGAGCTCGGCGGGGCCGATCCGGTCGATCCGCACCCCGACCCAGACCCGATCCCTGGGGACCGTTTCCGGCCAGCGCCGGACGACGCTCTCGATCGCGCCCGGCGTCTCCCGGTACACCATCGGGGCCACCGCGTCGACCAGCCCGCGCTCGAGCCAGTCCGCCCAGTCCTGACCGAAGTGGTCGCGGGCCAGGTCCGGGACGGGCATGACCGCGGCGGAGAGCGGGAGCCCGGGCCGCACCGTCGCGAGATCGTCCCGGATCAGCGCCACGAGCCGCGTCACGGCCTCGAATCCCCCCGCGGGCGTCCAGCCGCTCGGGTAGCGGATGTAGTCGAGGTGGACGCCGTCGACGGCGTAGCCGGTCACGAGCTCGAGGACGAAGCGGCGGAGCTCGGTCCGGACCTCTTCCCGCGCGGGATCCAGGAACCAGCCCTCGCCGACGAGCCCCGCCCGGTCCAGGTCGAGGCGGGTCAGCTCGCGCATCGAGCGTCCCTCCCTGGTCACGAACCAGTCGGGGTGGCGACGCCAGACGTGGTGGGGATCCGGCGGCGGATCGGCCGCGGACCAAGCGAGGAGGGCGTTCACCCATGCGTGGACCTCGATCCCGCGGGCGTGGGCCTCGGCGAGCGCGTCGGCCAGGGGGTCCTCCCAGCCGCGGGGCGGCGTCGCCGGAGGCACGAACACGCGGCTCGGGTAGAGGGCGTCCCAGCGGCCCGAGACCTGGAGGTACATGCGCCGGCAGCCCGCGTCCTCGACCGCGGACAGGGCGCGGCGCCACGAGGCCGGGCTCTCGAGCGCGTTCCGCACGACCCAGACCGCGCAGGGCGAACCCTGCGCCCCGACCTCGTTCGGGGTGACTGCGGTCGCCCCAAGCCCCATCATCAAGAGGGCCAACGAGATACGCGCGCGCCGGAAGGCCCGCCGCTGGACGCTTCGAGGACGTACCGCTATATTTGAGTTCTGCCGCAAAACCTATCCCGGAGTCGAGGAAGATGCCGAACTACGACCTGCACAAGCTCCACGCCGAGTACAATACGAAGAACATGCGCGTCCTGTTGAGCCGGCTGCTCAAGAAGAACCCGGATTTTCGCGATCGGACGATCGTGACCTACGAGGTGCGGGACAGCGGAGACATGCGCTTGCAGGTCTGCGCCGACCGGGACGAGGTGCGGCAGGTCTTCCTGAGCCCCCACTGCCGCGAGGCGCGCACCGTCTGGACCGCGCCGGCGAACGGCGACAGCAAGTCGGACGCCGCCTAGCGGAGCTTCCGCTCAGTCGGCCCCCGGCCCCCCGATGGCCGGCACTTCCGCCGGCCGGAGCGGTCGGGCCCCGACGATCCCCGACCGGAACGCCGCGAGCGCCCGCTCGAAGACCCACAGCGGCGGCACCCCCTCGAGACGGAAGCCGTTGACGAAGAAGGTCGGGGTCCCCCGAACCGCCAGCGACATCCCGAGCTCCATGTCCGCGTGCATCCGCGCCTGGTGGGTCCCCTCGGCGAGCGCGCGCTCGAGCGCCCCCGCATCGAGGCCCATCCTCTCCGCATAGGCCACGAGGTCCGCGTCGGTCATCGCGGCCTGGTTCGCGAAGACGTGGTCGTGATAGCGCCAGAACGCCCCCTGGCGATCGGCTTCGATCGCGGCCTGGGCGGCGCGCGCGGCGTGCTCGTGGATGGGAAGCGGAAAGTGGCGGAAGACGAGCCGGACGTCGTCCGGATGCGCCGCCAGGAGCGCGTCCAGGACGGGCAGCGCCTGGGCGCAGAACGGGCATTCGAAATCGCTGAACTCGACGATCTCGAGGACCGCGCCCTCCGGTCCCCGCGCCGGCGCGTCCTGGGCCGCGAGGAGGACCGGAGCGAAGAGCGCCGCGGCCGCGGCGCACGCGATTCCGAGTCGTGCCGTCATGGGCGCCCGACGGCGGGCGGTCCCGCTACTCGGCGGTCGTGGTCGAGCGCGGCCGGGGCGGCGCTGCCGTGCCGCCGTCGGGACCGATCAGCTCGAGGAGCGCGACCTCGGCGCCGTCGCCGTGGCGGAAGCCGCCGCGCAGGATCCGGGTGTAGCCGCCCTTGCGGTCGCCGTAGAGCCCCGCCCAGTAGTCGAACAGATGGCGGACGGTCTCGGGGCTCCGCACGAACGCGGCCGCCTGACGTCGCGCGTGGAGGTCGCCGCGCTTGGCCAGCGTCACGAGCTTCTCGGCCACCGGGCGCGCGGCCTTCGCCTTGGCGTGCGTCGTCTCGACGCGGCCGTGCTCGAACAGGCTCGTGACGAGATTCCGCATCATCGAGCTCCGGTGAGCCGTATGCCGGCTCAGCTTGTTGCCCTTGTTCCGGTGCCGCATGCCCTATTCCTCCTCGCCGCCGTCCTCACCGCCGTCGCGGGATTCGGCGTCCAGCTCCTCTTCCTCGTCCCACAGTTGCACGTCCGGAAGCCGACGCAGCTCCTCACGGTCCTGCACCTCGTAGTCGCCCGAGGTCGGATTCCGGCGCACGCTCATGCCGAACGTGAGGCCGTGACGCTGCAGGATGTCCGAGATCTCGTTGAGCGACTTCTTGCCGAAGTTGCGGAACTGGAGCATCTCGGACTCGCTCTTCTGCACGAGGTCGCCGAGGGTGCGGATGTTCGACGCCTTGAGGCAGTTGCCGGACCGGACCGAGAGCTCGAGCTCGTCCACCGGCCGCGCGAAGAGCTCCTTGAAGCGGTTGTGCTTGGCCTCGAGCTCGCCCTCCATCTCCTCGCCGGGCATCTCGAACGACAGGAAGTACTGGAAGTGCGTGCGCAGAATCTCCGCCGCCTGGGCGATCGCCCGCTCGGGGTCGATGGCGCCGTTCGTCTCCACGTCGACCGTGAGCTTGTCGTAGTCGGTGCGTCGGCCCACGCGCGTGTTCTCCACGCGGAAGTTGGCGCGGGTCACCGGGCTGAAGATCGAGTCGACCGGAATGAACCCGATCTCCTTCCGCCGCTCGTTCTCGTGCTGGTCCGAGGGCACGTATCCGCGACCGCGCTTCACGTGCACCTCCATGGACAGCTTCTTGTTCTCGTCCATCGTCAACAGGTGCAGGTCCGGGTTGAGAATCGTCACCTGGGCGTTGTCCTCGAAGTCGCCCGCCGAGACCGTTCCCCGCTCCTTGCGCGACAGACGCAGGGTCGTCTCCTCGACTCCCTCCGCGAGCGTGAGCACGAGCTTCTTGAGGTTCATGACGACCTCCGCCGTGTCCTCCACTGCTCCGGGGATCGTGGAGAACTCGTGCAGAACGTCGTCGATCCGGACACCCCACACGGCCGCACCCTCCAGCGAGGAAAGCAGGACGCGGCGCAGCGCGTTACCGAGCGTAAGGCCGAAGCCCCGCTCCAACGGCTGGACGTGAAACTCCCCGTGGGTATCGCTCAGCGACTCGGGGTTCTTCTCTACGCGCTTGGGGAGAATGAAGTTCTCCAGAGCCATTCCTTCCTCCGTCATCTCATCGGATTCGCGGCCCGCGAGACCGACCGGTTCCCGCGTTACTTCGAGTACAGCTCCACGATCAGTTGCTCCTCGGCCGCGATCGGAATCGTCTCGCGGGTAGGCATCTCGAGCATGCGGCCCGACTGGGATTTGAAATCGACCTCCAGCCAAGGGAGCATGGCTTCCTTCCCGCGGCTCTCGATCGACCCGAGGATCAACGGCATCTCGCGGCTCTTCTCCTTGACATCGATCCGCTCGCCGGGAGAGACCTGGTACGAGGGCACATCGACCACGCGCCCGTTGATGTTGATGTGGCGGTGCCGGACGAGCTGCCGGGCGGCCTTGCGCGACGGCGCCAGCCCGAGCCGGTATACCACGTTGTCGAGCCTGCGCTCGAGCATGATCAGCAGGTTCTCGCCGGTGACGCCGGGCGTCTTGGAGCTCTTCACGAAGTAGTTCTCGAACTGCGACTCGAGCACGCCGTAGATGCGCTTGACCTTCTGCTTCTCGCGCAGCTGGGTGGCGTACTCGGACTGCTTGCGGCGGCGGCTGGCCATGCGCCCGTGCACCCCGGGGGGATAACCCCGGCGCTCGATCGCGCACTTCTCCGTGTAGCACCGCGTGCCTTTCAGAAACAGCTTCTGCCCCTCGCGGCGACAGAGCCTGCAGACCGGACCGGTATGACGCGCCATTCTCTCTCCTGTTACCTGAGCTGAGGCTTCCTCGGACTACACTCGCCGGCGCTTGGGCGGCCGACAGCCGTTATGGGGTATCGGGGTGACGTCCTTGATCGACCGGATCGAGAGGCCCGCGGCCTGCAGCGCCTGGATCGCCGACTCGCGGCCGGAACCGGGGCCCTGCACGCGGACGTGAACCCGCTTGACCCCCAGGCTCAGTGCCTCGCGGGCGCAGTTCTCGGCGGCGATCTGCGCGGCGAACGGCGTCGACTTCTTCGAGCCCTTGAACCCGCTCTTGCCCGCCGAGCCCCACGTGATCGCGTTGCCCTGCATGTCGCTGATCGTGATGAGCGTGTTGTTGAACGTCGCCGAAATGTGCGCCACGCCTTCGGCCTCGATCACGCGGGACTTCTTCTTCGTCTTGGGACCCTTCGCCATGTCGCTCGTGCTCCTTCCTCGACGGCTACTTCTTGGCCGTGGCCTTCTTCTTGCCCGGGATCGCCCGACGCGGGCCCTTCTTCGTGCGCGCGTTCGTGTGCGTGCGCTGGCCGCGGACGGGCAGGCCGCGGCGGTGGCGCAGGCCGCGGTAGCAGCCGATGTCCATCAGCCGCTTGATGTTCATGTTCACTTCCTGCCTGAGCGAGCCTTCGACCTTGTAGTCCTTCTCGATAACCTGCCGCAGCTTGTTGACGTCCGCGTCCGAGAGCGCGTGGATGCGCGTGTCCGGGTCGACGCCCGCCTTGCGGAGGATCCTCTCCGCCGAGGAGCGGCCGATTCCGAAGATGTACGTGAGACCGACCTCGACCCGCTTCTCGCGGGGCAGATCGACACCGGCAATACGTGCCATGCTCTACCTCTCTCCTTCGTTCATATGGTGCTCCGAGCGTTCACTCTGAGGTCGCTCAGCGTGAGCCGATTTCTAGGCGCGCGACGAGAGTCTTCCGAGGCGTGGTGGAATCCCACGCCGCAGGAAGAACGAGGAGCGCAACAACGAAATCGGCCACGATCAGCGACCTCACCCCTGACGCTGTTTATGGCGCGGGTTCTTGCAAATGACCCGCACGACGCCGCGACGACGAACCACCTTACAGTTCTCGCAGATCGGCTTGACCGAGCTCCTGACCTTCACCGTTCGCTTCCTTCCTCCGCTCCCCGCGGGGCGGGAATCCTCACGCGACCCGCGTGAGGATGTCCGGGCCGCGCTCCGTGATCGCGACCGTATGCTCGAAATGCGCCGACAGGGACCCGTCGATCGTCACGATCGTCCAGGCATCCTCCAGCGTCCGGACCTCGCAGCCGCCCACGTTCACCATCGGCTCGATCGCGATCACGAGTCCCGGCTCGAGCTCGAGTCCGCGACCCTCGACGCCGAAGTTCGGCACCTGCGGGTCCTCGTGCAGATGCTGGCCGATTCCGTGTCCGACCAGATCGCGGACGATCGAGAACCCCGCCGTCTCGGCCACTCCCTGGATCGCCGCCGAAACGTCGCCCAGCCGCGCTCCGGGCCGGGCTGCGGCGATGCCGGCCTCGAGCGCCGAGCGCGTCACCGACAGGAGCCGCCGGCTCTCCTCGCTCACCGGCCCCACGGCGAACGTGCGCGCGGCGTCGGCGTGATAGCCGTCCATGAGGACGCCCACGTCGATGCCGATGATGTCGCCGGCGTCGAGCCGCCGCGACTCCGACGGGATCCCGTGCACGACCTCGTCGTTGACGCTGGCGCAGATCGAAGCCGGAAAGCCGCCGTAGCCCTTGAAAGCCGGCCGCGCGCCCTCGTGCCGGCCGATGATCGATTCGGCCAGCCGATCCAGGTCGACCGTCGCCACCCCGGGACGGATCTCCGCCTCGAGCGCCTCCAGCACTTCGGCCACGACCCGGCCGCTGGCGCGTATGCGTTCGATCTCGCGGGCGCTCTTGAGCGTGACCACGCTGCGCACCGCTCTAGCCTTCGGCGTCGGCCGGCTGGAGCTCGCGGCGGATCGCCTCGGCCACCCGATCCTTGGACTGATCTCCGTCGATCGCGGTCACGCCGGTCGTGCCGGCGTAGTACTCCCTGACCGGCGCGGTCTCCTCATCGTAGACCGCCAACCGGCGGGCGATCGTGTCCGGCTGGTCGTCGGGTCGCTGGACGAGCTCGCCGCCGCAGGCGTCGCAGACGCCTTCCTTCCGGGACGGGCCAAAACTTATATGATACAGCTTTCCGCACTTTTTGCAAACCCTTCGTCCCGACAGCCGGCGCACGATCTCGGCCTCCGGGACCTCGATGATCAGGACCTGGTCGAGCGACTCGCCGCGCTGGGCCAGGAGCCCCTCGAGACCTTTCGCCTGCTCGACGGTGCGAGGGAAGCCGTCGAACACCGCCCCGCCGGCGCACTCCGGCCGGTCCAGCACCTCGTCGACGAGACCCAGGATCACGTCATCCGGGACGAGCTCGCCCGTCCTCATGATCGCGCCGGCCTTCTTGCCCAGCTCGGTCTCCGCGGCCACCGCCTCCCGGAGGAGGTCGCCGGTCGAGATCTTGCACAGGCCGCCATCCTCCGCGACCCGGCTGGCCTGGGTCCCCTTGCCGGCGCCCGGCGGACCCATGAGGACGAGGAACCGGCGCTCGCTCACCGGAGCCGACCGCGGATCTTCTTGCCCTTGGTCATGAACCCCTCGTAGTGGCGCATCAGCAGGTGCGACTGCATCTGCTGGATCGTGTCCAGCGCCACGCCAACGACGATCAGGAGTCCCGTCCCGCCGATGAACTGGGGGATCGACTCGAAGGGTCCCCACGAGAAGATCAGGAGCGGAACGATCGCGATCGCGGCCAGGAAGAAAGCACCCGGCAGCGTGACGCGCGTCAGAACGTGGTCGATGTACTCCGCCGTGCGTGCTCCGGGCCGCGTCCCGGGAATGAACCCGCCCTGCTTCTTCATGTTCTCGGCGAGATCGATCGGATTGAAGATGATCGCCGTGTAGAAGTACGTGAAGAACACGATCAGCGCGGTGAAGACGATGATGTACCAGGGCGAACCGAAGCTGAACGCGCTCGAGATCGTATGCAGGTACGGCACGTTCGGCAGGAACGTGGCGATCGTCGGGGGAACGAACATGATCGATTGCGCGAAGATGATCGGCATCACGCCGGCCGAGTTCACGCGCAGCGGCAGATGGGTCTTCTGGCCCTGCCGGATCCGGTTCCGCCCGACCACCTTGCGGGGGATCTGGATGGGGATCTTGCGGATCGCCATCGTCATCACGACGGTTCCGGCCACGATCCCGATCATGATCGCGATGAAAGCCAGGATCGTGAAGATCCCGATCACGTCCGTTCGCCACAACGCCCAGAGCTGCGCCCCGGCCTGCGGAAACGCCTCGATGATCCCGAAGAAGATGATCAGGCTCATCCCGTTGCCGATCCCCTTCTCGGTGATCTGCTCGCCCAGCCACATGACGAAGACCGCCCCGGTCGTCAGCGTGATGACGGTGAGGACCTTGAACCGCAGACCCGGGAACAGGATCGCGTCCGGGCTCAGGTTCTCGATGAACACCGCATAGCCGTAGGCCTGGATCATCGACAGCCCGACGGTCGCGTAGCGCGTGTACTGGGTGATCTTCTTGCGTCCCTCTTCGCCCTCCTTCTGCAGCTTCTCGAAGTACGGGAAGACCGCAGTCATGAGCTGGAAGATGATCGACGCCGAGATGTAGGGCATGATCCCGAGCGCGAACACCGTCGCCCGCTGCAGCGCCCCGCCGGTGAACAGGTCGAGCAGGCCGAACAGGTTGTTCTGTCCGCCGATCGCGAGCGTCAGCGCGTCGCGATTCACGGCCGGGACCGTGACGTGCGCGCCCACGCGCAGGAGCACGAGGATCCCCAGCGTGAAGAGGATCTTCTTCCTCAGCTCGGGGATCTTGAAGATGTTGGGGACTTGCGGGGTCGACATCCGTCTAGCTCTTCTCCGGCGTCCGGACGCTGCCTCCGGCGGACTCGATGGCGGCGCGGGCGGCCGCGCTGACCGCATCGGCCTCGATCCGGACGGCGCGTCCGATCTCTCCACGGGCGAGGACCTTGACGGGCCCGCCGTCCAGGTCGATCAGCCCGAGCTCGGCCATGCGCTCGCGCGTGAACGCGCTCTCGCCCTCGAGTCTCGCGAGGCGTCCCAGGTTCACGACCTGGTACTCGGTGCGGAACCGCACGTTGTTGAACCCGCGCTTCGGGACCCGGCGCTGCAGCGGCATCTGACCGCCCTCGAACCAGGCCGGGATCTTGCCGCCGCTGCGGGCCGTCTGGCCCTTGCCGCCACGGCCGCTGTAGGTGCCGTGCCCGGAGCCGTTGCCGCGGCCGACGCGCTTTCGCGGCCGCCGCGAGCCTACCGGGGGCTTGAGCTCGTGTTCCTTCATTTCTCCTCCACCGTCACGAGATGACGGACCTTGCGGATCATGCCGCGGATCGCGGGGTTGTCAGGTTGCTCGGCGCTCTTCTGATGGCCCTTGAGGCCGAGGGCGCGGAGCGTCTCGCGCATCCGCCTGGGCTGCCCGATCTCGCTCCTGCTCTGGGTGATTCGAAGGCTCTTGCTCTTCGCCATCGGCTTACTCCTCGGCGGCGGCGGCCACGGTTTCGGCGGCAGCGTCCACGCCCATCGAGCGACGCGCGGCCGCGATGCCGATCAGCTCTTCGAGCGGCGCCCCGCGCTCGCGCGAGACGTCCTCCGCCGTGCGGAGGCGCTGAAGCGCGTCCATCGTCGCCTTGACCATGTTGATGGGATTGTTCGAACCCAGCGACTTGGTCAGGATGTCGGCCACCCCGGCGCACTCCAGCACTGCGCGCACCGGGCCGCCGGCGATCACGCCGGTGCCGGGAGAAGCGGGCTTCAGCAGCACGCGGCCGGCCCCGAACTCACCGACGATCTCGTGCGGGATCGTGCTCCCGACCCGCGAGACCTTCTTCATCTCTTTGCGCGCCGACTCGATCCCCTTGCGGATGCAGTCCGCGACCTCGTTCGCTTTCCCCTGGCCGATGCCAACGAGCCCTTCGCCGTCCCCGACGGCGACGAGGGCGGTGAACGAGAACCGCCGTCCACCCTTCACCACCTTGGACACGCGGTTGATGTGGACGACGTTCTCGATCAGCTCGCTGCGGTTACGACCGTTCGACACTCTGCCTCCGATGACGTGAAATCAGAATTCCAGACCCGCCTCACGGGCGCCTTCTGCGAGCGCCTGCACGCGGCCGTGATAGAGGTAGCCTCCGCGATCGAACACGACGCGGGTAATCCCTTTTTCCTTCGCGCGGCGGCCGATCTCGCGGCCCGTCTCGCGGGCCTGATCCATCTTGGTTCCGTCCGCCTCGATGGCGAGTGACGTGACCCCGAGGAGCGTCGTGGCCGAGAGGTCGTCGACGAGCTGGGCCCCGATGTTCTTGAGGCTCCGGTGGACGACCAGCCGCGGCCGCTCGGGCGTGCCCGAGATGCGCCGCCGCACGCGGCGGTGACGCTTGAGCCGCACCGTTTCCCGCTGACGTGTCCTGCTCTTGTTAGACACCGGTCTTCCCCGCCTTCCTGCGGACGTACTCGCCTTCGTACTTGATGCCCTTGCCCTTGTAGGGCTCGGTCGGCCTCATTCCGCGAAGCTCGGCGGCGACCTGGCCGACCATCTGCCGGTCGGCGCCGCTGATCTCGATCGCGGTGGGCGAGGGGGTCTTCACCTCGATGCCCTTCGGGACCGCGTACACGATCGGATGCGAGAATCCGAGGTTCAGCCGCACCGTTCCGCCGCTCGCCTCGGCGCGGTACCCCACGCCGACGATCTCGAGCTTCTTCGTGAAGCCCGCCGTGACGCCTTCGACCATGTTCGCCACGAGCGAGCGCGCGAGGCCGTGCATCGCCTTGTCCCGCGATTCCTCGCCGGAGCGCTCGACCACGACCTGACCGTCGTCGACCCGCGCCGTGATCTCGGCGGGCAAGCGGTTCCCCACTTCGCCCTTGGGTCCCTTGACGTGCACGTCCCGGCCGTCGACCCGCACGGTGACGCCGGCCGGAATCGCCACAGGCTGCTTTCCGATTCGCGACATCCCGCCTCCTACCAGACCGTCGCCAGGACCTCGCCGCCGACGCCCGCCTCGCGGCTCTGGCGGTCGGTCAGCAGCCCCTGCGACGTCGACACGATCGCGATTCCCAGGCCGTTGCGGATCCGCGGCAGGGAGTCCTTGTCCTTGTAGACCCGCAGGCCGGGCTTCGAGACGCGCTCGATCCCGTGCACCACCGGCTTCTCGTCCACGTACTTGAGGTAGACGCGCAGGATTCCCTGCCGGCCGTCATCCAGCACCTTGTAGTTCTGGATGAAGTGGTTCTCCTGCAGGATGCGGGCGATCTCCACCTTGATCTTCGAGGCCGGGATGTCGACGCGCTTGTGCTTCGCCCGGCAGGCGTTGCGAATGCGAGTCAGACAGTCCGCGACGGGGTCGGTCATCACCATGATCGAATCGCTCCTACCAGCTGGCTTTACGGACGCCGGGTATCTCCCCCTTGAGCGCCATCTCCCGGAAACAGATGCGGCACAGGCCGAACTGCCGCAGGAACGCGCGCGCGCGACCGCATCGATTGCAGCGGTTCACGCGGCGCCCCTCGTATTTCAGCTTCTTCGTGTTCTTCGCGATCCAGGACTTCTTGGCCACCGTGCCTCCTCTGAATGCTTCAGCTCGCCTCGTCCTCGGCCTCGACAGACTGGCGCTGAGTCTGTCGTCGGAACGGCATGCCGAACGCGGTGAGCAGCGCGAGCGCTTCGTCGTCCCGCTCGGCCGTCGTCACGAAGGTGATGTCCATTCCGTGGACCTGCTCCACCTTGTCGTAATCCACTTCGGGGAAGATCAGCTGCTCCTTGATCCCCAGCGTGTAGTTCCCGCGACCGTCGAACGAGCGCGTGGGAACGCCGCGGAAGTCGCGGATCCGGGGGATCGCGACGTTCACGAGCCGGTCCAGGAACTCGTACATCCGTGGACCGCGCAGGGTGACTTTGGCGCCGATCGCCATGCCCTCGCGCAGCTTGAAGTTCGAGATCGACTTCTTGGCGCGCGTGACCACCGGCCGTTGCCCCGTGATCGCCGCGAGCTCCTCGACCGCGCTGTCCAGCCGCTTGGGATTGTCGATCGCCTCACCCATGCCCACGTTGATGACGATCTTGTCGAGGCGCGGCACTTCGTGCGGGTTGTCGTAGCCGAACTCCTTCTGGAGCTGCGACTGGATCGACTTCCGATATGTCTCTCTGAGCCTCGACATCGCTCATCCCCTCGGCTTCTCGATGACTTCACCGCAGTGCGCGCAGGCGCGGACCTTCGTGCCGTCGCCGAGCAGCGTGTGGCGCACCCGCGTGCCGCGTCCGCACTTGCTGCAGTACAGCATGGCGTTCGAGGCGTTGATCGGCGCCTCGCGCTCCTGGATTCCGCCCTGCGGGCTCTTCTGGGTCGGGCGCGTGTGGCGCTTGATGAAGTTCACGCCCTCCACGATCACGCGATCCTTCTCGGGGTAGACCTTCAGCACCTTGCCGGTCTTGCCCGCGTCGTTGCCCGTCACGACGAGCACCGTGTCTCCCTTGACCAGCCTCGACATCAGAGCACCTCCGGAGCGAGCGAGACGATCTTCATGAACCGCTTCTCGCGCAGCTCACGGGCGACCGGTCCGAAGATGCGCGTGCCCCGCGGCTCCATCTGGTCGTTGATGATCACGCCCGCGTTCTCGTCGAACTTGATGTACGTCCCGTCCTTCCGCCGCGTCTCCTTGCTCGTGCGCACGATCACGGCCTTGGCGACGTCGCTCTTCTTGACCGTCCCGTCGGGCAAGGCGTCCTTGACCGTCACGACCACGATGTCGCCCAGACCGGCGTATCGACGCCGGGTTCCCCCCAGCACCTTGATGACGAGCGCCCGTTTGGCGCCGGAGTTGTCAGCGATGCGGATGATCGATTCCTGCTGCACCATGGCTCTAGCGGGCCCGCTCGATCACGCGGAGGACGCGCCAGCGCTTCGTTTTCGAGAGCGGGCGGGTCTCCATGATCTCGACCAGGTCTCCCTCTTTGCACTCGTTGTTCTCGTCGTGCGCGGTGTAGCGCGCGGTGCGCTTGATCCGCTTGCCGTACAGCGGGTGCTTCACCAGGCGCTCGATCGTCACCACGACGCTCTTCTGCATCTTGTCGCTCACGACGCGCCCCCGAAGGGTCTTGCGCCGCTTGCGCTCCTCGCCGACGACGGCCGCCGCGGCGCTCTGCTCCTCGTTCTCAGCCATCAGGCCCCCCGTCGAGCGGCTTCGTTCCGGATCGTCTTGCAGCGCGCCAGCTCTCTCCGCGCCGCGCGGATGCGAAGCGGGTTCTCGAGCTGACCGGTCTCGTTCTGGATGCGCAGTCGGAACAGCTCCTCTTGCAGCTCGGCGACTCGGTCGTCGAGCTCCTCGGTCGACAGCGCCCGGATCTCCTCGGCCTTCACTCCGCCCCTCCCGTTCGCTTCACGAACTTCGTCTTGATCGGCAGCTTGGCGGAGGCCAGCCGGAGCGCCTCGCGCGCGATGTTCTCGGGCACGCCCTCGAGCTCGAACAGGACCCGACCGGGCTGGACGACCGCGACCCAGCCTTCGGGGTTGCCCTTGCCCTTCCCCATTCGGGTCTCGGCCGGTTTGGCCGTGACAGGCTTATCCGGGAAGACGCGGATCCAGACCTTGCCGCCGCGCTTGATATGCCGGGTCAGCGCCACGCGCGCGGCCTCGATCTGGCGGTTGGTGATCCACGCCGGATCGAGCGACATCAGGCCGTACTCCCCGAAGGAGATCTGATTGCCGCGCTGGGCGAGGCCCTTACGGCGGCCGCGGTGCTGCTTCCGGAACTTGATTCGCTTCGGCATCAACATGCTTCTATCTCTCGCTCTCTACGGGGTCCGCGGCTTCTACAGAGTCCTGCCGGCGTGGTCCAGGACCTCGCCCTTGAAGATCCACACCTTCACGCCGATCGTGCCGAAGGTCGTCCGCGAGGTCGACTTCGCGAAATCGATGTCCGCGCGCAGGGTGTGGAGCGGGACCCGACCTTCGTGATAGCCCTCGGTGCGCGAGATCTCGTTGCCGCCCAGACGTCCGCCGCACTGGATCTTGATGCCCTCGGCCCCCATCCGCATCGCGGAGGTCACCGCCTTCTTCATCGCCCGGCGATGCGAGATCCGCTGCGCCAGCTGGAAAGCGATGTTGTCGGCCACGAGCTGGGCGTCGAGCTCGGGTCGCTTCACTTCCTCGACCTTGATCGAGACGTCGTCGTCGGTCAGACGCGCCAGCTCGTCGCGCAGCTTGTCGACCTCGGAGCCCTTGCGGCCGATCACCACGCCCGGCCGGGCCGTGAAGATCATGACCGTGATCCGCTTGGGCGTGCGCTCGATCTCGACGCGCGAGATGGCGGCGTGCGACAGCCGGTTCTTCAGGTAGTTCCGGATCATCTCGTCCTCTGCCAGCCACTCGGGCATGTTCTTGTGGTTGAACCAGCGCGAGCGCCAGGGCTTGACGATCCCCAGCCGGAACCCGATCGGCGATGTCTTCTGTCCCATCAGCTCTCCCCTTCGGTCGATACCACGACCGTGATATGGCTGGTGCGCTTGCGGACGCGGTAGGCGCGCCCCATGGCGCGCGGCCGGATCCGCTTCCAGGTCGGGCCCTCGTTGGCGAAGACCTCCTTGACGACCAGGTCCTCCGGGCCGTGCCCGCCCTCGGCCTGAAGCGCGTTCGAGACCGCCGAGCGCAGCGTCTTCAGCACCGGAATCGCCGCCGCCTTGTTCGTGTACTGCAGCATGGCGTAGGCGTCCTCCACCTTGCGGCCGCGGATCAGGTCGACGACCAGCCGCACCTTGCGCGGCGTGACGCGGACATGGCGGCTGATTGCGCGCGCTTCCATCAGACCAGCTTCACTTTCTTCTCGGCCGCGATCCGCCCGCTGTGGCCGCGGAAGATCCGGGTCGGCGAGAACTCGCCGAGCTTGTGGCCGACCATGTTCTCCGTGACGTACACCGGGATGAACT
>DATBJO010000011.1:0-40915 GCA_036556305.1 Gemmatimonadota bacterium
GATGAACGCGGCGATCCGGGCGGTCGTGCGCGGGGTCTACGCCGGCGGTGGCGATGCGATCGGCATCCGGCGCGGGTTCGGGGGCCTCATCGATCGGCGCCTGGAGCCGCTCGGGCCTCGCGACGTCGCCAACGTGCTCCAGCGCGGCGGTTCGATCCTCGACACCAGCCGCGAGCCGCGTTTCCTCGATGCGGACCTGCGGCGTCGCGCCATCGAGACGCTCGAGCGGGAGGGGATCGACGCGCTGGTGACGATCGGCGGCTCCGGGACGCAGCAGGGCGCGCGGCTGATCCAGCGGGAATGGAGCGGCGGCGTCCTCGGCATCGCGTCCACGATCGACAACGATCTGGGAGGCACCGACACCTCGATCGGCTTCGACACCGCCTGCAATACGGCGCTCGAAGCGATCGATCGCATCCGCGACACCGCGAACTCTCTCGACCGGTTGTTCTTCATCGAGGTCATGGGCCGGCACGCGGGATTCATCGCGCTCGAGGTGGCCGTCGGGGGCGGCGCCGAGGCCGTCCTCCTCCCTGAGGTCGAGCTGGACACCGAGTGGCTGATCGGGGTCATCCGCGCCAATCACGAGCGCGGCAAGATCTCGTGCATCGTGGTCGTCGCCGAAGGCGCCCACCCCGGCGGGGCGCGCGGTCTGCTCCACGAGATCGAGGACCCGCTCGCCGCGCTCGGTCTTTTCGGGAGCGCGGACGCGCGCGTCACGATCCTGGGTCACATACAGCGCGGAGGGAACCCGACCGTTCGCGATCGCGTCCTCGCCAGCCGGCTCGGCGTGGCCGCGGCACGTGCGGCGCTGGCGGACAAGCGCGACCTTCTGTTCGGTGTTCGCGGAAACGTCGTTTGCGAATCGTCCTTCGATGTCGCGTTGGCGGAAAAGAAAGAGATCGATCGCACGTTGCTCGAGATGGTGAATACTCTCGCGGGGTGAGACGGACGCGTGCCACCCTTGATTCTTTTTCATCAACAAAACTGTTGCATTATTTTGCTTGAATGTGATAAACTGTGCTCGTCGCGTGGTCTGATGTCGGTTGTTGCTCAGACCAGGAGGAAACGACAATGGCAATGAAGAAGAGGAAGGCAGCCAAGAAGTCGAGCAAGAAGAAGGCTGGTAAGAAGTCGACCAAGAAGAGAGCCAAGAAGAGAAAGAAGAAGTAAACCAGCGCTGACCGACCGATCTAGTAGACCACGTCGACGTGCACCACACGAAAGCCCGCACCCGCGGGCTTTCGTTTTGGCGCTGCTGTCGCTCCTGCTCTTCTCGCCCGGTTGCACCCCGCGCGCGACTCGCGGCGCCGCGCGCCCCTCGCTGGCCGAGTCGATCGCGCGGGCCGCCGCGGACCCCTCGCTCGAGCATACGGGCGTCGCGATTCTGGTCGTGTCGCTGGACCGCGGGGACACGCTGTTCGCGCGCGAGCCGGACCGGCTCTATACGCCCGCCTCCAACCGCAAGCTCTTCACCGCCGCGAGCGCCCTGCACTGGCTGGGGCCCGAGTTCCGCTTCCGCACGGCCCTCCTGGCCACGGCTCCGACCGTTGCGGACACGCTGCGCGGGGACCTCGTGCTCGTCGGGCGCGGGGATCCGGATCTCGCGGTCGGCGACCTCGCCGCGCTGGCGGACACGCTCGCCGGCGGCGGCGTGCGGGTCGTGACCGGCGACGTTCGCGCGGACGACTCGTGGTTCGACGACGTCGAATGGGGCGCGGGCTGGATGTGGGACGACGGCCCGTACTGGGAATGGCCTTACGTCACCGCGCTGACGCTCGCCGACAACGTCGTGACGATCACGACGCGCCCCGGCGCGGAGGTCGGCGCGCCGGTCGTCGTCGCGCTCGACCCGTCCACCGCCTACATGGCGGTCCGCGTCTCGGCGACGACCGGGCCCCCGGGCTCCGCCTCGGAGCTCGAGGTCGACCGCCACTGGCGCCCGCGCGAGAACGTCATCGACGTGACGGGGACGCTCGCCCTGGATGCCGAGCCCGTCGTGGAGAGTCGCACGGTCGAGGATCCCGCGCTCCATGCGGTGACGGTGTTGCGGGAGCTTCTCCGGGCGCGCGGCGTCGAGGTGCTCGGCGCGACGCGGCACGGCCCGCTCGAAGGATCCGCGGCCGACACCGTGGCGGTCCACGTGAGCGAGCCCCTGACCGAAAGCATCCGCAACTTCCTGAAGGTCAGCGACAACCTGACCGGCGAGCTGCTCGTCAAGGCGGTCGGCGCCTTCGTGTCCGGCGCGCCCGGCACGTACGAGAAAGGGCTCGCCGCCGAGCGCCTGTTCCTCGCGCGCGAGGTCGGCGTGGACACGACCGCGCAGCGTCTGGCCGACGGGTCCGGCGTCTCGCGCTACAATCTCGTGACCGCACGCCAGATCGTGGCCCTGCTCGCGTACATGTCGTCGCGCGGCGACCTGTTTCCAGCCTACTTCGATGCGCTGCCCGTGGCCGGCGTCGACGGGACGCTCGAAGAGCGCATGCGGGGCACGGCCGCGGAGACTCGCGCCCGCGCGAAGACGGGCACCTTGAACGGGGTCGCCGCCCTGTCGGGCTACGTTCCCGCGGCGGACGGGGAGCGGCTCGTCTTCAGCACGATGATCGAATTCTACACCGGGAGCTCCGCGCCGCGGCGGGCGGTCCAGGATTCGATCGTCGCCGCGCTGGCGCGCTTCCGGCGCTGACGGCGGGCACCCGGTCGGGCGGGCGCTGTCGAACGATGAAGCGTCGAGCGAACGCACCCGCGGAACGTAGTCGATCGCAAAAGCGGTCGCAGGTCAGTGCCGCGGCGCGAGCGGGATCGCCCCCACGCCCGTCGCCTGAAGGCCGACGGGGATCGAGCGCAGGGTCTCGAACGTCCGCGGATCGATGACGTCGATCGCGCCCGGCACGACGGCGTGGCTCTCCATCGACAGGTAGACGACGCCGTCCGGCCCGAAGGCGAACGTGTGCGGGTGACTCGCGCTGGCCGGGCGCGTGGCGATGGCCCGCTCGGTGGCGACGTCGATCACCGTGTACGTCTGGTCGTTGCGATTCGGGACCCAGAGCCGCTCCCCGCGCGGATCCATGCGGATCAAGTACGGGCCGTCACCGGTCGGAATCGTGGCCGTGATCGTCCCCAACGCCGTGGTCGACAGGACCCGCACCTCGGCGTGCCGGTGGCAGGCGACGAAGAGCTTCGAGTCGTCCGCGGAGAGCGCGAGGCCGGCCGGGTAGCAAACCTTGTTCTCGGCCCGGTCCTGGTCCGTCAGCATGTTCGTCGAGTCGACCACCGACAGCGATGCGACGCTGATCTTCCGCACGACGTTGTCCCGGGTGCAGGAGGCGTAGATCCACTGGCCGTCGTGGGAGGCGACCATCCCGTGCGGCTTCGTGCACACGGGGATCTGGGCGACCTCCGTCATCGTCGGCGTGTGGACCGCCGACACGCTGTCGAGCGCGGGGTCGCCGTGCAGGTTGTAGTTGGCCACGAAGAGCCAGGTGCCGTCGGGAGTGAGGGCCATCGTCGCGGGAAAGAGACCGACGTTCGTGCGCGCGACCAGCGAGTCTTTTTCGGTCGACATCTTCCACACCGAGCCGTAGGGCCAGCCATGGGCGATCGCCAGGTAGTAGAAGCGTCCGTCGGGCGCGGTCGCGAGCGCGTGGACGCCTTCGATGTCTTCGCCGGAGATCCCGACGGGGATCTTCCGCAGGACCTGTCCGGTCGCCGGATCGACGACCGCGACCGCGTCCTCCGACTCGAGACCGACGAACAGCTCGGTCTGGGCGGGAGCTCCGCGGGCGGTCAGGACGAGGGAGAGGGCGGCGAGCGCGAGAACGGGGAGCGCGCGAGCGGTGCGGTGCATGTCGGGATTCCTCCTCGGCGGGTCGGGCTCAGTGCTTCCTACGGTCGCGGCGGCGAATCGGATTCGGGCGCTCGTGATCGTGCGGCCGCCGAGCGCGTTCTCGCCCCGCCCGATGACGAGACCGCGCGTCGTGGATCGGATCGGCGTGCGGCGCGCGGCGAAGATGTCGATCCCTTCGTGCCGCCGGCCGCCGCTCCGGCGGTCACCCCAGGTGTCGCCGAGGTCGGCGCGCCAGCGCAGCGTCTCGATCGCCGGGGCCGCCGTCCGCCACCCGGCGATCCCCAGGGCGAGCAGCGCGGAACCCGTCAGCGTCCCGCGCACGACGACCCGCCAGCGGACCCGCAAGCCCGGGCCCTCAGCCGCCGGTCAGCGCCTCGCGCTCGACGGCCAGCAGGTCGTCCACCGTTTCGCGGCGGCGGATCGACTCGACGTCGCCGCGCTCGTCGATCCAGACTTCCGCGGCCCGCGGATGCGTGTTGTACTGGCTCGCCATCGACATCCCGTAGGCGCCGGCGTCGAGGACCGCGAGCAGATCCCCGCGGGCGAGCGGCGGGAGCGCCAGCTCGCGGCCGAGGAAATCGGTCGACTCGCAGATCGGTCCCGCGACGTCGGTCGTCCGGTCGGCGCCGACTCCGGCTTCGACGACGGGGACGATCCGGTGGCGCGCCTCGTAGAGGGCCGGCCGGACGAGGTCCGTCATCCCCGCGTCGACGATCACGAGATCGCGCCCGCCTCGCACCTTCCCGTACAGCACCTCGGTGAGGAGGCAGCCGGCGGGTCCGACCAGGTAGCGCCCGAGCTCGAGCAGCAGCTCGGCGCCGAACGCGCGCACCGCGGGGATCAGCGCCGCGGCGTAGGCCGCGGGTGTCGGGGCGTCGCCGCCGTCGTACGCGATGCCGAACCCGCCGCCCGCGTTGATCCAGCGCGGCGCGAACCCGGCCGCGCGCGCGTCCGTCCCGCATTCGAGCAGGACCGCGATCCCGCGTGCGTACGGCCCGGGATCGGTGATCTGGCTCCCGAGGTGCATGTGGAGCCCGACGAGCTCGAGCGCCGGCACGCCGGCGAGCCACGGCAGGAGGGCGCCGTACTCGGCGGGCGAGATGCCGAACTTGTCGGCGCTCCGGCCGGTCGTGATGTGCCGGTGCGTGCCCGCGTCGACGTCGGGATTGACGCGCAGGCTGATCGGCACGGGCGCGCCGCGGCGGGGACCGGCGATCCCCGCCAGGACGTGCGCCTCGTCGACCGACTCGACGTTGATCATCCAGAGCTTCGCGGCGACCCCCGCCTCGAGCTCCGCGCGGGTCTTCCCGACCCCCGCGAAGACGACCCGGCCGGCCGGCACGCCGCACGCCGCGGTGCGCGCGATCTCGCCCCCCGACACGACGTCGAAGCCAACCCCGAGCCCCGCCAGCCACTTTAGGAGCCGGAGGTTGGAGTTCGCCTTGACGCTGTAGCAAACCTGCGTGGGGTGGCTGCGGAAGGCCTCGCGGACCGCCTCCAGGCGGGTCGCGATCGTCGGGCGGTGGTAGACGTAGAGCGGGGTCCCGAACTCCGCGGCCAGCCGCGCGAGCGGGACGCCGCCGGCGCCGAGCTCGCCGCCCTCGTACCGGAAGGGGGTTTCCACGGCCCTCTAAGGTAGGCCCGACCCCCGGTGGCGCAACGCGCGCGGCCGGTTGCCCCCGCGCCGGAGCGGAGGATAGATTGGACGTGTCCATGCCGCATCGCTTTTCCCCCCCAGCCGGAAGGCGCTTCCGTCCGGCCGCTCTGGGCCTCGTGAGCGTGGCACTCGCGTGGGCTACCGGCCTCCGGGCGCAGGACGTCTCCCCGGTCACCCCCGTCGCCGAGACCCAGCTCGTCCGCCAGGCGGCGTTCACGCTCTGGTGGCCGGAATACGAGCGGCTGATGCGGCAGTTCATCCATAACACCCCGGAGGACGCCGGGCGGATCGCGCTGCCCGAGCCGAGCCCGGACCGCTTCTTCTACGAGATCGAGATCCTCGGTCAGGTGATCCATCCTCCGCTCGGGGACGTCGCGCTGTACAGCGTCAGCACCGAGGGCGAGCTGTTCCAGGCCCTGTTCGTCGTCAGCCGGCGCGACCGGGCCTGGCCGCTCGTCAACCGCGTGGACCCGGCGGCGTTTCGACAGGAGATGAACAACGACTACGTGGACGCCGTCAACGCGCTGCTCGACCGCGAGGGAGTCGCACCGGCCTCCGCCGAGGAGGCGCTGGCGCTGGCGCGCTTCGTCGTCGAGGTGTTCTACAACTTCGACTACCGCTACGTCCCTTCGAGCGTCGACTCGCTGACTTTCGCCGAGCTCAACCTCGTGCGCGTACTGAGCTCCAGCGAAGAGATCCCGCAGGGGCTGCGCCGGTTCGACGCCGAGAACGGCGAGGCGCTCCTGTACGGGAAGATCCCCGAGCGCGTGCGCGGACTCGTCACGCCTCCGCGCGTGACTTCCGAGGGTCCCGGCGACTACCTGATCTCGTTCTACAGCTGGCATCCGCAGGTCGGCGAGCTCAAACGCTGGGAGGTGCGTTTCGCCGACCGGCAGTTCGTCTCGCTCAAGGACGAGACCGTGGAGAAATGGGTCTCGTTCACGGTCGAGAACTTCTGATCGGTCTTTCCCGCGCGGTCCTCCTTCCGGTCGTTCTCGCCGCCCTCGCGTGCGGGGGGGCGGGAAACGTCCCCGATTCCGACGCGCCCGACTCGATCGCCCCCGACGCGGCTCCTGCGGCGGCCGCCGCCGACAGCGCGGTCACGCTGGTCGGCACGCTGCCCGAAGGCGGCCCGATGCCCGCGGCCGAGAGCGCGGGCGGCGTCCCGCCCTACCCGGGCGCGAGCGTCCACACCTCGCGCGCCCAGACCGAGGGGATGCGGACGTTCGAGGCGTACACGCCCGACGACTGGATGCAGGTCGTGGCGTTCTTCGATTCCCAGCTGGGACCGCCCGCCTGGACGCGGCTGCAGGCTCAGGACATGGTGATCTACGAGCGGGGGGAGGACGAGGCGGCGATCACCGTCTCGCCCTGGGAGGCGCAGTTCCTGCGCCCCGGCGCGCCGGAGTTCATGCAGGAGGCGAGGACGGCGATCGGGGTCGCCTGGCGCCCCTGAAACGGGCGCTGAAAACGGCTCATCCGCGTCGTTCCGCTCGTCGATTCCGCCGGCGGCGCGTTCTCGACCTCACGGCAATAGCCGCGTGACCTGGACGATCGGCGTCCCGGTCAAGGCGCTCGAGCCGGTGCGCACGGTCCCCTCGACCCGCAGCGTCCGGAACGGACTCATGCCGCGGAACTCCTCGACCAGCCCCTCGGGGAGCGCGAGATAGACGTAGCGGCCCTCGATGCCGGGGACGCGCGCGAGGTCGTACCACTCGCCCGGCTCGAAATCGGGACGCCACGGGTCCGCCTGCTGGAGCGCGACGTGCTCGAGCGTCCAGCGAACGGTGCGGCCGCTGAACGTCCCGGCGGGGGCCGCGGCCACGACGTCGGGCCCCACGTCGTCGATCGCGCCGGCGCGGACCGCCGAGGACGGCACCCAACCGTCGACCCGGACGTGCGTCCAGCCGCCACGCGACTCCAGCACGCGGACCGGGGTCTCGCCGGGGAGCTCGGCGACCTTGCCGCCCTCGGGCGCGTTGCGCATCTCGACCCCGCGCGAGAGAGACCCCATCGCGCTCGCGGCGACCGCCTCGTCCGCCTGCGGCTCGGCGGAAGGACGAGTCGCGACCGGTGGCCGTACCGTGTCGGCGGGCGCCAGCGCGGTCGGCGCCTCGTTCCGCGTCACCGATGACTCGGGAAGCCAGCCCACGAGCTCGATCTCGAACCAGCGCCCCTCTTCGCCCACGCGGCGGACGCCGACGCCTTCGACGAGCTGGCCGAGGACGCGGCCGTTGGGGGCCACGCGCAGGTTCTCGGTCCGTGGAGCGACCCGCCACGCGTCCCCGGCGCGCTCGAGCGAAGCCGACCACATCCAGCCGCGGACTCCGACCCGCGCCCACCCGGACCGTCCGCCCAGGCGCGCGAGCGTCGCGCCGCGGTCGAGCCACCCCAGGCGCCGGCCGGTCGAGCTCCAGCGGAGCTCGGCGCGAGCGACCGACACGCGGAGATCGAGCGCGGTCTGGGCGTGGAGCGTCGCCGCCGACCCGGCCCAAGCGGCCAGCGCGAAGAGCAACGCGAGAGAGAGTCGTGGGGAGGCGGCCATCGGTCCGCGGCCGAAGAACGTCGTCGAAGAGGGGAAAGTCAAGCGCGGCGGCCGTCCCGGGGCGCCGGTAGATTGCGCGCATGCCCGACGCCGGCGGTCCCGCGCTCCAGGTCGTGCTCGTCGAGCCTCTCATTCCGCAGAACACGGGCACGATCGGCCGGCTGTGCGTGGCCGCGGGGGCGCGGCTCCATCTCGTCGGTCCGCTCGGCTTCGACGTCGACGACCGGCGCCGGCGGCGGGCGGGGCTCGACTACTGGCCGCACCTCGACTGGGAGGGGTATCCCGATCTCGCCGCCTTCCTGAAGGACGCGGCGCCGCCCGCCGAGCGCTCGTGGTTCGCCACGACCCGCGCCGGCCGGCCGTACGCGGAGGCCCGCTTCTCTCGCGGCGACTGGCTGTTCTTCGGCAAGGAGACCGAAGGCCTGCCGACCGAGCTCTGGACGCAATGGCCCGAGCGCTGTCTGACGATCCCGATGCGCGCCGAGGCGCGCTCGCTCAACCTCTCGATCGCGGTCGGCATCGTGGCCTACGAGGCGCTGCGGCAGATCGGCTGGCCCGACGGCGGTCCGGCGTCGTTCTCCTGAGGATGTTAGTTTCGAACGTCGACGCGCTTGGCGTCCCGGAGAGGGACGCTGCTGGCCCCGTACCCCGACCCCGCCGCCGCATGCCTCGAAGCTTCGTCCACCTGCACACCCATTCCCAGTACTCCCTGCTCGACGGCGCGAACCGCTTCGAGTCGCTCGTCCGCGTGGCGGGCGAGATGGGGATGGGCGCGCTGGCGGTCACCGACCATGGGAACCTGTTCGGCGCGGTCGAGTTCTACGAGACGGCCCGCAGGGCCGGGATCCGGCCCATCCTCGGCATGGAGGCGTATCTCGCGCCGGGCGACCGCCGCGACCGCGGGGGCCGGGGCGGCAACTACTTCCACCTCGTCCTCCTGGCGGAGAACGCGACCGGCTGGCGGAACCTGATCCGGCTCAGCTCGATCGGGTACCTCGAGGGCTTCTACTACAAGCCGCGCATCGATCACGAGGTGCTGGCCGCCCACGCCGAGGGGCTTATCGGGCTCTCCGCCTGCCTCAAGGGCGAGGTCGCCACCTTCCTCGACCGAGAGCAGTACGAGACCGCGCGCGAGTGCGCGACCCGCATGGCGCGCGTCTTCGGCGACGACCGCTTCTTCCTCGAGCTCCAGGACCATGGGATCCCTCAGCAGCGCACGGTGAACGGCGGCGTGCGCGAACTCGCGGCGGAGCTGGGTCTGCCGCTTGTCGTCACCAACGACGTCCATTACGAGACGCGCGCGGACGCCTCCTCCCACGATGTTCTTCTCTGCATCCAGACCGGGAAGCTCGTCGACCAGGCGGACCGCATGCGGTTCCACTCCGACGAGTTCTACTTCAAGAGCCCGCAGGAGATGGAGTCCGCCTTCCCGGACGACGCGGAGGCGTTCTCGAACACGGCGTGGATCGCCGAGCGCTGCGAGGTCGAGCTCGACTTCGACACGCCGCACCTGCCTGCCTTCCCGCTGCCCGCGGCGCACGCCTCGCTCGAGGACCTGCTCGAGGCCGAGGCGCGGGCCGGCCTCGCGCGACGCTACGACCCGGTCTCCGGTGAGGCCCGCGCGCGGCTGGACTACGAGATCGAAGTCATCCGCAAGACCGGCTACGCCGGATACTTCCTGATCGTCGCCGACTTCATCCGTCACGCGCGCGAGAAGGGGATCGCGGTCGGCCCCGGCCGCGGCTCGGCGGCCGGCAGCCTGGTCGCGTACTGCCTCGGGATCACGAACCTGGATCCGCTCCGCTACGGGCTCCTGTTCGAGCGCTTCCTGAATCCCGAGCGGATCTCGATGCCCGACATCGACATCGACTTCCGCGACGACCGCCGCGGCGAGATCATCGATTACGTCAAAGCGAAGTACGGCGACCAGTCGGTGGCCCAGATCATCACGTTCGGAACCATGAAGTCCAAGGCCGCCGTGCGCGACGTGGGCCGCGTCCTCCAGCTGCCGCTCGCTGAGGCGGACCGGCTCGCGAAGCTGATCCCCAACGCGCCGGGCTCGCCGCAGCCGGTGCGCATCGAGGAGGCGATCGACCAGGTGCCCGAGATCGCCGAGGCGTACCACTCGAGCGACCGCACGCGGCGACTCCTCGACGACGCCCGGAAGCTCCAGGGACTCGCGCGTCACGCATCGGTCCATGCCGCCGGCGTCGTCATCGCCCCGGACCGCCTCGTCGAGCACGTGCCGCTCTACCGCTCGGAGCGGGGCGAGCTGACGACTCAGTGGGACATGACGAGCGTCGAGAGGGTGGGGCTTCTCAAGATCGATTTCCTGGGTCTCCGGACGCTGACCGTGATCGACGACGCGGTCGAGGCGATCGCCGCCGCGACCGGCGAGCGGATCGACATCGACGCGATCCCGCTCGACGATCCGGCCACCTTCGAGCTCCTGTCGCGGGGCAGCACGGAGGGGATCTTCCAGTTCGAATCGTCGCTGGCCACCGACATCTGCCAGCGCATGCAGCCCGACCGCTTCGAGGACATGATCGCGATCAACGCGCTCATCCGTCCCGGTCCGCTCGACTGCGGCATGACCGAGAGCTACATCCGCAGGAAGCGCGGGGAGGAGCCGGTCGACACCTACCACCCGGACCTCGTCGAGCTGCTCGCGGACACCTACGGGGTGATCACCTACCAGGAGCAGGTGATGCAGATCGCCAACCGCCTGGCCGGCTTCTCGCTGGCCGAAGCGGACGTGCTCCGCAAGGCGATGGGCAAGAAGATCCAGTCCCTGATCGAGGAGCAGCTCGAGCGTTTCCGCTCCGGCGCGCTCGAGCGGGGCTATCGCCGCGACGTCGTGGATCGGCTCGCGAACGACATCGTGACGTTCGGCCGCTACGGGTTCAACAAATCGCATTCCGCGGCCTACGCCCTCCTGTCCTACCAGACCGCGTGGCTCAAGGCTCACCATCCCGCACCGTTCATGGCCGCGATGCTGACCAGCGAGATGGGAAACAGCGACAAGGTCGTGCGGTACATCGACGCCTGTCGGCGGATGGGCATCGAGATCCTGTCGCCCGACGTCAACGAATCCGGCTGGTCGTTCACGACCGTCGTCCAGGGGATCCGCTTCGGACTCGGCGCGATCAAGAACGTGGGCCGCGGGGCGGTGGATTCGATCCTCGCCGCGCGTGCGAAGGGCGGCCGCTTCACGAACCTGTTCGAGCTCGCCGAGCGGGTCGACCTCCGGCAGACGAACAGGCGCGTCCTCGAAAGCCTGGTGGCGGCGGGCGCGTGCGACGGTCTGGAAGGTCACCGCGCCCAGCAGCTCGCGGTGCTCGACCTCGCCCTCGCCCACGGCCAGCGGAAGGCCGAGGAGCGCGAGCGCGGGCAATTCACGCTGTTCTCCGGCGCGCCCGAGAACTCGAGCCGCACGTTGCCGCCGCTCCCGGACATCGAGCCGTGGCAGCCCGCCGATCGGCTGCGCCAGGAGAAGGAGGTGCTCGGCTTCTACATTTCGGGGCACCCGCTGGACAAGGTCCGCGCGCAACTGGCCGCGTTCGCGCGCTCCACGGCGGCCGAAGTGGCCGCTGCCCCGACGGGAAGCGACGTTTGCATGGGCGGGGTGGTGACCGCGGTCCAGCTCAAGCGCGACCGGCGGGGCGAGGAGATGGCCTTCTTCACGCTGGAGGACTACAGCGGGACGGTGGAGGCGCTCGCGTTCAGCTCGGTGTACGAGGTGTCCCGCGCGCTCGTCCTCTCGGACACGCCGCTCCTGGTCAACGGCCGCGTCGACCGGCGCGACGAGGAGCCGGGTAAGATCATCGTCTCGAGCGTGGTCCCCCTGGCCGAGGCGGCCGTCGCGGGCAGCCACCGGCTCGAGGTCCGGGTGCCGCGCGCGAAGTGCGACGGCGAGACTCTGACGGCGGTCCGGGGGCTGCTGATCCAGCACTCGGGATCGATGCCCGTCCGACTCATGATCGACACCGGGAGCAGCGTCGCCGAGCTCACGACGGGCCTGGCCGTCGCGCTCAGCGACGCGCTTCTCGAGACGCTGAACGGCCTCCTGGGCGACGGCAGCGTCCGTCTGACCGAGGCCAACGGATCCGCCCGGCGCGCGCCGGCCGCGAACGGCCCGAGGAGACGCTGAGATGGCGAACGGGGTCTATCTCGATTTCGAGCGCCCGATCGTGGAGCTCGAAGAGAAGATCGAGGAGATGGAATCGCTCGCCGAAGAGCGCGGCATCGACGTGACCGCCGAGCTCTCGACCCTCCAGGCCAAGCTCGCGCGTCTCAAGGAGGACATCTTCTCCCACCTCACGCCGATCCAACGCGTGCAGCTCGCCCGCCACCCGCGCCGTCCGTATCCGCTCGACTTCGTCGATCGCTGCTTCACCGACTGGCTCGAGCTGCACGGCGACCGGGCGTACGCCGACGATCATGCGATGATCGGCGGACTGGCGCGGTTCGACGGCCAGCCCGTCGTCGTCGTCGGTCAGCAGAAGGGGCGCGACACGAAGGAGAACCTGCGCCGCAACTTCGGGATGCCGCATCCCGAGGGCTACCGCAAGGCGCTCAGGCTCATGAAGACGGCCGAGAAGTTCGGTCACCCCGTCATCTCGCTCATCGACACGCCCGGAGCCTATCCCGGCATCGGCGCCGAGGAGCGCGGACAGGCAGAGGCCATCGCTCACAACCTGCGCGAGATGGCCGCGCTCCGGATCCCCACGATCTCGATCGTGACCGGTGAGGGCGCCTCCGGCGGCGCGCTCGGCATCGGGGTCACGGATCGGATCCTGATCCTCGAGAACGCCTTCTATTCCGTGATCAGCCCCGAGGGTTGCGCGGCGATCCTGTGGAAGGACGGCGAGAAGCGGGATCTCGCCGCGCGGGCCATGAAGATCACCGCCCAGGACCTCGAGCGGCTGCGGATCGTGGACGAGATCGTCCCGGAGCCGATGGGCGGCGCCCACACGGACTACGCCGCCACCGCGCGCGCGATCAGCGACACGATCCGCCGGCATCTCGGCGAGGTCGCGGGCTGGAGCGTCGACGATCGCATCCGCCGGAGACGCGAGAAGTACCGCGGGATGGGGGCCTGGAAGGGCCCCGAAGCGGAGGCGTGACCCGCTCCACGCACCTCGATCCGGCCGGCCACGCGCGCATGGTCGACGTTTCGGAGAAGGCGCCGTCGCGACGCGTGGCGCGGGCCAGCGGGGCGATCCGGATGAGCGCGGAGGCGCTCGCGGCCGTGGCGCGTGGCGAGCTCCCCAAGGGAGACGCGTTCGCCGTCGCGCGCGTGGCCGGGATCCAGGCCGCCAAGCACACCCCCGACCTCGTTCCCCTCTGCCATCCGCTGGCGCTCGACCACGTGTCGATCGAGATCCATCCGGACGATTCGCTCCCCGGCGTGCGCGTGCGCTCGGAGGTCGTCGTCACGGCGCGGACGGGCGCCGAGATGGAGGCGCTCTCCGCGGTCGCCGGGGCGCTCCTGTCGATCTACGACATGGCGAAGGCCCTCGATCGAACGATGTCCATCGAGGAGGTCCGGCTCGAGTCCAAGGCGGGCGGCAGGAGCGGCGACTGGTCGCGTCGAGGCCCGTCGGAGTGAGCGGGGGACGGCTCTCGATCCGCGGGTGGGCGGGCGCGCTCGCGGTTCTCTTCGCGTCGGCCGCGTGCGATCGCGGCGCGACCCCGGCGCCCGAACCCGCGGCCGACAGCCTCGATGCCGCCGGGGCGGACACGCAATTCGTACGCGATTCTCTCGGCAACGAGCTCATGATCGTCTCCAAGCGCACCGCGCACCTCCTGCCTCGCGAGGTCCATCCGCGAGCGGGCGCGGGCGACATCTCGGCCCCGGACGGCTGGCGGGTGGTCGACCCGCGCACCGCGCACTCGCTCATGCAGGCGGCGCGGCCGCCCTGGTACGTGCTCGACGTGCGGACCTCGCGCGAGTACGCGAGCGGGGGACACATCGCGGGCGCGGCGCTCGTCCCGCTGGATCAGCTGACCCGCAACGTCGAGGACCTGCACGTCCGTACCGACCAGATCGTCCTCGTCTACGCCGATGACGAGCTCCGCGCCGTCGACGCCGCCCGGACGCTGGCCGGCTACGGCTTCCCGCATCTGCGCGTGCTCGGAGGCGGCCTCTCGGCCTGGAAAGAGGCGGGACTTCCCGTGGAGGAGCGGTGAGTGGCGACGGCCCTCCCGCGGAGTGCTGCCGCTGCGGCCGATGCGACGACCTGGTCGCCGACGAGGTCGTCGAGGGACTCTGGACCTGCCGGCCCTGCCTCGAGCGCGTGGCCACGCAGAACGAGCGGATCCGCGAAGGTCTCGAGGATGAGCCCGAAGCCGAGCTCTAGCCGACGAGCGGCTCCGCCCGTTCTCGTCGCGGCGCTCCTCATCGCGACGGCGCTCGCGAGTCCCGGCTGTCGCTTCGACGAGGGCGTCCCGCTGGCGGTCGAGGACCGCCTGGGGGCGATCGACCCCGAGCGCATCGTCGCCGTCGGCGACGACTTCGTCGCCGGCGCCGCGGACGGCGCTCTCTACGAGAGCGCCCAGAGGTTCTCGCTTCCGGCGCTCCTCGCCGCGCACCTGGGCGGCGATCCGCGGCTCCAGCCGCTCGTCTCGGATGGGGGCCTCGCCCTCGACGAATCGGACGCCGGGCGGCTGCGACTCGTCACGCTCGTTCCGCTCGCGCTCGAGCGCGAGGACCCGGGGTCCCCTTCGCCGGCTCCGGGCCGGCCGTTCGACAATCTCGGCGTGCCGGGAGCGCTGATCAGCGAGGCTCTCGTCGCGGAGAATTCGGCCACGTCCACGACCGGGAATGCGTTCTACGACCTCGTCCTCGGCGGGCGGGGCACGTTCGCCGAGCAGGTCGCGGACCTCGACCCGACGCTGGTCCTCCTCTGGATGGGGACGAGCGACGTCATGCGCTTCGTCAGCGCGGGCGGGGACCCGGCGCTGGCGCCGGGACTTCCGACCCCGGTGGGGACGTTCGCCAACGCCTACGAGGCGCTTCTCGACGCCGTGCTCGCCGTCACCGACCAGGTCGTCCTGTTCACGATCCCCGACCCGCGCTCGATGCCGATCGTGAGGGCGGTCCCGCGCATCGTCCTCGATCCGGACACCGGAGAGCCGGTCCTGATCACCGTCATCGTCCCGGTCCTCGATCCCGTGACCGGACTGCCCGTCGTCGACCCGGTGACCGGCGACACCCTCTTCGCCCAGCAGGAATCGACCGTGCCGCTCCTCGGCCCGGCGGGACCGCTCGCGCCCGGCGACCTCGTCATCCTCGAGGCGCTGCCCCTCGTCCGCGAGGGGACGGGCATCCCCACCCTCCTCGGAGGCAACGGCGAGCTCCTCCCCGACCGGGCGGTGCTCGACGCCGCCGAACAGGCCGACATCGGCGCGGCGGTCTTCGGGTACAACCAGGCGATCGCCTCGCTGGCCGCGGACCGGGACCTGCCGCTCGTCGACGTCCACGCGCTCGTCGAGGCGCTCGCCGACGGGAGCCTGCTGTCGGACGGGATCCTCCTGAGCGCGGACTACGCGAGCGGCCAGGCCTTCAGCCTCGACGGGGCCCGCTTCACGCCCAAGGGATACGGCGTGGTGGCGAACCTCGTCATCGACGCGCTCGACGCGCGCTACGGGGGGTCGGTTCCCCATCTCCGCACGTCGACGCTCCCGGGAACGCCTCTCCTCGGCGTGCCGTGATCGCGCGCAGGGGGCTCGCGCTCGCGCTCCTCGCGCTGCTCGCCTGCGACGGCGGCTCGCCTTCCGGCCCCGACGACGGCGGCTTCGATCTCTCGCGCTACGTCGCGGTCGGGAACAGCCTGACCGCCGGGTACATGAACGGCGCGCTGGGGATCGAGGGCCAGACGTGCTCCTACCCGCGGCTCGTCGCGGGTCAGGCGGGGGTCGGGTCCGGGTTCAGCCAGCCGCTCGTGTCGGCGCCCGGGATCTCCGAGCCCGGCTCCGGGGAGGGGAGGGTCGAGCTCCTGGGCTTCGCGCCGATCACGATCGAGCGCGCGACCCCGGCCGGTCAGCCGCTCAACGAGAACCAGGTCGGTCCGTACGGCAACCTCGGCGTCCCCGGCGCGCTCGCCGCCGAGGCGCTCGTGGCCCGGAACCGGGCGACCTCCCTCACCGAGAACCCGTTCTTCGATTTCATCCTGCGCGGGCGGGGGACGTGGGCCGAGCAGGTGGCCGAGCGCGACGCCTCGTTCGTCACCGTCTGGCTCGGCAACAACGACGTCCTCGGGTACGTCGTCCGCGGCGGCGAGACGGCGGACTTCCCGACGCCGGCGGCCGGGTTCGCCGCGACCTACGAGGAGTTCGTCGCGCGCCTCCTCGAGACGACCGACGACGTCGTCCTCCTGAACCTACCGCCGGTGACCGTCGTGCCGTACCTGACGGCGATCCCCACGGTGGTCGTGGACCCTGCCACTCTGGACACGATCCCCGGGCCTGGCGGCGCGCCGGTCCCGCTTCTCGGGCCGGACGGCCCGCTGGCCTCGAACGACCAGGTCACGTTCGACGCGGTCGGGCTCATCCTCGAGGGCGTGGGGATCCCGGTCTCGATGGGCGGCACGGGCGAGGCGCTCCCCGCCGACGTCGTCCTCGACGTCCAGGAGCAAGCCGTCGCGCAGGCGGCGATCGACGCGTACAACGCGGCGATAGCGGAGACGGCGGCGCGGCACGGCCTGACGGTCGTCGACGTCCACGCCCTGGTGTCGGACATCGCCGCGAACGGCATCGTCGTCGAGGGTCAGACGCTGACGACCACGTTCCTGATCGGGGGGCTGTTCAGCCTGGACGGGATCCACCCCACCTGCAAGGGGCAGGGCCTGATCGCCAACGCGCTGATCGACGCGATCAACGCGCGCTACGGGCTCTCGATCCCCAGGGTGTCGATCGCGGGCCTGCCCGGCGTCACGCTGACGGCCGCGGGAGACCTCGCGCCGGCCGGCGCGGGGCGCGGGCTCCCACGCTTCCGTCGCGTGGGACGCCTTCCGTACTGACGCGCTTCTGTTCCATCGACAGCGCGCGGAAGGCGCGCAGCTCCGACAGCTGCCGGCGGGGCGGGGCGTCCTCGAGGCGTTCGACGAAGGCGGCCGCGAGCCGGGCCGCCCCGCCGTAGCGCGCGGCCAGCTCCGGGTCGTCGTAGTGGACGTCCCAGCGGGTGAGCGCCTGCTCGCGCACCCAGGCCAGGTCGGATTCGGCGAACGGCCGCGCGAGCGCGCGGACGAAATGCCGGAGCAGCAGGTACGCGTCGATCCGCGCCATGAGCTCGAGCTCGGCCAGGAACTCCTCCCCCTGCACGCGGTCCGCTCCGCCGTCGCCGAACGCGAACGTCGTGTGCAGCGCATGGCTCGCCTCTTCGGTGAAGACGAGGAGCGGCAGGACGTTCGATTCCGAGAGCGCGCGCCGCGGATCGCGCCGCTCGAGCGTCTCGATCATCTCGTCGGCGTAGAACAGGGCGAGCCGCAGGTTCGCGTTCTCGACGTAATAGAAGAAGCGCGCCCAGCTCGACATCTCGGTGTGGCCCGCGTCGCTCCGCGCCGCGAGCTCGGCGCACCGGCGCGGCCCCACGATACACGCCTCGAGGTCCACGCCGGCCTCGCGGCCGTACGTCCGTTCGAACAGGCGCTGGACGTCCCGCAGGAGAGCCATCAGACGGTCGGTCGGTACAGCGCCTGTCGACAGAGCCGATCGACGGTCTCCGGGCGCGGGGCGAGGTGCAGGTGCTCGTCGACGAGGTCGTTCAGCGCCTGGCGGAGGACCGTGAAGGCATCCGCGAGCAGCTCGAGCACGTCGGCCAGCTCGTAGCGCGCGGCCGCTTCGTGGCGCGCGGCGGCCGCGTAATGGCGGCGGCCCATGTCCTCGTACCAGTCGAGATCGACGGGGCGCCGGCCGTAGCGATGGCGGTGGTAGATCCGATCGGGGAAGACACCGGCCAGGTACAGCGCCCGGTCTCCGACTTCGGTCTGGAGCGAGAACGCATGCTCGGAGGTTCGCGCCTCGCCGATCGCGCGCACGAGGTCCACCAGGTAGAGCCCGCTTCGCTCGGCGCCCGTCTCGACGCGGCGCACGTGCTGGGACAGGAGCGCGCCGACGTAGTCGGCGACGCGGCGATCGTCGATCCCGTGATCGAGAAACGCCCGCCGGACGACGACGTAGTAGAAGAAGTACGGAGAGACGTCGAGGAGCCGCGGGGCTTCGAGCAGACGCTCGAACAGGAGCGGGCTGTCGAGAAGCCGGTCGAGCGCGTCTGGATCTTCGGCCAGCGATCGGAGGGGCGCGCGCCGGCGATCGCTCGCCGTCAGCGCCTCCGTCAGGAACGCCAGGTCTTCCGGGGTCATGCGGGTCCGACAGCTCACCGAAATCAATCCGGGTCACCTCCCGTCGTCGAGTTCCTCCTCAGGGCGATTCTCGCGCCATTCCGACCCGTCCGCGAAGACCTCCTTCTTCCAGACGGGCAACGTCGCCTTCAGGCGCTCGATCCCGTGCGCGCAGGCCGCCAGGGCTTCGCGCCGATGGGGCGCCGACACCGCGATCGCCACGCTCGCCTCCCCGACCTCGACCCGGCCCACGCGGTGCGCGATCGCGACGCCGGCGACCGCCGGCCACAGACCGGCAATTTCCGTACCGATCCGCCCCATCTCGCGTTCCGCCATCGGCGCGTAGGCCTCGTACTCGAGGTACTGCACCTCCTTTCCCCGGAAGGAGTTGCGCGTCAGGCCGACGAACGCGGCGACCGCGCCGCAGGCGGGGTCCGCGAGCGCGGCGCGCAGGGCCTCGACGTCGATCGGCGCCTCGGTGATCTGATAGTGGGTTCGCATCGTCCTCGGAATTCCGCCGTCAGCAGTCCACGCGTGCGGCTGCTGCCGGGCCGCCTCCGCCGATCATCCGCCCCCGACCGGCGGCAGGATCGCGATCTCGTCGCCCGGGGACAGCCGCGTCCCCGCGTCCACGTACTCGAGGTTGACGGCGACCCGCGCGCGCGGCAGGAGCGCCGTCACTTCGGGGTGGGCGGATGCGAGCGCGGCGATCGCGTCCGACGCCGTCGATCCCGGCGGCAGAGCGAGCTCGACTTCGCCCGCGCCGACCGTCTCCCGCGCGGGGCCGAACAACCGCACGACGTGGCGCTCGACGCTCATCGATCCATTCCTTCGCCGAGATGGACCCTGAAGAAACTCGCGACTCGCTCACAATACTGCCTTCGGTCGACGAAGTACGCGCCGCAGTGGAGCGCGCCGTCGACGAACCACGCCTCCCGCGGCTCGGGCGCGGCCGCGACGAGGCGGCGGGCCATCGCGGGCGGGATCCAGTGGTCCCGATCCCCGTGGATGAACAGGAGCGGGGTCCCGGCCAGATCCGCCAGCCGCTCGACCGGCGCGATCGCGTCGAACGAGGGCTTTCCGCTCCGCCGGTGCCACCACTCCATCGCGGGGAGGAAGGCGCGTCCGGGCACCCAGCCGCGGAAGAACCGCCGCGCGTCGCGCTCGGCCGCGTGCCGGAGGACCTCGCGCTGGCTCGGGAACGCGCTGTCGGCGACGATCGCCTTCACCCGCGGGTCCGCTCCGCCCAGGAGCGCGACCACGGCGCCCATCGAGAATCCCAGGAGCCCGACGCGCGGCTCGCGCACGCGCCCCGCGATCCAGTCCAGCGCCGCGGCGAGGTCGGCGGTCTCCCACAGGCCCATCGTGAACGGCGCGGGAGCGCTCCGGCCGCGGCCGCGGAAGTCGAAGAGGAGGACGTCGAAGCCGGATCGCCAGAGGGCGGTCGACATCCCGAGGACGTCGGACTTCTCGCCGCGGTATCCGTGCATGACGACGATCACCGGGCGCTCGTCCTCATGGCGCAGGAACCAGCCGTGCAGAGCGACTCCGTCGCGCGTCGTGAACGCGGCGGTCTCGTGGGCGGCGTCCGTCTCCCACGGCGTGAACGTGAAGTCGGGCGGGCGGGTCGAGTCCGTCCGCCGGTTCAGCCGCCAGTGGCCGAGCCATCCGATCGCGAGCCAGGCCAGCGCGAGCGCCGGCGCGAGGAGGACGACGAGCGCGGCGATCACGCCCGCCGGCGTCACTCGTGGGAGGGTCGACCCTCGAAGGTGATGGTCCGGTCGCGCCCGCCGCGCTTGGCGGTGTAGAGGGCCTGGTCGGCCCAGCTGATCAGCGCGTCCTGGCGCTGACGCGGCACGAGGAAGCTCTCGCCGCTGAACGGCAGGCATGCGACCCCGCACGAGATCGTGAGCGGCTTGCCCATCAGGGCCTCGAAGTAGTGCGCCTTCACCTGGCGCCGGAGGCGCTCCGCCTGCTGGTAGCTGCCGGCCAGGTTCGTCTCCGGCAGAAGCACGGCGAACTCCTCGCCGCCGTAGCGGGCGAGCAGGTCGGTCTCGCGGATCGTGCGGTGGAGCACCGCCGCCAGCTCGCGCAGCACGGCGTCGCCCTGCTGGTGACCGTAGGTGTCGTTGACCTGCTTGAAGTGGTCGATGTCGAGCAGGATCAGCGACAGGTCCGAGCCGTAGCGGTCGGCGCGCTTGAATTCCTCCTCCAGACGCTGGTAGAACCGGCGATGGTTGTAGAGGCCGGTCTGGTCGTCGGTGTTCGCCAATCGCGTGAGCCGCTGGTTGTCGGTCTCGGCCTGCTCGTAGAGAGCGGCGTTGGCGAGACCGTTGGCCGCCGCGTTCGCCACCACGCGCGCGAACTTGACCTCGTGCTCCGAGTACGGCCAGTAGCGCCGCGACGACTGGAGCACGTACTCCCCGAGGTCGGCGCGCTGAACGCGCAGCGGGACGATCATGATCGACTTCCGCGCCGGGAGCGTGTGCAGGACGGGTCCGATCAGGGGGTCGCTGTGGGTGTCGTCGACCACGACGACGTCGCCTTCCGCCGACGCCTTCTGGATCTCGGGGTAGCCGTCGAGATCGATGCTCAGGTTGTGGAGGTTCGGATCGTCCTGAGTCGCGACGACGTAGCCGGTGTGCCGGTCGACGATCTTGATCAGCGACGCGCGGTCCGACTGCACGACCTGGGCGAGCTCGCTGACGATCGTGTACAGCACCTTCTCGATCTCGAGCGACGAGGACACGGCCTGCGAGATCCGCAGCATCGCCGCCAGGTCGTCGTGATAGCGCTTGACCTCGAGGTTCGTCCGCACGCGCGCCACCAGCTCGTCGATGTAGAACGGCTTGGTGACGTAGTCGCTGGCCCCGGCCTCGAGCGCCTGGACGACGTCCTTTCGCCCGTCGCGGGCGGTGAGCATCAGCACGCGGACGTCCGCGAGCCGCGGATCGGACTGGAACTCGCGGCACACCGCGAGCCCGTCCATTTCGGGCATCATGAGGTCCAGCAGGACCAGGTCGGGCGGATCCCGACGGGCGACCTGCAGGGCGCTCTGCCCGGTGTGCGCGACCTCGGTCCGATATCCTTTGAATTGCAACATCGTGGCCAGCGTGTCGCAAATCGAGGGATCGTCATCGACGACCAGGATGTACCCGTCCGAGGCCGCCCGGGGCGGCCGAGGTTCGACGGAAACCTTCAGCTCGGTCTTCACTCCTCTTCGGAGGGCAACTCCAGCTGCTCTTCTTCCGCCGGGGCGGGGGAGTCCACCCCTGCGCTCGAAGCTCCCTCGCCCTCCTCTTCCAGCACGACTCGTGCCACGTCGCCGACCTTATGCCCCGCCTCGAGGTTGATGAGCTTGACCCCCTGGGTCGCCCGACCCATGACCCGGATCCCCTGGATCGGCAGCCGGATGATGATGCCCCCGGTCGTGACGATCATGAGCTCGTCCTGCTCGACGACTTCCTTGACCGCCACGAGCGGACCCGTCTTCGCCGTCGGGTTCAGCGTCTTGATGCCCTTGCCGCCGCGGTGGGTCACCCGGTAGTCGGAGATCAGCGTGCGCTTCCCGTAGCCGTTCTCGGTCACCGACAGGAGCGCATTGCTCTCGTTCTTGACCACCACCATGTCGAGCACGCCGTCGCCCTTGCCCTCCAGCGTGATCCCGCGCACTCCCATCGTGTCGCGTCCCATGTCGCGCACCTCGTCCTCGGCGAAGCGGATCGCCTGACCCCTGCGGGTGGCGAGGACGATGTCGTTCGTGCCGTCGGTGAGCTGCGCGCTGATCACGCGGTCGCCCGTGTCGAGCTTCATCCCGATGATGCCGCCGCGGCGCGGGTTGCCGTAGGCGGACAGCACGGTCTTCTTCACCTGCCCGAGCTTGCTCGCGGTGATGACGTAGTGCTGGTCGTCGAACTCCCGGACCGGGATCACGTCCGCGACCGTGTCGTCGGCGCTCGTCTCCAGGACGTTGACGATCGGCCGGCCGCGGCTGGCCCGCCCGCCCTGCGGAATGTCGTACACCTTCAGCCAGTGACACTTCCCCTGCTCCGTGAAGACCAGCAGGTAGTCGTGCGTGCTCGCGACGTAGAGGCGCTCGATCCAGTCGTCGTCCTTCGTCCCCATCCCGGTCACCCCGCGCCCGCCGCGGCGCTGCCGGCGATACGTCGACGCCGCGATCCGCTTGATGTACCCGGTGTGGCTGATCGTGACGACCATGTCCTCTTCGGCGATCAGGTCCTCCATCGAAATGTCGGCGCCGCCGGCCTGGATCTCGGTGCGCCGCTCGTCGCCGTACTTGTGGGCGATCTCGCGGAGCTCGTCCTTGATCGCCTCCATCCGCAGCCGCTTCGATCCGAGCAGCTCCTTGAGGCGCGCGATCGTCTTCAGGAGCTCCTGGTATTCCTCCTCGAGCTTCTCGCGCTCGAGGCCCGTGAGCCGCGCGAGCCGCATGTCGAGGATCGCCTGCGCCTGCCGCTCCGAGAGATCGAACCGCTCCATGAGCCCCGCGCGCGCGACGTCGGTGTCGCCGCTCCCCCGGATCAGCTGCACGACCTCGTCGATGTTGTCGACCGCGATCCGGAGCCCGTCGACGATGTGCAGCCGCTCCTCGGCCTGATCGAGGTCGAACTTCGAGCGCCGGACCACGACCTCGTGGCGGTGGTCGAGGAACCGCTCGAGCATCTCCTTGAGCGGCATTTCCTTCGGCACATTGTCGACGAGCGCGAGGTTGATGATGCCGAAAGTCTGCTGGAGCTGGGTGTGGCTGTAGAGCTGGTTGAGGACGACGTCCGCGTTCTGGGCGGTCGTCTTGAGCTCGATCACCACCCGCATCCCGTCGCGGTCGGACTCGTCTCTCAGGTCCGAGATGTCGGTGATCTTCTTGGCGCGGACGAGATCCGCGATCTGCTCGATGACCCGCGTCTTGTTCACCTGGTAGGGGATCTCGGTGATGATGATCTGCTCGCGGCCGTTGGCCTTGGTCTCGGTGCGGGCGCGCGCGCGCATGATCACCTTTCCGCGCCCGGTCGCGTAGGCCTCCTGGATCCCCGCCGTCCCGTAGATGTAGCCGCCGGTCGGGAAGTCCGGACCCTTGACGTGCTTGCGCAGGCCCGGGAGGTCGATCGCCGGGTCGTCGATCAGCGCGATCAGGCCGTCGACGACCTCCCGCAGGTTGTGGGGCGGGATGTTCGTGGCCATGCCGACCGCGATCCCGCTGGCGCCGTTGACGAGCAGGTTGGGGATCCGGGCCGGGAGGACCGAGGGCTCCTCGAGCCGGTCGTCGAAGTTGGGGACGAAATCGACCGTCTGCTTGTCGATGTCGGCGAGCATCTCGGCGGCGATCGCCGCCATCCGCGCCTCGGTGTACCGGTAGGCCGCCGCCGAGTCGCCGTCGATCGAACCGAAGTTCCCCTGTCCGTCGACCAGCGGATAGCGCAGCGAGAAGGGCTGCACCATGCGGACCATGGCGTCGTAGACCGCCGAGTCGCCGTGCGGGTGGTACTTGCCCAGCACGTCTCCGACGACGGTCGCGCTCTTCTTGTACGGCCGGCCGGGACCGAGGCCGATCTCGGACATCGAATACAGGATGCGCCTGTGGACGGGCTTCAGGCCGTCGCGCGCATCGGGGAGCGCGCGCGCGACGATGACGCTCATCGAGTAGTCGATGAACGACTCCTTCATCTCGTCGACGATCAGACGATCCACGATTCGTTCGCGTCCCTGTTCTACGGCCATTGCATCTCCATGATCATCGATTGAGTGCGCTTTCCATCAGACGTCGAGGTTGCGGACGTACTTCGCGTTCTTCTCGATGAACTCCCGCCGCGGCTCCACCTCGTCGCCCATCAGCGTCTGGAACAGCTCGAACGTCTCGGTCGCGGTCTCGTCGTCCATGCGGACCTTGAGGATCGTCCGGCTCTCGGGGTCCATCGTCGTCTTCCAGAGCTGGTCCGGGTTCATCTCGCCGAGGCCCTTGTAGCGCTGGACGTTGACGCCGTTGCCGCCGAGCCGCTCGACCGCCTTGCTGCGCTCCTCCTCGTCGAAACAGTAGAACTCCTTCGTCCCCTTCCACACGCGGTACAAAGGAGGTTGTGCGATGTAGATCTTCCCGGCGTCGATGAGCTCGCGCATCCACTGGAAGAAGAACGTCAGGAGCAACGTCCGGATGTGGGACCCGTCGACGTCCGCGTCTGTATTTTTTGCGCAGATACCACCGGTTCCAGCAACGAAGTTCTCGTCCGCCCGGACGGAGAAGTCGTACACGAACCGATTCGTCGGCTCGACCTTTGAGACCTTCCTGACCGGTAGAGCCATAAGATCGGGGTCGATCCGCGTAATGAAGCGCTGCCTTCGGGGCCTCGGCACGGCTCGATCCTCGAGGAGCCAGTCCAGCCTCGGATCCCCGGCCCATACCGGATGCAGTCGGCGCAGGTCTTCACGAGAAGAGATCGTGACCGTCCATCGATCGTGCTTGCCGATGACGGGTTTGTCGTTGACGAACCGCACCTTGTGGTCGGGAGGCGAGACCTGAAGGCCCGCCACAACTCCAAAGGACGAAAACAGGTAGCCAAGACCGCTGGCTATGTCCCGCGAGGACGTAGCGAATACGATGCTCCCTCTCCCACATGTCCCGTCGCCTTGCCAGTAGCCCCGCAGGAATGCCAGCCTCTGCCCCTCCTTCATGCGGAATACCAGGTCCGGGATTCTCTTCGTGGGCGCGGTCGTGCCCTCCTCGAAACCGAACACCTTCTGCCAGGCGAGTGTCGCAACGCGATTCACCAGCTTGAGCTCGTGGATACGGTTGCGGTATCGGGACAGCTTGGGCGACTGGCCGAAGACGCTCTCGATTCTCCTGGAAAGCTCGGGCACGAGGGGCGCATTCCGCTTGCCGATCGCGAGTCGGATTCCGTTGTGCACCGAACACGAACCCTCCGCGAGATAGAAGCCGAGCAGAAACGCCAGGTCTTCGGAAACCTCGATGTAGCGGCGCACGCCCCGATCCGCGTAGTGCTCCGGCGTGAGCTCGAGGTCTTCGCGTCGGTCGAACCAGGCGACGTCGGACTCGCTCAGGTCCGCCAGACGCAGGTACGGACGTACGCGATTCTTCGGAGCTCCTGCGTACTGTTCCTCCCATGTTCTCTCGATACGGCTCGGCCCTATCTCCACCCGCTCCATCAGTGCCTCGACATCGGCACCGATCGCGTGCAGGTACGTGACCCAGTCCGAATATGCAGGGTGGGTGTTGCCCACCTCCCAATTGCAGAAGGTCTGGTACTGGCGAATACCGACCGCCTCGCAGAGATCCGCATGATCGACCTTCCGCTTGCGGCGGAGCGTGCGCGCGTCCTCCCCGACATCGGGCGGCACGATCACTCGCGGCTCGATCAGCTCCGGTCGATCCGCGTATTCCTCCATCACTTTTTCACGGAAGAACTCCTCGACCGCAGGGCCACGAACCCATACCTGCTTCGCGCTGTCTTGGTCCTCCCAGAGAGCTCGCAGGACATCGAGTCGCACAGGAGCGTCCTCCGGCAGACGGATTCGGCGCGGGGCAACGACTTTGTCGCCGACCTGGATTTCGTCCCCGCGCTTCAGCCGCACCTCTCCGTCCTCCCACACGTAGATCGAATGACTGGCGGTCACGCGAACCGAGCGGCCATAGGCGGTCTTTACTTCGTACAGCGTCTCGTCGATCGGATGGCGGATCACGGCCTTGATCGGACGGAAGCGCACTTCGTGCGTCTCCTTGTCGAAGCACAAGACCTCGCCGAGATCGCCACCCTTCCGCTTCTCCACGCCGTCCTCGTCGGGCAGGATGCCGACGAGCGCGGCATCGATGAACGGGCCGATCTTCGTCATCCGAGTACCGGAGACGTCCCGCACGAACACGTGCTCCTCGGCGTCGACGCTCATGATGATGATCTTTCCGTAGCGGCTCATCTCGAGCTTGAACTCGTCCTCGCCGAATCCGGTTCCAATCGCGGTGATGATCGTGCGGATCTCCTCGTTCGACAGGACCTTGTCGACGCGCGCCCGGATCGTGTTGAGGATCTTCCCGCGCAGCGGGAGGATGGCCTGGTAGTTCCGGTCGCGTCCCTGCTTCGCGGACCCACCGGCCGAATCGCCCTCGACCAGGTACAGCTCCGACAGCAAAGGATCGTCGATCGAGCAGTCGGCCAGCTTGCCGGGCAGGATCCCGCCCTCGAGCGCCGACTTCTTGCGGGTCAGGTCGCGGGCCTTGCGGGCCGCCTCGCGCGCGCGGGCCGCCTGCATCGCCTTCTCGACGACGATCTTCGCCGCGCCCGGATTCTCCTGCATCCACGAGCTCAGGGCCTCGTTCATGGCCGACTCGACGATGCCGCGGACCTCGGAGTTCCCGAGCTTGGACTTCGTCTGCCCCTCGAACTGCGGCTCCATGACCTTGACCGACAGGACCGCGGTCAGCCCTTCGCGGACGTCGTCGCCCGAGAGCGTGAACTCCGACTTCTTGAACAGCCCGCGGTCGTTCGCGTACGCGTTGATCGTGCGCGTCAGCGCGGCCTTGAAGCCCGAGAGGTGCGTCCCGCCCTCATGGGTGTTGATGTTGTTCACGAACGTGAACAGGGTCTCGGTGTAGCTGTCGTTGTACTGGATGGCGCACTGGACCTCGACCTCGTCACGCGTCGTCTCGACGTAGAACGGCTTGGGGTGGAGCGGCTTGCGGTTCTTGTTGAGGTGCTTTACGAACTCGAGCAATCCGCCTTCGTAGTGGTAGACCTCCATCTGCGGGCTCTCGCCCCGCATGTCCTGGAACTCGATCTGCAGCCCCTTGCTGAGGAACGCGAGCTCGCGGAGGCGCGTGGCGAGGGTCTCGAACTGGAAGTCGATCTCGGGGAAGATCTCGGGATCCGGCCGGAAGCGGACGATCGTGCCGGTCGCCTCCGCGGTGCCGATCTCGCGAAGCTCGGACGCCTTGCCGCCCCGCTCGTAGCGCTGGTGGTAGCGCTTGCCGTCGCGCATGACCTCGACCTCGAGCCACTCCGACAGCGCGTTGACGACCGACACGCCGACCCCGTGGAGGCCGCCCGACACCTTGTAGGAGCCGTGGTCGAACTTCCCACCCGCGTGGAGCGTCGTCATCGCGACCTCGACGCCCGGTTTCTTCTCCGTCGGATGGATGTCGACGGGGAAGCCGCGGCCGTTGTCCTCGACGCGGATCGCGTTGTCGGTCTCGATCGTGACCGAGATCTCGTCGCAATATCCGGCCATGGCCTCGTCGACCGAGTTGTCCACGACCTCGTAGACGAGGTGGTGCAGGCCGCGCGGGCCGGTCGACCCGATGTACATGCCGGGGCGCTTGCGCACCGCCTGGAGCCCCTGGAGGACCTGGATCTTCTCGGCGCCGTACTCCCGTGCCGCCCGCGCGGTTCGCTCGGGGTTGCCGTTCGTGCGTGTCTTCGTCTTTGCCATGCTCCGTTCACCCCTTCGCTTCGGGATCGAGTCGAAACACCAGTCGCCGGACCGAGCTCCGCCGCCGGCCCGCGTTGAGCCGCCCCAGGAGCTCGCCCTGCCTCAGCGACAGCTCGTTGAGCCACGCCGAGGTCGTCACCCGCACGATCAGCGTGTCGCCGTCCACGCGGTGCGGGCGCGCCGCGCGCGCAATCTCGGGGCCGAGGCGCTCCTCCCATTCGCGGAACACCGCGTGCCGTTCGACGGCCTCGGTCAGCTCGAGCCGATCGAGCACGTCGTCGAGCGCCGAGTCGAGTCGCCGCGGTCCCTTCATCCGGCGGCGGCTCCGACGCGGCCCTCGATCCTCCCCCCGACGACGGCCCAGTGCGCGAGGCCGTCCGCGAGCCAGGGCAGCGGCCGCGGGCTCGTCACGAACCGCTGATGCCGGTCGCCCAGCCGGTCGAGCAGACGCCCGGCGCGCCCCTCGTCGAGCTCCGAGAACACGTCGTCGAGGAGCAGGATCGGACGCTCGCCCGTGTCGGCCTCGAGCACCTCGGCCTCCATGAGCCGCAGCGCCACCGCCGCCGTCCGCCGCTCGCCCTGGGATCCGAACCGCGCCAGGTCGAGCCCGGCGAGCCGGATCGCGAGCTCGTCGCGATGCGGCCCGACGGTCGTCCATCCGCGCGCGCGATCGACCGGATACCGCTCGACGAGCGCCCGCGACCAGGCGCCGCGCACGGCCGCTTCGCGCTCCGCGTCCGCCGGCTCGACCGGCACCGACGGGCGGTAGGCGATCGCGTACGCGTCCTCGCCCGCGCTCGCGACCCCGGCCGCCGCGCGCGCGAACCGCCCGGCCAGGCGCGCGACCAGGCGCGCGCGCGCGACCACGAGCCCGGCGCCCGCGGTGATCAGCGCCTCGTCCCACGCCTCGAGCACGCCGGCGCTCGCGGAGCCGGACCGCAGGAGCTCGTTCCGCTGCCGCAGCACACGGTCGTACTCCGCCAGGCCGTGCCGGTACGGCCGCGAGACGAGCGACAGGAGCGCGTCGAGATACTCCCGCCGCTTCGACGGCGAGCCGGAGATCAGGTCCAGATCCTCCGGTCGCACGCTCACGGCGAGAAGCGTGCCCGCGACTTCGGACGGGCGCGCGACCGCGCCGCCGTCGATCGTCACCCGCCGTCGATCCCCGTCCGCCGCGACCGCCAGCGCATGCGTCCGGCCGTCGCTCAGGTGGAAGCGGCCTTCGATCCGGAAGCAGTCCGCGCCGAACGCGACCGCGTCGCCGTGCCTCGATCCGCGGAACGAGACGAACCTCGAGAGGTAGTGCACGGCCTCGAGGAAGTTCGTCTTGCCCTGACCGTTGGCGCCGACCAGAACGGCCCCTTCGACCGGCACGTCGAGGTCGACGGAGGCGAGGTTTCTGAACTGGTCGAGCCGGACTTCGGTCAGCCGCACGACGGGATCCGCTGGCGAGCCTTCGCAAACACCCTTAAAGGTAGTCTTCCCAACGGCTTCCGGCAACGATTTTCGGTCTTTTTTCGACCCGCTCGAACGTATCCAGATCTACCGCTCACGGGCATCCCTCGGAGCGGCCCGGAAGCTGCTCCCGGGCGTCACCCGGACAGGGTCATGGAGGGGCTCGAGAGACGTACCCCGAAGGACGCGCGAAGCTCCCCGGGAGGGCATGCGTGAAGGCCCGAAATCGTCGGCCTTTCGACGCCCCCGCCGCGCTTTTTCAACGCGCTGGTACGCGTGCGGAGGTCCGTCAAAACGGCTCAGATGCAAGGCGCGCGACGAAGACGAGCGAGGCGTACGGAAACGTACGCCGCGGATGAGCCGTGTCGACGGGCCGACCTACTCCTGGAGGCGGAGGGGCATCACCAGGCACAAGTACTGAGCCTCATTCTTGCTTCCGTTCTCGCCCGCCGGCTCCACCAGCGCGGCCCGCTCCGGCGCCTTGAGCGAGATCTCGACTTCGTCCGAGTCGACGAAGCGGAGAACCTCGAGCAGGTAGTTCGCGTTGAAGCCGATGTCGATCGGATCGCCCTCGTAGGAGACCGTCATCTCCTCGCTGCCTTCGCCGACGTCGGGCGTCGAGACGTACAACTTGAGCGCGTCGTCCTTCAGCGAGAGCCGGACGCGGTGGGTCTGGTCGCTGGCCATCACGGCCATCCGCCTGAGGGCCGCCGACAGCCGCTCCTTGTCGGCGCGCAGACGCTTGTCGTTGTCCTTCGGAATGACCTGCTCGTAGTTCGGATAGGGGCCCTCGATGAGTCGGCTGTACACGACGCCGCGCTCGCCCCGGAAGCCGATCTGCTTCTCGTCCATGGCCACGACGATCTCGTCGTCGGGCCCGAAGATGCGGCCGATCTGGGACAGCGCCTTCGGGGGGACGATCACGTCGCGTCCCGGCTTCTTCGGTCCGCGTCCCGAGGTCGACACGGCGTATCGGGCGAGCCGATGACCGTTCGTGGCGACCATCTGCATGCGCTCGTCGAGAACCTCCCACAGGACGCCGTTCAGGATCGGTCGCGTGTCCTCGCTGGACGCCGCGAAACTCGTGTGCGCGGCCAGCTTCGCGATCGTGCCGGCGGTCACCGTGAGGCCGTCCTCGAAGTCGAGCGAGGGGAACGTCGGGAAATCCTCGGCCGGCAACCCATGGACGCGGAACTGACTGTTCTCGCACTCGACCGTGACATGCTCGGCCTCTCCGCGGACCCGGACCGGGCTCGGCGGCAGAGCGCGGATCATGTCGGTCAGCTTCCGGGCGGGCAGCGTGACCCGGCCGCCGGAATCAACTTTCGCCTTGACCCGGATCGTGACCGACAGGTCCAGGTCGGTGGCCGACAGCGCGAGCTCGTCGGACTCCGCCGCGAGCAGCAGGTTCCCGATGATCGGAAGCGGCGTGCGGGTCGGTACGATGTTAGCGACCGCGCTCAACGCTTCGATGAACTCGCTCTGACCGATCGTGAACTGCATCCTCCCCCCGTTGATGAGCGGTTTTATCCCCAGTGGGAAAAGATCTCTGGTTCTTGGAATGTAATCATTCGTAGTAGTAGTAGTAGCCCGTGAATGTGGACCAAAGACCGTGACGGCAGGGGTCGGGCTGTGGATGAACGCATGCCGGTTGGGGAGAGTCGTGGGAAAGCTCCGGCCGGCGCCGCTCCGTCCACTTCGGTCCTCAATTTCTTCCTCACTTCCATCCACACTTCGGCGTCGGGCGAGGCGGCACCGCCGCTACGAAGCGATGCGGTCCCGGAGCTGGTCGACGCGCATCCGGATCGAGCGGTCTTCCCTGATCTCGTTCTCGACTTTGTCGCAGGCGTGGATCACGGTCGTGTGGTCGCGGCCCCCGAAGGCCTGTCCGATCTCGACCAGGGGCAGATCGGTATGCTGCCGGCAGAGATACATCGCGACCTGGCGCGGCACCGTGAGGGTCTTCGTGCGTTTCTTCGACTTGAGGCCCTCCACCGAGACGCCGTACTCCTGTGCGACCTCCTGCTGGATCCGCTCGACCGTGATGCGCACGGTCTCGTGGGACAGGATGTTCTTCAGGACCTCCTCGGCCAGCTCGATCGTGATGTCCGAACCGTTCAGGCTGGAGTGAGCGATCAGGCGGATCAGCGACCCTTCGAGCTCGCGCACGTTCGACTTGACGTTCTTGGCGATGAAAAGGACGACGTCCTGAGGCAGCTGGAGGCTGTTGCGGGCCGCCTTGTGCTGGAGGATCGCGATCCGGGTCTCGAGGTCGGGCGGCTGGATGTCCACGACGAGGCCCCATTCGAAACGCGAGACGAGCCGCTCCTCGAGAGTGGGGATCTCCTTCGGGGGGCGATCGCTCGTCACGACGATCTGCTTGTGCGCGTCGTAGAGCGCGTTGAACGTGTGAAAGAACTCCTCCTGGGTCGCGTCCTTGCCCTGCAGGAACTGGACGTCGTCGATCAGCAGGAGATCCATGCGCCGGTACTTGTTCCGGAACTCGAGCGTCTTGCCGAACTGGAGGGCCTCGATCATCTGGTTCATGAACTGCTCGGCCGACAGGTAACAGACCCGCTCGAGCTTTCCCGAGGCGAGGGCCTCGTTGCCGATCCCCTGCATGAGATGGGTCTTGCCGAGGCCCACTCCTCCGTAGATGAAGAGGGGGTTGTAGACGTGGGCGGGGGTCTCGGCGACCGCCTGCGAGGCGGCGTGGGCCCACTCGTTCGAATTGCCGACGACGAAGCTCTCGAACGTGTACCGGGGGTTGAGCGGCATGCCCTGGTTCACGGCCCCGGCGGACGGAGCGGACCGCTCCGCGGACGGCAGCGCGCTCGCCGCGAGGTCGGACGGCGCGATGTGCCGCGTGCCGATCGTCTCGGGCTGCTCGGTGGAATCCGAGCGGAAGGCGATCGCGAGGTCGGTGTCGAAGAGGGCGCCTGCGATGCGCGACAGGACGCTTCCGTACTGGCCCTCGATGTAATCGACGGCGAACTGGTTCTTCACGCTCACCAGAAGCTTGTCGTCGGAGAGTCCGACGGCCGCGGTGGGCTCGAGCCAGGTCTTGAAGGTTTGCGGGTTGATGACTTTGCGGGACTCTTCGAGGATGAGCGACCACACCTCGGTCGGGGTCAGTTCGGCAGACGGCAAGGCGAGCTCCGCTGGACTAGGATTCGATTCGATCGGAGTGCAAAGCGTCGAGGGAAGTTCATAGTAGCCGCGCGCGAATGGGCTGTCAACAGTCGCGCGCGAGCGCAGAGCGAGGCCGCTCCGGTTGACGTCCACGCGGCGCGAAACCTATATTCGCCTCCCTTTTTCACGGCCGGATTTCCGATCATCGCAAACGAGGACCTCCATGAAGCGCACCTATCAACCGAGCCGGCGGAAGCGCCGCAACAAGCACGGATTCCGCACCCGCATGGCGACGAAGAACGGTCGCAAAGTCCTCGCGCGCCGGCGCAAGAAGGGCCGCGCCAAGCTGACCGTGTCGGCGGAGTTCGCCCGCAAGCGACAGTAGTCGGTCGCCTCACCTCCACAAGGTCCAGTCCCCCGCATGGGGCAGCTTCCCCGCGAGCGTCGGATCCGGACGCGCCGTGAGATCGCCGCGCTCCTGCGCGGGGCGAGGGCCCGCGGGGCGGCGCTCGAGCTCTACCGCCGGCCGGCCGCGGAGGCGATCGGCCGCGTGACTTGCATCACCCCCAAGCACGGCCGAACGGGTGTCGAGCGCAACCGGCTGCGGCGCCGGATCAAGGAGCTGATGCGGGAAATCCTGCTCGCGCGGGGAGAGGGTCACGACTGGCTGGTCCGGACCCGTCCCCCCGCCTACGACCTGAGCTACGCCGAGCTGCACGCGGCCCTCACGGCCCTCGCCGAGGAATCCGGGGAAGCGGAGACATGAAGACGCTGCTCGTGATCGCGATCCGCGCCTATCAGCTCCTGACCTCCTGGGCGCCGGCAACCTGCCGCTATCACCCGACCTGCTCGGCGTACGCGATCCAGGCGATCCGGGCGCACGGCGCCCTGAGAGGCTCGCTGCTGGCCGCGCGCCGGATCGGGCGCTGTCATCCGTGGCACGAGGGTGGCCACGATCCGGTCCCCGCGCCCGTCCGCCGGCGGGGCCGGGCGGTCGAGAGCTAGGCGCGCTCATGGATCAGCGCCGGGTCCTGCTCGCGTTCCTGCTCATGGCCGCCGTCCTCGTGGCGAGCCAGTGGTGGTACGGGAAGATGACGCCGGAGGCACCCGAAGAGACGCCCGCGGATACAACTATGGTAGTAGAGGGGGATTCCGTTCCGGCCGCCGCCGACCGCACGGCGGCTCCCGACAGCGCGGCGCCGGAGGCCGCGGCGGCCGACACCGCCGCGGGCCCCGGCGACAGCCTCCTCGCGACCGCGGACCCCTACGCGAACGCGCTCCTCGCGGGGACGCCCGCGCCGGCGGAGGTCGTCGTCGAGACCCCGCTCTACCGGATGACGATCGACCCGCGCGGGGCCGTGCTCCGCCAGGTCGAGCTCCTGCGCTACGACTCCTATCAGCATGACGGTCCCGTCCGTCTCGTCCCCGAGGGCGCGGCGTTCCTCGAGCGCGCGGCCGAGCTCGGGGAGCGGCGGATCGCGCTCGACTCTCTGACGTTCCTGCCGAGCGAGACCCGGATCGCCCTCGAAACCGGAGACAGCGCGCGGACGCTGACGTTCACGCACGAGTCGGCCACGGGCCGCATCGTGCAGAGCTTCCGGTTCGAGTCGGTCGACTACGTGGTCGACTACCGGCTGGACGCCGGTTCGCGGGCCGACGGGATTCTGGTCACGACCGTCGGGCCGCGGCTCGTCACGAACGAGAAGAACCCGCGCGAGGACTACGGTCAGCTGCGGGCCGTCGCGCGGGTCGACGGCGAGATCGTCTCGGCCAAGCCCGACGACCTCGAGGACGGCGCGCTCGCGCTCGGCGGCGAAGTGGACTGGGCGGGGCTCAAGGGCAAGTACTTCCTCGCGGCGCTCCTGGCACCGGGCGAGGGAGCGCTGTCCGCGGTCGAGGCGCATGCCGAGGCGGACAGTCTGCCGCGGATGCGGGTCGCGGTCGCGAGCCCGATCCGCGCGGGGACGACGGAGTACCGGGTGTACCTGGGACCCCAGGAGTATCGTCAGCTGGCCGCGCTCAACGACGGGCTCGACGACGTCAACCAGTACGGCTGGTCGTGGATCCGCTGGATGGTCACGCCGTTCGCCAAGGCGATCGTGATCGCGATGCTGTGGATGCATCGCTTCATCCGGGACTACGGCCTGGTGCTGATCGTCTTCGGCGTCCTCGTGCGGCTCGTCATGTGGCCGCTGACGGCGAAGTCGTTCCGTTCGATCCAGGCGATGCAGAAGATCCAGCCCGAGATCCAGCGCCTGCGCGAGCGCTTCAAGGACGACCCGCAGCGGATGCAGCAGGAGACGATGAAGCTGTATCGGGAGAAGAAGGTGAACCCGCTGGGGGGGTGCTTGCCGAATCTGATCCCGATGCCGATTCTGTTCGCGTTGTTCTTCGTGTTCCAGGGGACGATCGAGTTCCGCGGCCAGCCGTTCCTGTGGCTGCCCGATCTCTCGCAGCCGGATCCGTTGTACATCCTGCCGATCCTGATGGGGCTCACGATGTTCGTGTCGTCGAAGATGACGCAGAGCGACCCGAAGATGGCGGCGATGACCTACGTGATGCCGGTCGTCCTCACGTTCGTGTTCCTCTCGCTCGCGTCCGGCCTCGTCCTCTACTACACGGTCTCGAACGTGCTGACGTTCGTGCAGCAGTGGATGCTCCGGAGGGGCTCCCCCGCGCCGGCCGAGGTCCGGCCCGCCGAGGGCTGAGGAGCGCTGCCCGCGTCGCGGGAGGCCGACGGCCCGCGCGCTTGCCCGACGGTCGCAGACGGGCGCACATTGCGCGCGACGCCCTGAACAGTACGATATCGAACGAATTGGCCCATTGACGAATTCCCGAACATGAGCGACGTCGACCGAACGGGAGGCGACGTGCAGGCCGCCCGGGCTCGTCTCGAGCGCGAGCTCGAGCGGGCGTTCGCGGAAGACCCGCCGGTGTCGATCGAGGACATCGAGAAGGTTCTGGCCTCCGGCGCCGCGGCGCCCCCCGGCCCCCCGGCCCCCGCTGTTTCACGTGAAACATCGCCCGGTCGGGCGGCGCCGAGGAAGAAGAAGGGCGCCCGGCGCGCGCGGTCGGAGCCGCGACCGGACGCGGCCGGCGCCGCGGAGAGCGCGACGGGGACGCGGACGATCGGGATCGTCAACCAGAAGGGCGGGGTCGGAAAGACGACGACGGCCGTCAACCTCGCGGCGTGCCTCGCCGTGGCCGAGCGGCGCACGCTGCTCGTCGACCTCGATCCCCAGGGAAACGCGACGAGCGGATTGGGCGTCGACAAGGGCGCGTTGGAGTCGAGCGTCTACGACGTCCTGGTGGGCGGCCTCCCGCTCGCCTCCGCGGTCCGCCCGACCATGATCCCGTTCCTCGAGATCCTCCCCGCCACCGTGGACCTGTTCGGGGCCGAGATCGAGCTCGTGAGCGTGATCGGACGCGAGCACCGGCTGGCGTCCGCGCTCGAGGGCCAGACGGACGGATACGACTTCGTGCTCGTCGACTGCCCGCCGAGCCTCGGGCTCCTCACCGTGAACGCGCTGACGGCCGTCGACTCCGTCCTCATCCCGATCCAGTGCGAGTACTACGCCCTCGAGGGGCTCTCCCAGCTCCTGGGGACGATCCGCATCGTCCAGAAGAGCCTGAACCCCGGCCTCGCGATCGAGGGCGTGCTGCTGACGATGTACGACCAGAGGCTGAATCTGGCGCGACAGGTCCAGGATGAGGCGGTTGAGTACTTCGGTGAAAAAGTGTACGATACGGTCATCCCACGGAACGTCCGGCTCTCCGAGGCGCCGAGCTTCGGCCAGCCCGTCATCCTGTACGACATCCTGTCCGCCGGTGCGGTCAGTTACATGAATCTGACCGAGGAGCTGATCGAACGATGCCGACGCAGCGCAAGAGGCTAGGCAAGGGTCTCGGCGCCCTGCTCGGCGAGCAGGCCGTCGACTCCGCCCGCGCCGCGGGCGTCTCGCAGGTGCCGGTGACGCGGATCACCCCCAACCGCTTCCAGCCGCGCCACACGTTCGCGCCGCAGGCGCTCGAGGACCTTGCGGCCTCGATCGCCCAGAAGGGAGTCCTGCAACCACTTATCGTGACACCCGGGAAAAAGGGCGGGTGGGAGCTGGTCAGCGGGGAGCGGCGCTGGCGGGCGGCCCAGCAGGCGGGGCTCGCGACCGTGCCGGTGATCGTCCGCGAGGTCGACGAGCGGGACCTGCTCGAGATCGCGCTCATCGAGAACCTCCAGCGCGAGGATCTCGACGCGATCGAGGAGGCGGCCGGGTACCGTCGGCTGATCGACGAGTTCGGCGCGACCCAGGCGGAGCTCGCCGAGCACCTCGGGCGGAGCCGTCCTGCGGTCGCCAACGCGCTCCGTCTGCTGGACCTGCCGGACGAGGTCCAGAGCCACGTGCGCCAGGGGGCGCTCACCGCGGGGCACGGGCGCGCCCTCCTCGGTCTGCAGAGCCGGCGCCGGATCACGGTCCTCGCCCGCGAGGCGGTCGAGCGCGGCCTGTCGGTACGGCAGCTCGAGCGGCGGGTCAAGCGGGAGAACCACGGACCGCGCCGGTCCGCCGAGCCCGCCCGGACCGCCGAGCTCGAACGGCAGCGGATCGAGGCGGACCTCCAGCGCGCCCTCGGGACGAAGGTGGCGATCCGCGCCTCGTCCCGGGCCAAGGGGCGGATCGAGATCTCGTTCTACTCCCTCGACGACTTCGAGGGGCTGGTCGAGCGGCTGCTCGCCGCCGGACGGTGACGGGCAAGTACCTGACCTTCCTGGTCGTCCCGCACGACGAGCGCAACGTCCGCCGGCTGCGGATCTCCTACCGCTGGATCAAGGTCGGGCTCGCGGCCGGGGCCGCGCTCCTCGTGGTCGCGCTCCTGGCGATCGCCTCCTACGGCCGGGTGGCGTCGAGGGCCGGGCGCGCGGCCTACCTCGAGCGGGAGAACCGGAAGCTCGAGGCCGAGAACGCCAAGGTCGACGAGATCGCCGAGAACCTGGAGCGGACCGAGCGGGCCTACGCCCGGATCCGGGACATGGCCGGGCTCCCGCCGGTCGAAACCGTCGCGCCGCCCGCCGGAGTGGTGGGACCCGGCGCGCCGGCGCTCGGGGCGTCGGTCGCCGGAGAGGCCGCGCCGGCGGGCGCCGGCTCGGCCCCCGCCCGCGTCCCCGCGGGCTGGCCGCACGCGCACAAGGGGTTCCAGACCGCGGACTACTCCGAGGTCGAGGGACACCCGGGGATCGACATCGCGGTGCCGGTCCACACGCCGGTGGTCGCGACCGCGCGGGGGACGGTGACCGAGGCGGGAAGCGACGCGGTGTACGGCCATTACGTCGTCGTCGACCACGGCGGCGGCCTCGAGACGATGTACGGGCACAACGCGCTGCTCCTCGTCGAAGTCGGGGAGCGCGTCACGAGGGGGCAGGCGATCGCGTACAGCGGCAACAGCGGGCGCTCGACCGCTCCCCATCTCCATTACGAGATCCGGAAGCAGGGCCGGGCCATCGACCCGGCCCCCTTCCTCCGCTAAGCACCCTTCAGCCTGGAGGCGGCATGGGCCGCAAAGAAGGTCATTCGAACGGACTGGACTCCCTGCTCGGAGCGGGAGTCGACTGTCAGGGGACGGCGCGGGTCGAGGGGACCCTGCGCCTCGACGGGTCGTTCCAGGGGACGCTGGACGTCGGCGACACCCTGATCATCGGTCAGAGCGGCACGTTCACGGGCCGCGCGCGCGGGCGGCAGATCATCATCATCGGGACGTTCGAGGGGGAGGTGGTGGGGACCGAGCAGGTCGAGCTCCAGAAGGGCGCCCGGGTGGAGGGCGACGTCCTCACCCGGTCGTTCGTCATCGAGCCCGGCGTGTGGTTCCAGGGACAGTGCCGGATGGAGCTCACCGAGGCGGACGAGGCCCGGCTCCGGGTCGAGCCCGGGTCCGAGGACCGGCGCGCCGAGACCCCGGTCCTGCGGTCGTTGACGAGCTGAGCGAACCCGCCGGGATCCGCGGAAAATGTGAATTGCCCTTTGCGTCGCAAGGTCCGCGGAATAGGACGTAAGTATTTAATGTGTAATGACTTATAGTTTCTGCGTCGGTTCCGGGCAGAAATTGTCCACAGTTGTCCACATCCGGCGTGGAGGAGGAGTTCGGAGGGTTTCGACGCCCCCGTCCCGAGCGGGAGGGACGAGGTCGGCCGTGTGGGAAGGATGTGGACGGCCGGGGGAAAAAGAAGCGGGATCGAGGGCCGTTCAGCGCGCCTTCGCGGCCACCCGTTCCCGCAGCTTCGCCAGGCGCTTGCGCTGCTCCTCGCCGAGGATCGTCCCCTGGAGGAGCGGGTTCTCGGCGGCGGTGATCTCGAGCCGCCGCGCGGCCTCCACGTCGACCTCGCGTGCCGCCTCGGCGAAGGGCGTCAGCACGGTGACGACGTCGTCGGCCACGTGCAGGAACCCCTCGCCGATCGCGAACCACTCGAAGCGGTCCCCGACCCGCAGGCGGAGCTCGCCGATCCCCAGGACGACCATCATCGGCGCGTGGCCGGGCAGGATCCCGACCTCGCCGTCGTAGGCGGTGGCGACGACGGCGTCGACCGCGCCCTGGTAGGCGATCCGCTCGGGCGTGATGATCCGGACCTCGAGCCGCCTGTGGCCGCCGCGGGGGGAGGCCATCCCTACTCCCCGCCCGCGATCCGCTTGGCCTTCTCTGCCGCTTCCTCGATCGTCCCGACCATGTAGAAGGCCTGCTCCGGCAGGTGGTCCCACTTGCCCTCGGCGACCTCGCGGAAGGAGCGGATCGTCTCCTCGAGCTTGACGTACTTGCCGGCCATCCCGGTGAACTGCTCGGCCACGTGGAACGGCTGGGAGAGGAAGCGCTGGATCCGCCGCGCTCGCGCGACCAGGACCTTGTCCTCCTCCGACAGCTCGTCCATCCCGAGGATCGCGATGATGTCCTGGAGATCCTTGTAGCGCTGGAGGATCCGCTGGACGTCGCGGGAGACGTCGTAGTGCTCCTGCCCGATGTAGTTGGGATCCAGGATCCGGCTCGTCGAGTCGAGCGGGTCGACGGCGGGGTAGATCCCGAGCTCGGCGATCGGCCGCGACAGCACGGTGGTGGCGTCCAGGTGGCTGAAGGCCGTCGCCGGCGCCGGGTCGGTCAGGTCGTCGGCCGGCACGTAGATCGCCTGGACCGAGGTGATCGAGCCGCGCTTCGTCGACGTGATCCGCTCCTGGAGCTCGCCCATCTCGGTCCCCAGCGTCGGCTGGTAGCCGACCGCGCTCGGCATGCGGCCCAGGAGCGCCGAGACCTCGGAGCCCGCCTGCGTGAAGCGGAAGATGTTGTCGATGAAGTACAGGACGTCGGTCCCCGTCTGGTCGCGGAAGTACTCGCACATCGTGAGGCCCGAGAGGCCCACCCGGAGCCGCGCGCCCGGCGGCTCGTTCATCTGGCCGTAGCAGAGGACCGCGCGCTCGAGGACCCCCGACTCCTTCATCTCGAGCCACAGGTCGTTCCCCTCGCGCGTCCGCTCCCCGATCCCCGAGAACACCGAGAAGCCGCCGTGCTCGGTGGCGATGTTGTGGATGAGCTCCATGATGATGACGGTCTTCCCCACGCCGGCGCCGCCGAAGAGGCCGGTCTTCCCGCCCTTGACGTAGGGCGCCAGCAGGTCGACGACCTTGATGCCGGTCTCGAAGATCTCGGTCTTGGGCTCGAGGTCCGGGAAGGCCGGCGGCTCCTGGTGGATCGCGCGGCGCTCGCTCGCCTTGACCTCCCCCAGCTCGTCGATCGGCTCGCCCAGGACGTTGAAGATCCGGCCCAGCGTCTCGTTGCCGACCGGCACCGAGATCGGCGCGCCCGTGTCGAGGACCGCCATGCCTCTCACAACTCCATCTGTGGACGACATCGCCACCGCGCGGACCTGATTCCGCCCGAGGTGCTGCTGGATCTCGGCGGTCAGGTGGACGGGCTCGCCCTCGGCGCCCTCCGGCTCGTGGTCCAGCCGGAGCGCGGTGTAGATCTCGGGCAGGTCCTCGGACTCGAATTCCACGTCGATGACGGGGCCGATCACCTGCACGACCCTGCCGGTCCGTTTCGCGGAGGCCGCGTCCTTCTCGCGCGCGGGGGCCGCCGCCGCGGCGCCGCTCGTCTGTCTCTCGTCGTTCATCCGCTCCCTCGTCCCTTCGGTTCAGTCCGCATCCTCGAATGGCCTTCGCGTATCCCCAGGTCCTACCCCTTGAGCGCTTCCGCGCCGCCTACCAGCTCGGCGATCTCCTGCGTGATCTGCGCCTGACGCGCGCGGTTGTACGAGCGGGTCAGGTTCCGGATCAGATCCTTGGCATTGTCGGTCGCGTTCTTCATCGCCGTCCGCCGCGCGCCGTGCTCGCGGGCCGCGCTCTCGGAGATCGCGCGGTACACGCCGTAGCGCAGGAAGAGCGGCAGGAGTTGCCCCAGGATCGCGGCCGGCGACGGCAGGAACTCGTAGACCGGCACGTAGCCGGACCCCTCCCCGG
>DATBJO010000012.1:0-12877 GCA_036556305.1 Gemmatimonadota bacterium
TCGCCCTCGCCCGGTATGGGCCGGCGGGCGCCACGCCCCGCTCATCCGGAAATCGTCGGTACCTTGATCGCGGGCCTGCTCTCCATGATCGGACGGGAATTTACCACCCGCGGGTCGCGCCCGCCAACGGCGCCGGGTCGACCGTCACAAAGGGCCTCTACGCTTCCTCCTCGGCGAGCTTCCGGACGGCGCGCCCGAGCTTGGGGTGACGGTCGAACCGGAGCACGAAATCAGATTCGTGGAGGCCGCCCTTGGCGCGGATGACGCGCGCCAGGTCGCGACGCTCCTTCCCGCTCCAACGCCGGACTCCGGGGAGCAGGCAGACGAGGGGAGCCCAGCGATCCCAGGCGAGTCGCTCGCCGCGGGTGAGCGTTCCGAGCGAGCGCTCGCCGAGGAGCGCGGCGGCTTCCTCGGCGCACGTCCGGATCGCCCTCTCCCGGTCGGCTCCGAAGCGGCCCGCGACATAGTGGGAGATGCGAAGACCGACCTCCCCGAGGTTGATCCTTCCCATCGCCGCCTCACGTCGCCCGGCGCGATCGAAGAACATGGACTCCGACGCCAGCTCCTCGAGCGTGGCGATGCTCGAGCGGTGCCGGGGGTTCTTCTTCATGCGGGCAAGCTCCCGGCGAACGATCCTCTTCACTCCGGGATCATCGGGCCGGAACCCGAGCTTGTAGTAGAACCACCAGGCCCCCGATGCCAGCCCCTCCTGGTTGCCGTGGCCGAGCTGGTAGGGGTCGACGGCGAACGTCTCGGCTCGGAAGAGGTGTCGCGCCATCGCGAGGACGCGGCCGTAGTCGCGGGCCGCCTCGCCACCCCGGTAGGAATCGAAGACGTTGTAGGCCACTTCCACCGACCGGTAGAGCGCGCTCAGAAGGACGTAGCCGATGGGGACGCCGTTCTTGAGCGTGAGAAAACCGTAGACCGCTTCGAAGAGCAGGCGCCGTTCCGGATGGGTCCCCATGCACGCGAACCGGAGACCGTCGCCGCAATCGACCATCCGGACCGCGCCCGGATCCGCGTGCACGAAAACATCGAGGTCGCGGCTCCGGGTGACCATCGCCTCTCGCGCGAGGTCGACCAGCTTCCGGCCCTCGCGCCGCGAGAGCGAGCGCACGGAACGCGGGGGGTCCAGAACGGCTTTCTCGAGGTCCGGACGCATTCGCTCGAGAGGGCGCGATTGAAAGTGGATCTTGGAAGGCACCTTGGCCTTCGTGCGCGAAGGGGTGGTCGGTCCCGGCGCGAGACGGAACGGGACGACGAGCCGATCGAAGAACGCCTCGCGTCCGAACGAGTCGGCACGCAGCGCGCGGAATCGCATTACGAGGAACGCGGCGTCGGTCTCGTTCGGACCCTTGAGGTGGCCGATCCAATCCTCGGCCGAGAAATCGAACCGATCGAGCCCGGGCGACTCGGAGTACGGAACGAGGAGGTGCAGGAGGTCGACGAGCTCCGAGCGGTTCTCGAACTCCTTCCAGTCGATCGAGAGCCGGTCGGGCCACCGCTCCGCGAGCCAGAGGGCGGTGAGCCAGTAGAACGCGTAGTGGATCTCCGTCCCCGCGATTCCCGAATCGACGAGCTCGCGGCGATGTCGTTTCAGGTCGGAACGATCGGCGAAGGAACCGAGCATCGTCTCGACCCGGTCGAGCACTTCCGCGTCGTCGGGATACGCGCGCAGAAACGTCAGCGTGTCGTGGAGACGCGCGACCCGGCTCGCGTCGGGTAGACGACGTCGCGCCAGCGCGGCCAGGAGCTCGAGCTTGAGGGCGGCGGCCGAGCCGCCGAAGCGGTCTTTGCTCCTTTCGAGCCGCGCGAGCAGGGAGGACGATGATTCACTCAAGGGAGAGATCGGCGTAGAGGTGGTGGGCGGTGCAGGATTCGAACCTGCGACCTCCGGTATGTGAGACCGGCGCTCTAACCAGCTGAGCTAACCACCCACGAGAAGAGCGCCGAAATTACCGTCGCCTCACGGGGCGGTCAACGAGAACACCGAAAGGCTGTCGTTCCGCTCTCCACTGGCTTCGAAGAAGCGCTCGCAGATGCCCGAAACGCCGGGGAACGTGCCATCGAACGTGATTCTCCCCAGGGCGTTGAGCTCCCCCTCGGTGACCCGCGCCACCATGTGCATCTGCCCGGGGAAGGTCCCGCTTCCGGGGGGCGGGACGGGCACGAGGATCGTGCCGTCCACGGTCATCGTGCGGAGTTCCTCGTTGAAGGTGCCCGTGAGTATTCCGCTGGCGCCGAGGTCGAACGTCACGTCGTTGCCGTCCCGCTCGATCGTCACCTCCAGGGCCTCGCTCCGACCCTGGTCTCCGGCGCACTCGTCCACGGTGTAGGTCAACGTGAGCGGGTATGTGCCCTCGACGCCGGTCGAAGGCGAGTTGTCGCATCCGAGGAGCAAGGCCGCCGCCGCGAGCGCGATCCTGTGGATCCGATGCATCTGTATCTCCCTCTGAGTATCGAGTGGGCCCGGCTGGATTCGAACCAGCGACCCTCGGATTATGAGTCCGGTGCTCTGACCGCTGAGCTACGGGCCCCGCGGTAGCTGGTGAAACTTTCCCCGCGGGTTCGGGGTTTGATCCTACCGATTATGTAGTAACGCGCCGACGCGGCCGCTACAGATCGTAGAACTTGAGCAGCTCCCGGCACTTCGACGGGTGCCGGAGCTTCTTCAGCGCCTTGGCCTCGATCTGCCGCACCCGCTCGCGCGTGATGTTGAAGATCGAGCCCACCTCCTCGAGCGTCCGCGGACAGCCGTCCCCGATCCCGAACCGCAGCCGGATGATCCGCTCCTCGCGCTGCGACAGCGTGTGCAGGACCGAGTTCACGTTCTCCTTCAGCAGCGCGAACGCGGCGTTCTTCGACGGCGAGAGCGTCCGGCTGTCCTCGATGATGTCCGAGATCTGCGTGTCCTGGTCGGTCTGCACGGGTCGGTCCAGCGAGATCGGCTCCTGCGCGATCTTCAGCACCGCCTTCACCTTCTCGAGCGGCAGGTCGAGCTTCTCCGCGATCTCCTCAGGCGTGGGCTCGCGTCCGGTCCGCTGTACGGTCCGGCGCGTGAAGCGATTGACCTTGTTGATCGTCTCGATCATGTGGACCGGGATCCGGATCGTGCGCGACTGCTCCGCGATCGCGCGCGTGATCGCCTGGCGGATCCACCACGTCGCATAGGTCGAGAACTTGTAGCCCTTTCGGTGATCGAATTTCTCAGTCGCGCGAAGGAGGCCCGAGTTCCCCTCCTGAATGAGATCCAGGAACTCGAGCCCGCGACCGATGTAGCGCTTGGCGACCGAAACCACGAGGCGAACGTTGGCTTCCACCATCCGCCGACGCGACGACATCACGCGCCGGGTCATGTCCACGACCTCGGCGAGGAGCGCGTGATACTCGGGGCGGCTCAAGCCCGTCGCGCGCTCGAGATCGCGCTCCCGCCACTCCACGGTCGACAGACCGTCGAGCTCGCGCAGCTTCTCGGCCAGGTACTCGATCTGCGAATGATGAAGCGGCATGGCGCGGAAGAATTCGCGCACGGCCTCCATCTCCGAGTGCGCGCGCTTCCCCTTCTGGCCCCGCAGGCCGCTGCGGTCGAAAACTTCGCGTGCGGCATGCCATCTCTGCTCGTAGGCCCGCAGTTCATCGGCCAGCGACGACGCTTCGAGCGGCGCGACCTCCTCCTCCTCCCCGTCCCACTCGCTGAAGTCGTCTCCCAGAAAGGCCTCCGGTCGCATCGCCCCGTCGATGACCGCGCGACCCTGCTCGAAGGCGCGTTCGATCGAGGTGTAGGAGCGGAACACGATCTCGCGCAGCGCCACCTGCCCCTCGGCGATCGTTCTGGCGAGCTCGATCTCCTCCTCCGCGCTGAGGAGCGGGACGCGGCCCATCTCCTGGAAGTACATGCGGATCAGGTCGTCGTAGACCTGGAGACGGGGCCCGAACCCGCTGTCGTCCTCGTCGTCCTCGTCCTCCTCGTCGATGACCGGCCCGCGCCGCGGGGGCGCTGCTTCCCCCCCGCCCTCGTCCTCATCCGCACCCTCGTCCGCTTCGCCCTCGTCGACCTCCGGCTCCTCGTCCTCGCGCAGGTCGAGGATGATGCGGTCGATGGCTTCCGAATCGGGCCCGACCACCGGCTCGTCGGGCTCGTCGCTGTCGCGGGATCGGGATAGGGCGCGGCGGGAAGGCGTCATGAGTGGTCGACTCGGTGAATGCTGCTCGGAAAGCGAGGATTCAAGGTACGCGGCGCTCGGCGACGGTGTCAAACGCGGCTTCAGCCGCGCGGTCGCCGGCTCCCGAATCGCCCGGGCGCGATCTCGCGCCGGACGCGCTGCTTCTGAAGGGAGTCCTCGAGGACGTCGCCGGTCGGCTCGCCGCCGCGCTCGTGGACGCCGCGCTCGAGCGCATCCTCGTGGAGCCGCTGAAGGCTCTCGCGGAGCGCCTTGTCGGACAGCTCGAAGCCTTCGTCCTGGCGCCCGCGGAGCGCCTCGAGGCGGGCGAGCACGCGCTGCAGGTCCGCGTCGCCGCTCGCGCGCAGGCGCTCCTCGACCTCTTCGACCCCGTCCGCGTGGAGCTGCGCAAGACGCGTGAAGAAGTCGGCGTAGGCCGGCACCGTGAAGTACTCCGGCTTGAGCTCCTCGACCACCTGGTCCAGCCAGCGCGGCTCGCTGACCGCGTGCAGGAGCACGTACCACTCCTCCTGACTCTCGGGGAGCGCGACTCCCGGCGGCGTCGCCGGCCGGCCAGGAGGCCGCGCTCTCTCGCGGGGCGGCTCCGTCGCGCGTTCGCGCCGTCGCGCCGGGGCCGGCACGCCGAGGGCCGCGCGCGGAACGTCCAGATCGCTCGCGATCTTCCCCGCGTAGAGCTCCCGCGTGACCGGATCGGGGACGTGGGCCACCGACTCGAGGAGCCGCTTGATCGCGCGACGCTTCTTCGTGACGTCGGACAGGTCGACCTTTTCGCGCACGATCCGGAGCTTCGCGTCGATCACGTCCTCGCTCCGTTCGAGTCTTTCGTGGAGCGCGGCGGCGCCGCCGCGCTGGACCAGCGACGCCGGGTCATCGTCGCGCGGCAACGTCACGATCCGCACGCTCATGCCTTCGGCCAGGAGCAGGTCGGCGGCCTTGAACGCCGAGCGCTGACCGGCCGCGTCTCCGTCGTACGCGAGGTAGGCGGTCGAGGTGTAGCGCCTGAGCGTCCGCGCCTGATCGGGCGTGAACGCGGTCCCCAGCGGCGCGACGACGTTCCTGAACCCGGCGCCCGTCAGCGCGACGACATCGAAGTTGCCCTCCACGACCGCGACGGCCCCGGCGCGCCGGATCACCGCCCGCGCGAGATCGAGGTTGAACAGCATGCGTCCCTTGACGAAGACGGGCGTGTCGGCGGTGTTGAGGTATTTCGGCTCTTCGGCGTCCAGCCGGCGACCCGAGAACGCCACGACCCTTCCCCCGACCGAACGGATGGGGAACATGACCCGCCCACGGAAGCGGTCGTAGAGTCCACCCGTCTTCTCGCTGCGACCGACGAGGCCGGCATCGAGAAGCGCCACCTCCTCCACCCCCTGACGCGACGCTTCGCCGATGAGCGCGTCCCACGACTCCGGCGCCCAACCCAGGAGGAACGCCTCCCAGAGATCGCGCCCCACGCCGCGACCGGCCAGATAGTCGCGCGCGGCGGACGCGTCGTCGGCTTCCAGCAGGCGGCGGTGATAGAACTCCGCCGCGGATCGGTTCGCGAAGTGGATGCCGGCGTTCGGGTCCGGCCCTTCCGTCGCCATCCGCTCGGGGACTTCGACGCCGACGCGCTGGCCGAGCGCCCGCACCGCGTCGGGGAACTCGATCCGCTCGTGCTCCATCACGAACGTGAACGCGTTGCCGCCGGCCTGACAGCCGAAGCAGTAGTACATCTGCTTCTCCGCGGAGACCGTGAAGGAGGGCGTTTTCTCGGTGTGGAACGGGCACAATCCGATCCAGCTCCGGCCGCGCTTCTTCAACTTCACGACCTCGCCGATGATTTCGAGGATCTCGGCCTTGTCGCGGATCTCCTCGATGACGTGGTCGGGGATGCTCACGCGGTCTCCTCCCGAGAATCCTCGGGCGCGAGGGTGGCGATGGTCACGCCGTCCCCGCCCTCGTTCCAGTGGCCGAGCCTGAAACCGTGAACATAGGGATGCTTCTCGAGGAGCTCGGCCACGCGTCGGCGGAGGATCCCGCCACCCTTCCCGTGGATGAAGCGGATCGCGGGCCGGCCCGTGTGCCAGGCCCGCTCGAGCGCGCCCGCGAGCGGATATCCGATCTCGTCCGCCGTCATGCCCCGCAGGTCGATCTCGAGCGGCTGCGGGGCGCCGTCGTCCTCGGGGGACGGCGTCGCCCCGGCGGCGGAGGCGGGCTCGTCCTTCCGGTCGGCGGCGCGCTCGACCAGGTCGAGCTCGCTCACCCGGCACGTGATCCGCACCTGACCGGCCTGGACCGCGCACGTGTCTTCGGCGCGGCTCAGCGCGACGACGTCGCCGACCACGTCGTAGCGCGGGATCCGGACCCGGTCGCCGACCTCGATCGTCGGGCGCTCGCGCTGCCCGATCAGCGCCTCGCGCTCGGCCCTGAGCGCCTCCGCCGAGCGCGCCATCTCCTCGGCCAGGGCCTGGGCGGCGCGGGTCGCGCCTTCGGCTTCGGACAGCTCCACCGCGCGCTCGCGGAGCTTCCGCTGCTGGCTCCGCATCTCCTCGCGCATGCGCGCGATCCGCGCCTCGAGCTCCTCCAGCCTGCGCTCGGCGACCGCGCGCCGCTCCGACGCCTCGCTCGCGATCCGCCGCGCGCGCGCGCTCTCCGCTTCGCCGATCGCCTGCCGCTCCTCCTCGAGCGCGCGGCGTGCCTCGACGAAGGCGGCCTCTTCTTCGGCCAGCCGGCGGGTGACCTCGTCGAGGTCCCGCGCCCCGCGGTCGAGCGCCTCCCGCGCCCGCCCCACGACGGCGGGATCGATTCCCCAGCGCGCGGCGAGCTCGATGCCGAACGAGCGCCCTGGCACGCCTTTCACGAACCGGTAGAGAGGCTCGTTCCGCTCGAGGTCGTAGGCGAGCGATCCGTTGACCATGCCCGCTCCCTGGGCGGCCGAGATCTTGAGCATGTGGTAATGGGTCGTGACGATCGTCCGCGCCCCCCGCGCCGTCCACGCCTCGAGGAGCGCGACGGCGAGCGCCGCGCCCTCGGTCGGATCCGTGGACGCACCGATCTCGTCGATCAGGATCAGGGCCGCGGGCCCGGCGCCATCGAGCGCCGCCTTGAGCCGGCTCAGGTGGGCCGTGAACGTCGACAGGTCCTGCGCGATCGACTGCGTGTCGCCGATGTCGGCGTAGATCGCCTCGTGCCACGGGAGCCGCGTGCCCCCGCCGACCGGCGGCACGATCCCGCTCTGCGCCATGAGAGCCGCCGTGCCGACGGTCTTGAGCAGCACCGTCTTGCCACCCGTGTTCGGCCCGCTGATCACGAGCGCGAGCTCCTTCGCGCCGAGCTCGAGGTCGAGCGGCACGATCGCGCCCCCGTGCTCGCGCAGCCGCTCGATCAGAAGCGGGTGTCGCGCGCCGCGGAGCTCCAGCCGATCGCCCCCCAGTTCGGGCGCGACGCCGCCGACCGAGAGCGCGTAACGCGCGCGCGCGAGGACGGTTTCCGCGTGGAGAGCGAGCCGCGCGGCGAGCTCGAGCTCCCCGCGCCGCTCCGCGAGCGCCGCCGTCAGCGCGCGCAGGATCCGCTCCTCCTCGCGACCCACCGCCAGCTCCGTTCTCCGGAGCTCGTTGTTCCGCTCGACGACCTCGTGCGGCTCGAGGTAAACGGTGGCGCCCGAGGCGGACTCGTCGTGGACGATCCCCGGGACCTCCCCCAGCGCCTCCCGCCGGAGCGGGACCAGGTAACGGCCGTCGCGGAAGGTCGGCCGGCTGTCGGCTGCGACCAGGACGTGCGGCAGCCGCGCGATCAGGCGGCTCAGCCGGTCGACGAGCGCCGCGCGATGACTCCGCACGGCGCCGCGGAGGGAGCGCAGCTCGGGACTCGCCGCGTCGACCAGCCGCGCGTCGGGATCGAAGGAGTCGAGGATCCGCTTCTCGAGCTCGACCTCCTCGGGCGCCGCGCGGAAGCGGGCCGCGAGCCGCGGCCATCTCTCGGGGTCCTGACGCAGGAATCGGGCGAAGCGCCGGGTGGCTTCGAACGTCCGCGCCGCGTCGACGAGCGCACGGCCGTCGAGCGCGGTCCCCGCGACCGCGAGCGCGCGGAGCGTCGGCGCCTGGTCCTCTACGAACGGGGCCGGCAGTCGCCCGATCCCCGCGAGGTCCATGCCCTCGGTCACCTCGACCAGCGCCTCGCGCGCCTCGGCGAGGCCGCCCCGCGGCTTCCACTCCTCGAGCGTCCGACGGGCGAGCGCGGAGCTCGTTCCCGCCGCCACGACCGCGCGTACGCGGTCCCACTCGAGCGCCGCGATCGTCTCGGGATCGAGCCTCATCCCGTGATCCGGGCGTTCACCCCAGGCGCTCCTTCACGCGCGCGCTGACGACCGCGCCCTCGGCGCGTCCCTTGATCTCGGGCATCAGGCGCCCCATCACCGCGCCCATGTCGCGCATCGTCGTCGCGCCCGTCTCGGCGATCGCGGCGTCGATCAGCCCCTCGAGCTCCTCCGGCGTCAGGGGCTCGGGCAGGAACTCTCGGATCAGCGCCGCCTCGGCCGCCTCGCGCGCGGCGAGCTCCGGCCGCCCGCCCTTGGCGAACTGCTCCTCGGCCTCGCGGCGCTGCTTGAGCGCGCGCATCAGAACCTCGATGGCGTCGTCGTCGGTGAGATCGCGACCCAGCTCGATGCGCCGGTTCTTGAGCTCGCTCGACAACAGCCGCAGCGTGGACAGCTTCTCCTTCTCCCGCGCTTTGAGCGCCAGCGTCTGGTCCTCCCGGATCTGCTCGACGATGCTCACGGTCTCCCCTATCCCGGCGGCCAGGCGAATCGGCGGCCGCCCAGCAGGTGAAGGTGAATGTGGAACACGCTCTGGCCCGCCCCGGCGCCGCAGTTCATGACCACGCGATACCCTCCGTCGACGAGGCCTTCGGCGCGCGCGATCTCCGCGGCCGCCCCGACCAGCGTTCCCGCGAGCGGCTCGTCGCCGGCTTCGAGCTCGTCCAGCGTCGCGATGTGCCGCCGCGGGACCACGAGAATGTGGGTCGGCGCCTGGGGGTCGATGTCGCGGATGGCCACCCACTCGTCGTCTTCCGCGACCAGGTCGGAGGGAATCTCGCCGGCGACGATCCCGCAGAACAGACAACCGCTCATACCTCCTCCTCCATCCGCTCGACGATCTCGACGAGCTGCTGCAGGTCCGCCAGATCGTGGTCCGCGCCCGAGTGCACCGTCCCGAACGTGTCACCGTAGCGCGCGAACGCGGTCCGCATCCCGAGCTGCATGGCGCCCACCACGTCCCGCTCGGGCCAGTCCCCGACCATCAACGCCTCCCGCGGCTCGACGCCGAGCCGCTCGAGCACGAGTCGGAACGGCGCGGGCGACGGCTTCCGTTCGCCCGTGTCCTCGTACGTCACCACCACGTCGAACATGTGGTGGAGGTTCAGGTAACAGAGCCTCAGCCAGGCCTCCCGCCGCGGCGCGTCCGACACGACGGCCAGCTTGAGACCCCTCTTGATCAACGCCATCAGCGTGACGGTCGCATGGGGGTACAGGACGAGCGCCGCCTCGCGCGCGCGCCGGTACGCGACGATCCCCGCCGCGAGGATCTTGTGGTCGATGTGACCGAGCCGCGCTTCCAGCAGATCGTCGAAGACCCGCTGGTACTCGATCCCCTCGCGATCGTAGATCGCGAAGATCTCCCGCTCGGTCTCCTCCCGGTCGAGCGGAAGGCCCGCGTCGATCATGGCGTCGATGGCGGCCTCCACGGCCAGCTTCTTCATCGACATGAAGTCGACCAGCGTGTTGTCCAGATCGAAGACGATGGCGCGGATCACGAGGAGTCGCTCGAGAGGCCGCGGGTGCGGAGCCGGCTACTTGAAGGACTGTCCGACGGTGCGACCGATGGAGATTTCGCCGTTGTCGATCCTCAGGTTGAAACCGCACTCGGGGTTCGTGCACACCCACGCCTTGTAGCGGATCGTCGCGCCCTCGCGTCCGTAATCCGAAAGCGGGAGCAGGACTCCCTTGTCGCACTTCTGGCATTGTGGAAATTCCGATTCCATCACCGACCTCCCCTCCCAGAGCAGGACCCTGCGATCAGGCGAGCGAGCGCCCTCCCCAGGGATAGTTCGTCTCGAACACTTCCGTGAAATCGAACAGGTCGTCGAAATCGTTCCTGGAGTCCGCGTCGTCCTTGGAGAGAATTCCCACCTCCAGGAGGTTGAAGACGACCTCTCCGATGTCGCGCGTGGCACGGACGTTCCAGTATTCGAGAACGGTCTTGGCCATGGGGCCGTACAGCCGCAGCGCCAGGTCGCGACAACCCGTGACGAGCTCGCCGCCGGACACGTGCCGCCGCCGCGGCAACCTCTGTACCACCTCCTCGAGCGCGGCCAGGACGAACGCGTAGGCGCGGTCGTCGTAGCGCTGATCCAGGGACCGGATCTGCTCGAGCGTCGAGCCGTCGAGATAGACGCTGTCCATCCTCAGTCGATCGCGACGTCGATCCGCGGAGCCTGCGCCTTGGGCAGCGTGACTCGCAGCATTCCGTCACGGTAGGAGACGTCGATCGCGTCCGCCTTGACGGGTCTGCCGACCCGCATGCGGCGGGAGAACGGCCCGGCCGGGATCTCCATCTTGTGATAACGGCGGGAATCGTCGCAGCCCTCGCGGCGGACGCCCCGCACGACGAGGATGTCGTGCTCGAATCGCACGCTCATGTCCTCCAACCGGATGCCGGGGATCGCCATCGTGACGTGAATGGCGCTCTCGGTCTCGAAGACGTCCGTCGGGGGGGTCCAGCGGGCCTCGCCCTGGAAGGTGAAGGGCAGCTTGGCCCGAAACCAGTCGTGGATATAGGAATCGATGTCCGCGAGCAGTTCTTCGACCGGCGTCTTTTCGCGTGGCTTCTGGCGTGTCTTTTCGCTCACGTTTCTCCTGCTTTCGAATCCCGTCGAAGGTAGGCCCGGGCGCGCCGGCCCGTCAACTCGGCGGCGTGCCTCCGCCCATCACGCGTCGGCGGGTTCGAGGCCGAGCCGCCGCCCGCTCAGGATGATACCGCCGGCCGTGGCGTCGACGAGCGCGCGCGCGAACGCCTCGCCCGACTCGGACGGGACGCTGAGATCGAGCTCCGCGCGCTCGCCGCGCCCCGAGACCGTCGACCGCGCGCCGAACCGCGCGACCACGCGCTGCACGCTCCCCGACTGGCCGTAGTCGAATTCCGCGCGGAGCGTGACCCGCGGCCGCGCCTGCCGGACGGCGCCGCTCTCGCGCCCCGCGGTGATCGCGGCCCGGGCCGCCTCCGCGTACGCGCGGACGAGGCCGCCGGTCCCGAGGCGGACGCCTCCGAACCACCGCGAGACGACGCAGACCGCCTGGACGACGCCGGAGCGCTGGAGCGCCCCCAGGATCGGCCGGCCGGCCGTCCCGCCCGGCTCGCCGGCGTCGAACGCGCCCTCGTCGATCGCGCCCTCACTCCAGATCCGGTAGGCCCAGCAGTGGTGGGTGGCGTCGGGGTCGAGGGCGGCGCGCGAGTCGAGGGCGATGCCGGCCGAGCCGGCGTCGGCGGCCGGGCCGAGCCACGCATGGAAGCGGGAGCCGCGGACGACCGTCCGGGCCTCGGCCGGGCGCACGGGGATCTGCAGGATCCGGGGAGCGGGCTCGCTCAGCGCTCAATCGGAGCGGCGGCGCGGCGACCCTCGAGCCGTCCGCCATAGAGCGGGAACGCCGCGCACAGCTCGCGGACGTCCTCGGCGACGGCCGCCTGCCGCCCGCGGTCGTCCGGAGCGTCGAGCACGTCGGCCATCCACTCGCCGATTCGGCGCATCTCTTCCGCGCCCATCCCGCGGGTCGTGAGGGCCGGCGTCCCGACGCGGATCCCGCTGGTCACGAACGGGCTCCGGGTCTCGCCGGGGACGGTGTTCTTGTTCACGGTGATCGCCGCCAGCCCGAGGGCCGCCTCGGCGTCCTTGCCGGTCAGCTCGCCGCTCCTCCTGAGATCCACGAGGAACAGGTGCGAGTCGGTGCCGCCCGTCACGACGTGGTAACCGCGCGCGACGAGCGACTCCGCCAGCGCCCGCGCGTTGGCCACGACCCGGGCCGCGTAGTCGTGGAACGCGGGCTCGAGCGCCTCGCCGAACGCGACCGCCTTGGCCGCGATCACGTGCATGAGCGGGCCACCCTGGATCCCGGGGAAGATCCACTTGTCGACCGCTTTGGCGTGTCCCTCGCGGGCGAGGATCAGACCGCCCCGCGGGCCGCGCAGCGTCTTGTGCGTCGTCGAGGTGACGATGTCGGCGTGCGGCACCGGCGAGGGGAACGCGTCGCCCGCCACGAGTCCCGCGAAATGGGCCATGTCGACGACGAGGCTCGCACCGACGGCGTCCGCGACCTCGCGGAAGATGGCGAAGTCGATCGTGCGGCTGTACGCGCTCCCCCCGGCCACGATCACGCGCGGGCGAGCGCTCTCGGCGGCGACCCGGAGAGCGTCGTAGTCGATCAGCCCGGTCTCGCCGTCGACCCCATAGCTCGCGACCTCGAAGAGCCGGCCGCTGAAATTGACCTTGCTGCCGTGCGTGAGATGCCCGCCGGCGGAGAGATCCATGCCGAGCAGCGTGTCGCCGGGCTCCATCAGCGCCAGGTACGCCGCCATGTTGGCCTGCGAGCCGCTGTGCGGCTGGACGTTCGCGTGATCGGCGCCGAAGAGATCGAGCGCGCGTTCGATCGCCAGCCGCTCGAC
>DATBJO010000013.1:0-38907 GCA_036556305.1 Gemmatimonadota bacterium
CAGCGGGAGATCCGCACGGAGGACCGCCTGCCGCGCCACGCCCTCGCCGTGGTACTGGCTGATCAGCGTGTAGCGCAGGAAGTCGGTCATGTACTGCCGCTCGGAGTCGAACGCCTCGTCGCTGAAGTCGATCGTCTTGACGTCGCGCAGGTAGGTCCGGAAGCTCTCGATCACCGCCTCATCCGGCTGAAAGTCGCGCGGGATCGAGGGATGCGTCGCCCGGAACGAGACCGCGAACGAGAAGAAAGCGTTCTTCACGAAGATCTCCTCCAGCAGCTCGCGCGAGACTTCCGCGATCTCGCCGGCCCGCACGACGACGTCCGGCATCACGCCGCCGCCGCCGTAGACGGTGCGTCCCATGTCGGTCTCGAAGACGAGGCTGTCCGGGACGTCCTTGCTCGGGTGGGGAGCCGCCTCCCCGTCGAGCGGAGCCTCTTCGGGCGTCCACGGCCAGTTGATCGCGTTGAAGTCGACGTCGAGCGACTCGTCGCGCTGGATGCTGCGGCCGCTCGGCGTGTAGTAGCGCGCCGTGGTGAGCTTGAGGAAATAGCCGTCGTCCAGCGGGAACAGGCTCTGGACGAGGCCCTTGCCCCAGGTGGTCTGACCGACGAGGAGCGCGCGGTCGTGGTCCTGGAGCGCACCCGAGACGATCTCGCTCGCGGAGGCGCTGGCCTGGTTCACGAGCACGATCATCGGGTGGACCGAGAAGTCGTCGTTGTCGCGCGCGTCGTACACGCGATCCGATTCGGACATGCGACCGCGCGTGGACACGATCTCGGCACCGCGCGGGAGGAACAGGTCGGTGACCTCGATCGCCTGATCGAGGAGACCGCCGGGGTTGTCGCGGAGGTCGAGAACCAGGCTCCGCATGCCCTGCTTCTCGAGCTTGCGGACCGCGTCGCGGATCTCGTCCCGGCCGTGCTCGGAGAACTGGGTGAAGCGCACGTACCCGATGCCGTCGGTCAGCATGAAGGCGTATGGGACGGCCGCCAGCGCGATCGGACGGCGCTCGATCGTCATCTCGATCGGCTCGTCGAGGCCCTCGCGCGCGATCGACAGCGTGACCTCGCTGCCCTGGGGCCCGCGGAGCTCCTGGACCGCCTTCTCCTCGGTCCAGCCGCGCGTCGACACGCCGTCCACGCTGACGATCCGGTCGCCGGGCAGGAGCCCGGCCTTGTAGGCCGGCGTGCCCTCGATGGGCGAGATCACGGTCAGAACCTGGTCCACGACGTCGATGCGGATTCCCAGCCCCTCGTAGTTCCCCTGAGTATGGATCTGGAGATCCTCGTAGTCCTTCGGGCTCAGGAGCTGGGAATACGGATCCAGCGACAGGAGCATGCCGTTCAGCGCCCGCATGTACAGGCTGTCCGAGGGGATCGAATCCACGTACTTCTCCGAAACCTGGTGGATCGCCTCGTTCAGCAGCTTGATGGCCTGATACGGGTCGTCGCCGCTCGACGCCGACAGATCGTCATAGATGATCCCTCCGGTCAGGACGGCCAGGAAGAACAGGACCACGAACAGGGATCCGATCCGCTTTCTGATCATGATGTTTCCGTCCTTGGAGTGAGGATCCGCTCCGCCAGGGCCTCCCGGACCCGCTCGCGGATCGCCGACTGGACCGCTTCGATGGAATCCGTACCATCCAAAACGACGAACCGTTCCGGTTCGTTCAGTGCCATCTCCCGGTACGCCGCGCGCACCCGGCGGTGGAACGCGTCTCCGGCACGCTCTATGCGATCGGCCGCACGGTCCCGCGAGCGCTCCGCCGACGCCTCGACCGGCACGTCGATGAGGACCGTGAGGTCCGGCTCGAGCCGCCCGGTGACGAATGCGTTGAACTCCGCCACCCGCTCCGGATCGAGCCCGCGACCGTGGCCCTGGTAGGCGATCGAGGAATCGCCGTACCGGTCGAGCAGCACCACCATGCCGGCGTCCAGCGCCGGTCGGACGACCTCCGAGGTCAGCTGGGCGCGGGCCGCGAGGAACAGCGCGAGCTCCGCTTCGGGCGCGAGGTGCTCGGGACCGGTCCGCAGCAGGAGCTCCCGTACCGCCTCCCCCACTTCGGTCGTGCCGGGCTCGCGGGCGGTCACGACCGCGTGTCCCTCACCGCGCAGGAAACCGGCCAGCTTCTCGATCTGGGTCGATTTCCCGCTTCCTTCGCCCCCCTCGAACGTCACGAGGAGGCCACGGGTGGGCTCGAAGAGGTTTCCGTCGCTCACCGGCGGGAATATCGCCGGGAGGGCGACCAAACTCAAGCCGGCGGGATCGCCCGACGGGCGGCGCTCAGGCGGGGCCGACGGAAGCCAGCATGTCGGTGACGAACTGCTGCACGGTCTCGTAGTCGGCGGCCTCGATGCCCCCCAGGGCCGTGCCGGAGCTCCAGATCAGGATCTCGTTGTGGGCGCTCAGGCGGTAGCGCTTGCCGATCTCGACGCCCTCGGGGTCCAGCACCGCGGCGTCCTCCACGACGGTGTACCCGAGCCGGACGAGGCTGTCGCGCAGGGTCTCGAGCTCGGTCCGGCAGGTCTCCTCCGAGCCGTAGGCCGCGACCTGAAACAGGACCTCCGCCCCGAGCGCGTTGCGATACGTCGCCAGGATCGCGTCGATGGCGCCGCGCTGGAGCATTTCGGGGAGCTTCACGGTGCCGGTCAGCGCGAAGGAGCCCGCCATCGCCGGGATCTGGTCGACGAGCGATCCCTCGGGACGCTCCTCGGCGGGAATCCCGATGATCGAGCCCAGCTCTCCGCTCCGCACGTCGCCGCACGCATCGACCGACCCCTGATAGCCGAGGAAGAACGCCGCGAGCCGCTGGGGCGGGGTGCCGTGGGAGTCGGGATCGTTCCACGGGACGTCGTAGTTGCCCGACCGGAAGGCCGCGTTCAGGCCTTCCTGCAGATCGCCCGGCTCGAGCATCCCCCTGCGATCGGCCGACTGCGCGTAGGCGCCCGACAGACAGTCGGCCTGGAGCTCGGCCTGGATCGTGAAGTCCTCGCGCAGGCCTTCGAGGGTCTGGACGAGGTGCCCCCACTCGTGGGCGAGGATCGTGACGGGTGCGAAGTCGCCACCGGTCGACATCTCCTCGTCCATCCACGCGTGGTCGAGATAGATCGAATGGTCCGCCTGGCAGTAGCGCGCGTTGCGGCTCCAGGCCGGAGTCGACAGGTCGGTCGTCCCGCACCCGGTGTCCTCGCCGCCGAGGTAGGCGTGGACCCGGTCGGGAGGCAGATAGCGGACGCCCTCGTCGGTCAGCGCCCCCAGCCAGAACTCGTCCAGATCCCCGGTGGCGATCTCCAGGAGGTCGTCAACCGAGTCGGGACAGCCGTCCCGGTCCGAGAACCCGTTCGCGGTCTCGGCGTCGAGGGGGCAGGCGTCGACGGCGTCGCCGATCCCGTCTGCGTCGCGATCGCCGACCGGACCCTGGGCGCCGATCCGGGCCAGGGGCCGGAGGCCCGCGATCCCCACCCCGACGAGCGCGACCACGAGGAGCCGGCCGGCGATCGTCACGGGGCTTCCTCCTGCAGGCGCCGGACCGCGGCCCGGAGACTCTCCACCTCCGCGCGCGCGCGCGCCTGACGCGCCGGGTCGTCGGTCCGCCGCTCGCGCCAGCGCGCGAGCGCGAGCTGGACCCGGCGGTTGTGGAGGGCCTTCTCGGCGGCGTGGGCCCGGAGGTCCCCGCGCAGGAGGGCCGCCAGCGCCGCCCGGCGCCGGGCCAGGTACCCGCTCGCGGGTCCGGGGGTCCCCCCGATCCCGGCCTCCTCGTCGAGCTCCGCGCGGATCGCGCGCCGCTCGCCGAAGAGCGACCGGAGCGCGAGGAGGACGACGAGCGCGAGCGGCATCGCGAGCGCCACCCAGAGCCGGAGGACGGCCGTCGAGCCGCTGAGCGCCGCGCCGTGGGCCAGCACCTCGTAGCCGACGTGCGCGGCCACCGCGAGCGCCCACCCGAGGAGCGCGCGGCCGATCGATTCCGCCGCGCTCCGGTGGAGCACCGAGGCGACGCATCCGATCCCGATCAGGGCCCCGAAGATCCCGTGGGCGAGACCGCCCAAGGCCGCCGTCCACAGGGTCGCGAAGGCCCCCGGGCGGACCGCGGCCAGCGCCCCCACCGGACGCCCGATCAGGTCCCACATCGTGTCGACGAGCGCGAACCCGAGACCCGCCGCCGCGCCGTAGACGAGCCCGTCCATGACGTCGGTCACCTCCGACCACCCCTTCCAGCGGCCGACCGCGGCGAGGACCGCGAACCCGACTCCGACGGCGGCGAGCGTCGCGGTCTCCTCGATCAGCGCGGCCCGGACCGGGCGGAGGGTGAGGACCGGCGAGTTGACGAGGAGGCGGACGAGCGCGGCCCCCGTGGCGCCGCACCAGAGCAGGAGGATCAGGCTCCACAGAGGTTCCCGCTCGTTCAGGTCGACGGCCCGCAGGATCGCGAGGTAGACGAACGCGATCGCAGTAACGATCAGGAAGGGCTGGAGGTTCTCCGAGAGGATCGGCATGGGAGAGTCGATCTTCTTCTACTCCGGCGGGAGTGGGCTGTCAAGCGGGCTACGGGGCGTCCCGGAAGAGGAGCCAGCCGTCGGGATCGAGCACCGGCTCGACGCGCCCTTCGCCGGCGAGCGGGATCTCGACGCTCGCGCCCTCCATCTCGACTCGGCGCCGTTCGGTCCCGTCCGTCCCGCGAAGCTCGACCTCGAAATCGAGCCGGTAGGGAGCGCCGGGCTGGACCTGGTCGATCCGGAGGCGGCGCGGCCCGCCGGCGTCGACGATCGACGCCCTGAGCGCCGGCATTCCCGGGCGCGCGACCCATTGCGAGAAGAACCAATCGAGCGGCCGGCCCGACGATTCCTCCATGACCCGGACGAAGTCGGACGTCCAAGCCGTGCCGTCGCGGAGCGTCGCGTAGTAGTCCCGCACCCCGTCGAAGAACGCCGCGTCGCCGACGAGCCCTCGGAGCATGTGCAGGATCCAGGCGCCCTTCTCGTAGTTCTCGGCGTTCAGCAGGGTCTCGTACGCGCCCGGACCGGCCCCGGGCGCGTAGATCGCCCGCGGGCCGCCCGCCTCGAGCTCGCGCACCGCGTCGGCCCGTTTCCGCATCTGCCGCGCCAGCTCGGTGGGCCCGCGTCCATGAATCCCGCCGTGGAACTCGAAGAAGACCGCGTCGAAGTACTCCGCGAACCCCTCCGAGAGCCAGAGGTGGTTCCAGTCCCCCTCGGTCACGGCGTCGCCGAACCACTGATGCACGGTCTCGTGGGCGACGGTGCCCGTCAGCTCCTCCCGACCGGCGGGATCGAGACCCAGGGCGGCGCCGATCGCCCGCTGGCCGTAGAAGATCGCGCCGGGGTTCTCCATTCCGCCGAACTTCGTGGCGGACTGGACGTGGGCGAGCTTCTCGTACGGATAGGGCCCGAAGAGCGAGTCGTAGAAGGCGAGGATCTCGGTCGAGCGCGAAAAGGCGACCGCACCGGCGGCCGAATCCTCGGGAAACGTCCAGTGGGAGACCTCGACGCCCTCGACGACGCCGGCCCGCTCGATCGCGAAGTCCGCCGCGCCGATCACCATCCCGTAGACCGGGATGCCGGCGCTCTCGACCCATCGGGTCCGCGCGCGTCCGTCGCCGAGCTCGATCCGCTCGGCCATGATCCCGTTCCCCACGACCTCGAGACCCGCGGGTGCCGTGACCTCGAGCTCTACCGTCGCCTTGTCCGAGGGATGGTCGACGGACGGAAACCACTGGTGCGCGCGGTCCGCCCAGTTGTCCGCGAAGATCGCGCGCCCGCCGTGACGGCTCTGTCCGATGATCAGTCCGTCGGACGGCTCGCCGTGATACCGGACGACCGCCTCCCGGCGGGTCCCGGCGGGCGTGGCCGGGGCGTGGATCGTCAGGCCGTCGCCCGCGCGTTCGAACCCGACCGCGGCGCCGTCGATCGACACGCTGTCGACGACCATCGCGGCGCCGAGATCGAGCCGCACGTCCGCGAGAGCGTCCCCGACCGCCTGATACAGCACGGCGGTGCGACCGGTCACCGACACGCCCTCGGCCGGAAGCTCGACCCCGATCTCGTAGTGGAGGACGTCGAGCGCCGGCTGGCGCTGGTAGCGGTCGGCGGGCGTCGACGGCACGCCGCCCTCCGGCGTCGCCTGCGCCTGCGCGTCCGCGACACGACTCAGCGACATCACCACGATGAGACTCGCGAGACGGATGGATGTCAATCCGCGTAGTACTCCAGCCCCAGGTGCGTGATCTGCTCCTCGCCCATGAGGTGCCGCAGCGTGTTCTTCAGCTTCATCTGCTGGATGAACAGGTCGTGCTCGGGATACAGGTTCGGGGCCGTCATCGGGCTCTTCCAGTAGAACGAAAGCCACTCCTGGATGCCGCTCATCCCCGCGCGCGCCGCGAGATCGAGGAAGAGCACGAGATCGAGCACGATCGGCGCCGCCAGGATCGAGTCGCGACAAAGGAAGTCGATCTTGATCTGCATCGGATACCCGAGCCATCCGAAGATGTCGATGTTGTCCCAGCCCTCCTTGTTGTCTCCGCGCGGGGGGTAGTAGTTGATCCGCACGACGTGCGAGATGTCCCCGTAGAGGTCCGGATAGAGCTCGGGCTGGAGGATGTAGTCGAGCACGCCGAGCTTCGACTCCTCCTTGGTCTTGAACGACTCCGGGTCGTCCAGGACTTCGCCGTCGCGGTTGCCGAGGATATTGGTCGAGTACCACCCGCGGATGCCGAGCAGGCGCGCCTTGAACCCCGGCGCCAGGATCGTCTTCATGAGGGTCTGGCCGGTCTTGAAGTCCTTGCCCGTGATCGGCACGCCGTTCCGCTCGGCGAGCTCGAGGAGCGCAGGAACGTCAGCCGACAGGTTGGGAGCGCCGTTGGCGTACGGGATCCCGCTCTTGATCGCCGCATAGGCGTATACCATGGACGGCGGGATGGCGTCGTCGTTCGCGTCCAGACCCTTTTCGAACGCCTCGAGCGACCGATGGACCGCGGTCGGCTCCAGGAAGACCTCGGTCGACCCGCACCAGATCAGGACCAGCCGGTCGCAGCCGTTCTCCTGCTTGAACCGGGCGATGTCGTCGATCAGCCGGTTCGCCCACTCGCGCTTCGACCGGCTCTCGATCACGTGCGTGCCGTTCAGCTTCTTGACGTAGCGCTGGTCGAAGGCGCCCTTCATGGGCTTGATGCGGTTCAGAAAGTCCTTCAGCTCGTCGACCTGCGCGCGTTCCAGGACGCCCGCATGGGCGGCGGATTCGTAAGCGGAGTCGGGAAAAACGTCCCAGCCGCCGAAGACGAGCTGGTCGAGGCCCGCCAGCGGCACGAACTCCTTGATCTTCGGCACCCGCTTCTCGGGGCGGCCGCCGAGCCGGATCGTGCCCATCTGCGTCACCGATCCGAACGGGCTCGCGGTCCCCCTTCGCACGGCTTCGACCCCGGCGATGAACGTCGTCGCGACCGCACCGAGACCCGCCAGCAGCACGCCGAGCTTGCCGTCGGCGGACGCGATCCGGGTCGGCTCCGGCCGGACCTGCTGGAGCGGCTTCGGACCCGCCTTCTTCTCGTCGCTGCTCATTCCACGATCATCCTTTCGTTTCACGCTCATGGGCCACGGGGACCGCGTCGAGCGGAACGCCCCGGGCGACTTTATAGACGGAATGGATGCGCTCGAGGGCGGTGATGTTGGCGAGCACGGCGATCAACGCGAGCGCGAGCAGCAGCGGCGCGTAGCGCCATTCGGGCGCGATCAGATCGAAGACCGGGATCAGCAGTCCTCCGAGCCCGAGCATGACGACACGTTCGGGACGCTGCATCGTCCCGACCTTGCACTCCACGCCGAGCGCTTCGGCCTTGGCCCTCGTGTAGGACACCATCAGCGACCCCACCATCGCGAGGATGACCACGTATCCCACCCACCAGAAGCTCGGCAGCGGACGGAAGTAGGCGTAGAGCGAGAAGTAGACGACGATCTCTGACACCCGGTCGAGCGTCGAGTCGTAGAACGAGCCGAACTTCGACGCGAGCCCTGTCTCGCGCGCCACGCGGCCGTCCAGGATGTCCATCATCCCGCCCAGCAGGAAGACGACCACACCCGCGATGATCGATCGCTGGAAGATCAGGACCGCGCCCGCGAGCGTGACGAGGAAACCGAACGTGCTGATGAGATTCGGGTGTACACGATGGCGGACGAGCATCCCGACGACCGGATTCAGCAGCCGGACGAAGCCGTTCTTGAACCAGTCGGGCATGGGCCTCCGCAGCGAGAAGGCCCGCGGCCACCGGAGCGGCAGCGGGCCCTCGCCTCACGTCGTGCGAGCTCGATCGCCACCGAGCTTACAGATGGGCTTCGATCACCTCTTCGAGCCGCTGCTTGCGCACCGCTCCAACGACTGTCTCGACGACCTTTCCGTCCTTGAAGAAGAGGAGGCTCGGAATCGAGCGGACCGCGTACTGCTGCGCGGTGCGCTGGTTCTCGTCGACGTCGAGCTTGCAGACCTTGAGGCGCCCCTCGTACTCGTCGGCGAGCTCGTCTACGGTGGGGGCGATCATCTTGCAGGGCCCGCACCACTCGGCCCAGAAATCCACGAGCGTGAGGGTGGTCGACTCCTTGACCTGGGAGTCGAACGTCTCGTCGGTGACGGTATGGATGTTGCCATTCGATGCCATGGGGATTCCTTCCTGTTCAGGCCGCCGTCGCTCGACGCGGGCCCGCGTGAGCGGCTATACTAACGGCCGCCGCTTCGGAGTGTCAACCGGCGCGAGACCCGCTTTCGATCCCCTTGTTCCCGCTTCCCGGAGGCTCCCGCGATGACCGTTCGGCTGGCGCATGTCGGGATCGCGGTGCGCTCGATCGTGGACGCCCGGATCTTCTACGAAGAGGTACTAGGCCTCTCGGTTGAAAGTATCGAGGAGATCGAGAGCGAAGGGGTCAAGGTCGCGCTGCTGCCGTTCCCCGGGGGCGAGATCGAGCTGCTCGAGCCGCTCGCCGAGGACACGCCCGTCGGCCGTTTCCTCGAGAGGCACGGCGAAGGCCTCCATCACCTCTCGTTCGAGGTCCCCGACGTGCGGCGCTCGATCGCCGCCGGATTCGAGCACGGCGTGGAAACCGTCGGCGAAGCGCCGCGGAAGGGCGCCGAGGGCCGCGAGATCGCGTTCTTCCACCCGCTGTTCACGCACGGGGTCCTGGTCGAGGTCTGCGGCGCCGCGGTCGAGGGGGCGCGGCACCGGCACGACGGCTGACCCTAGCTCGCGGCGGCCGGCTCCCCCACGCGCTCGAACGTGAGCTCCTCGCCCTCCGGCGACACATCGACCAGGACGTGATCTCCTTCTCCGAGGCGTCCTTCCAGGAGCGCCACGGCGAGCGGGTTCTGGAGGTGGGCCTGGATGGCGCGCTTCAAAGGTCGCGCGCCGTAGACGGGATCCCAGCCGCGGTTCGCGAGGAACTCCTTCGCGGCGTCGCTGAGCTCGACCGTGAGGCCGCGGTCGGCGAGCACCTGCGCAAGGCGACCGAGCTGGATGTCGACGATCTGGCGCAGGTCTTCTTCCCTGAGACGATGGAAGATCACGACCTCGTCGATCCGGTTGAGGAACTCGGGCCGGAACTGGGTCCTGAGAGCGTCCATGACCCGCGCCTCGATCAGCGCCTCATCCTCTTCGTCGCGGATGTACTGACTCCCTACGTTCGACGTCATGATGAGCACCGTGTTCGTGAAGTCGACGGTGCGTCCCTGGCCGTCGGTGAGCCGTCCGTCGTCGAGCACCTGGAGGAGCACGTTGAACACTTCGGGGTGCGCCTTCTCGATCTCGTCGAGGAGGATCACCGCGTAGGGCCGGCGCCGCACGGCCTCGGTCAGCTGCCCGCCCTCCTCGTAGCCGACGTACCCCGGCGGCGCGCCGATCAGCCGCGCGACCGCGTGGCGCTCCATGTACTCGGACATGTCGATCCGCACCATCGCGTCCTCGTCGTCGAAGAGGAACTCGGCGAGCGCGCGGGCGAGCTCGGTCTTGCCGACGCCGGTGGGACCCAGGAACAGGAACGAGCCGATCGGGCGGTTCGGATCCTGGAGCCCGGCGCGCGCGCGGCGGACGGCGTCCGCCACCGCCTTGATCGCCTCGTCCTGGCTGACGACCCTTCGGTGGAGCCGCTCCTCCATGCGGAGCAGCTTGTCGCGCTCGCCCTCGACGAGGCGCGAGACCGGGATCCCGGTCCAGCGCGAGACGACGTCGGCGATGTCCTCCTCGTCGACCTCCTCCTTGAGGATCCGCATGTCCTTCTGCATTTCGTGGAGCGCGGCTTCACCGGCCTCGAGCTCCTCGCGCAGCTCGGCCATGCGTCCGTACTGGAGCTCGGCCGCCTTCTCGAGATCCCCCACGCGCTGCGCCTGCTCGGCGGCGACCTTCGTGTTCTCGATCTTCTCCTTGAGCTCCCGGATCGCCTGGATTCCTTCCTTCTCCTGCTGCCAGTGGGCCCGGAGCTCGTCCGCTTCGGAGCGCAGGTCGGCGAGATCCTTCTCGATCCTCTCGAGCCGCTCTCTCGCGGACGGGTCCTCCTCCTTGGCGAGCGCCCGCTTCTCGATCTGGAGCTGGCGGATCCGCCGCTCGATGACGTCGATCTCGATCGGCACCGAGTCGATCTCCATGCGGAGCCGCGAGGCGGCTTCGTCGATCAGGTCGATCGCCTTGTCGGGCAGGAACCGGTCGGCGATGTAGCGGTGGCTGAGCTCGGCCGCGGCAACGATCGCCGCGTCCGTGATCTTGACGCCGTGGTGGACTTCGTACTTCTCCTTGAGGCCCCTGAGGATCGCAATCGTGTCCTCGACCGAGGGTTCCCCCACGAACACGGGCTGGAAGCGGCGCTCGAGCGCGGCGTCCTTCTCGATGTGCTTCCGGTACTCGTCGAGCGTCGTGGCGCCGATCATGCGGAGCTCTCCGCGCGCGAGCGGCGGTTTGATCATGTTGGAGGCGTCGACCGCGCCTTCCGCGCCGCCCGCGCCGACCAGCGTGTGGAGCTCGTCGATGAACGTGATGATGCCGCCCTGGCTCTCGGTGATCTCCTTGAGCACGGCCTTGAACCGCTCCTCGAACTCGCCCCGGTACTTGGCCCCGGCGACCATCGCGCCGACGTCGAGCGCGACCAGCTTCTTGTTCTTGAGGCTCTCGGGCACGTCGCCGTCCACGATCCGCTGTGCGAGCCCTTCGACGATGGCGGTCTTCCCCACGCCCGGCTCGCCGATCAGGACCGGGTTGTTCTTGGTGCGGCGCGACAGGACCTGAACCACGCGCCGGATCTCCTCGTCGCGCCCGATGACCGGATCGAGCTTGCCGCGCCGGGCGAGCTCGACGAGGTCCCGGCCGTAGCGCTCGAGCGCCTCGTACTTGGCCTCCGGGTCCTGGTCGGTGACGCGCTGGGAGCCGCGGATCGCCTTGAGCGCCGCGAGCATCCCGTCGCGCGTGACGCCGGCGGCCTTGAGGATCCCGCCCATCGTCCCCGTGCCCGTCTCCGCCCACGCCAGCGCGACGTGCTCGACCGAGGTGTACTCGTCCTGGAGCCCGTCGCGCGCTTTCTCGGCGCGGTCGAACAGCGCGGTCAGGTCGCGACCGACGTGCGGATCGGCGCCGCCGGTCGTCTTCGCGAATCGCGCGACCGCGTCGTCGATGCGGCGACGGGTGGTCGTCGCGTCGACGCCGAGGCGCGCGAGGAGCGTCGGAAAGAGGCCGCCCTCCTGCGCGAGGAGCGCCTGGGCCAGGTGCTCGGGCTGGATCTCGGGGTTGCCGTTCCGGCGCGCGGTCTGCTGGGCCGAGACGAGCGCTTCCTGGAGGCGGTTGGTCAGGCGATCGAGCTGCATGCCCCAACGATACCACCTCCCCCCGACCCGGCAACCGGCTCCGCGCCCGCCGGTGACGGGCGATCCGCGCTTGCCGCGCTGGAGGCCGGGGCGACGGGGCGTTAGACTCAGACGGCTCATGCGCCGCTCCGTCACGATCCGCGTCGTCCAGCATCGTCCGGCGCTGGGGGACCTCCAGGCGAACCTCGCCGACCACCGGGCGCGGGTCAGGGCCGCCGCCGAGGACGGCGTGGACCTGGTCCTGTTCTCCGAGCTGTCGCTCACCGGCTACGCGCTCGGCGACCTCGTGGACGCGGTGGCGCTCGATCCCGCGCATCCCGCCTGGCCGGAGATGCTGGCCCTCTCCGAAGACGTCGACGTGGCCCTCGGCCTCGTCGAGCGCGGAGCCGACGGCTATCTCTACAACGCCTGCGCCTACATGCATCACGGCGAGCTCCTCCACTGTCATCGGAAGACGTACCTGCCGACCTACGGCCCGTTCGACGAAGGACGGTTCTTCGCGCCCGGTCGCGTGATCGAGGCGTTCGACGCCCCGTGGGGCCGCGCCGCGCTCGTCGTTTGCGAGGAGTCCTGGCACCCGGCCGTCGCCCACGGGGCCGTGATGCAGGGCGCGGACGCGCTCCTCGTGATCTCGAACGCCCCGGGGCGGAACCCGGCGGGCGGCGACTGGACGAGTCAGCGGGGCTGGCGCGCGAACCTCTCGGCCTACGCGCGGTTCTACGCGGTATGGGTCGCCTACGCGAACCGCGTGGGCTACGAGGAGGGGTTCGTCTTCGGCGGCGGAAGCGCGGTCATCGGCCCCGACGGACGCGAAATCCTCGTCGCCGATCCGCTCGAGCCGGAGGAGCTCACGGCCGTTCTCGACGCGGCGGAGCTGAGGCGCGCGCGGATCGCGAACCCGGCGCACGGAATCGAGCGGCACGAGATGCTGATCGAAGCCCTCGCGCGATCCGCTCTCCCTGAAGCCCGGATCGCGGGGACGGGCGAGCGCGCCGCGGCGAAGCGGTGACGACCGCGACGGACCTCGCCCGGGTTCCCGCGCTCGACGCCGACCTCGTCGTCCGGGCGCTGGCGCTCGCTCTCAGTCAGACTCTCGACGACGCCGGCAGGAGCGCCTTCGTCGTCGGGCTCTCCGGCGGGGTTGACAGCGCGCTCGCGGCGGCGATCGCCGCCCGCGCCGCGGGTCCCGGGGCCGTCCACGCCTTCCACCTCCCCGCCGGCGCGGGAGCCTCCGACGGCGCGCGGACCGCGCGCGTGGTCGCCGATCACCTCGGCATCGGGCTCGAAACCGTCGATGCGGGACCTCTCGTCGAGGCCGCCCCCCTCGCCACGCCGGAGCCCGGGCGGCGCGGGAACTTCACGGCGCGGATGCGGATGGCGATCCTCTACGATCGCGCCGCGACCCTCGACGCGCTCGTCCTCGGGACGAGCAACAAGAGCGAGATCGCGCTCGGTTACACGACGCTGTGGGGCGACATGGCGGCTGACTGCTGGCCGCTCGGGGATCTGTACAAGACACAGGTCCTCGACCTCGCGCGCTCGATCGGCCTCCCGGCCGCGGTCGTGGAGCGCGTGCCGTCGGCGGAGCTGTGGGACGGACAGACGGACGAGGCGGAGCTCGGGTTTTCCTACGTCCAGGCGGACCTCGTGCTGTATACTTATCTGGAAGGCAGACGCCGGCCGGACGACATTACCGGCCCGGGGATCGACGCGGAGACGGTCGAGCGCGTGCTCGACCGGGTGCGGAGGAACGCCTTCAAGCGGCGCCTGCCCTGGATCCCCAAGCTGACGACCCGCACGGTGGGGCACGACTTCCTGCACCCCCGCGCATGGCGCGGACCGGCCTGAGCGGCCACGGCACGAGACTTCAGGGGAGGGGATTCGATGGACTATCAGATCTGGGCAACGATCGCGCTGTGGGTCATCGCGGCGTTCTTCCTCGTCCTCACGCTCGTCCTCCTGTTCGTCGGCATCCCCATCGCGCTCGACGTAAAGCGCTCGATTCGCGGCATACAGGGCACGATCGACGAGGTCCGGGTCAAGGCCGACCCGATCCTGTTCAAGGCGCAGGAGATGGCCGGGGACATCCAGGAGATGACGGCCACCGCGCGCCGCGAGGCCGAGCGCGTGGGGGCGTCGATCCAGAACGTGAGTGCGCGCGTCGACGACTTCGCGGCGCTCGTCGAAGTCATGCAGGAGCAGGTTGAGAAGCCGTTGCTCCGATCGGTGGCCGCGCTGGCCACCGCGCGCAAGACATTCTCGAGGTTCTTTTAGGAGCGGACATGAACTCGGCATACGATGACGAACCAACCGGAGGACCGATGGCGGACTCGAACGGCGGATTCGGGGACTTCATGATCGCATTCTCGCTCGGGGCGCTGTTCGGCGCTGGACTCGCGTTGTTCGTCGCCCCGCAATCGGGCGAGAAGACACGCAAGGATCTGGGCAAGAAATCGAAGAAGTGGAAGAAGCAGGCCGGAAAGACGATCGAAAGCGCGGGAGAGACCCTGCGCGAGGCCGGCGGAGAATGGCTCGAGGAGGCGGAGGACTGGTCGTCCGAGATCGCCGAAGCGGTCGAGGATGGTCTCCAGTCGATCCGCTCCGCGGTCGAGCAGGAGATCGGCAAGGTCGAGAAGAAGCTGGGGAAGAAGAAGGGGCTGTTCCGCTAGGGATGGCATTCGTCGCGCTGGCGGTCGCCGCCATCCTCGTGCTCGCGACGCCGGATTCTCTCTGGGCATGGGGACCGACCACGCACGCCTGGCTGTCGAGCCAGGTGCTCGGAAACCTCCAGGTGCTCCCGCTGATCGTGCGCGAGATCATCGCCGGGCATCCTTATTCCTATCTGTACGGTAGCCTGTCGGCCGACATCACGCTCGCCAAGCGCTACGTCCACTACAGCCGCCACTGCCACAACTGGAGCGTCGCGTACGAGATCCTCGATCGCGCCGAGAGCCTGCGCCTGCAATCCTTCGCGCTCGGGTACCTGAGCCATCTCGCCGCGGACACGATCGCGCACAACACGTTCGTGCCCCGGCTCCTCGTGTCGACCCCGCTGAGCAGCAACCTCGGCCACACGTACTGGGAGTACCGCTTCGACGCCGCGCTGGGGGACCGATACCTGAAGTTGGCGCGGGAGGTCGTGACGATGGACCACGGCGAGGAGGATGAGCTCCTCGAGCTCGTCCTCACCCAGGCGTTCTTCTCGTTCCAGACGAACAAGCGGATCTTCCAGCAGCTGATCCACCTCTCGAACCAGGAGCGGTGGCGCAACCTGTGGGTGCGGATGTCCGACAAGTCCCGCTGGGAGCTCTCCGACTCCGAGGTCGGCGAATACGGCGACTTCTCGGTGAGCTACGTGAACGACTTCCTGCGCCGCGGCGCGGCGAGCCTCTCCCAGGCGCTCGACCCGACCGGGAGCGAGCGGCTCGCGCTGGCCAAGAAGCTGCGGAGACAATCGTTCCGCGAGGCGCGCCGCGTGGCTGGACGGGAGCTCGCGGCGGCGCCGATTTCTGCGACCCGCTCGGGCGAAGCCGGCCGCATGCTCGCGACACGGCCCATCCCGCGCACCGAGCTCACGATCCTGGCCGCCGTCTACTTCCCCGACCTCGCTCGCCCCGCGCCCATGGAGGGGACCGGCGCCGCCTCCGACTGGATCGAGTCGCGCGAGGCGCGCCCGTTCTGGGACGCGTTCACGCGCGGGCGCGCGCTCCCGGCCGGCGGCTAGAACCCGAGCCGGACTCGTTCCAGACTCATCCCCCGGCCGCGGGCGTCACGATCAGTGGAGCCTCCTCGGCCAGCGGATAATCCGCTCCCTCGCAAGTGACGTCGGGATTCGTGGGACTGAAGATTCCGAGCGGGTTCGGTTTGAACAGCCACACGTGCAGGTCGTAGTGCGCCAGCTCCTCGGGCATGAGCGGATGATGCCCTTGCATCGGCCCTTCGAATGGATGCCCGTACAACTCTGGGCGTTCCTTCACGCCGGTGGCCAGCGGGACGAACCACTCGGCCCCGACGAGCCTCAGCTTTTCGCCGTCGGGCTCGTAGAGGAGCACGGTTGGCCGCGCCGGATCGATCTCCGGAGTGACGGCCGACATGTTCAGGAAGTGGATCCCCATCCCACCCGGCTGGTACTGGACCCGACCCTCTCCTCCGGGCTCGGGCACCGTGACGCAGGCCACGGTCGAGAAGTACCCGTCGTGAACGGCGACGAACGGATCCTGGTACTTCTCCAAAGCGGCGCGAACCGACTCCAGCTCCGCCGGCACCTCGCCGGTCGATTGGGCCAGGCCGGGAGCGATTCCGAACGCGAGGACGAACGCCAGCCCGCCCAAGACCGCGCGCCCCGCTCGAAAGGCGAAGCTCGACATGCAACCCCCTTGGTTGATGCGGTTTCTTGCCATCGATGTTCCTGCGGCTTCCAGTGTAAAGTCGGCTCCCCTCACCCGGAGAGCAATCATGGAGATCCCGGGGCGCCGCTCGTGAGCCATCCGACCAGGATCCCCAGCCCGACCGCGACCCCCCAGACGAGCGCGAGCGGAACCCACGGCCGCCGGATGTGTCGACCCTCGGCGCGGAAGACGATCGTCCCCGCCGCCAGGTCGAAGGCGCGCTGCCGGCGCGCTGTGAAGAGCAGGAAAGCGGCATCGAAGGGCCAGATGTCGAACAGGAACGGGATTCGGCGGACGATCACGGCCCATGCTCCCGCGCGTTCCCCCGTGTCCTTCCCCACGACGATCCCGAACAGCCGTTTCCCGGCCGTCTGTCCGAACAGCGTCTCGAAGACGGGGAAATACAGGATCGCCGCCAGGAACAGAAGGACGGCCATCGCGCCGATCGCGATCGCGACCGGAAGCGGGATCTCCGTCGGTGGCTGCGCCGGCGCGATCGCGACGCGCGGCGAGAGAAGCCACGCCGCGAGGGCCGCGACGCCCGTCAGCGCGGCAGCGCCGAGGCCGACGTCGAACAGGAACGCGCCAAGCCGCTCGCGCGGAGCGGCGATCGGCGGCTCGACGCTCTCCAGAAAGCCGGTCGCCACGTCCGCGGGGCTTCCCATGCGGGCGACGGCTCCGGCCTCGTCCTCTCCCGCCTCGACCCGCTCCCCCAGGTGCCTCCTCAGGTCGGCCTCGAAGCGCGCGGCGCCCGGCAGACCGGGGGCGATCCGGTGAGCGACGTCCTCCATGAATCGATCGATCGCGGTCATCGTTTTCCCTCGCGTTCGAGGATCGCGTCCAGAGCGGCGGCGAACTCGCGCCACTCCGCCGTGAGCCTCTTCGCCTCCTCCTTTCCCTCGTCGGTGATCCGGTAGTACTTGCGCGGGACGCCGCGCTCCGGGTTCTCCCAGCGCGGCGCGACGAACCCGGCCTCCTCGAGCCGGTAGAGGACCGGATACAGGGTCCCGTCGCGGACTTCCAGCCGCCCGCCGCTCCGCTCCTCGATCGCGGCCACGATTTCGTACCCGTACCGCTCGCGCTCTCCGAGGAGCGTGAGGAGGACGAGCTCGATCGTGCCCCGCTTGAACTCCCGGCTCATCCGGGTCCGTGCCTGCTCCACAAGATATCTTGCATGACAAGATACTACAACAGACAAGGGTCCAGGTCAAGCCCGGGGCCGTTCCGCCCCCACGACGGCGGGATCAGCCGGAGAGCTTCTCGCGGAGGAGCCGATTGACGATTCCGGGGTTCGCCTGGCCGCCCGTCCGCTTCATGACCTGACCGACGAAGAACCCGATCAGGCCTTCCTTCCCGCCGCGGAAGGCGGCGACCTCGGCCGGGTGGGCGGCGATGACCGCCGCGACGTGCTCCGCCAGCGCGTCGGCGTCGGAGACCTGCTCGAGACCCCGCTCCCGCACGATCTCTCCAGGTCCCTTTCCCGTCTCGACCATCGTCGCGAGCACCTCCTTGGCCGCGCTCCCCGAGATCCGGCCCTCGGCTTTGAGCGCGAGGAGCTCGGCCAGGCGCGCGGGCGGAAGCGGCCGCGGCTCGGGCAGGAGGGCGACGGCTTCGCCGCGCTCGTGGGCGATGCGCAGCACCTCGCCCATGACCCAGTTCGCGACCTCCTTGGGATCGGCGAACGCGGCGGCGGCGGCCTCGAACCAGTCGGCGAGCGGTCGCGTGGCGGTGAGGACGCCGGCATCGTACGCCGAAAGCCCGTATCCGGACCGGAAGCGCTCGGCCCGCGCGCCTGGCGACTCGGGCAGGCCTTCGCGGATCTCCGCCAGCCAGGCGGGATCCAGATCCAGCGCCTCGAGGTCGGGCTCGGGGAAGTAACGGTAGTCGTGGGACATCTCCTTCGAGCGCATGGGCCGCGCGACTCCCCGGGCGGAATCCCACAGCATCGTCTCGTGGACGACCGCTTCCCCGCGCTCGACGATCGCCTTCTGGCGCGCGATCTCGAACTCGAGCGCCGCCTCGACGAAGCGGAACGAGTTCACGTTCTTGACTTCGGTCTTCGTTCCAAGCGAGGTCTCGCCGCGCGGCCGGATCGACACGTTGGCGTCGCACCGGAGGCTCCCCTCCTCCATGTTGCAGTCCGACACGTCGAGATACTCGAGCGCCTGCTTGAGCGCGGAGAGGTAGAGGTACGCCTCGCGCGGGCTCGCGAGGTCGGGCTCGGAGACGATCTCGATGAGCGGCATGCCGCAGCGGTTGAAGTCGACCCGCGTGCCGTCCGGACCGTGAGACGACTTGCCCGCGTCCTCCTCGAGATGGACGCGCGTGATCCCGATCGACTTCGCGCTCCCGTCGTCGAGGCGGATCTCGAGCGCGCCGCCCGTGGCCAGCGGCCGGTCGTACTGGGAGATCTGGTAGCCCTTCGGGAGGTCCGGGTAGAAGTAATGCTTGCGGGCGAAGATCGAGCGCGGGTGGACCTCGCACCCCAGCGCGACCGCCGCGCGCGTCGCGAGCTCGACCGCGCCCTCGTTCAGGACCGGAAGCGCGCCCGGGTACCCGAGGCAGATCGGGCAGACCTGTGTGTTGGGCCGTGCCCCATAGGCGGTCGAGCAGGCGCAGAAGATCTTGCTCGCGGTCGAGAGCTGGACGTGGACCTCGAGGCCGATGACCGGCTCGTGGTCCCGCTCGTTCGCCTTCCCCTTCATGACGGCGCCTTCCCCTCGAGGAACCGCGCGATCTCGAACAGCCGCCGCTCCGAGAAGTCGGGGCCCATGAGCTGGATGCCGATCGGGAGCGCGGGGCGGTCCGGGCGGGCCGGCGTCCGGCCCCACGGGAGCGAGATCGCGGGGATCCCTGCGAGGTTCGCGCTCACCGTGTAGATGTCGTTCAGGTACATGGCGAGCGGGTCGTCCGCCTTCTCGCCGATCGGGAACGCGGGGGTCGGGGTCGTCGGGCAGAGGATCGCGTCGACCCGCTCGAACGCGCGCTCGAAATCGCCGCGGATCCGCGCGCGGACGGCGGTCCCCTTGCCGTAGAACGCCTCGTAGTAGCCGGCCGAGAGGACGTACGTGCCGAGCATGATCCGGCGCTTGAGCTCGGCGCCGAACGCGGCGCGGGTCTTCAGGTACATCGACGACAGGTCGCCCGCCTCCGCCCGGTGGCCGTACCGGACGCCGTCGTAGCGGGCGAGGTTCGACGAGGCCTCGGCGATCGCGACCGTGTAGTAGACCGCGATCCCGTAGGGCGAATGGGGCAGCGAGACCTCGACGACCTCCGCCCCCGCCGCCGCCAGGGCGTCCCGGGCGGCCTCGCAGGCCGCGAGGATCGCGGGATCGAGCCCCGCGCCGAAATACTCGGCGGGCCAGCCGATGCGGGCCCCGGCCGGGTTCCACCGGTCGAGAGCGGCGGCGAGGTCCCCGATCGGCTCCGGCGCGGAGGTCGCGTCCCTGGGGTCCGAGCCCGCGATGACCGACAGCAGGAGCGCGGCGTCCTCGACCGTCGCCCCGACCGTGCCGATCTGATCGAGGCTCGAGCCGAACGCGACGAGGCCGGAGCGCGAGACCCGTCCGTAGGTCGGCTTGACGCCGACCGCGCCGCAGAACGCCGCGGGCTGGCGCACGGACCCGCCGGTCTCGCTCCCGAGCGCGACCGGCACGCACCCGGCCGCGACCGCGACCACCGATCCACCCGACGAGCCGCCCGGCACGCGCGTCGGGTCGTGCGGGTTCCGGGACGGGCCGAAGGCCGAGTTCTCGGTGGAAGAGCCCATCGCGAACTCGTCGAGGTTCGTCTTGCCGATGACGATCGCGCCCGCCGCCCGAAGCCGCGCGATCGCGGTGGCGTCGAACGGAGAGACGAAGGGCTCGAGGAGGCGCGAGCCGCAGGTCGTGGCGCCGCCGGCGATCGCGATGTTGTCCTTGACCGCGACGGGGACCCCGGCGAGCGGAAGGTCCGCCTCTTCGCCGGCCGCGATCCGGCGGTCGACCTCCGCCGCTTCCCTGCGGGCTTCTTCCTCGCGGAACGACAGAAACGCGTGCAGGGGCTCGATCTCCCGCGCGCGGGCGAGCGCGGCCTCGACGGCGGCCGACGCGGTCGACTCGCCCGCCCGCACGGCCTCGGAGAGCTCGACCGCCGTGCAGCGGTGGCCGGGGATCACTCGATCACGCGGGGGACGCGGAAGAATCCGTCGACGAAGTCGGGGGCCGCGGCCCTGAGGGGCGCCACGTCGCCCCCTTCCGCGACCGAATCCGGCCGCAGCGGCTGATCGGGGGCGGGGGCCTCCTCCGCGCGCCCCGCCTCGAGCCCCTCCAGCTGCTCGACGTACTCCAGGACCGTCGAGAGCTCGCGGCGGAAACGCTCGACCTCCTCCTCGGTCAGCTCGAGGCGGGCCAGCCGCGCGATGTGACGGACGTCGTCCAGGGATACGTTCACGGCACCGGAAGATAGGGGCCGCCGCCCGGGCGGGCAGGCTTCCCGATACACTTCCGTCACCGGAACCCGGTACTTTGGTCTCCATGCAGGACCGACGATCGGCCCCCCAGGACCCTTCTCCCGGCTTTCCGCTCCGGGTGGGCGTGGTCGACATGGGCTCGAACGCGATCCGCTTCGTGATCGCGGACTTCGTCGGCCCGACGACCTGGACGCCCCTGGTGAGCGAGCGGATTCCCGTCCGCCTGGCCGATCACGCGTTCGAGGCCGGAGTCCTCTCGGCCGAAGCGATCGGGGCCGCCGTGGCCGTCATGGAGCGCTTTCGCGACGTTCTCGCAGAGCACGACGTCCGTCATTACCGCGCCGTGGCGACCAGCGCGGTCCGGGAGAGCGCGAATCGGCGCTCCCTGGTGAAAGAGGTGCGCGAGCGCACCGGCCTTCGCCTGGAGGTGATCTCGGGGGCCGAAGAAGCCCGACTCGTCTATTGGGCCGCGCGGTCCCGCGTTTCGCTCGGGAACGAACCGTGGCTCATGGCCGACCTGGGCGGGGGGAGCCTCGAGATCGCCGTCGTGGACGGCGACGAGATCCACTCGATCGAGTCGCTCGCCATCGGGACCGTGCGCCTGCTGGAGGAATTCGAGAGCGCAGGACCGGATCGGATCCGGAGGCTGCTGGACGAGTACGTGACCGGCTTGCGGTTCACCTCCTACGAGGATCTCGAGGTCGCCGGATACGTCGCCAGCGGGGGAAACATCGACGACCTCGCGCGCGTCGCCGGCGCCGAGCCGGACGAGAGAGGAGTCAGCCTGGTGAGCCTCCGCGACCTCAAGAAGGCGATCGAAACGCTGGCCGGAATGACGGTCGAGGAGCGAATCGAGGAATTCGACCTGCGCGAGAACCGCGCGGACGTGATCGTGCCGGCGGCGATGGTTTACGCGCGACTCGCGGAGCGATTCGGCGTCTCGCGGATCCACGTCCCCAACGTGGGGGTCAAGGAGGGCGCGATGATCGACCTGGTCGACGACGTGACCGCGAGCGATAGACACGGGGCGCGTCACGCCCGTGAGGTGGTCGCGGGCGCGGTGGCCCTTGGTCGGCGTTTCCGATTCGAGGAGGCCCACGGTCTCCAGGTCGCTCGACTCTCCGAGCTTCTGTTCGACTCACTCGTGGACGTATGCGACCTCGACGCGAAGGATCGGGAGATCCTGGTCGCTGCGGCCATCCTGCACGACGTGGGACAGCGGATCGCCTACAAGCGGCATCACAAGCATTCCTATTACCTGATCTCTGAATCGGAGATTCCGGGCCTCGATCTCGACGAGGTGGAGATCGTCGCCAACGTGGCCCGCTACCACCGGCGTGCCGACCCCACCGTCAAGCATCCTCCCTACGAAGCCCTGACCGAGGAGGATCGCGAGCGTGTCACGAGGCTTTCCTCGATTCTTCGGATCGCCGATGCGCTGGACCGGGAACACGTGCAGAACGTGAGCGACATCACTGTCGAGATCGACGACGAGCGTATCGTGATCGAGCTCGAGGGAGAGGGCGACTTCGAGCTCGAACGCTGGGCGATCGAGCGGAAAAAGGCCCTGTTCGAGAAGACTTTCGATCTCGAGATCGTGGTCGCAGAGGCGGTGAGGAAGTGAATCGGCCCTCGAGACCCACGGTGCCGGGGCGGCTGATCGCGGTCGAGGGCGTCGACGGCTCCGGCAAGTCCACTCAGATCGACCTCATGCACAAGTGGCTCGTCGGGCTCGGGTGCCGCGTCTTCTTCAGCGAATGGAACTCGAGTCCGCTGGTCATGGAAGCGACGAAGAAGGGCAAGCGCCGGCTGCTGCTGACGCCGACGACGTTCTGTCTGATCCATGCGACCGATTTCGCGGACCGCTACGAGCGGCAGATCCTGCCCATGCTGAAGGCCGGGTACATCGTGCTGTGCGACCGCTACGTGTACACGTCCTACGCCCGGGACAAGGCTCGCGGGTGCGACCCCGCGTGGCTGCGGGAGGTCTACGGCTTCGCTCGGCCTCCCGACATCACGTTCTGGTATCACGTTCCGGTCGAAGTCGCGCTCGATCGGCTGACGAAATCCCGCAAGGAGCCGAACTACTTCGAAGCCGGCATGGACCTCGGGCTGTCCATCGATCTGCGCGAGGGATTCCGGATCTTCCAGGACCGGATCACACGGAATTACGCCGACATGGTCGAAGAGTTCGGATTCGTCTCGATGGACGCCACGCAGCCGATCCACGAGCAGCAGCAGTTCGCCCGGAAGCTCATCCAGGACCGCATCGATCTGAGCTCGTACCCGTCCCAGATCGAGCGCGTGGTGCACGACCGGTACGGAATCCCTCCGCCCGTCTTCGAAGAGGATCTGATGGACGCGGGGAACGAATGGTGAGTCATCGCACCTATCGGCACACGATCCCCGGCATCGACATGGAGGAGCTGGGTGGATTGCTGATCGTGGTCGAGGGGCCCGACTCTTCCGGCCGCTCGACCCAGATCTGGCTTCTGTCGCGCTGGCTGGAGCAACAGGGATACGCCGTCGAGCAGATGGGTCTCAAGCGGAGCAAGCTGGTCGCCAACGAGCTCGAGCAGGCGAAGAACGGCAACGTCATGAGCCCGCGCACCATGGCGCTCTTCTACGCGACCGACTTCTACGATCAGTTGGAGAATCGGATCTTGCCTGCCCTGAGGGCGGGTTCGGTCGTGCTCGCCGACCGGTACATCTTCACCCTCATGGCGCGGGACATGGTCCGCGGCGCTCCCTACGAGTGGCTGGAGCCCCTGTACTCGATGGCCGTGGTCCCGGACGCGGTCTACCTGCTCGATACCTCGGCGGAGAACATCCTCGACCGTACGCTCTCGTCCCGCGGCCAGCTCGACTACTGGGAGTCCGGCATGGACCTGGGTCTCGCCCGCGACTGGTTCCTGAGCTTCATGCTGTATCAGCGGGCGATGCGCGATCAGTTCGAACCCCTCATGGGCCGATTCGCGATCGACCGCATCGACGGCGACCGCTCGATCCTGGAGGTCCACGAGGACCTGAAGGCCAGGATCGAGGGCGTTCTCACCCGGTTTTCAGACCTTCCTCAGAGCTAGAACCGATTTGACTTTCGGTTCCGGGGACCCGATCCTCTGAGCCTCTTTCGAGCATCGATTTCGACCCCTTCGCCGGTTCGAGGACCATCGCCATGAAGCAGGACGACCGAACGAGCGGCCGGGCGACCGCCGCGGCAGCCATCGGAGACAGGAACGAGCGGCCGAAAAAGGAGAAGAAGGAGGGCAAGAAGAAGAAGAAGAAGAAGAAGAAGAAGGACGACGAGCCGCGGACGAAGATCCGCAACAAGGTCTACGAGCGCGAGCTCGCCAAGCTCCAGCTCGAGCTCGCCAAGCTCCAGGAGTGGATCCGACACGAGGGGCTCAGGGTCGTGGTCGTCTTCGAGGGTCGGGACACCGCCGGAAAAGGGGGCGTGATCAAGCGCATCGTCGAGCGGCTCAACCCTCGCGTCGTCCGCGTCGTGGCGCTTCCGGCCCCGACCAAGCGCGAGCGCTCTCAATGGTACTTCCAGCGCTACGTGAACCATCTCCCCGCGGCGGGCGAGATGGTCCTCTTCGATCGCAGTTGGTACAACCGCGCCGGAGTCGAGCGCGTCATGGGATTCTGCACCGAGGAGGAGTTTCAGGAGTTCCTGCGGTCGTGTCCCGAGTTCGAGCAAATGCTGATCCGCAACGGAATCATCCTGATCAAGTACTGGTTCTCGGTCAGCGAGGAGGAGCAGGAGAGGCGCTTCCAGGAGCGCATGGACGATCCGTTGAAGCGCTGGAAACTGAGTCCCATGGACCTCGAAGCGCGGTCCAAATGGATCGAATACAGCCGCGCGAAGGACGAGATGTTCGCCCACACCGACATCCCGCAGGCGCCGTGGTTCGTCGTGAACGCGGAAGTCCAGAAGCACGCGCGCCTGAACTGCATCGCGCATCTCCTTCAGCAGATCCCCTACGACGATCTCACGGTGCGCCCCAAGATCGATCTTCCGCCCCGGCCCAAGAACAAGAGCAAGAGGAAAGACAAGTACGTCCGGACTCCGTTCGAGGAGCAGAACCTCGTGCCGGAGGTCTACGGGGTGGACACCGAGTGAGACGATAGGGGCGCCGGCCGTCGATCCGTCCTTGCTCCGCCAGGTCCCGGACCCCATCTTCGTGATCCACGGGGGATCTCCCCGCACTCCCGAGAAAGAGACACGAGTCTGATGGCCGGTCTGACCCATCGCCTTGCCGCCGTGTGGTTCGCCGACGTGGTCGGCTACAGCCGGCTCATGTCGGAGAACGAGGGCGAGGCCGTGGCGGTCGTGCGGCTCTTGCAGGCCGTCTGCCGCGAGGTCGTCCCCGCCGGCGGCGGCCGGATCATCAAGTTCCTGGGCGACGGCGCGCTGGCCGAGTTCTCCAGCACCGACAACGCCGTGCGTTCCGCGATCGCCGTGCGGGAGAGGTTCGTCGAGCGCAGCGAGACCGAGCGCCATGGCGCGCGCGATCTGCGGATCGGCCTCCATGTCGGCGACGTCGTCGCCACCGAGGACGGCGACCTGTACGGCGACGGCGTCAACGTCGCCTCGCGGCTCCAGGCCGCGGCCGAGCCGGGTCAGGTCCTCGTCAGCGGCGACGTCTGGCGTCAGCTGAAGCCGCGTCCGGAGTTCTCGTTCGAGCCGCTCGGGTCCCGGACTCTCAAGGGGATCGACGGGCCGGTGGAGTCCTATGCGGCGCGGATCGACCCCGCGGCGGCGGCGGAATGGTCGCCGATCCCGGCCCATGAGCCCGGGCCTCGTCGCGAGGGTCTGCTCGCGAAGCTGGGAGGCGCCGCCGTTCCCGTCGTCGTTTTCCTGTACCTCGTCGCCTCCTGGATCGTCGTCCAGCTGACGGGCGCGCTGATCGAGTCGTTCGGCCTCCCGGATTGGCTCGCTCCGGTCGCGCTCGCTCTCCTCCTCGTCGGGCTCGTCATCGTGGCCGCGACCGCCTGGGTCCAGACGCGCCCCCGGGCGCGGGCGGCGCATGCGCCCGGCGCCTGGGACCTCGCGCTCGGCGACGCCGGCCGCTCACTGGCCCGTGGCCGCCTTCCCCACCTGACCTGGAGCCGCGCGATCGCCGGCGGCGTGTTCGCGTTTTCGCTCCTCTTCGGCCTCGCCGGGCTCTACGTCGTGATCAAGGACCGGGGCCGGAGCTTCAGCCCGGACGAGGCGGTCGCGGAGGCCGCCCCGGGGCTGGCGGTGCTCCCCTTCTCCGTCCAGGGCGCGGGGCTGGAGGAGTGGCGCGAGGGGATGGTCGACCTGCTGTCGACGAACCTGGACGGCGCCGGGGGCCTGCGGGCGATCGACAGCCGGACCGTCCTCGCCCGCTGGCGCGAGCTCGGGGGCGAGGATCCCGATCTCGAGACGGCGCTCGAGATCGGCCGCAAGGCGGGCGCCCGGTTCGCGCTCTTGGGGAGCGTGGTTTCGATCGGTAGCGGCGTGCGGCTGAGCGCGGACGTGTACGACGTTCAGGGGGGCGCGAAGCTCGGCTCGGGTACCGTGGAGGGCGCGCAGGACAGCGTGTTCATGCTCGTCGACCGGCTCTCGATCGAGATCCTGCGCGCGATCGGCGGGGATCCGGCCGCCGTCGGTGGCGTCAGCCTGGCGCGCGCGACGACGACGTCGCTCCCGGCCCTCAAGGCGTTCATGGAAGGAGAGGTCCTTTACCGGCGAGGCGACTTCGATGCCGCGGTCCCGGCCTACGAGCGCGCGGTCGAGGCGGACTCGACCTTCGCGCTCGCCCTCTTCCGGCTGTCGACCGCTTACGGCTGGGCGGAGTCGATCACGAGCGAGCTCGCCACCGGCGCGATCGAGCGCGCGGCGCGCTTCGCGGACCGGTTGCCGGAGCGCGAGGCGCTCCTCGTCCGGTCCGACCTCGCGATCCAGCGCGGCACCCTCGACGGCCTCGAGCTCGCCCGGCTCGCGACCCGCCGGTATCCCGACGACCCCGAAGCGTGGTACACGCTCGGCGAGTTCATCTACCACTACAACGACCAGGCGAACGTGAAGCGCCAGGAGGCGGACGCGGCGTTCGCCCGCGCGCTCCAGCTCGATCCGGGCTTCGGACCGGCGTGGATCCACCGCTCGGACCTGGCCTTTAGCGCGTACGACGACAGCGCGCGGGCGCGCGCGTTCACCGACTCGCTGGCCCTCCTGGCCCCGCAGAGCATGTTCGTCCTCCGCGCCCGCCTTGCCTGGCAGATCGCCTACGCGGACTCGGCGGCCTCCGAGCGGGCCTGGGCCGCTCTCGACACGACGACCTCGTTCTCTCCCTTCTCCCTCTTCGCGGCCCAGCTCTGGGGTCCGCGCTTCCTCCCGGCTCAGGAGCGGCTCGGCGAGATCCAGGCGCGGCGCAGCACAAACCCGAACTGGGGGCCCGTCATGTCGGTGTGGGCGCGGATGGGTCGCGGGCGGATGCATGCCGGCCTCGAGTCGCTCGACGACCCCGACATTCGGCCCCACTGGATGGGATACTCCGCGTACTGGTTCCACCTCCAGGGGATCCCTCTTCCCGCCGACGTGATGGACCAGGCGCTCGCGCCCGGCGCCGTCGACTCAACGGATTCGTCTTCCCTGCTGCTGGCCGCGGTCTGGGCGCTCGACAGGGATCGGTCCGCGGAGACCGCAGCTCTGGTCCGACGGATGGAGGATCTCGGAGCCCGCCAGCTCGCCGCCGGCGACTCGACCGCCGCCGGCACGACGAGTGCGATGGTGGAGGCGCTCGCCGCGTATCGCGACCTGCGCGCGGGTCGGCGAGAGGAGGCCCTGCGGAAGCTCCAGACCGTCCGCCCCCGGATCGCAGGGCAGTTCGGCGAGTGGATCGTCAACCAGACGGTCGGATGGTGGACCGCCGAGCTCCTCGTGGACCTGGGGCGACCCGCCGAGGCGGTTCCCTACTACGAGTCGATCACGAACACGCCCATCCCCCAGCTCGAGCTCGGGAAGATCTACGAGGACCTCGGCGACCGCGAGAAGGCGCTCGCGGCGTACGAGGAGTTCGTGAACGCGTTCGACTCGCCCGACCCCGAGGTCGCCGCCCTCGCCGAGGAAGGGCGGCAGGGCGTCATCCGGATGAAGGGGCTCAGGAGGGAGTGAAGATCGGCGCCACCTTCACGGCGCCGTTCTCCAGGCGGTAGCTCCGCTCCTCCGCGGCCACCGAGATCGAGACCGGCGAGTTCCTGTGCTTCGTCCGCGACTCGGCGAGGATCGCCTCGAGCTCGTCGTCCTCCCGCACCGGATCGTGGTGGAACAGAACGGCGTGCTCGACCTCCGCCAGCTCGGCGAACGCCACGACCTGGCTGACGGAGCTGTGCCCCCATCCCACGTGAGTCGCGTATTCCCGGTCCGTGTACTGGGCATCGTGGATCAGGAGGTCGGCTCCCTTCGCGAGCGAATAGCCCGAGGTCCATTCGGGATCCCCGGGGAAGTCCTCGACTCCGAGCGCGGGCTCGTGGTCGGGGAGGTACGTGATCACTCCGTCCGGGGATTCGATCCGGAAACCGACCGTGGCTCCCGGATGGCAGACGAACGCGGACGTCACCCGGAAGTTTCCCACCTCCAGATCTTCCTTCGGGACGTCGTGGAGCGAGATGCGGCTCGGCAGGCTCCGCAGGTGCACCGGGAAGAGCGGCGGCGACAGGTAGCGGCTGAGGCGGCTGCGCAGCGGCCGGGCGCTCGAGGCGGGACCCCAGATGTGGATCTCCATCTCGCTGTTGTAGAGCGGCTTGAAGAACCCGAGGCCCTGGATGTGATCCATGTGCAGGTGGCTCAGGAGGATGTCGATCCGGTTCGAGAGCCCGTTCTCGCACGGCGAGCCGCTCTTGAGGGCCGCGCCCAGCCGGCGGATCCCGGTTCCGGCGTCGAGAACGAGAAGCGTCCCGGAGTCGCAGCGCACCTCGACGCACGACGTGTTCCCGCCGTAGCGCCTGCTCTCGGGTCCCGGCGCGGGCAGCGAGCCGCGCGTCCCCCACGGGGTGACGGTGACGCCTATGCGACCTCCCAGAAGATCGCCAGCCCCCCGAGGCGCTTGCCCGCGAGGCCGATGATCGGGATCCCGATGACCTGGATGTGCCGATCGCTCTCGTCGAGACCCTGGATGAACATCTCCGCCCACGCCGGCCGGCCGTGATCGAGCGCGACGACGAGCGGGAGGCTCTCGGGCTCGATCGCCCGACCCTCCACGTCGGTCGGAGTGAACACGTGGGACCATTCCTCGCGGAGCATCCGGCCGGTCTCCTCGAACCGGATCCCGAGTATCGCCTCCGCGGCTTCGTTGTAGTACAGGAGGTCTCCCTTGGGATCGACGAGGAACATCGGAACACTCAGATAACTGATCAACTGGCGCGCGAGGATGAGCTCGATCGCCATCTGCGGATTGAGTCGCGGCTCCGCCTCCGAGTTTCGTTCCGGTATCGTCACCGCCTCGCCTGCTCCGTGGAAGCCAATGCGCTGAAACCCTGATTGTAGTAGTTGGGTTTAGCCTGCACCAATAATGGCAAGCTTCATGCCCGGACGATAGGCCTACCACTCCCGCTCGAGTCGGGCGAAGCGGGCGACGAGCCGCTTCTCCCCCGCCCGGTCGAACCGGACCGTGACCTTGAGGTCCCGGCCGGCCCCGCTCACGGCCTTGATCGTCCCGGGACCGAATTCGCGGTGGGCGACCCGCTCGCCGGGGCGGAAGGCCGGCGAGAGGTCCGAGACCTCGTCGGGCTCGACCGAGTCGCCTGCCGGGTCGTCGACCGCGATCGTGTCCCAGGCCGAGGCCCCGGAGGCTTCGCCCGAACCCGAGCCCGAGCCGCCGCCGAAGCCGAACGACGTCCGCCGGCCGTGCCAGCCGCCCCAGCGGCTCAGGGGCTCCTCCTCCCACACGACGAGGTCTTCGGGCAGCTCGGAGAGGAACGGGGACGGGCCGGCCACCGTGCTCTGACCCCAGCGATACCGCTCGTGGGCGTAGCTCAGATAGACCCGATCCTTGGCGCGGGTGAGGCCGACGTAGAACAGCCGTCTCTCCTCCTCGTACTCGCGCGGCGACTCGAGCGCGCGCGTCAGCGGGAACAGGTTCTCCTCGCAGCCCGCGAGGAACACGACCGGGAACTCGAGCCCCTTCGCGTTGTGGAGCGTCATGAGCGTCACGACGCCGCCGCCGACGGCCGCGGTGTCGAGGTCGGTCAGCAGGCTCACCTCCTCGAGGAACGCCGTGAGGTCGCCTTCGCCGGGGCTCGAGGGACGCTCCAGGCTGAACGTCTGCACGCCGGCCACGAGCTCGTAGAGGTTCTCGATCCGGTCCTCCCGGCGCGGGTCCTTGAGCGCCCGGTAGTGGGAGAAGAGTCCCGCCTTCTCCAGGTACTCCGCGACCCACGCGCCGGCCGGCTCGGCCTCCGCCCGCGCGCGAAACTCCGCCAGGAGCCCGGCCAGCTCCCGGAGACCGGCCTGGGTCGGGGCGTTGACCTGGAGGACGAGCGCCGGATCGATGAGCGCCCCGGCCAGGCCCGTCCCGCGCTCATGGGCGACGTCCTCGAGCGCCTTCAGCGTGACGGCGCCGATCCCGCGCTTGGGCACGCCGAGCACGCGGGTCATCGACCAGTCGTCGGCGGGATTCGCGAGGATCCGGAGATACGCGAGCGCGTCCTTGACCTCCGCACGCTCGTAGAACCGGGTCCCGCCCACGATCACGTACGGGAGACCGCGGCGCCGCATCCCCTCCTCCAGCGCGCGCGACTGCGAGTTCGTGCGGTACAGGACGGCGACGTCCGAGGCCGAGCGGCCGTCGCGCTGGAGCCCGAGGATCGTCCGCGCGACCCACTCGGCCTCGCTCTCCGCGTCGGCCGCCCCGTGAACGACCAGCGGCTCTCCCGCCTCGCGCTCGGTCCACAGCTTCTTGGGCTTGCGCTCGCGGTTCTTCTCCACGATCGCGTGCGCGGCGTCGAGGATCCTGCCCGTCGAGCGGTAGTTCTGCTCGAGCCGGATCGAGACCGCCTCGGGGAAGTCGTCTTCGAACGAGAGGATGTTCCGGATGTCGGCGCCCCTCCATCCGTAGATCGACTGGTCGTCGTCGCCGACGACCGTGATCGAGCGGTGCTCCTCGGTCAGGAGCTTGACGAACTGGTACTGCGCGTGGTTCGTGTCCTGGTACTCGTCGACGAGGACGTGGCGGAACTTGCGGCGGAAGGACGCGAGGAGCGCGTCGTCCTCGCGCAGCTGGACGACGGTCTGCATGAGCAGGTCGTCGAAATCGAACGCGCGGTTGGCGCGCAGCGTGGCCTGGTAGCGGCGGTACGCCTCGGCGACCGCGTCCTCCACGTGGCCGTGGTGGATCGCGGCGTACTGCTCGGGCGAGAGGAGGCGGTTCTTCGCGTCCGAGATGCGACCCCTCAGGCCGTAGGCGTCGAGCGATCCGATCGACCAGCTCATCGCGTCCATCACCTGCTTGAGGAGCTGGAGCGAGTCGTCCCCGTCGTAGATCGTGAACGAGCGCGGATAGTCGAACCGGTCGGCGATCTGGCGCAGGATCCGCGCGCAGACGGAGTGGAAGGTCCCGATCCAGAGTCCCTGGATCCCCTCCGCGCGGTCCGCGAGGAGCGTGAGCACGCGCTCCTTCATCTCCCCGGCGGCCTTGTTCGTGAACGTGACCGCCAGGATGTATCGCGGCTGGACGTCGTGCTCGAGGATCATCCACGCGATGCGGTGGGTCAGGACGCGGGTCTTCCCGCTCCCCGCTCCCGCCAGGACGAGAAGCGGTCCCGGCCCGTGCGTCACCGCCTCGAGCTGGGCCGGATTCAGGTTCCCGGTCACGGTTCGCTGGCCGGCAGCGTGACCCGGAACGTCGTTCCGGCGCCCGGCTCGGCGGTTACGAGCTCGAGCGAGCCCTGATGGTTCTCCTCCACGATCCGCCGCGCCAGCGAAAGACCCACCCCCCAGCCCTGCGACTTGGTCGAGACGCCGGTCTCGAAGATCCGCTTCCGGAGTGACCACGGGACGCCGGGGCCGTCGTCGGACACTTCGACGACGACCGTGCCGGGACTCGCGCCGGGCGCGACCCTGAGCGCGATCTCGCCGCCCGAGGCCTGAAGCGCATCGACCGCGTTCTTGACCAGGTTCTCGAGCGCCCACTCGAGCAACGTGCGGTTCGCCGCGACCCGCGGGGCGGACCGGTACTCGGTAGTCAGCCGGATCGCCCGCCCGCGACGCGGGAGACGGGCGCGGCAGTACTCCTCGAGATCGCGCACCACCTCATGCAGGTCGAGCGAAGCGAGTTGCGGATTCCGGCCGATCAGCTCGAAGCGGTTCGCGACCTTCGTCAGCCGGTCGAGATCCTGCTCCATGGACCGCAAGGCCGCGGCGGTGTCGACCTCGCGGCGCTCGTCCCCCGCGTGGTCCCCGCCTGCCGGCACGACGGCCGAGCGCTCGGCCTTCAGGAGTTCCACCCAGCCGTAGAGAGACGACAGCGGCGTCCCCAGTTGGTGCGCGCTCTCCCGCGCCATCGCGACCCAGATCTGCCCGCGCTGCACGCGCAGGTTGTAGCGGATCAGCCAGAACGCGATGAGACCGATGGCCGCGAGACCCAGCGCCTGGATGTACGGCAGATAGCGCAGCAGCGTGATCGTGCCCGCCTCCGCGACGTGGATGCGCTGGATCACGGCTCCGCTCTCGTCGAGGACGGGATAGGGGTCCGCGATCCGGTCCATGCGGGCCGCCTCCTGCCTGAGCGCCAGCCGATCGACGGGGCTCCACGGCCCGGTCTGGCTGTCGATGTCGAGATCCAGGTTCTTGAACGCGGTGGGATTGCCGAGCTCGTCGGTGAGGATCACCGGATACGGGAAGTTCTGGATCACCTCCTCGAACAGGAGGAGCTGCGCGTCCTCGGCCGACGTGACGCGGAGGGCGCGCGCGTACAAGGTCGCAAGACGCTCGGTGTCCTCGCGGATGTCGCCCACCAGCGCGCGCGTGAACCACGCGTATCCGATGAATAGGGCGAGGTACGCCACCACCGCGACGATCGGCCAGACGCGCGGCCAGGCGTGCGGCGGCGTGATCGACGTGCGCGTCGGAGTTCTCCCGGGAGTCAGGTCAGGCGGCACCCGGCTCCAGGCGCTCGCGGCCGCCGAGGTAGGAGCGCAGGACCGGCGGCACCGTCACCGTCCCGTCCGCGTTCTGCCGGTTCTCGAGCAGGGCGATCATCGTCCGCGGCAGCGCCACGCCCGAGCCGTTCAGCGTGTGCGGAAACCGCGTCCCGCTCGATCCCTCGGCCCGGAACCTCAGCTCCGCGCGCCGCGACTGATACGCCTCGCAGTTCGAGCACGACGAGGCTTCGAGCCACATGCCCACGCCCGGGGCCCAGACCTCGATGTCGTAGGTCTTCGCCGCGGCGTTCCCCATGTCGCCAGCGGCGAGGAGGAGCACCCGATATGGAAGCTCGAGCGCCTGGAGGATCGCCTCGGCGTCGCGGGTCAGCGACTCGTGCACGTCGTAGGAGGTTTCCGGAGTCGTGATCGCGACCAGCTCGACCTTGTCGAACTGGTGCACGCGGATGAGGCCGCGCGTCTCGCGCCCGGCGGCGCCGGCCTCGCGCCGGAAGCAAGGCGTGTGCGCGCAATAGCGGAGCGGCAGATCCCCCGCCTCCAGGATCTCGCCCCGGTGCCAGCCCATGATGGGCACTTCCGCGGTCGGGATCAGGTACAGCTCGTCGCGATCGCAGGTGTACAGCTGCTCCGCGAACTTCGGCAGGTGCCCGGTCGCCGTGGCCGTCGCCGCGTTCACCAGATACGGCGGAGCGATCTCGCGGTAGCCGTTCGCGCGGTGGCGATCGAGCATGAACGCGATCAACGCCCGCGAGAGCGCGGCGCCCGCGCCGGCGAGCCCCACGAACCCGGAGCCCGAGATCTTCGACGCCCGCTCGAGGTCGAGGATCCCGAGCGCGGCGCCGAGGTCCCAGTGGGGCTTCGGCTCGAAGTCGAAGCTCGGCGGCTCTCCCCACTCGCGGACGAGCTGGTTCGCCTCGGGACCTCCGGGGGGCACCGACGGATGCGGCAGGTTCGGGATCTCGAGCAGCAGCGAATCGAGCGTGTCCTTGTGCGCGCTCGCCTGCTCGTCGAGCGCCTTGATCCGATCCGCGACCTCGCGCATGCGGGTCTTGAGCGCCTCGACCCCGTCCTCGCGGCCGGCGCGCATCATCTCCCCGATTTCCTTCGAGCGCGCGTTGCGCTCCGCCTTGAGCCGCTCGCTCTCGGCCAGGAGTCGGCGGTACTCCTCGTCGAGGCGGACCAGCCGCTCGACATCGACCGGCTCGCCCCGCTTGCCGAGCCCCTCGCCGAGGAGCTCGCGCTCCTCGCGCAGCAGCCGGACGTCGAGCATCACTCCACCACCCGCCGATTCAGGGGCTGCACCTGATACGCCCAGCGGAAGACCACGAACCTGGACTGCGGCTGGCCCGGGAACTGGGTCCCGACCTGGATCGCCTCGAGCTTGGCGTAGTTGATCGGCAGGATCCCTCCCTGCTCCTGCGTGATGCGGAACGCGTACACGTGACCGGCCTGGACGGCGACTCCGGTGGAGTCGTTGACGTCGCTGTATCCGCCGTCCGGAACCTCCTCGACCGACTCGTACGGGATCGCTCCCAGGTCGCGGATTCCGGTCCTCACGTTGGAAAGCCCGGGAGCCAGGAACGTGGAGAACGAACGGAAGACGAGCGTGCCGTCCGACCGCGCATCGAGGAGGAAGGAACCGTCCCCGCCGTTGATCTCGTCGGTGCCGACGAAGATCCGCTGCGCCGTCGAGAAATCCCATCCGCTGGGGAAGGATGCCAGTCCGAGCTCCCAGATCTGGTCCTCGCCGCTGAATACCTGCGGAGTCGTGTTGCGGAACGGATTGCCCTCGTCGCACGCAGCGAGGCTCGCCGCGACCAGAATCGGCAGCAGGGCAACGCGCAGCGATCGATTCGCGCTATACCGCAGGGTCATGTTCCCTTTCCATGTCAAGTCTCGCGCGCCACCCGCTCACGCCAGTGGTCGAGCAGGTCGCGCGCCGTCTCCTCCCATCGACGAGTGGCCGTCCAGCCGATCCTCTCCCGGGCCCGCGCCGGGTCACCGACCATCCACGGGACCTCGGCCGGGCGCAGGCGGCGTGAGTCGACCTCGAATCCGATCTCCACGCTCGACAGCGACGCCAGCGCCCCGAGGGCTTCTCCGATCGTCCACCCCACGCCGCTGCAGACGTTGTACGCCTCGCCCGCCGCGCCCTGCCGCAGGAGCCCGGCATATGCCTCGACCACGTCGCGGACATGCGATACGTCCCGCGTGGGATCGAGGTTCCCGATCTCGAGCACCGCCGGCCCGCGACCCACCTCCGCTCGCGCGATCCGGCGGGCGACCGAGGGGAACACGAAGCGCGGATCCTGGCCGGGTCCGGTGTGCGGAAACGCGCGGGCGCGGATGACCTGCAGGTCGTAGCCGCGCCAGTACTGGGCCCCGATCAGGTCCTGCGCCGCCTTGCTCGCGCCGTAGGGCGTCACCGGGGCCAGACGGGCGCTCTCCGACACCGGGCCCTCCTCCGCCGATCGCCGGCCGTAGATCTCGCTCGACGTGACGACGAGGACCCGCTCCACCCCCGCCTGCCGGCAGGCCTCGAGCACGTGCAGCGTGCCGAGCGCGTTCACCGCGAACGTCTCGCCCGGGCGCCGGAACGCCGCCGCCACGCTGGTCTGCCCCGCGAGATGGACGAGAGCGTCGGGCCCGGCCTCGGCGATCACGGATTCGACGCGATCGGGGTCGCGGACGTCGCACGACCACACCCGCTCGACGCCGTCGAGGATCTCCCCCGGCTCGAGCGACGAGCCCACGACGTCGTGCCCGCTCCCCGCCAGGAGCCCCGCCAGGTGCCGGCCCGCGAACCCGTCGATACCGGTCAGGAAGATGCGCATGGGGGCGATCGGTCGCAGGTCGAGGCGGAGAGCCGTTTTCGGGACGGTGCAGAGCTCAAGATACCGGCCGCTCGACCGGCGGAGCAACGGCGGCTCAGGTCGATCCCGTGGCCGACTCCTGGAGGCGGGTCCAGAGGGCCCGCTCTCCGTCGGTCGGTCTCTGATCGCGGCGGCGCATGGCGGTCTCCGCCGTCGACAGGAAGGCGTCGATCCGGACCCGCACCCTCGCCGCGCCGTCGTCCCACGAGAAATCGGGAAGCCACGCGGGTGAGACGCCGCTCCCGAACAGGTGGCTCCCGGGCCCGATCCGCGCGCCGCAGGTCAGGCGCGCGCCGATCCCGGTCTTCACGTGATCGCCGAGGAAGGCGCCGACCTTGAGGAGGCCGGTGTCGATCCGTCCCTCGGGGCCGTCCACCCGCACCGGCCCGTAGGTGTTCTTGAGGTCGCTCGTCACCGTGGAGGCGCCCAGGTTCACGAACTCGCCGACGAACGAGTGCCCCATGAAGCCGTCATGGGCCTTGTTGCAGAATCCCTGGAAGACCGACTGCTCGACCTCGCCCCGCACCCTGCAATGGGCGCCGATCGACGTGCCGTGTCCGACCTCTCCGCCGAGGACGACGCTCGAAGGCCCGACGTAGAGGGGCCCCCGCAGGAGCGAATGCGCCTCGATCCGCGCATCCTGGTCGAGGATGATCGCGCCTTCGCGCGCGTCGAGGACGACGAACGGACCGATCGCCACGCCGGGCCCGACGAGGAGGTCCTCGCCCAGGAGGACCGATGGGTCGACTCCCGTGAACGATCCCCCGCGCTCGAAGTCGTCGGCGTCGTAGCCGACGAGCTCGGGATTGGCGGCCATCGCGTCCCAGATCGACGAGCAGAGCGTGCCGCCCGCCTCGACGTGCGGGAGACCCAGGTCGAGCGCGGCGTCGAGGAGCGAGCCGCCCCAGAGCGGGCCGCCGATCCGCGCGGCGATCTCCTTCGCGCGGCTCGCGTCCAGCCGCCACGCGACCGGCACGCCGCCACGGCGGTACTCCGCGTTCTCGTCGCCGAACGACCAGCGACGCGGCGGAATCCAGGAGGCCACGGCCACCTTCCAGCCCGCGCTCGTGGCGGGGGGCGAGTTGACGGCGGGCGGATCCCCGGAGCGGAACGCGCAGCCGGCCACGTCCTCGTCGCAGAGCAGCGCCCCGAGCGGGCCGTGCCGGTCGGCCCAGCGCGCGCGGAAGGTCCGGGTGCCGGCGAGGAGGTCGGCCGCGGGACGGGTCGCCGCCAGCGGCCAGAAGGGCTCGCGCGGCGGGTCGAGCAGGACGAGGGGGACGCTCACGGCGCCGTCCGGATCGTGGTCCGCACCGACCACGCCTCGGGCCAGCCGAGGTCGACCAGCCGCTCGCGAATCCGATCGGCGGCGGCGCGGTCGGCGAAGTCGCCGACCCGGACCTTGTACCAGGGATCGTCCCACTCGACGTAGACCGGGACCTCGTCGCGGAGGGCGCTCCGCGCGCGGGTCGCCTCGGCCCCCGCCTCGGCCTCGGCTCGCGAGGCGTAGAGCTGGACGCGCCAGCCGGTCTCCAGCGTGCCCGTATCCAGTCCTGCCGTCGGCCCGGCCGCCAGGGGCGCGGCCGTCTCGAGCTCCGCGGCGGGGCGGATCTCGCCGGTCACGACGGTCTCGCGCTCGACCCGCGCGGTGTCGGGAACCGCCCGCGCGATCGTATCAGCCACGAGAGTCCCGTCCGGCGCCACGTGCCCCACGACGGTGGATCCCCCGGCGGCTCCCGCGCCGGCGTTCCGCGCGGGCTCCGCGGCCGGCTTTGCTTCCGGGGGCGGGGGCTCTTCGCGGTACCGCGCCGGCATGCAGCCCACGGCCAGAACGAGGACCAGGAGCCCCGCGCGCTTCATCGCCGCGCGCGGCCGTCGCCGATCGATCGGACGAACGGCTTGAGGTCGTCCAGGCGGTCGCGCGGGACGACCAGCGTCTCCTCTCCGCTCTGCACGATCACGCAGTCCTCGATCCCCAGCGCCGAGAGCCGGCCGGTGGGACACCACGCGATGACGTTGCGACACTCCTCGAGGACGACGTCGCCGACCACGACGTTTCCGTCGGCGTCGGGTTCGATCCATCGCGCGAGGGCCTCCCACGATCCCACGTCGTCCCAGTCCCATTTCGCGGCCGGCATGACGACCGCGCGATCGGTCTGCTGCATGATCCCGTAGTCGATGGAAGTCGCTTCGACGGCCGCATAGAAGCCTTCGAGCGCGGCGCGCGGATCGGCGCTCCAGGCCACCACCGCCGAGTCGATCGTCCGGCGCATGAGCGGGAGGTGCTCGGCGTACTCCTCGAGGAAGACCTTCGCGCGTCCGCAGAAGAGCCCGCTGTTCCAGGTGTGGAGGCCGTCCTGCACGAGGGCGCGCGCGGTCGGCGCGTCGGGCTTCTCCTCGAACGAGGCGACCTCGAACGCCTCGACCGAGCGCGCGCGGATCGGATCGCCGCGCCGCACGTAGCCGTAGCCCGTCTCGGGACGGTCGGGGACGACGCCGAACAGGACGATGACGGGCTCTTCGGCCGCCAGCTGGAGGCCTTCTTCGACGGTGGCGCGGAACGCCTTCGGGTTTCCGATCGCGTGGTCGGCGGGGAGAACGAGGAGGATCGCGTCGGGGTCGCGCGCGGCGAGGAGACCCGCGGCGAGACCGATCGCGGCGGCGGTGTTCTTGGGCTCCGGCTCCCCGATCACGTGGTCGCGCGGCATCTCCGGGAGCTCGGCGGCGATCCGGCCGGCGATCGCGGCGCCCGTCAGGACCAGCCATCGCTCCGGCGGGATCAGGCCCTCCAGCCGGTCCGCCGTCTCGCGCACCATCGTGCGATCGGAGATCAAGGGGAGGAGCTGCTTGGGTCGCTCGGGCGTCGAGGCGGGCCAGAACCGCTCTCCCACGCCGCCCGCGAGGATGACCGCGTGGTTCACGGGCGCCAACGTAGCCCGCGCGCGGCGAGCGGGTCAAGCGCTCTGGAATGCGCCCCGCCGGCGGGTTAGGCTGATCCCCCGATCATGCATCCCGCCATGCGCATAGCGATCGATCTCACCGCCTTGATGCCCGAAGCCACCGGGGTCGACAACTACCTCACGCACCTCGTCGTACACCTGGGCCGGGTCGACGCCGCGAACCGATACCGGATCTACGTCAACTACGAGGATCGGCGGCGCTTCGACGGCCAGCTCTCCGGAAATTTCGCGGTCGTTCCGCTCTCCTTTCGGCCTCGCCCCGCGCGTCTGCT
>DATBJO010000014.1:0-22526 GCA_036556305.1 Gemmatimonadota bacterium
CCGTTGAAGGCGCTGGGCGTCGTCCTGGGGTTCGCGGGCGTGGCCGTGATCTTCCGCTCGGATCTGACGGTGGACGATCCCCGCACCGCCCTGGCGGGGGGCCTCATCCTCGTCTCGCCCCTCGCGTCGGCCGTGACGAGCGTCGGCGTCAAGAAGTGGGGACAGGAGCTCCATCCGTACACGCTGACCACGCTGCCGATGGCCTACGGAGGGCTCGCTCTGACCGCGATCGGCCTGGCGTTCGAGGACCCGCGTGTGATCGAGTGGAGCGGGGCGGCGGTCGGATCGCTGCTCTTCCTCGCCCTGTTCGGCTCGGTGACCGCCTTCGTCGTCTACTACCGGATCCTCAAAGTCGTTCCGGTCAGCCTGCTCGCGCTCATCACGTACGTGTTCCCGATCGTCGCCGTCGCCCTGGGGTGGCTCGTGCTCGACGAGCGACTGTCCCGCTCGACTCTCGCCGGCGCGGCGTGCGTGCTCGCGGGGATCATGCTGGCGACCTGGCGCCGGCGGCGCGCTCTTCCGGACGGGGGGGCTATTCCTCCAGCCACCCGGAAGGGTCGGCGGGCTCCCACTTGATCCACTCGAAGACCGTGCGGCAGGAGCGGCAGTAGTACTGCCGGGACATCAGCGAGCCGCCGAAAGCCGCCTCCAGCTCGACGTCGGAAGAGTCGCAATGCGGGCAGCGGACGGAGGACTCCGCGGGGAGCCCGCGCTCCTCAGGCGGTCTTGAAGGCGACATTCTTCGTTCCGCGGAGCTCGTCGAGCATCGCCTGGTCCGGACCCCCGGGAGCCAGGCGGCGTCGACCAGACTCCCAACCCGCCCACTCGAGGCCCGCGGCCGACCAACCGACGCCGTCCGCGTCGAGTCCGATCGCGGCGGGGTCCGCGACCAGCTTCGCGATCCGCGCGCAAAGCCGTCGTCGGAGAGAGTCGTCGTCCTCCGTCCGGAGGCCCGAATCGACTTGATCCGCGTCATGCCCCGGCGGGCCGAAGAACGCCGCCGCGTCGGCGACCGCACGCGCGAGCGCGCGATGCAGCGCGTCCCTCGCCGGACCCGCCTCGGAGTCGATCAGCCGCACCCACCCCTCCGCGTGCTCGGCGTGGAAGCGCTCCTCGAGGAGCATCTTGGGGACGGCGCGCGCGAGCGGCTGGAACGACCCGCCTTCGAAGGAGCTGAGGACCAGCGACAGCGCGAGGTCGACGACCGCGTTTGCGGCCACGAGGTCGGCCCAGTTCTCGAGGGGATGGTCGAGGAACGCGATCGACGCGAAAGCCGTCGGGGGCCGCTCGTCCGCGAGCGGATCGATCTCGAGATCGAACTCCCGCTTGAGGATTCCGTTCAGGAGGCGCGCGTGGCCGAATTCCTCCTGCGCCATCGAGCACGCGGCGATCCCGGCTTCGATCGCCGGGGGGCCGAACGTCCACTCGCCGTAGTGATAGCCGAGCAGGAGCTTGGTGTCGCTGAGCGCGACGAGCGTCGATCTGGGCTCGGTTCCGGCGTTCACGCCGACCCGCCCGCGCCGACCCGGCCCGAGGCCGTCAGCGGGCCGTCGTGATCCGGATGCGCCGACACGATCGCGTCGCGCGGCGCGACCCACATCTCCGCCCAGTCCTCTTCGTCGTAGATCCGCCAGGCGTACACCCGGGCGAGCTCGATGCCGGGGGCGTTGAGAGTCCCGATGTGGGACATCGGGTCGCCCGGAGCGATCCGCGCGAAGACCTCGAACACCCGCTCGGGCCCACCCATCAGATGGCGAGTCCGGCCGCGCGCAGGAGAATCCGGCCCCGCGTCGTGAGGCGCTCCTTCGTCCAAGGCGGCGACCAGACGACCTCGAGCTCCACACGGTCGATCCCCGGGATCGCGCCGACGGCGGCGCGCACATCGCCGAGGATCATGTCCATGGCCGGGCAGCCGATGGACGTGAACGTGAGATCGATCTCCGCCACGCCGCCCGCCACGGCCACGCGATAGACCATTCCCATGTCGACCAGGGAGGCCGGCATCTCGGGATCGGTGATCCGCGCGAGCGCCTCCCAGACGCGCCGCTCGAGGGTCGCAGGCATGGCTGGAAAGCTACGCCGCGCCGCCGTTCCCGGACATGGCGGCGCGGAACGGCGAGTCTCTGCGACCCTGGATCATCTCGGTATAGCGCTCGTTCATGGGACCGCGGGCGCGCCAGCGCTCCCATACCGCGTCCCAGCTGATCGGCTCGTCGAAGAGCCAGCGCTTGGCCTCGGGGTCGAACTCGCAGGGAAGGTCGTACTCGAGCACGTACTCGCCCGTCTCTTCATCGAGGTGCGCGGGTACCGCGACCCCGACCTCCTCGCACAACGGGAGGATCGAGCTCATCCACGTCTGGCGCAGCTCGTCGTTGGTCTTCCCCTTGAGCCGGTACTCGAGCTGGCCGGAGTGGTGCTTGAGCTCGTCGGGCAGGCCGAACCACTCGATCCCGGTCGGGAACATCCAGTCGACGGCGCGCTGGAGCATCTCCTTCACCTCGCCGCCCGCCTTGGCCAGGCGGCGCATCCACGATTCCCCGTGTCGGAGGTGGAAGTACTCCTCCTTGTCGACCTTGACGAGCGCGCGCTTGAGCGGTCCGTAGGACGTGTTCTGGTGCACGTCGGAGAGGAGCACGATTCCGGCCCGGTCGAAGAGGCCGTTGGCGACCGCCATCTCGGCCCAGTTCTCGAGCGGCTGGTCGAAGCCGTACGGGTTCTTGAACTCGTGGGGGGCGCGGCCGAAGACGAGCCGCTCCTTGTCCTCGCCCAGGTCCTCGAGCAGCCGGTAGGCGATGTTCGCGTGGCCGAGCTCGTCCTGGATCACGGCGCTGACAGCGATGCGGCTGGAGATCGTCGGAGCGTCCTTGGCCGCGAGGTAGTAGGCCGGCGCGCTCATGAGCTCGGTGTCGCCCTGGACGAGCATCTGGATCTTGAGCGCCTTGTGATACCCGGGCGTCATCTCGTCCATCGACTCGACGACGAAACCGTTGGCGATGCGCTCCTTGAGCGCGGCGTCCTGGCTCGCGTCGAGCACCGCTATGTCCCGGCTTTCCAGATCGACGCGCTGACGCGGACCCAGCCCGCGGATCGATCGGGATGCGGCATGACCGTGAGGTCGACGTAGGACTCGCCCTGCGTGGCGTGGAGCGTGCGGGCCTCGTCGGTCTGTCCTTCGCTCGAGATCTGCCAGCCTGAATCGGTCAGCGCCTTGCGGTACCACTGATAGCTCGACCCGGACTCCCCTTTCGAGGCGATCGAGATCTCGTTGTACGATCCCCCCTCGTCGGGCGTAGAGGTCGCGGACACCACCGTGCTCTCGGGAGCGAGCGGGAAGTCGGCGGGAAAGTCGGCGGGCAGCGAGACCGGCGTGAAGACCGCCGCCGTGTCGGCCTCCGCGGGCGGGGCTTCGGCGACCCTCGTCGTGTCCGATGCCGCGGACGGCTCGTCCGGCTCGGACTTGCCGCATCCGGTCGCGAGCGCCAAGGTGAAGATCATGAACGCGAACCCCGAGGGCGTGCGCATGGACGGCGAGCGTACCCACGGCCGCGCGGCACGTCAAGTCCCGCCGGAGATGTGGACGGTCGGGCATTCGACCCTCGATCTCGAGGCGCTCGCCGCGCGTCTCAGGGCTCACGGGGTGCGTCAGGTGGCGGACGTCCGCCGCTATCCGGCGTCGCGGCGGAACCCTCAGTTCAACCGCGAAACCCTCAGCGCCTTCCTGGAGGCGCGGGGAATCTCCTACCACTGGTTCGAGGACCTCGGCGGAAGACGAGGCGGCACGCCGGCGGACTCGCCGAACCTCGGTCTCGAGAGCCCGGGATTCCGGCAGTATGCGGACTACGCCGGCACGGACGCCTTCCGCGATGCGCTGGAGGCGCTGATCGAATGGGCCGGCGAGGGGCCGACCGCGATCCTGTGCGCGGAAGCGCTGTGGTGGCGCTGTCATCGACGACTGCTCGCCGATCAGCTGGTCGCGCGCGGGGGCGTCGTGCATCACATCGCCGACGAAGGCACGAGCGAACCACATCAGTTGTGGGATCTCGCGCGTCAGGAGGGCGACAGGCTTGTCTATCCGCCCGAGCAAGGCGAGCTTGGTCTGGGCCCCCCGCCGAAGAACCGTTGACTCACCGTTCGGGAGTCGCATGACGATTCGCCTCAGCCCGACGATCGCCGTCCTCTTCGTGTGCGCGCTGCACTGGACGCCGCTCCGCGCGCAGGGCGCGCTCGGTCTTTGGGAGGAGACCCCCGGACCTCTCGTCGTCGAGATCCGGGCCGGCGTCGAGGACTATTACCGCTTCGATTATGACGGGGCGCTGGCGCGCTTCGATCGCGTGATCTCGGCCCTGCCCGATCATCCGGTCGGGTATTTCCTGAAGGCGGAAGCGTACTGGTGGCTGTTCCTCAACGACCGGCAGAATGACCGGGCGCGCCGGGAGCTCGAGCGCTGGCTCGGGGAAGCGATCAGGCTGGGCGAGGCACGCCTGAGGACGAGGCCCGACGACGTCGAGACCCTCTTCATCCTCGGGAGCGCCTACGGCCGGCGCGGGATGCTCGCCGGTACGGCGAAGGACGCCTGGAGCGCGGCGCGCGATGCACAGCGCGCGAAGGCGAAGCTCGATCGCGTTCAGGAGATCGCTCCCGACAACGTCGATGCAGTGGCGGCGGAAGGCCTGTACCAGTATTACGTCGGCACGTTCGGCTCCGTGGCGCGGGCCGCGTCGCGGGTCCTGTTCGGCCTGCGGGGTGACCGGGCCGCGGGGCTCAGGGCGCTCGACACGGCGCGGCGGCTGGGCACGTACACGCGCACCGAGGCGGGGTTCTTCCAGGGTCTATTCTATCTGCAGTACGAGGACCGTCCGGAAGCCGCGCAGCCGATTCTCGATCGCCTGCGCGAGCGTTACCCCAGCAATCTCTATTTCGCGACGATGGCGGCCTACGCGCGTCAGCGGCAGCGTCGATTCGACGCCGCGCGCCCGATCTACGAGAGCGTTCTCGAGCGTTTGAGCGGCACGCGGGTCTACGGCCGCGAAGGCGAGAGCATCACGCGCCTGTTCTACGGTCAGACGCTGATGGCGCTGGGGGACTACGACGCCGCGTCGCAGGAGTTCGTGCGGGTCGTCCAGCTCCGCGCGTCCGAGTCGGACGCCTACCCGCACGCCTACCTGTTCCTCGGCAGGCTCGCCGACGTGCGCGGTGATCGCGCGGTGGCCGAGACATACTACCACAGGGTGCTCTCGCTGCCCGACGCGGCAGGTTCGCGCGACGCGGCCGAACGATATCTCGACCGGCCGTTCGGTCGGGCGGAGATTACCGAGCTCGTGGGCGGGCCGTCTCAGGCCCGCTAGTGTCGCGTCCGGTCTACTCGATGGTCCAGCTCGTTTCTGACTGACCCGTGGGCAGGACCATCGTCGTGCTGGGCGAGTGAGTCCCCGCCTCGTCCGTCGCGACGAGCGTGACCGTCTCGCCGGCCGAGGCCGCGACGGTGAACGCCTGCTCGGACCCCGCGGGAACGGTGCCCAGCTCGGTCTCGCCGCCGCCCGTATACTCGACCTTCACGACCATCGCGTGCGGCATCGGGTTGTTGATCGCCACGCTGTAGGTCGAAGAGACGCCCGGCTGGATACCGCTGGAGACGGTCTCGCCGCCCGACATGGCCGTGGCGGACGTGTCGGCGGGGGCGGTCTCGTCGTCGGTCTCCTCGCCCTGACACGCGGAGCCGAGGGCGACGAGGGCGAGAGACAGACCGATCATGGAGACGCGGCTGGCGAAGGTGCGCATGGAGTACCTCCTCGGGTAAGATCGTGCACGGTCGACGCGACCGGATCCGAAAGATGCATGAGACGGCCGACCATTGACCATACCTGTCCGGGATAGGGGGCCGTGGACATCCTGTTCGTGATGGACCCGCTCGAGGTCCTGATCCTCGAGACCGAGACCTCGCTCCTGCTCGCCGCGGAGGCCGGCCGCCGGGGCCACCGATCCTCGATGGCGCTGGTCAAGGATCTCTACCTCAAGGGGCGGGTGGCCGGGGCGCGGACGCGGGAGGTCACGGTCGAGGAAGGACCGCGCCCGGCGGCCCGGCTCGGGCCGGAGGAGGACCGCGTTCTGGACAGCTTCGACCTGGTCCTGATGCGGAAGGACCCGCCGGTGGACCTCGAGTACATGAACGCGCTCCTGATCCTCGAGCCGGCCACCCGCGGAGTGCCCGTGATCAACGATCCTGCCGGTCTGCGGAGCTCGAACGAGAAGCTCCTGCCGCTCGAGGTCGAAGGCGCGGCCGCGCCTTCGGTGGTGACCGCGGACCCTCGCGTCGTGGCGGAGTTCGTCCGCGAGCACGAGGACGTCGTTGTCAAGCCGCTCAACGAGTTCAGCGGCCACGGAATCGTGCGCTACTCGACGCGCGATGCCGATCTCGACGCCGAATCGGTGGGCGGGCTGGTCACTCACGAAGGCCGTCACGTGCTCGTGCAGCGGTTCCTGCCGGAGGTCGAGGCGGGCGACAAGCGCGTGATGGTGGTCGCGGGCGAGCCGATCGGATGGGTCAACCGCCTTCCGCGCCCGGGCTCGTTCCGCGCGAACATCCATCAGGGCGCCCGCGTCGAGGCGACCTCGCTGACCGCGCGGGAGCGCGAGCTGATCGAGGCCTTTCGTCCGGTGATGGCCGCTCGCGGACTCGACCTGGCGGGATTCGATTTCATCGGGGGATACGTGACCGAGATCAACGTCACGAGCCCGTCGGCCCTGCGGCAGATCAACCAGGTCATGGGCGAGCGCCTCGAGCGTCGCGTGATGGACTGGCTGGAGGCGCGCGCCGCACGACGACCCGGAGGCGTCGAAGCGTGAGCCGATGGACGGTCCTCCGGCTGGTCGGCGTCGGGCTCGTCGCGTTCCTCGCGGCCTGCGGGGGAAACGGACCGATCTCGCCACCGCCGTCGGACGATCTCGATCAGGACGGGCTCGCGGATCTCGAGGAGGAGACCCTCCTGCGCCAGTACCGGCCGGTCTGGGACTTCGACGAGACCGAGACCCTGTTCCCCGTATCGCTGGCGGAGTGGGCGTCGCTGGGGGAGCGGGTCATGGCCGCATCGGGCCCGGGATCGGCCCCCTACTCCGACCCCGCCAGCCTCCTGACCGCGATCCAGGCCTTCCCGAGCGGGTTCATGGTCACGGCCGAGGACCCGTATCCGGGTCTGGAGCCGTGCGGGGCGGGGGCGGGCTGCAACGACGCGCCGACATTCGTCGACGCGGTGCCCGTCGATTTCACCCTGGACGGGCGCGGGAACCTGGTCTGGCTCCATTACTGGCTGCTGTACCACTACGATCTGAAGCTCGCGCTGCCCGGTTCGCAGGTCCGCTCCCAGCACTTCGGCGACTGGGAGCACGTCTGCGTGCTCGCCTCTCTCGACGACCTCGGAGTCCCCGGCGCGCCCCCCGTGAGCCTGCACTTCCATGCGCACGGCGGGCTGGTCGTCGCCGACGAAGCCTCAGCCTGGCACGCCGACGGCGCAGGAGCCTTTCATCCGCACGTGTATGTCGAAGCCGGCGGGCACGCGTCCTATCGGGATCCGGGTGCGAGCCTCCTGGGTCCGCACAACGGCGGGCGGGTCGATCCCGACGGGCTGGCGCATCCGCTGGCCTTCCTCCAGCCGCACACGTCGAATCGCAGCGATCCCGTCGACGATATCGCGCGCGGGTTCCATGGCCGCTGGGGACAGACGCTGGGGGAGACGGGAGAGAGCCCGATCGGGCCGCTGGACTTCAATCAGCCGTGCGACCACGACTACAGGCGGTCGCCGAGCGTGACGGACTGGCTTCCTTCCTGCAGGACGTAGTTCGGCTACTCGCCGAACAGGAACGACACCCCGCCCGAAATCTCGAAGTTGTTCGTGGCGTCGGTCTCGCCGCCGCCTTCGAACCAGATGATGTTGTCTCTCAGCTCGGCGCGGATTCCCCAGCTGGGATCGGCGGGACGGTCGAACCATTTGATCCCGACGGCCAGCGGGACCATGAAGTCGGTCTCCGAGTCGTCGGATCCTCCCGGGGCGTCACTCACCTTCGTCGTCGCCGCGCCGAGCCCGCCCCCTGCGAAGAGCCGTGTCGTGCTCTGCGAGGAGAAGTTGTACTCGATCCCGCCGCTGTAGAGATAGGTGTTGACGTCGAGGTCCTGGGCGCCGAAGGGGATCTCGCTCCGGGGCACCCAGTCGAAGCTTCCGCCGACGCTCCAGCCGCTCAGCAGGTTGACGAGGATCCGCGCGCCGAGCATGAATTCGGTGTCGTCGGTTTCGTATTGATCGGGCAAGAACGCCCCGGCGTGCACGTTGAGCTCCCAGGGGCGGATGTAGCGGCCCTGTGCCTGTGCGGAAACCGCGCTGCCCAGGGTGATCGCCACGAGCAGCGCAGTGCCGAATCGCCAGTCCCTCATCTCCCACCTCCCGCGTGCAGGGTTCCGCGCCCTCCGACGAGATACCCGGCCTTTCCGAACGCGGTTCCGGGGGGACGGCGAGCCCCGGCTAGCCTCCGATCAGGAGCGACAGGCCGAGCGCGATGGACCAGTCGTTGCTCACCTTCGTGTCCTGCTCGTCCCGATAGACGATCCGGTCGCGCGCCTCGAACGTCGCGCCCCAGTCGGGGTCGGCCTTGTCGTTGACCCAGCGGACTCCGATCCCGACGGGTACCATGAGCTCGGTTTCGTCTTCGGCGCCGGTATCTTCGAGGTCGCCGCCGGGTTGGAACCGCTCGACCCCGGCACCGATCGAGCCGTAGAACTGCGCTCGCGTCACCGAGGGGAATCCATAGGAGAGCTCCCCGCTGTAGTACCAGATCGTGGCGTCGAAGTCGTCGTCGCCGACCTCGACCGTCGTGCCCACCCAGTCCACCGTGCCTCCGAGCGCGACTCCGCCCCCGACGTGCAGCAGCGCGGTGGCCCCGCCGTAGAGTTCGTTGGATTCGAGCGCGTCGAGGAACACCGCGCCCCCATGGACGTTGATCTCGATGCCGGACAGATCGAGCCGGTCCTGAGCGCGCGCCGCCGAGGCTGCGGTCGTGACGATCGCCAGGGCGATCAGGGATACGGTCACGGGCCTGAACATCGTTTCGGACCCCCGGATGAGGAAACGGTGATGGCCGCACGGACCGGCCCGATCGCGCCCTAACATAGGCGGCCCGAGGTCCGAAAAAAAGAGCGCCCGGCCATCCGGCCGGGCGCTCGGTGTTCGCTGGCGAGGATCGTCGCGCTACGATCCGAAGAAGAACGAAATCCCGCCCGAGACCTCGACGTGATGCGCCGCGTTCGTATCCTCGTCACCCTCTTCGGGATCGAAGACGTCGGTCTCGAGAACGATGTTGTCGCGGACTTCGGTCCGGATTCCCCAACGATTGCTTCCCGAGAACCACTTGATCCCACCGCCGACGGGGATCATCAGGTCGGTCTGGCTGTCGATCGAGTCCTCTCCCGGAATGTCGCTGAAGGTCCGGGTGGCGGCCCCGACGCCGGCCGCGATGAACGGATGGATGCGTGCCGGGGACCCGAACGTGTAATTCAGTTCGCCGCTGTAGAGCCAGGTGTTGATGTCGACGGTGCCGCCGCCGAAGTTTCGCTCACCCGGCACCCAGTCGAGGTTGCCCGCGAGACCGAAGCCGCCCGGCGTGTTGTATCCGAGCCGGATCCCGTACATCGGGTCCGTGTCGCTTTCGACCCCTTCCGGGGTGTCGATGAACAGGGCGCCGACGTGGGCGTTGAATTCGAGCGGCGAGGGGCCGTAGTGTTCCGCCTGCGCCCGGGCGGAAGCGGTGACGCCGAGCACGAGCAGAGCCGTCCATGCCATCGCATACGTGGAGCGCTTCATGAGAGCTTCCTCCGCTGAGGTTGGGAGCCGGCAGGGGCAGCCGGGCTCCGTGTTGACCGTAGTACGAAGTTCGGACGCCGTTGGTTCCCGGTGCATTCCCGGCGCGTACGCAACTTTCGGCGGGGCATGCGGTAGGAAGGAATGGGCCGCGGAGGCGGCGCCTCCAGAGAAAGGGAAATGTATGCGCAGACTTGAATATCTAGGATACGTATTGACGATCGGGCTGGCTTGGACGCTCGCGTCGCCCGGGGCGTCGGCGGCCCAGCCCGCGGCGGCGCCGGCGACGTCGGTCCGGGTCATCGAGCTGATCGACCCGTGGACGGGGGAGCGGGTCCGCAGCGTGACCGAGGATCTGACGGCCGGCGAGATCTCCCGCGTCCAGCGCGCGCTCGCGTCCGCGGGCTTCGATCCCGGGCGGGCGACCGGTCGGATGAACGCGACGACCGCTCTCGCGCTGGGACGGTTCCAGTCCTCGCGCGGCCTGCTGCGGTGCGACTGCGTCTCCTACGAGACCGTCCTGGCGCTCGGAATCCGTCCCGTCGTGGTCGCTTCGATCACCACGCCTCTCGGGCAAGGGCGCCACGGCTCCGGGGTCCTCGTCTTCGCCCCGACCTGGAAGCCCGGGTTCGGGCATCGCGCGGGGGTCATCGTCGGGCACAGCCCGTCGGTCTTCGTGGGCCACGCCCCGGCGCGGGGGGCCGGGGAGTCGAAGCGACACGCGGTTCCGGATCCACGCGCTCCCGAGCGTCCCTCGCGGCCGCGGCCGGACACCTCGACGTCGGGGTCCGGCGCTCCGATCCGCGACCTCACTCCGTCGTCGCCCGGCTCGACGCTCCCGGGTTCCACGCCCTGAAGAACGACGGGCCCCCGTTTCCGGGGGCCCGTCTCGGCGCGTCGCACCGCCTATCGCGATCCCCTCACCCCGTCGTGCCGCGGACGGCCGGCACCGGATGGTACGTCTGATACGTGTTCGCCGGCGCGCAGAGCGGCAGGAAGATCTCCGTGTACGGCCGCGCGGCGCTCGTCCGCACGTAGACCGGGACCCCGTCGTATTCCCCGATCCGCACGAGCTCGCCCTCCGCCACCGTGGTCGCAGTCCCGAACTTCACCCAGCTTCCGCCCTCGACCGAGATCTGCGCGTCCGAGCGATACCAATCGCGTCCGTCCACGCACGCGGCCGGCTCTTCGACGATCGGGCAGCCGCTGGAATCGACCTCGGTCCCCGCCGGCGTGTTCGGGCACTGGTCGCGGTCGTCGGGAACGCCGTCGTTGTCCGAATCGACGGGAACCGGACATCCGGTGGAGTCGACCCGCGTGCCCGGCGGCGTGTTCGGGCACTGGTCGCGGTCGTCGAGGACGCCGTCGCCGTCGCTGTCGCCGATCGGCTCGGGCTCCTCGTACCGCGGACCGCCGCCGAAGAAGAACGAGATGCCGCCGGAGAGCTCGAAGTTGTCCTCCCACTCGGAGTCCTCGTCGCCTTCCACAGGGTCCGAGACGTCACGGATCACCGCGTTGTCGCGAACGTCGACGCGGAAGCCCCACGCCGGATCCATGGGGTCGTCCACGATCTTGAGCCCGAGCGCGAGTGGGATCATGGGGTCCGTCGAGCTCTCGTCGCCGCCCGGCAGATCGGTGAACGAGACGGTCTGCCCGCCGAAGCCGGCGCCCACCAGGAACTGCGCTCGGCTGGCCCGGTTGAATACGTAGTCGATCTCGGCGCTGTAGAAATAGATGTTGACGTTGATGTCATCGTCCTCGGCGGTCTCCGGAAGGTCGATCTGATCCGCCAGAACCCAGTCGAAGTTCCCGCCGATCGAGAACCCGCTCGACGTGTTCCGCACCAGCCGGGCGCCGAACAGGACGTCGGTGTCGTCGTTCTCGTCCTCCCCCTCTTCGTCGTCGTCGTCGCCGAACTCCAGGTCGTAGCGAAGGGCGCCGCCGTGCAGGTTCAGCTCCCAGTTGCCGGTCTGGGCCCGCGCCGATCGAGGCACGATCAACGTCGCCGCCCCGAGGGTGAAAAGCGCGCAGAGGAGCATCTTCGCGCAGAGAATCATCTTCATGGCCGGAGTATCCCCCCGTTTCGTAGTCAAAGTCCCTCCCATGCTTTGTCGTTGCCCTAGTATCGCCACCCGCTAAAAAAGGGTCTGTCAGATCCCATACGTCAAGGAGCGTCAAGCGCGGACGGCACTTCACTCCGCGGCAGCGGCCGTTCCGAGCGCAGCCGGAGGATCGCCGTCAGGATCAGGGTTCCGCCGATCAACTGGAGGGGTCCGATACGCTCCTCGAGCAGGAGCGCGGCGAGGAGCACCGTGACGAGCGGCTCGATCGTCGAGAGGACCGCCGCGCGGCCCGCGCCGACATGCCTGAGGCCCATCAGGAAGAGCGTGATGGGAAGCGCGGTCGAGAGGATGGAGATGGCGGCGACGAGCAGGAGTCCGCGGGTACCGCCGCCCAGGGACATGTCATCGAAGACGAGCGCGACGACCGTGAGGATGATCGCGGTGGATCCCAGCGTCACGGCGGCGCTCCCGTGGCCCGGGAGCACGGCCATGAGCGGGCGGCTCAGAATGATGTAGGCCGAGAGCGCGAGCATCGCGACCAGGACGAGCCCGAAGCCGAGCATGTGCCCGCCCGCGAGCTGCCCGCCGACGGTCAGCGCGCATCCGACCATCGCGGCGGCGGTGGCGGCGAGCTTGGGCGGCGTCAGGCGCTCGCCGAGGAACACCGCCGCCAGCAGGACGACGACCACCGGATAGACGTAGAACACGAGCACCGCGGTCGCGGCCGGCACCCACTGGAGCGCGGCGAGATACGCGAGCGAGTCGATCGAGTAGAGGAGGCCCAGTCCCGCGAGGGCCGGCCACGACTCGAGCGGCGGAAGCGGCCGGCGGCGCGCGGCCAGCAGGAGCCACACGGCCGAAGCGCCGAGGACGAAGCGCCAGGCGGCCAGCGGGACGACGTCGACGCCGGCCTCGAGCGCGAACTTGACGAGGATGCTGAGGAAGCCATAGCTGGCGGCCGCGACCAGAATCGCCAGCGTTCCCCGTCGCTCCTCGGCCCGCATGGCGCGCGAATCTACGGCCGTCCTACATTCCCCGCGAATGAGCGAGAAGGAGACTGCGCTACAGGTCGCGCGGGGTGAATGGCCGCTCGCGGACAGCGTGAAGCCCTACCACCGCCACGCGTTCGCGTGCACAGGGGTCCGCGACTGGCCCGCGCGCCTCGAGGACCACGCCGGACTGCTGGGGGCGATGGCGCGGGACGTTCGCGATCTGCGCGACGGCGAAGGGCCGGTCCCGAAGCTGACCGCCACCGACGAGCCTTCGAGGGGACGCGGCCTCGACCTGCTGGTTTTCCCGGAAGCCGTCCGCTACCGGGCGGTCGACGCCGACGGCTGGAGGAGGATCCTGCGTGAGCACCTGCTCGGAGGCGAGCGCGTCGAGGTCGGAGTCGAGCCGCTCGCCGGAAGGCACGTCTTCGTCTGCGTCCACGCGGCCCGGGACGAGCGCTGCGGCCGCTGTGGACCGCCGCTCCTCGCGGCGATGCGCGAAGCCGTCGCAGAAGCCGGCCTCGAGGACGTCGCCGTGCGGGCGACGAGCCACGTCGGCGGTCACAAGTACGCCGGCAACCTCCTCATCTATCCGGAGGGCGTCTGGTACGGGTACGTCCGTCCGGACGACGCCGGCCGGGTGGTTCGAGACCACCTCGTCGGCGGTCGGATCCTCGCGGATCTCCACCGGGGGAGCATGGGCACGTGATCGTCTCTCCGGACGTCGCGGCATGACCGGTCCCCTGACGCGCCTGTCGGACGAGGAGGCGCTGTTCGCGGCGACCGTCCGCGACTTCGCCGACGAGGTCGTTCGGCCACGAGTCCAGGCGATGGACGAGGCCGGCCGGCTCGACCCCGAGATCGCCCCGCGGTGCTTCGATCTCGGCCTGATGGGCATCGAGATCCCCGAGGACCTGGGCGGAGCCGGCGCGTCGTTCTTCATGGCGTGTCTCGCGGTCGAGGAGCTCTCGCGCGTCGATCCCTCGGTCGGCGTCTTCGTCGACGTCCAGAACACGCTCTTCAACAACTGCCTCCTGCGCTGGGGGACGGATGCCCAGAAGCAGGCCTACGCGCCGCGCATGGCCGCCGACACCGTCGGCGCCTACGCGCTCTCGGAGGCTTCGTCGGGGAGCGACGCCTTCGGTCTCAGGACCCGCGCCGAGAAGCGGGGCGATCGCTATGTCCTGAACGGCGCCAAGCTCTGGATCACCAACGGCGCGGAGGCCGGCGTCTACGTCGTGTTCGCCACCCTCGACCCGGGCGCCGGTTACAGGGGGATCACGGCGTTCCTCGTCGAGCGCGACTTCCCCGGGTTTTCGGTCGGGAAGAAGGAAGACAAGCTCGGAATCCGCGCGAGCTCGACGACCGAGCTCCTGCTCGAAGGCTGCGAGGTGCCGGAGGGGAACGTGCTCGGCGAGCCCGGCAAGGGATACAAGGTCGCGATCGAGACCCTCAACGAGGGCCGGATCGGAATCGGCGCCCAGATGATCGGCTGCGCGCGCGGGGCCCTCGATGCCGCGATCGCCTACGCGCGGGAGCGCGAGGCGTTCGGCAAGCCGATCGCACAGTTCCAGGGCGTCCAGTTCGAGCTCGCCCGGATGGCGACCGAGCTCGAGGCCGCGCGGCTCATGGTGTACAACGCCGCGCGCCTCAAGGACTCGGGGCGGCCGTTCCTCGCCGAAGCCGCCATGGCCAAGCTGTACAGCTCGCAGGTGGCAGAGCGCGTGACGAGCCGGGCGATCGAGATCTACGGCGGGTACGGATACACGAAGGACTATCCCGTCGAGAAGCTGTGGCGCGACGCGAAGATCGGAAAGATCTACGAGGGCACCTCGAACATGCAGCTCGCCACGATCGCGAAGGCTCTGATCGGCTAGAAGCGCGACCCCGTCAGCTCCACGTCCGCCTCGGCCCAAGCCGTGGCCAGCCGCGTTCGGACTTCCGTGGCCTCCGCCGACTTGCCCTGGGCGTCCAGGCTCTGCGCGAGTCCATACAGCGACCAGCCGTTCTCGGGGAACTTCTCGAGGTCCTCGCGGTACGCGCGCTCCGCGTCTGCGGCTCGACCCGCCGCCAGCAGCGCGGCTCCGAGGTCGTGGCGCACCGGCTTGTTCCAGTACGCGGGCTCGGTGTAGCGGAGCCCGTCCTGGAGACCTTCCGACACTTCGTAATGCTGGATCGCCGCGGCGAAGTCGCCCTGCCTGTAGGCGATGTCGCCCATCAGCTCGTGGGTCGCGATCTGCATGACGACCGACGGCCACTCCTCGGTGTGCTCGGTCGCGATCTGTCTGACGGAGTCGAGCTCGACGCCGGCCTCGTCGAATCGATCGAGGGCCGCGAGAGCCACGCCGCGCGCGTAGTGGACGAGTCCCGCCGCGAAGCGGATGTCCGCCGGCGGTTGCGGCTCCGCCAGCACGTCCTGCCAGCGGCCGAAGGCCATCAGCGTCAGATGTGGATGGGCCAGCATGCGCGATGCCTCGGGCCCCACCATGCGGGCCACGCCGAGATCCATGTGGGCGGCCGCCTTCCGGGCGGTCTCCAGCGCCAGGTCGCCGCGGCCGGCGAACGTCGAGGCGAAGGCCAGGAAGTGGTAGTTGTGCGGGTAGTAGAACGCGGGGTAGATCCCGGGCGTGCCCACGTCCGCGATGTACGTCTCGTCCTCGTGGACGGCGTGGATGTTGGCCTCGATCGCGTCGTTGTAGCGGCCGACCCGGATGTAGATGTGGGCCGGCATGTGGACGATGTGACCGGCCCCCGGCATGAGTCCCGCCAGTCGCTCGGCGCAGGGAATCGCCTTTTCGGGCTCGGCCGCCTCGACCGAGTGAATGTAGAGATGACACGCGCCGGGGTGGCTCGGGTCTTCGGAGAGGACGCCCTCGAGCAGGGACAGGAGGCGGGCGGTCTCCGGTCGCTGCTGCCCGTCCGGCGTCCAGTAGTTCCAGGGACTCTCGTTCATGATCGCGTCGGCGGCGAGCGTGGCCGCCTCGTGGTCGCCGGGGAAGCGGTCGGCGACCGCGTTCATGGCGCGCGCATAGGCCGAGTCCAGCGCCGCCCGCTGGACCGGCGGCACGGCCGCATAGCGGGTCGCCAGCGCGTCGATCAGGGCCGCCTCGCGTTCGCTCGCGTGGGGCTTCAGCTCGATCGCCTTCTGGATGGCGGTCCAGGCGGCGACTCCGCTCGTCGAGTCCATCGGCGCATTGATGTTTGGTCCGTAGGAGAATGCGACTCCCCAGTAGCAGACCGCGCAGTCCGGATCGATACGCGCCGCCTGTTCGTACGCGCGGATCGCTTCGGCGTGATTGAATCCCCACATGAGCCGGAGCCCCTGGTCGAAATACTGCTGAGCCAGCGGGTTCGTCGTGGAGATCTCGTAGTGATGGTCGCCGAGGTCGTCGAAGAGAAGGACGGTGTCCGCCGGGGCGTGTGAGACCGATACGAGGGCGGCGACCGCGAAGTCCAGTGCGAGCATCTTGTTCCTCCTGCTGCGTGTGCGCGTGATCGGACCCGAAACGAGTATACAGCATGACGTCGTTTCGGCACCCTCCCTCGACAGGAAGGAAGGCCGGCCGCGATCTTGACTGCGCCATGATCGCCCTCTCCTCCAGCGAGGCGCCCCCGGCGGTCGTCCGGATCGCGATGTGGTCCGGGCCGCGCAACATCTCGACCGCGCTCATGCGCTCCTGGGAGAGCCGCGGCGACACCGCGGTCTGGGACGAACCGCTCTACGCCCATTACCTGCAGGAGACGGGCGCCGACCACCCGGGGCGCGACGAGGTCATCCGCCGTCACGAGACGGATCCGGGGGTGGTCGTCGAGCGCATCCTGGGACCGGTCCCGGACGGCAAGCTCATCTTCTACCAGAAGCACATGGCCCACCATCTGCTGCCCGACGTCGATCGGGCATGGCTCGACCGGGTGCGGAACGCGTTCCTGATCCGCGATCCGCGCGAGATGCTGGGGTCGCTCGCGCGCGTCACCCCCTCGCCCACGGTCGCCGACACCGGCCTTCCGCAGCAGTGGGAGATCTTCGAGCGGGTCGCCGCGCGGCGCGGCGCGCCGCCGCCCGTCGTCGATGCCCGGGACATCCTCGAGTCACCGGAGAGGCTCCTCTCGCGACTCTGCGAGGCTCTGGGCGTGCCCTTCACGGGCGCGATGCTCTCCTGGAAGCCGGGCCTCCACGCCAGCGACGGAGTGTGGGCGAAGCACTGGTACGCCGCGGTGGAGGCGTCGCGGGGCTTCCAGCCCTACGTTCCGAGAACGGACCCGGTGCCCGAGCGGCTGACGGGGGTGCTCGCCGAGTGCGAAGACATCTATCGTCGACTTCATCGACACCGGCTGACCGACTCTTGAGCACGGTCGATCCCGGCGTTTCTCAGTGGACGTTCAGGCGCGAAGGAGAGCGATGCTGCAGCAGTTCGACGAACGGAACCGCGACCTGATCGTCAACGTCGGGGGCCGGCTGGTCCATCGCGACCAGGCCGGAGTGAGCCCGTTCGACAGCGTGGTCCAGGGCGGCGACGCCGTGTGGGAGGGACTGCGCCTGTACGAGGGTCGGATCTTCAAGCTGATCCAGCATCTGGATCGGCTCGGGAGCTCCGCCAGGGCGCTCGCGTTCGCCGAGATCCCCTCGCACGAGGCGATCATCTCCGAGATCCGGCGCACGCTGGAAGCCAACCGGATGTCCGACGGGGTTCACATCCGCCTGACGCTCACTCGCGGGGTCAAGTACACGAGCGGCATGGACCCGCGCCTGAACACGGCAGGTCCGACGCTGATCGTCCTCGCGGAGTGGAAGCCGCCGGTCTACGGCCGGCATGGGTTGACGCTCGTGACGAGCTCGATCCGGCGTCCGCCGCCCGACGTCATGGACCCGAAGATCCACAGCGCGAACCTCATCCCCTCGATTCTCGCCAAGATCGAGGCCAACGCCGCGGGCGCCGATGACGCGCTCATGCTGGATACGCGCGGATTCGTCGCCGAGACGAACGCAACCCACGTGTTCCTGGTCGAGGGCGAGAAGGTCGTGACCGGCCATACGCGCGCGTGTCCCGAGGGGATCACCCGCGCGACCGTCCTCGAGCTGTGCGCGGCGAACGCGATCGACCACGAAGTGCGGGACCTCTCGCTCACCGAGGTCTATCGCGCCGACGAAATGTTCTGTACCGGCACCATGGGTGAGCTGGCCGCGGTCACGACCGTCGACGGGCGCTCGATCGGTGCAGGTCGGCCGGGAGCCATGGCCGCGCGGCTCTCCGATTTGTATCGCTCGGAGACCGGGCGCGCCGGGTATCCCGTGCTCGAGGTCCTGGCCGGTGGCTAGGGAGACGAAGCATCGGCGCTGCTCCTGGGCGACCACCGTGCTCTCGATCCCCTACCACGACGAGGAGTGGGGCGTGCCGGCGCGCGACGACCGGACGCTATTCGAGTTCATCGTCCTCGAGGGCGCGCAGGCGGGCCTGTCGTGGGAAACGATCCTGAGGAAGCGCGAGGCATACCGACGCGCGTTCGCAGGCTTCGAACCGGAGAGCGTGGCGCGGTTCGGCGCGCGCGACATCCGACGGCTGCTCGCCGATCCGGGCATCGTTCGGAACCGACTCAAGGTCGAGTCCGCGATCGCGAACGCGAAGGCGGTCCTCGAGGCGCGGGACGCGCACGGCTCGTTCGGCGACTGGTTGTGGGGTCTTGCCGGCGGCTCACCCCGGACCAACCGCTGGCGCTCGATGTCCGACGTCCCGGCCGAGACCGCCGCGTCCCGCGCGCTGTCGAAGGCGCTCAAGGGCGCGGGATTCCGCTTCGTCGGGCCGACGACGTGCTACGCGTTCATGCAGGCGGTGGGCATGGTGAACGATCACCTCGTCGGCTGCTTCCGCCACGCGGAGATCGCCGGCGCGGGAAGAAGGCCGGACAAGAGACGCGCGCGCCGCGTCCTCGAAACCCGGGCCTGGAAGTGATCCGTGCCGCGGTCATGACCGCGGCCGGCGCGCCGATCGAGATCCGCGCGCTGCCCGAGCCCGCACTGGAGCCGGGCGCGATCCTCCTCGAGACGATCCTCTCCGAGATCTGCGGCACCGACGTGCACCTGCGCCACGGGCGGCTGGCGGGAGTCCCGTACCCGATCGTCCCGGGACACGTGTCGGTGGGTCGCGTCGTCGGGATAGGGGGAGAGGTGACCGACGTGGAGGGCCGTCGCGTCCGGGAAGGCGACGTGGTGACGTTTCTCGACGTCCACGAGACGTGCAACGCGTGCTGGTACTGTCTGGTCGCGAAGCAGTCGACCCGTTGCCCGAGCCGCCGGGTCTACGGGATCACGTATTCGGCCGACGAAGGGCCGCTCGGCGGCTGGGCGGAGAAGATCTGGCTCAAGCCGGGAGTGCGGATCGTCCCGCTCGCGACGGGAGTCGCGCCCGAGCGCTGGATGGGCGCGGGGTGCGGGCTCCCGACCGCGCTCCATTCGGTCGACCGCGCGGCGATCCGGCTCGGCGATCGGGTCGCCGTCCAGGGAAGCGGCCCCGTCGGGCTGTCGGCGGCGATCCTGGCCCGGCTCTCCGGCGCGGACTCGGTGATCGTCCTCGGCGATCCCGCGCGCCGGCTCGAGGCCGCGCGCGCGTTCGGCGCCGACGCGACGATCGCGGTCGGGGAGACGACGGCGGGCGAGCGGGTCGAACGCGTGCGCGAGCTGACGGGCGGGCGAGGCGCGGACGTCACGATCGAGGCCACGGGCGTAGCGGCGGCGGTACGCGAGGGAATGCGGATGACCCGCGACGGCGGCCGGCTGGTGGTCGTCGGCCAGTACACCGACGCCGGCGACACCCTCTGGAATCCCCACGCCGACCTCAACCGGCGCCATCTCGAGGTGCGGGGCACGTGGGGGTTCGACTACTCGCACGTCCATCGCGCGATGGAGATCGTCGCGCGCCACGGCGAGGACGTGCGCTGGGAGCGGACGATCACGCGTGCGTACGGCCTGGAGGAGATGGACGGCGCGCTCGACGACGTCGAGGCGGGTGCGGTCGTCAAAGCCGTCGTCCGGCCGAACGCGGCGTGACCGCGCGCCGGACGGCGGATCCGCGCGCGACGCCGGATCCCGACCTGCGGATCGCCTTCGCCGACGGCTGTCTGCGACCCTGGCGGAGGGACGACGTCGACGCGCTCGTCCGCCATGCCGACGATCCCGAGGTGTGGCGGAATCTGGGCGACCGGTTCCCGCATCCCTACACGCGCCGGGACGCCCGACGCTGGCTGGCGGGCGGGCTCGCGAGCGGGAACGAGCTCGCGCTCGCGATCGAGCTGGACGCCGAAGCGGCGGGAGGGCTGGGGATCAAGTTCTGGAGCGACCCGATCTTCCGGCGGACCGCCGAAGTCGGGTACTGGCTCGGGCGCGCGTACTGGGGCCGCGGCATCATGCCGCGCGCGCTCCGGGCGGTCGTCCCGTGGGCGTTCGAGCGCTTCGACCTCATGCGGATCGAAGCGGGCGTGTTCGATCGGAACGTCGCGTCGGCGCGGGCGCTCGAGAAGGCCGGATTCACGCTCGAGGCCCGGCTCGAGCGGAGCGTGATCAAGGAGAACCGGGTGCTCGACCGGCTCCTCTACGTCCGGTTCCGCGAATGACGCCGGATCTTCGATCCGCTGCCCTCCCCGCGGCGCTCGTCTGCGTCCTCACGGCCTGTCGGGAGGGCTCGGCCGGCGCACCCACCGATTCGATCGTCCCCGCGCTCACGCTCGCGAGCGTCAGCGGCGACAGCCAGACCGGAGAACCGGGCCGGTTGCTCGAGGAGTTCCTCGTCTTCCGCGTCACCGACGCGGGCGGTCGCCCGGTGCCCGGACTCCCGGTCGAGTGGGAGATCGTCGCGGGAGACGGTCGCGTGAGCGGCAAGCGCCACGAGACGGATCTGGACGGCCTGGCCGCGGGGAACTTCACGCTCGGCCCCGAACCGGGCGAGCAGGTGGCGCGCGCGGTCGTCCACGACTCGCTCTCGATCGCGTTCACGGCGTTCGCCCTGCCGGCCCCGCCGGGGGCGCCGCTGCCCGCGCGCTCCGGCGAGCCCCGCTAGAGGATCGACCGGCCGATCGCGAGGATTCCGAGCACGATCAGGGCGAGCGACAGCGCGACGCCGAAGAGCGGCAGCCCGTAGCCCGCGGGTCGCGGACGCCGCCCGTGGGTCTTCGCGACCGCGTGGATCGCGATCGCGGCGAGCACCATGCACGAGACGTGACCCCAGATGCCCGGGGGCCTGCGGCCGCCGATCAGGAGCGTCAGCCCCAGCAGGACCTGGACGTCGAGGAACCCCACGAACCCGGCGAGGAGCGCCGGCGCGGGGCGGGCGAACGCGCGGCCCGCGAGCTTCCCCCAGCCAAACCAGGCGAGCGCGATCAACCCCGAGAACAGGACCAGGTACCGCACTCCCGAGTGGACCGCGAACAGCGTATCCATCGCCCGCACCTCCGCGTGACGGTTCGGAATCGGCGACTAAACGGCCGGCGCCCTGCCGCAGTTTCCAGCTTGAGTCAGGTCACCGCGAAATCCCGAGCCGGGCGCCGCGAATCGGATGTGGCTGGCGCCGAGCCGGTGCCCCAGGCGAGGGAGAGTCCGGGCGGACTTCGGTCCGCCCGGCATTTTCGCGCGACCCCGGCGCCGTCCTCCTCCGCGCTCCCGCCAACATACTCCCGTCCGACCGTCTCCCGCCCCCGGAGCGACTCGATAGCGTCCCCGATTCCACCGGCGTACATTCGCGAACGGCCGCGAATCGACGGTGGCGCGCCATCCAACCGCATACGACAGAAGAGGATACGAGATGGGACAGAGCCTCACGCAGAAGATCATCCGGGAACACCTGTCGGCGGGCGACCCGTCGGTGACCGGGAGCGAGATCGGCGTCCGCATCGACCAGGTCATCACCCCCGACGCGACCGGCGTTCTGTGCTACCTCCAGTTCGAATCGATGGGTCTCGAGCGCGTGCGGGTCAAGCGCGCCGTCGCGTACGCGGACCACGTCGTCTACCATTTCGACGCCAAGAACGCCGCCGATCACCGCTATCTCCAGACCGCGGCGCACAAGTACGGCTCGTGGTTCAGCCTCCCCGGGAACGGCATCTGCCACCAGGTCCACCAGGAGCGGTTCGCGGTGCCGGGGGACACGCTGCTGGGCTCGGACTCCCATACGCCGACGGCCGGCGGCCTCGGCATGCTGGCGATCGGCGCCGGCGGGCTCGACGTCACGGTCGCGCTCGGCGGCGGTCCGTACTGGCTGCCCATGCCGGAGGTCGTGAACGTGCGCCTCGAAGGCCGTCTCCCCGACTGGGTGACCGCGAAGGACGTCGTCCTCGAGATGGCGCGCAGGGTGACGGTCAAGGGCGGGATCGGGAAGATCTTCGAGTACACCGGGCCGGGCGCGGCTTCGCTCTCTCCGTACGAGCGCTGCACGATCGCGAACATGGGCACCGAGATCGGGGCCACGACGTCGATCTTCGCGAGCGACGAGAAGACCCGCGACTACCTGGAGCGGCTGGGGCGCCCCGAGGACTTCCGCGCGATCGGCCCCGACGACGACGCGGAGTACGACGACGAGATGACGATCGACCTCTCGACGCTCGAGCCCCTGGTCGCGCTGCCGTCGATGCCCGACAAGGTCGTGCCG
>DATBJO010000015.1:0-39170 GCA_036556305.1 Gemmatimonadota bacterium
TTCATCGGGATCGCGGCCACCTGCGCGGGCGCGCTCCGGTTCCGGGACGTCCTCGTCGTCGAGGGCGCGCCGTGGGACCCGGTCGACCTCCTGTCGCGCTTCGACAACCCGGCGGTCGTGATCGTCTCGATGGTGGCGCTCTCGATCGCCACGCTGACCACGAACATCGCCGCCAACGTCGTCGCGCCGGCGATCGGGTTCAGCAACATCGCCCCGCGCTGGATCTCGTTCCGCACGGGTGCGCTGATCACGGGCCTCATCGGGGTCCTCATCATGCCGTGGAAGCTGATCGCCTCCACGCAGGGCTACATCTTCACGTGGCTGATCGGATACAGCGCGCTCCTGGGACCGGTGGCGGGCATCATGATCGCGGACTACTGGGTCGTCCGTCGCACGAGGCTCCACACGCCGTCGTTCTACCAGCGGAGCGGGTCTTACTGGTACCGGGGCGGCTGGCGCTGGGGGACGGTGGCGATCCTGATCGCCGCCGTCCTCCCGAACGCCCCCGGCTTCCTCGCCGCGGCCGGGTTCGTGGCGCCGGAATCGGTCCCGGCGGTCTTCCACACGCTCTACGCCTACGCCTGGTTCGTCGGCTTCGGTATCGCCTTCGTCGCCTACGCGCTGTGGGGCTCGCGCGGACGCGGAACGATCACCGCCGCCGAGCTGAGGGCATTCGATGCCGCTTAGCGGGATCCGGGTCGTCGACCTGACCCGCATCCTCGCGGGCCCGTACGCGACGATGATCCTGGGCGACATGGGCGCGGACGTCATCAAGATCGAGAACCCGGACGGCGGCGACGACTCGCGCGGCTGGGGCCCGCCGTGGGTTCCCCAGGCCGGCGGCGCGAGCGCTTATTTCACGGCCGTAAATCGGAACAAGCGGAGCGTGACGCTGGATCTCAAGTCCGAGGCCGGGCGGGAGATCCTGTGGCGGCTCATCGACGGGGCCGACGTCCTCGTGTCGAACTTCCGGCCCGGCGTCATCGACCGGCTGGGCTTTTCGTGGGAGGCGGTCCACGCACGCGCGCCGCGGCTCGTCTACGCGCTCGTCAACGGGTACGGCGCGACGGGTCCCGGCGCGGACAAGCCGTCGTTCGACGTCATCGTCCAGGGCGAGTCCGGGGTCATGGACGTCACCGGCTGGCCGGACGGGCCGCCGACGCGGGTCGGGATCTCGCTCGGCGACGAGACCGCGGGCCTCCTCGTCGTCCAGGGGATCCTCGCCGCGCTCTTCGCCCGGGAGCGCAGGGGCGAAGGGCAGCGGGTCGAGGTGGCGCTCCACGACGGGCTCCTGTCGCTCCTCACCTATCACGCCCAGAACTGGTGGGCGGGCGGGCCCGAGCCCGTGCGGCTCGGCAACGCCCATCCGTCGATCGTCCCCTACCAGACCTTCCGCGCCGCGGACGCATGGATCAACGTGGGGGTGGGGAACGAGCGGCAGTGGCGGGGGCTCTGCGAGCTGGCGGGACGACCGGAGTGGATCGACGACCCGCGCTACGCGACCAACGCGGCGCGGCTCGGCCATCGCGACGAGCTCGTGGGGGAGCTCGAGGCCCTGTTCGGGAGCCGCCCGGCCGCCGAATGGCTCGACGCGCTGGCGGCGGCGGGAATCCCGAGCGGGCGGATCCGGGACGTGCCCGAGGCGCTCGAGTCCCCCGAAGCGCGGCAGCGCGAGATGGTCGTCGAGCTGGACGGGGACGGGGGAGCGCCGCTCCGGCTCCTGGGCGTGCCGGTCAAGCTCTCGGCGACGCCGGGCCGGATCCGGCGACGCCCCCCGGCGCTCGGCGAGCACACCGAGGAAGTCCTCTCGGAGATCGGATTCGACCCACCGAGCATGCCGTCGCGGCTTGACGCAAAAGGATGAGTATGTCATACTCATGGCATGAGTAAACGGCTCCAGGTCGTCCTGGATGACGAGGAGTATGGCGAGATCCAGCGAACCGCGCGAAGACAACGGATGAGCGTCTCGGAGTGGGTTCGTCAGGCCCTCCGGCGGGCCCGGAGATCGGAACCCGCGATCGAGGCCGGCCGTAAGCTCGAGGGGATCCGCAGCGCGTTCGAGCACGAGTTCCCGACCGCGGATATCGAGCAGATGCTGGAGGAGATCGAGCGCGGATACCTGGGCGAGACCGATCCGCCTGCGCGGTGATCTTCATCGATTCCAACATCCCCATGTACCTCGTGGGAGCGCCGCATCCCCACAAGGTGGATGCCCGCCGGTTGCTCGAGAGCGCCGTCGCTTCGAACGAGCGACTGGTCAGCAGCGCCGAGGTTCTCCAGGAGATCATGCACCGATACGTCGCCGTCCGCCGCCGCGATGTCATCCAGCCGGCCTTCGATGCACTCCTTGCCGTGGCGGACGAGATCTATCCGGTGGGGCGCGAGGACGTCGAACACGCGAAGAAGACGCTCGACGGCATGCCGAAGCTTTCCGCGCGCGACGCCCTGCACGTGGCCGTCATGGAGCGGCGGGAAGTGAACCGGATCATGAGCTTCGACAGGGCCTTCGACGCGGTGCCGGGCATCGAGAGGATCTCCCGCTAGGTTGTCGAGACAGGCGGTCGGGATCCAGACAGCGAGGAGAGACGTGACATGGCGAGAACGGTGAGAGCGGCGCTGGTCCAGGCCGGCATCCCGGGCGGCGACGCGAGCCGTCCGATCGAGGACATCAAGAAGGACATGATCGAGAAGCACGAGGCCCTGCTCCGGAAGGCGGTGAAGCAGGGGGCCGAGGTCGCGTGCTTCCAGGAGATCTTCTACGGGCCGTACTTCCCCGCCGATCAGGACCGCCGGTGGTACGCCTTGACCGAGGCCGTGCCCGAGGGCCCCACGACCGGGCGCTTCGCTGACCTCGCGAAGGAGCTGGGCGTGGTCCTGGTCCTGCCGGTCTACGAGGAGGAGAAGACCGGGGTCTACTACAACACGGCCGCGGTCGTCGACGCCGACGGCCGCTACCTCGGCAAGTACCGGAAGCACCACATCCCGCACTGCGCGCCGGGCTTCTGGGAGAAGTTCTTCTTCAAGCCGGGGAACCTGGGCTATCCGGTCTTCGAGACCGCGGCCGGCAACGTCGGCGTCTACATCTGCTACGACCGGCACTTTCCGGAGGGCGCGCGGATCCTGGGACTCAACGGCGCCGAGATCGTGTTCAACCCCTCCGCCACGGTGGCGGGCCTCTCGGAGTATCTCTGGAAGCTCGAGCAGCCCGCGCACGCGGTCGCCAACGGGTACTTCGTCGGCGCGATCAACCGGGTGGGGCACGAGAAACCGTGGGACATCGGCGAGTTCTACGGCACGTCCTATTTCTGCGATCCCCGCGGTCAGATCGTCGCCGAGGCGCCGCGCAGCGAGGACGCGGTCGTCGTCGCGGACCTCGACCTCGACATGATCGAGGAGGTGCGGCAGACGTGGCAGTTCTACCGCGACCGGCGGCCCGAGACGTACGACGAGCTGGTCGAGCTCTAGGACAAAGGACGCGCGCGGACGGTCCCATGGATCTCGACGAGCTGTTCCGCAAAGCCGTCGGCGCCATCGACGCCGGGGACAAGAGAGCGCTCGAGGCCCTTCTCGAGGCGCACCCCGAGCTGGTCCGGAAGCGACTCGATTCCCCCGGCGCCTGGCTCCGGCGGCAGGTCGGCGACGCCCTCGACGATTTCTTCCGACGACCCTATCTGCTCTGGTTCGTGGCCGAGGATCCGGTCCGGAACGGGAGGCTGCCCGGGAACATCGCGGAGATCGCCCGCGCGATCATCGGTGCGGCGCGGCGCGAGGGGGTGGAGACCCTCGGGGAGCAGGTCGATACCGCGCTCCGGCTCGTGTCGTGGTCCTGGATCGCGCGGGAGTGCGGCGTCCAGATCGAGCTCATCGACGCGCTCGTCGAAGCCGGAGCAGTCCTCGACGGGAACCCGGAGAACGCGCTCGTCAACGGCAACCTGGCCGCGGCGGAGCACCTCGTCGGGCTGGGGGCGGTCCTCACGCTGGGAAGCGCTCTCTGTCTGGAGCGCTGGGAGGACGTCGCTCGCCTGGCGCGGGAGGCGGGCGCGCGGGAGAGGCAATTCGCGTTCGTGCTGGCCGCGCTCAACGGCAGATCCGAGGCCCTCCGCCGGATGATCGACCTCGGCGTCGAGCTCGACGGCCCCAGCCCCGATCTGTTCTCTCACGCGACGCCGCTCCATCACGCGGTCCACTCGGGGCGGCTGGAGGCGGTCCGCGTGCTGGTCGACGCCGGGGCGGATCTCTCGACGAAAGACACGGCCTGGCAGGGAACGCCCCTCGACTGGGCCGAGCATGCCGGGAACGCGGAGATCGCGGAGTATCTGAGGGAACAGGCGATGACTCGTGCTCCGTTTCCATTGGCCGGCCGGCTGACCGATCCACTATCCTAGCGGTCCGTTCCTGTCGAGGAGGCTTCGTGGTCGATCGCATCGAGGTCGTAGCCCCGGTCGAAGCGGGACGAGCGGCCGAGCTCAACGCGCGTCACGACCGTTATCTGTGGGACGCGGTGATCCGGTATTACGAGACCCCGCTGCCGCTCGCCCGCGGCCGGGGGCAGTATCTCTACGATTATGACGGACGCGAATACCTGGATTTCTTCGGCGGGATCCTGACCGTCTCGGTCGGGCACTGTCATCCCACGGTCACGCGGGCCATCCAGGACCAGGCGGCGACGCTGGTCCACAGCTCGACCCTCTATCCGACGGCTCCGATCGTCGACCTGGCCGAGAAGATCGCCTCGCTGACGCCCGGCGACCTGACGAAGAGCTTCTTCACGAACAGCGGCACCGAGGCCGACGAGACCGCCGTCATGCTGGCCCGCGCGGCAACCGGAAACCAGGCGGTGATCGCGCTCCGTCACGCCTACGCCGGCCGCTCGATGATGGCCACGACGCTGACCGCGCACGCCCCGTGGCGAAGCCAGGACTGGGTCCCCGGGATCAAGCACGCGCTCGCGCCGTACTGCTATCGCTGCCCGCTCCACCTCGAGTATCCGTCCTGCGGTGTCGCGTGCGCACGGGACATCGAAGAGCTGATCCGGACGACGACCCCGGGAGCCGTCGCGGCCTTCATCGCCGAGCCGATCCTGGGGGTGGGCGGGTTCATCACGCCGCCGCCCGAGTACTTCGAGATGGCGGTCGAGATCGTCCGCCGCTACGGCGGTGTGTTCATCGCCGACGAGGTCCAGACGGGGTGGGGGCGGACGGGCGGGAAGTGGTGGGGAATCGAGCAATACGGCGTGGTCCCCGATATCATGACGATGGCGAAGGGCGTGGCGAACGGGATGCCGATGGGGGTCACGACGACGACCCCCGAGCTGGCCTCCACGTGGAAGGGATTGACGCTCTCCACCTTCGGCGGGAACCCGGTCGCCTGCCGCGCGGCCCGCGCCACGATCCAGGTGATCGAGGAGGAAGGGCTGCTCGAGAACGCGACGGAGATGGGCGCGCGCCTGAGATCCGGGCTGGACGCGCTCAGGGAGCGCCGGCCGCTGATCGGCGACGTGCGCGGCATGGGCCTCATGCAGGGCGTCGAGCTCGTCACGGATCGCGAAACGAAGGAGCCGGCCGCCGCGGCGACGACGCGGCTCCTCGAGGAGACGAAGCGGCGCGGCGTCCTCATCGGCAAGGGCGGGCTCTACGGCAACGTCCTCAGGATCGCGCCGTGCCTCAACATCGGGGCCGCCGACGTCGACGCGTTCCTCGACGTCTTCGACGAGAGCCTCGCGGCTATAGCGGCCGGCGCGTGAGCGGCGCTTGAGCCCCGACCAGGAGGCCCGCCTGATGATGTTCGCGCTCGTGGCCCTGTATTTCTTCCTCGTCTTCGACGCGCTCAGGACGGTGGTCGTGGCGGACCGCGTCGTCGCGTACATGCTGATGGCGATCGTGGGCGTGCTCCTGATCGGCGCGCTGGTCGTGAAATGGGAGCCGCGCGCGATGTCGCTGATCGTGCTGGTCGCCGCGGTCCTGCAGGGGTTCGGACTGGGGGTCATGCTCATCCTCCACTGGCGCGACTTCGCGACCGCGGTCTGGCTGAGCGCGTTCCTCATGGTCGCGCTCCTCTACGTCTCGCGCCGATTCCGCGCCGCCGCGGGGCCCGGGAAGGCGGGGGAAGCGTGAAACGGTACCGCAACTACGTCGACGGCGAGTGGCGGGACTCCGTCACGGGCCGCCGGGCGCCCAACGTCAATCCGGCGAACACGGACGACGTGCTCGGTGAGCTGCCGCTCTCGACGCGCGGCGAGGCGGAGGTCGCGATCGCCGCGGCCGAAGCGGCGCTCCCCGCCTGGCGCGACACCCCCGCGCCCGAGCGCGGACGCGTGATCGCGCGCGCCCACCGGCTCATGGCCGACCGCGCGGAGGATCTCGCGCGCGCGCTGACCCGCGAGGAGGGGAAGATCCTGCGCGAGGCCCGCGGCGAGGTCCAGAAGACGCTCAACATCCTCGAGTTCGTGGCCGGCGAGGGGCTCCGGCTCTCCGGCGACACGATGCCCTCGGAGATCGGCCACACGTTCGCGTATACCGTGCGCGAGCCGATCGGAGTGGTGGGGGCGATCACGCCGTGGAACTTCCCGGTGGCGATCCCGTGCTGGAAGATCGCGCCCGCCCTGGTGGCCGGGAACACGGTCGTGTTCAAGCCCGCGTCGCTGACGCCCGAGACGGCCGAGATGGTCGTGTCGATGTTCGTCGAGGCGGGGCTGCCGGCGGGCGTGTTGAACCTCGTCTTCGGCTCGGGGAGCGAGGTCGGGGCGGCGATCGTCGAGGACCCGCGCGTCCGCGCGGTGTCGTTCACGGGCTCCAACGACGTCGGGACGGCGCTCTACGCCCGCGCGGCCGAAGAGCAGAAGAAGGTCCAGTGCGAGATGGGTGGGAAGAACCCGATCCTCGTCCTCGAGGACGCCGACCTCGCGATGGCGGTCGAAGCCACCGCGCAGGGCGCGTTCGGGTCGACCGGCCAGCGCTGCACGGCGACCTCGCGGGCGATTCTCGTGGACGCGATCGCGGACGAGTTCGTCGAGCGGCTCGCCGAGCGGGCGCGCGATCTCGTCGTCGGTGACGGGCTCGACGAATCCGTCGACATGGGGCCCTCGGTCGACGAGTCCCAGTTCGACACCGTGCTCGAATACATCGGCGTCGGGCGCGAGGAAGGGGCCGAGCTCGTGACCGGCGGCGAGCCCCTGACCGGCGAGTCCCATCACAAGGGCTACTTCATCGCCCCGACGATCTTCGACCGCGTCGACCGGAAGTCGCGGATCGCGCAGGAAGAGATCTTCGGCCCGGTCCTCTCGGTGATCCGGGTCGCCGACTTCGAGGAGGGCCTCGCGGTGTGCAACGACACGCGATACGGGCTCACGTCCTCTGTCTACACGCAGGACGCGAGCCGGGTCTTCCGCTTCGTGCGCGGGATCGAGACCGGCATCACGCACGTCAACTCGCCGACGATGGGCGGCGAGGCGCAGCTCCCGTTCGGCGGCACGAAAGCGACCGGCGTGGGAATGCGCGAGATGGGAAAGACCGCGATCGATTTCTACAGCGAGTGGAAGACCGTGTACATCGACTACACGGGGCGGAAGCGCGAGGGGCTGTTCTACTGAAGATTTTCGTGGAGGCGACATGAAGCACGTATGGGAAGCGATCCTGCTCGCGGCCGCCGCGCTGACGGCCACGGCGGGAGCCGCCGGCGCTCAGCAGCCGGACCGGCTCGCGCCGCTGCGGTTTCTGCTCGGCGAATGGCACGGCGAGGGGCAGGGGTCGTACGGCCCCTACCGCTACCACGTTCGCTACGTGGAGCGGGGCGGCTGGATCCACAGCTGGAACGACATCGTTCCCCAGGGGGCCACCGAACCGCTCCTCAAGGCGTCGGCGGTCCTGGGCGTCGACGCGGAGGGCGCGATCGTCAATCACGTCTTCGATTCCTCGGGCCACCTGGTCATGTCCGGTCGCGTGGAGGGGGATGGGCTGACGTTCGAGTGGCGGGAGAGCGCGGATTCCTGGCGGACGGCCCGCATCGAGCGGACGAACGACGGAGGCCTGCGCTTCGCGGGGGACGTCGCCGTCCCGGGCGCCGGGGTGCAGCACTTCGAGAGCGAGGCCCGGCCGGGGCCGCTCCCAGCGGGGGAATCGGAGGCGCCTTGACGGTCAGACACGCGGACGACGTCCGGCGGGATCCGGTCGGCGCGGGCAAGGGCACGGTGCGCCAGGTCCTGATCGGACCGGACGAGGGGCCGAACTTCGCGCTCCGCCGCTTCATCATGGACCCGGGCGGCGGCATGCCGCCCCACACGAACACGGTCGAGCACGAGCAGTACGTGCTGCGCGGGCGGGCGCGGATCGGGATCGGCGATGAGGTCCACGACGTCCGCGCCGGCGACGTGGTCTTCATTCCCGCGGGAACGCCGCACTGGTATGCGGCGGAGGGGAGCGAACCGTTCGAGTTCCTGTGCGTGGTTCCCAACAAGCCCGACACGATCGAGCTGGTCTCAGGCGACGAGCGCTAGCCCTGTCTGACGAGCTGGCCCGCCGGGGTCTTCGTCCCGAGGCTCGACGTCCGATTCACCCATGTCAGCCATCGCGACAGAACGAGCAGATCCCAGAGCAGGCGGCCATGATCGGCCGTCATCCGGCGATGTTCCTCCAGGAGTTCCAGGCACGCAGCCGTCCTGACGCCGATCTCCTCGAGTCCGCGTTCCGCGAGAGTCTCCCGGGTCCAATCGTACAACGGTCCGCGAAGCCACGCCGCCAGGGGCACCGAAAGTCCCCGCTTACGTCTATGCACCACGCTTCGCGGCAGGTAGCGAGTGGCGTATCGCTTGAGGAACACTTTCGTGCGCAGACCGTGGACTCTTTCCGCTATGGGCAGGGTCGACGCGTATTCCATCACGTACTGATCGAGGAAAGGTGCCCGGAGCTCGAGCGGCCAGCGCATCGAGGAGCGATCCGCCTTCGTGAGCAGCCCTTCGGCGAGCGATGTTTCGAGATCCATGCGCTGCACGAAATCCAGCAGCATGGTCCCTTCCGGAAGTACGGGATCCTCGCCGAGTGACGGCACGCCCAGCCGGGCGAGGAGTGTGGGTGAGATCTGAGAGGTCCACAACCGGTGGCGAACTACTCCCTCCATCTCCGCCCCCTCCACGAACCGGCGCAGAAGGAATGATAAGGGGACCTTCCTGTCGCTGGAGGGCAAGCGACGGATCACGGCTGCGAGGAGCTTCCTGGCGCCACGGGGCAGGCGACCGTACACGTGGGCCACGTTCGCGCCGAGGTAGGTCGGATACCCGCCGAAGAGTTCGTCTCCTCCTTCGCCCACGAGCGCGAGCTTGACGTCTCTTGCGGCGACGCGTGCCAGAAGCGTCGAGGGAACCCACGCGGGATCGCCCAGAGGCTCGCCGGCCAGCCGGATGAGATCATCTATCTCTCTGGAGAGCTGCTCAGGCCCCACCCAGACTTCGCTCAGCTCGAGACCGAGGAGGCTCGCCACGCGCGCGGCCTGGTCCCCTTCGTCGTACGACGATTCCTCGAAACGGATCGTGTATGCCGGGAGCGGCTCGTGGGGGCACGCCGCCACCGCCACGGCCGCGACCAGGGAGGAGTCGAGCCCCCCGCTCAGGAACACTCCGCATTTCACCTCTGCATCTCTCTGGCGCCCTACGGCCTGCCGGAACACTTCGTCGAACGAGTTCTCGGATGGAGGACGTTTCACGGCCTCCACGATCGGCCAGCGCCAATAGCGGCGAGGCCGCGTCTCCCGACCGTCGAAGATCACGGTCTCGGCAGGGCCGACCTTGCGAATCCCCTGGAATGGCGAGGCAGGGGCCACGAAATGACCGAATCGGAGGTATCCCGTCAGGGCCGCCGTATCGGGGCGCGGTCGCCGTTCCGGATCGAGGGCCAGGGCCGCGATCTCGGTGGCGAACGTCACCTGCCCATCCCGTTCCGCGTAGAACAGGGGACGCTCGCCGGCGCGGTCCCGGGCGAGGAGCAGGCGGCTGACCCGTGGATCCCAGAGCGCGATGGCGAAAGCGCCCACGAGTCGCTCCACGAAATCATCGCCCATCTCCAGATACAGGGGCGGCAGGATCGCCACGTCCGTGGCGCCTCGAACCTCGCGGCCGCGCGATTTCAACCATGCCCGAAGCTCCCCGTGGTTGTCGATCTCCCCGTTGCATGCGGCCATCACGCCGGACTCGAGATCGACGATGGGCTGATGCCCGTCGGACAGCCCCCGAATCGCCAGCCGGGTGGCGCCCAACGCTGCGAATTCATCCGCCACGAACCCCGTCCCGTCGGGGCCCCGGTGTTCGAGAGCGCCGAGCATGTCTCGAACGAGGATCTCCGCTCGTTCTCTCTCCCAGGGTCCTCGAAAACGGGCGATCCCGCACACTCCGCACATTGTCAGCGACTCCCTGGACGCGGCCCGAGTTTCACTCCCCACCACCCCGGAGCCAGCTCTTCAGGGAGCCGATCGTGGCGCGCCGCGATCGAGTCCAGCGCGGCGTGGCTGCGCCGATCGCCCAGGAGCAGTAGACCCCCGCGTCGCGAAGCCAGCCAGGTGTCGCGCTCCGCTGCAGGCACGAGTTGCGCGGGCCACGAACGATTGCGAGTCAGCATGAACAGCACGTAATTGCTGCTCAGCTCGCCGCCGTCCTCTGTGATCAGCGCAACCGGGCGCCGAAGATAGAAGGAGATCCCCTTCGAGTAACTCCGCAGAAATGCTACAGAAGTGCCGGTGGCTCTGGCCTCCACCGCCTGCGCCAACGCCTTGGATGAGTTCGACGAAGCAAACCCCCTCATTCCTGCGAAGCCGACGGCCAGAACGAGGACGGAAGAGACCACGAAGGCCGCAAGCGCTGCGGGAACCGTCTGACGGATCGCAGCCGCCGCAGCCGTGAGAGCGGCGATCCCGAAGGCGATCGCGAGACCGGGAAAGATCGGCGTGAGTTCCTGGAAGTCCCGGCTGGATGCTCCGACCCAATTGTGCAGAAGTCCGTGGTGGATGCTCTCAGCGCCGAGCAATAATGCACAGCCGAGACTCAGGGTCGCGAGGACAACGACGCCGTGCCGGACTGCTTCCGCCGCTCTTCCCGACCGACGCTCCAGAGCCCTTTCGCACAACCGCGCCGTGAGGACGCCGACGGCTACTACCGCAGTGAGAACGTATCCCGGCAGCTTCGATTGCGAGATCGAGAAGAAAGCCACCACCACGATGGTCCAGACGACAAACAGCCGGTCGGCACGCTTCCAGTGAAGCCGCGAGCGCCATGCCACGAGAGACGCCTCGGGAAACAGCACACTCCATGCGAAGCAGGCCCCGAACATCACGGGGATGTAGTAGTACACGGGGCCGGTCCGGCGATGGGTTGGGGTAGTAAACCGCTTCAGCGTCTCTTCAACGATACCGTAATGGGGAAAGTCCGGGCGCTCGAGAGCCACCCCGATGAACCATGGCAGCACGACGGTGAAAAAGACAAGAAGGTTGAGAGGCGAGAAGAGCCGGCGAATCGCACCCGATCGCCGGTCGACGATGAAATATGCGGAAAGGACGAGTGCGGGGATCACGAAGCCCACAGGCCCCTTGACCAGGGTCGCGAAACCCGTCGCCGCAGCTCCGATGATGGCATATCCGCGTCGAGCCCACCCTTCGCACTCCTCGGCGCGGTAGCCGGCCAGGATGGCCCCGCAGACGAAGAACGCCAACGGCATGTCGAAGATCACTATCCGGGAAAAAGCGTAGAATAGCGGACATGTGACGACGACGACGACCGCCAGACCGGCGGCCCGCTCCCCGTACTCCTTCCTGCAGAAGGCGTAGAGAATCAGCAGCAGGGCCAACGCGAAGAGAGCCGAGGGGAGGCGCGCAGCGGCCTCCGAGTGCCCGAAGGCTTTGAGGGAAAGGGCCACGGCCTTGAAGTAGAAGATCGGTTTGTCGAGGTACGGAACGCCGTTGTACGTGGGGACGAACCAGCTCCCCGACTCCGCCACCTCGCGAGCGATCTCGGCGTTACGTCCCTCATCCGGATTGACAAGAGGCAGCGAGCCGAGCCGGGCAAGGACGAGAAAGGCCGCCAGGAAGAACGCGGCCGGAAATCCGCCGCCGCGCCAGATACGGGACATCGGAACGTCTCTTTCCGGAGAATGCTCTGTCTGAGCTTGCAACCCCCAAGAAGGAACCAATCAGCCGGCCGTTTTGCAACAGGCGACCGACCCAACCGTGCCGCGGAAGTGTTAGAATGAGCCGTCACCGCTTTCATCGACCGATCAGGAGGCACCGATGGCCCTCGTGATTCGCGACGCCGAGATCGTCACCGCCTCGGACCGCTACGTCGCCGACGTCAAGGTGACGGGCGAGCAGATAGCGGCGATCGGGGCTGAGCTCCCCGCGGAATCCGGCGACGAGATCGTCGACGGCTCGGACCAGTGGCTCATCCCGGGCGGCATCGATCCCCACGTTCACATGGCGCTTCCCTTCATGGGGACGGTCTCGATCGACGACTTCGAAAGCGGCTCGATCGCCGCGATCATGGGGGGGACGACCGGGATGATCGATTTCGTGATTCCCGCGAAAGGGGAGTCCCTCCTCGCGACGCTCGAGACGTGGCACGCGAAGGCCGAGGGCAAGTCGGCGCACGACTACACGTTTCACATGGCGGTCACGGACTGGGACGAGCGGATCGCGCGCGAGATTCCGATCGTCGTCCGCGAGCACGGGATCACGTCGTTCAAGATCTTCATGGCGTACAAGGGTGTTCTCGGCGTCGACGACGAGCAGATCTTCCACATCCTCGAGGCCACCCGCGACGCGGGCGCGCTCGTCAACGTGCACGCGGTGAACGGCGACGTGCAGCTGTTGCTCGCCGACCGCTTCGCGGGCGGGGGGGACATCGGGACGCGCTGGCACGCGCTCGCGCAGCCGCCCCGCGCCGAGGGGGAGGCCACCGGCCGGGTCATCGACCTCGGCGCGATCGCCGGGCAGCAAGTGTACATCGTCCACGTCACCTGCGACGACGCCATCGAGCGGATCGCCGCCGCCCGCGCGCGCGGCGAGCCGGTGTGGGGCGAGACCTGCACCCAGTACCTGCTCCTCGACGATTCCGCATACGACCTGCCCGACTTCGAGGGCGCCAAGTACGTGCTCTCGCCGCCGCTGCGGAAGAAACACGACCAGGAAGCCCTCTGGAACGCGCTCGCGACCGATTCGATCTCGGTCGTCGGGACCGACCACTGCGCGTTCGACTTCGCGAACCAGAAGGCGATGGGGAGGGACGACTTCCGGAAGATCCCCAACGGCTTCATGGGGCTCGAGGAGCGACTGCCGCTCCTCCACACCCACGGGGTCGCGACGGGGCGGCTGAGCGCGAACCGCTGGGTCGAGCTGTGCTCCACGAACCCCGCGAAGATCTTCGGTCTCTACCCGCGCAAGGGAACGATCGCGGTCGGCTCGGACGCCGACCTCGTTCTCTGGGACCCGACCGCCACAGGGCGGATCTCCGCGCGCACCCATCACTCGCGCTGCGACTACAACGTCTACGAGGGGTTCGAGACCGTCGGCGCGCCGACCCGCGTGTGGGTGCGCGGCGAGATGGCCGCCTCCGACGGCGAGTTCACCGGCACCGTCGGCCGCGGGCGGTTCGTCAGACGCGCGGGGGTCCCGCGTGGAGCCCGTTAGGCTCCTCGAAGCCGCGGCGAACATCGCGATCGTCACGGCCTGTCTGTGGCCGATCCGCGCGCGCATCCGCGCGGTCCTGTCCTCGATTCCGCGCTCGTACGCCCTGTTCCCCGTCGCGAGCGTCGCGCTCCTGATCGGCGCCCAGGCGACGGACGAGGGGGAGAGGATCTATCCGCTCACCGACTGGGGGATGTATTCGAGGTCGTTCGTCGAGGACCCGCGCTTCATCGACTACGAGGCCGAGCTCTCCAGCGGCCGGGAGGAGCCGCTCCTGATCGGCCGGCTGTTCGGTGCGACCGGAGCGCTCCTGCGGTCGCGCATCGACGACTCGGCGAGGGCGATCGACGAATCGGGATCGGTCGACCCCGCGGCGATCGAGAGGCTCGACGCCATGCTCGCCGCGATCGCCCGGGAGTACGATGCCGACCACCCCGGGGATCCGATCCGCACGATCCGCCTCTGGAGCGGCACGGTTTCGGTCGGGGGTCCCGACCGACAGGTCCGGACCTCGCGCCGGCTGATCCACGAATACCGCGCCCGGTGACGGATGGGATCGCTGCACGAGAATGCGACCGCCCGGCACCTGGCCATTCTCCGCGTGTGGGTCTTCGGGATGTGGCTGGGGGACCTGCTCAAGGATCCCGCCACCGACCTGGCCCGGATCCCGTTCGCGTACTACAAGCCGGTCGGGATCCTCGCGTGGCTCCCGACCAGCTTCTGGGAAACGGCCCTCACGGAGCCGATGATCCGGATCTGGTGGGGGGCGCTCGCCGTACTCCTCGTGCTGACGACCGCGGGGACTCCGTTCTATCGCGGCGTGGCGCTCCTGACCTGCGCCCTGTTGACCGTCTACCAGGGCGTGATCTTCGGCTTCACGAGCGTCACCCACGCGCCGCTCGCGGCCCTGTACGTCGCGTGGATCCTGGCGCTCTTTCCGGCGGCCGACGCGCTCTCCCTGCGTCGCGCTCCCGGTCGCTCGACATCGGTCCGCGTGTACGAAACGGCGATCCTGACGGCGACGGTCCTGTTTCTCGTAACCTACATGCTGGTCGGAACCAGACGCCTGTTCGATGGCGGAATCGACATCTTCACCGATGGATCGATCCTGCGCTACATCGCGAGGAACACCATCACCCCGGACCATCTTCAGGGGTCGGCGGGCGTGCGCGTGCTGGAGTCCCCCGGCCTGTCGACGATGGTAGAGATCGGGTTCGCGATCGTCACGATCTTCGAGGTCCTGAGCCCGCTGTGCGTGGCATCGACCTGGTTCCGGCGCGCGTGGTTGGCCGTGATGATCCCTTTCCACGTACTCAGCTGGCCGCTCCTCGAGCTGCTCTTCCTCCACAACCTCCTGCTCCTCTGCGTGCTGGTGATCGATCTGGACGGGATCGCGCAGCGGATCGGGTTGAAGCGCCGGCTGGAGCGGCGACCGCTGGCGCGCGGCGCCTAGCGCGCCAGGGCGCACTCCGATTCGCGTGCAACCCGGTCCCGGACCCGAGCGTTTGGATGGTATATTCCTGCCGGAGGTGTCGAATGACGGGACGCGAGGGGCTGCGCGCATCGCTGCCGATCGCCCTGCTCGCGATCGCTCTCGGGGCGACGTGCGGGGACCAGACCACACCCACGCCTACGGATCCGGGCGGGAGCCTGTCGGGTTCCGTCGTCCGGGACGGGATCGAGTACCGCGCCGAGGTCCTCGTCATGGAATCGTTCCCCGTCCAGCTGTCGGGCCGCGCGACGATCCGGAACGCGACGAGCGAGGCCCGCACGATCACGTTCCCCGACGGCTGCGTGGCGCTCATGCGCGCGTACCGGCCCCAGGGCGAAGGGCCCGTCTGGGACCAGGCTAACGAGATCGCGTGCACAATGGCGCTCGTGCCGGTGGAGCTGGCTCCGGGCGAGGAGCAGACGGTCCCGACCGCGACCGCATCGGCCTACGAGATCCTGGGGACGGATCTCCCCGACGGGGACTACCGCATCACGGTCTACCTGCGCCCGATCGACGCCGACGAGGTCGAGATCGAAGCGGGGACGACCGACCTCGCGATCCCGCGCTGATGGCGAGCTGAATCCATCGGCACGCGGCGGGGTCTCAGCCCGCGTACCGCCCGAGGACGAAGTCCCACCCGCTGTTGTAGCCCGCGCGCATCTTGGCCGCTTTCTCTCCGAGATGCTCCCAGCCTGTGTGGACGAGCTCGACGCGCGTCCCGCCGTCCGCGGCGTGGAAGGCGACCGAGACGTCCTGCCGCATGTCGGCGGGCCGACCGGGGTGCCAGGTGAACGCGACTCTCCGGGGCGGTTCCCAGGCGGTCACCGTCCCCCACACGTGCTCGGCGCCGTCGGGGCCGGTCTCGACGATGCGCCCGCCGACCCGGCCCTCGATCGCGACCCCGGCCTCCGCGCTCTCGCTCACGCCGTGGGTCGCGAGCGGCCACCACTCCGCGATCCCGGCCGTGAAGCGGCGGAAGGCCGCCTCCGGCGTCCACGGCACGGTGATCGACTTCCGGACGGGCGCGATCCGGTCACTCTTCGTCTCGGGCATGTTCCGAACCTCCGTTTCCCTCCCCGGCAGCGGCGTACGCCGTGAGCACGTCGTCCCAGAGGGACTCCACGTAGGCGCGCAGCGGGGCCAGGCCGGCCGGGTCGGGATGGTAGACGTGACGGGTTCCCTGCTTCCGGTGTCTCACCAGGCGGGCGCGCTCGAGGACCCCCAGGTGCTGGGACACGGCAGGCCGGCTGACCGGCATGTGCCGGGCGAGCTCGGCGACCGACCGCGGACGCTGGTGGAGGAGGGCCAGGATCTTCCGGCGGTTCGCGTCGGCGAGGGCCAGGAGCGGGGCTTCGTAAGTGTTCACTAACGGTTAGTATGCACTAACCAATGAGGGAGGTCAAGCCCGAAACCGAAGGGGGCCCCCGCGCGTTGACGGACACGGGCCCGTTCACCCACCCTGCAAGGAGGAACCATGCGTATCCTGCTCTCCGCCGCCTTCCTCGCCCTTCTCGCCGCCCCCCTCGCCGCGCAGGACGCCCAGAGCCGGCTCTGGGACGCCGCGATGTCGGGGGACACGCTGGCCATCCGCCAGGCCGTGGCCGACGGCGCGAAGATCGATTCCCTCGACACGCGCCGGAATCCGAACGGCCGCCGGGCGCTGAACTGGGCGGCCATCTACAACCGCGTGCCCGCGATCGAGATGCTGCTCGCCGCGGGCGCACCCATCGAAGGCGTGAACCGGACCGGGTTCACCGCGCTCAACCACGCCGGCGAGGAAGGATCGCTCGACGCGGCCCGCGCGCTCCTCGCGGCCGGCGCGGACCCCGCCCATGCCAACAACGAGGGGTACACTCCTGCTCAGACGGCGCGCGAGAACGGGCACGAGGAAGTGGCCGCGCTGATCGACGAAGCCGCCGCTCGAGGGGCGAAGCCCGCTCAGCCGTAAGCCCCTGAACGCCCGCCTCCCGGCCCGCGTTCCAACCGCAGGCGCGCTCCCGCCGACTCATGGGTGAAAGGCAGGTGCGGTTGCAGGATCCGCGGGCCGAGTTCGAGACGCTCTACCGCGAGCATCATCGACGCGTCTACGCGATCGCACTGCGCTTCGCGCGCGACGCGGATCGCGCCGAGGAGATCGTGCAGGACGCGTTCGTCCGCGCCTGGCGATCGCTGCCCTCGTTCAACGGGGACAGCCGGCTGTCGACGTGGATCCACAGCGTGGCCGTGAACGCCGCGCTGGACGGCGTCCGGTCGCGCTCGCGGCGCGAGGCGCGGATCGATCGGGAGGTGGATCTGGAGCGCTACGCCGCGGAGGTCGGGCGCGCGATGCCGGAAGCGGACCTCGATCTCGAGCGCGCCATCGCCGGGCTCCCCGACGGGGCGCGCGAGATCGTGATCCTGCACTACATCGAAGGCTACCCGTGCGCCGAGATCGCGGAGCGTCTCGGAATCGTCGAAGGGACGGTCAAGTCGCAGCTCCACCGCGCACGGAAGCTCCTCAAGGAGGCGTTGGCATGAGTGACATCGATCGGGACAGGGAGCTGGAAGCGCGTCTGACGAGGGCGCCGCGCGAGGCCGATCCGGGACGCGACCTGTGGCCGTCGCTCGCGGAGGCGATCGGCGCCGCGCCGCGGCCGTCCGCCGGGCCGCCGTCGCGGCGGCTCGTCCCACGGCTCCCGCTCCAGATCGCCGCCGCGCTCGCGCTGTTCGCGGGCGGCGTCGTCGTCGGGCAGCGGTGGGGCGATTCCGCGCCCCACTCGGGCGCCGGGGGTCCGATCGAACGGGGGGAGTATCCACTCGCAACCGCCGCGGAGATCCAGCGCGCCGGCTCGGAATACGTCTCGGCGCTCTCCCGTCTCGACGAGTCCGCCGGCGCGTTCGAGCGCGAGCAGGGCGTCGACGCCGCGCTCTCCACGCTCCAGGGGGCCGCCTGGGAGCTCGCGCGCCTGCGTCCCGACGACCCGCAGGCGGGCCGCCTGCTGTACACGGTCTCCGAGGCGCGGAACGACGGCGAGGAACCGACGGTCAGCTTCTGATTCGAGGCTCGAGGCACGATCCGCCATCAGGAGGGAGCATGAGAGCACGGACGATCGGCACGGTCGCACTGGCGCTGGCTCTTTGGGGAGTCCCGCGCGCGCTCGCCCAGGACGAGAAGCCCCAGTGTCCGGATCCTGCGGGAGAGCTCGGGATCGGGGAGCTGAGATGCTCGTCGGGGCGGTGCGTCCGCGGGTGGGCGTTCCAGGGCGGGCGGCTGATCACCACGTTCACGACCGAGCCCAGCGTCCACGCCCTCCGGCCCCCCGCCGCCGGCGTGCTGGAAGACGGCGACGTCATCGTGTCGGTGGACGGAAACCTCAGCACGACCGCCGAGGCCAGCCGGCGGTTGAGACTGCTCGCGCCGGGAGACCGGGTGCGGCTCAGGATCCGCCGGGACGGCGTCGAGCGGGACGTGACGATCACGGCGGCTCCGACGTGCGATTTCGTCCGCCACCGCGTCCTCGCGTTCGACCGCGAGGCCGGCCGCGACCTGGCGGAGGCGCTGAAACACCTGGGCGAAGACTTCGAGATGCGGTTCGAGGGGCTGGACGAGTCGTTCAAGGGCTTCGACTGGGAGAACCTGTCCCGCGACTGGAGCACCCGGCTCCTTCCGGAGCTCGAGAACCTCGAGTTCCAGTTCGACTTCGACACCCTGCACCTCTCGCAGCTCGAGCGCGCGCGCCCGCCGTACGAGCTCGGCGTCGAGCTCACGTGCGGGTTCTTCTGCGGCTGGCGGCACGGGGAGGGGGACGCGGTCGTCTGGCGCGGACAGCACCCGCCGAAGGTGGCGCGCGTCGTCGAGGGCGGCCCCGCCGATCGCGCCGGAATCCGCGAAGGCGACGTGCTGCTCCTCCTCGGCGGCCACTCGTTCGTCGGCGAGGAAGGAGGCCGCGCCCTGGGCCGGCTCCAGCCCGGACAGGCGCTGACGCTCCAGTACCTGAGGGGCGGCGAGACGCTGGCGACGACGACGATCACGCCCCGGGCGCCGAGGGAGCCTCCGGCGGATTCGTGAGGCCGGTCTCGGGCTGGATGCTCGCCGCGTCGGCGGCCTCGTTTCGCACGGCTTCTTCACCGACCGACGCGTGACGCTCGACTTCCGCGGAATGCGAATCGTCGTCGAGAATCCGGCCGGGACGCGGCCGCCCTAGTTCGCCGGGCGCCGCCCGCGCGGCGCCGGTACCATTGGGTGGTGGCACGCGATCGCGTCCTCCCCCGACGATACACCCTCCTCAGAGTCCTCGGCCTCCCTACGCGTCTCTTCGTCCGCCGGCTCCGCGCGCTCTTCTCCGAGAACGAGAACGCGCTGTTCTTCACGGCCGTGTGCCTGGTCGGATTCCTGGGCGGGCTCGCGGGCGCGGCGTTCCGCTGGCTCTTCCGGCTGGTGATGGCGGGCTTCTGGGGCCGGTCGGGTTCGCTCCTCGAGGTCGCCGCCGGCGTGCCGTGGTGGGCGCGGCTCGTCGTCCCGGTGGTGGGCGGCGCGCTCGCCGCGGGGCTCGCGGTCGTCTTCGCGACCCGGCGCGCGGAGAAGGGCGGTTTTCCCGACATCCTCGAGGTCGTCTCGCTCGGCGGCGGCACCATCCGGCTCACGCCGGCCATCGAGCGCTCGCTGGCCTCGTTGATGACGCTCGCCTCGGGCGGCTCGGTGGGTCGCGAGGGACCGATGGGCCAGATCGCCGCCGCCATCGGCTCGCGCGTGGGGCGCTCGTTCCGCTTCTCCGAGGAGCGGATCCGGATCCTCGTCGCGGCCGGGATCGCGGCCGGATTCGCGGCGGCCTACAACACGCCGATCGGGGCGACGCTGTTCGTCCTCGAAGTCATCATCGGCTCGTTCAACATGGTGTTCTTCGGCCCGGCGGTCATCGCGGCGGCGATCTCGACGCTCGTCACGCGCTTCTTCGCCGGGCCCGGGCCGATCTACGATCCCGGCGCCCAGTACGCGCTCGTGTCGGCGTGGGAGATCGGTCCCTATCTCCTGCTGGGGTTCCTCGCCGGCCTCGCTTCGGTCCTGTTCCAGGTCGTGATGGAAGGCGCGTACCGCATCTGGGACGGCATGCGGCTCCCGCTCCTCGCGCGGACGCCGCTCGGCGGTCTCTGCGTCGGCGCGCTGGCGATCGTCTGGCCATGGATCCTCGGGAACGGTTACGAGACGATCAACCTCGTCCTCGCCGGCCGGATCGCGCTGGGGCTCATGGCGGTGCTCTTCGTCGCGAAGATGCTGGCCACGACGATCACGCTGGCGTCGGGCGGGTCGGGCGGGGTGTTCACGAGCACGATGTTCGTGGGCGCCGTCCTGGGCGGCGTGTTCGGGGCGCTCACGCACCACGTCGCCCCGGGACAGACCGCGGCGCTCGGCGCCTACGCGCTGGCGGGCATGGGCGGGATCATCGCCGGGACGACCCACGCGCCTTTCCTGGCGATCATCATGGTCTTCGAGCTGACGCAGAATTACGGCATCGTGCTGCCGCTCATGCTGACGTCGATCACCGCGTACTGGACCGCGCGCTCGATCCGGGGGACGTCGATCTACACGGAGGAGCTCAAGCGCCGCGGCATGCGCTGGGAGGGAACCGCGCAGGAGCGGCTCCTCCGCTCGCTGACGGTCAAGGACATCATGCTCCCGGACGTCACGCTCTATCCGGCGAATCTTCCGCTCGACCAGATCCTCGACGTGTTCCAGAACAGCCGCGCGCTCCAGCTCTACGTCGGAGACGCCGAGGGCCGGCTCCTGGGGATCGTGGAGCTGCACGAGGTCAAGCGGCTGCTCGGAGAGGAGGAGTCCGCGTCCTTCGTCATCGCCGCCGACCTCGTCACCGAGATCCCGGTCGTGACCCCCGACGACTCCCTCGTCGAGGTCAACGAGAAGCTCTGGTTCCGGGACCTGGGTCAGCTCCCGGTCGTCGACGACGACGCGACGCGGAAGTTCCTCGGGATCGTGACCCGCCGCGACGTGCTGGGGGCGTTCGACCGCGAGGTGCTCCGCCGCAACCGGCTGCTCGCCAAGGTCAGGGCCGTCGAGGGCACGGGCTTCGACTACTTCGAGCTTCCCGAAGAGAGCCGCATGTCGCGGATCGCGGTCCCCGGCCGGTTCGTTGGTCAGACGATCGCCGAAGCCCAGCTCCGGTCGCGTCACGGGGTCACGGTGATGGCGATCCAGCGTCTCGACGCGGCGGGTCGCGAGCAGCGGATCGCCCCGCGCCCGGACACGCGGCTCTTGCGCGGCGACATGCTGGTCGTACTCGGAGAGGTGCCGGCGGTCGAACGGCTGGAGCGGGACTGAGAGATTCGATCGCGATCAGGCGGTCCGGACCCACCGCCACAGGCGCTTCAAGCTCGGGCGCTGGCCGGTCGCGAGGACCGTGACCCGGTAGATCCGCCCCGCGACCCACAGCGTCCCCCAGCACGTCGCCGCGAGCAGGACCGCGGCGAGGAGGATCTGGCTCCACGGGATCGCACCCAGGATCGCGCGCAGGGGGACGATGATCAGCGACGTGAACGGAACGAGGCTCCCGGCCACGGCCAGCGTGCCTTCCGGATTGTTCATCACGCCGAACGCCATGAAGAACGCGACCATGAGCGGGAGCATGGCGGCGAATTGCATGTTCTGGGCGTCCTGGCCCGAGCTCGCGAGCGAACCGAGCGCGGCGTAGATCGCGGCGTAGAGGAAGAAGCCGCCGGCGAAGAACGCGAGGTAGACGAGCCCGGCCGAGGCGGGAATGTCCGGGATCGCGGGGACCTGGCCGCCGACAGCCTCGACGACGTTCTCGCCGAACGCGGACGCGAGGGCCGCGACCGCGACCCAGATCGCCACCTGGAGCAGGCACGCGCCGCCGATCCCGAACACCTTGCCGGCCATGAGCTGCTCGGCGCGGATCGAGCTCAGGATGATCTCGACGACGCGGTTCTCCTTCTCCTCGCGAACGCCGCGCAGCACGTTGTTCCCGTACAGCAGGATCACGAAGTAGATCACGAAGACGGCGACGATCGCGACGATGACCATGGTCTCGCCGGCCGCCGCGGCGCCCTGCCCCTCGACGTCGAGCTCCCGGGCCTCGAAGGGCGTGGGCCGGAGCGCCTCGGAGAGGGTCGTGGGGTCGATTCCGGCGGCGCGCAGGCGCGCCTGGCGGACGGCGTCGTCGACGGCGGCGCGGACGCTTCCCACTTCGCGCATGTTCGTCGCGTGGCGCGCTTCGTAGCGCGCGCTCTCGCCGGCGGGGAGGCCGGGCGGGAGCCACACGTAGCCGTCGATCTCGCCCGCCGCCGCGCGCGCCGCCGTCGCCACGCGGACCGAGTCCGAGGTGCCGGCCGCCGGCGTCAGGACGCGCGCGGAGAACGCGAGATCGCCCGCGTCGCGCGTCAGCTGCAGGGCGACGGCCTCCCCGAGCCCGGTGCGCGTCCCGTCGATGACCACGACATCGCGGGTCCCGCCGCTCTCGGCGAACAGGACCGGCAGGACGATCCAGGCGATGAGGATCGCCGGGCCGAACAACGTCCCAAGAACAAATCCCTTTGTACGCGTCGCGGCCCGGAACTCGCGCTTGACGACCGTCCAGGTGCGCGGGCTAGGCAAGCGCGCCCTCCTCGAGCGGCGTCGTGCCGACGCGGTCGATGAACACCTGGTGGAGCGACGGTTGCATCACCTCGAAGCGAACGAGCCCGACGCCGCCCTGGACGAGTCGCGCGAGGAGCGCGCGCGGGTCCGCGCCGTCGGCGAGCGTCAGCTCGATCGCGTGGCCGTCTTCGTGGATCCGGGCCGCCTCGGGCGCCGAGCGCACCGCCGCGACCGCCGCCGGCGTCCACGGATCGAGGGTCAGTCCCACGTGCCGCCCGCCGTGCTCGCGCTTGACCCTGGCGAGCTCGCCCTGAACGACCGCGCGCCCGCGCGAGAGGATGCAGACGTGATCGCAGAGCCGCTCGGCGTGCTCGATGATGTGGGTCGAGAACAGGATCGTGCGCTCGGAGTGGCGGATCTCTCCGACGATCTCCCGCAGCGCCTGCTGGTTGATCGGGTCGAGACCGCTGAAGGGCTCGTCGAGGATCACGATCTCGGGCTCGTGGACGACCGCGGCGATGAACTGGAGCTTCTGCTGCATCCCCTTGGAGAGCCCCTGCACCGGGTCGTCGGCGCGCTCCGCGAGCCCCACGCGCTCGAGCCAGCCGTCGATCCGCGTCCGCGAGACCCTGGGCGGGAGTCCCTTGAGCTCGGCCAGGAAGGCGAGCATCTCGCGCACCTTCATGCGCGGATAGAGGCCGCGCTCCTCGGGGAGGTAGCCGATCCGGTCACGGACCCGCGGGCCCGGCGTCTCGCCGAGCACGCGCACCTCGCCGGCGTCGGGCTCCTGGATCCGCAGGAGCGTGCGGATCGTCGTCGTCTTGCCGCTCCCGTTCGGACCGAGGAGGGCGAACGTCGAGCCGCGGGGGACGACGAGGTCGAGGCCGTCGACCGCGACCGTGTCGCCGTACTCCTTGCGGAGCCCGCGGGTCTCGATGGCGGGGGTCGTCACGGCCGGGGAGTCAGGAATCGTCGCGTGACGGAGGGCTCAGGCGCCGGCCGTCGCCGGCTCGACCGTGTATCCGCCGCCGCGTTCCGCGAACGCCCGCGCGAACGCGTCGGCCACCTCCTCGACGGGTGGGGCGAGGAACGTGTTCAGCTGAGGCCGCGGCCGGTACACGCCGTGAACGCCGGCGTCGGCGGCGTCCAGGTACGGCGGCCTCCGGGGGACGACGAGCCCCGCGGACTCGAGCAGGAGCATGAGCTCGGGATCGTCGGTGTGGAGCCCGACCTGGCCGTGGTGCGGGAGGTCGTAGAGCGCGCCCGCGTAGCGGGACGCGCCGTCTCCGGCGCGACGGATCCGGTAGCGGGGAAGCCCGAGCATGGCGGCAAGCTAGCGGGCCTCGCGTCCCGCGACGAACCCGCGAGCTCCCGCCACGCGGGCGGCGAGGCCCGCTACAGCGACTTCAGGAACTCGACCAGGTCCGCCTTCTCCTGAGCGCTCAGGCCCAGGCCCAGGAACGCGTCGTAATGCTCGACGACGTCCGCGAGCGTGGTTGCGCTCCCATCGTGGAAGTAGGGCGGGTGCTGCCACGCGCCGCGGAGCGGGGTCGTCCGGTACCCGTCGGTCGTCCCGCGCCCGGCCAGGACCGGATCCGTACCGGTCTCCGACGGGGTGTGAACCCGCTCGCCGGCGTCCGTGAACGCGGGGGGCACGTGACACTCGGCGCACGTCCCCTGACCGCCGAACACGATCTCGCCCCGCGCGGCCGCTTCGGTGTCGAAGCTCCCCGCCGGGGGAGCGGGCGCGGCGAGCGTGAGCTGATATGCCTGGAGGTCGGGGAGCTTCGGCGTCACGAGGTCGGGCGACGCCGAGATCTCGATGCCCAGCTCGGGATCGAAGAACGAGCCCTGCGAGTGCATCTGGGTGACGGCGACGTAGGCGTTCCAGTAGCTCACCGGACCCTCGCCCGTGAACGTCTCGACGGCGACGTCGCTCAGTCCGTAGGCGGGCGGGATCAGCGTCGGATCGTTGATCCCGTCGTGGTTCCAGTACGCGTCGTAGCGGCCGGGCCCCCAGGATGTGAGCACGGCCTGGACGGCGAGATCCTGCATCGCAGGCGAGAGCGCGATGATCGCGCCGGGATCGAGATCGCGGTTGGGATAGCCGTCGAGGCGGCGTCCGATCCCCTCCTGGACGGAGTCGTCGACGTCCGAATGGCAGAGCGCGCACGTGATCCCGATGCGCTCGATCGTGCCGTTGGCGACCTGCGCCCGGAGGCCGACGACCGCGTCGAGCTCGAGGAGCGCGACGGTCGTGGCGGGGTCGCCGAGATCGACCTGGTCGAGGATGCCGGGCGGCAGGGCGTCGGCGTCCACCTTGAGTCCGACCGCGAGCGCCGTCAACGGGTCGACGGCGGTCTGGATGACCTCGTGCAGGCGGAGGGTGTCGGTCCAGAAGCGCTCGTTGCCGAACGTGTCGAAGCGGAAGATCTCGCGGCCCGCGACGGGATTGCCCGGCGGGACGGGGTCGCGGCTCGTTGCGCGTCCCCCGCCGTCATCGTCACAGGCCCAGGCGAGTCCGGCCAGGAGCATCGTGAGCGTGGCGCGTCTCGTTCGCATCGGTGCCTTCCTTTCCCGCGTCTCGCGGTGGGATTCGGTGGACCTCGGTGTGGGACCAGCTTATTACAGTTTCACATTGTGAAACTGTTAGATACCGGACAGGCCCCGAGGAGCGAGCCGCCACGAGCTCCGCGCGCGTTGCGGAGCGGGCCCTCGAAGCGGACATTCGACTCGATGAAGCGGCTCATCGTCGTCCTGGTCCTGGCGGGGGTGGTCGCCCTGTTCGCCTGGGCGCTCTCCCGCGAGCAGACGCTGGCCTCGCCACTCGTGGGGAAGGCCGCGCCGCCGTTCTCGATGCCGCTCTTCGCCGCGGATTCGACGCTCGAGCTCGCGCGGCTCCGCGGAACCCCGGTCGTCCTCAACTTCTGGGCTTCGTGGTGTCTTTCGTGTCGCGACGAGGCCCGCGTCCTCGAAGCCGGCTGGGAGCGCTACGGGCCGGGAGTCGCGTTCGTCGGCATCGCGGTCAACGACGAGGAGCGCGCCTCGAGGGACTTCATCCGCCGCTACGGCAAGACGTACCTCCTCGGGGCCGACGTCGACGGCTCGGCGGCCGTCGACTACGGGCTCTACGGCGTCCCCGAAACGTTCTTCATCGATCGCGACGGGACGATCCTCGCGCGCCACATCGGGCCGCTCTCGACCGCCGATCTCGACCGGCGGATCGCCGAGCTCGAAGCCGGCGTGACGAGCGCGGTGAGCGGCGACCCGAGCCGGGTCCAGCCGCTGACGATCGAGGGACCGTGACGCGGCCCCGGCCCGCATCGCGCCCCGCGCGCGGCGCCCTTTGGGCGGGGGCGATCGCCCTCGTCGTCGTCGCGCTCGCGACGACCCGCGCGGCGGGCCAGGACCCGGCGCGCATCGACCCCGCGCCGCCACCGGTCGCGCTCACGCCCGAGCAGGAGGAGCTGGCCGCCGAGATCGAGAGCATGCTCAAGTGCCCGGTCTGCCGGAGCCAGTCCGTCCGGACCTCGCGCTCGTTCATGGCCGAGGACATGAGCCGTCGCGTGCGCGAGATGGTGGCCGAGGGGAAGTCGAAGGAGGAGATCCGGGACTACTTCGTCGCGCGCTATGGCGACTACATCGTCCTGGCCCCGCGCAAGGAGGGTTTCGCGTGGACGGTGTGGCTGCTGCCGTTCGCGCTCGTCGCGGGTGGCGCGGCGACGATCGTCGTCGTGACCCGCCGCTGGAAGGGCCGGGCGCCGCCCGCGCCGCCGCCGCCCGTGTCGTCGTCGCGATGGATGAACGAACTCGAACGCGAGCTGAAGGAGACCGAGTGAATACGGAAGAGACTCGACCGAGCCGGCGACGGCCGCGATTCGGCCGTCTGGCGATCGGCATCGTGCTGGTCGGGGCCGCGCTGTCCTACCTGGTCTACGCGGGGACCCGCGACAACCTGGTCTACTACTACGAAGTCGGCGAGGTGCAGGCCGCCGCCGCGAAGACGGACGGCAAGATCCGGGTCTCGGGCGACGTCGTCGCCGGCTCGATCGTCAAGGACGAGAAGGCGCGCGAGATCCGCTTCGCGATCGAGACGACGAAGGCGGGCGCCGCGACCGATATCGCCGCCGCCTCGGCGCCCGTCGCGTCGATTCCGGTCGTCTACGCGGGCACCGTCCCCGACATCTTCCGCGAAGGCATCCAGGTCGTCGTCGAGGGACACATGGAGGACGACGGCACGTTCCGCGCGGAGACGCTCCTCGCGAAGTGTCCATCCAAGTACCAGGAGGCCGGGCAGCTGTCGTGAGCGAAGGCCGCGCGCGGCTCCGGGTCGAGGGGCTGACCCGGACCTACGGATCGCGCTTCGCGCTCGACGAGGTGTCGTTCGACGTCGAGCCCGGCGACTTCCTCGTCGTCCTGGGTCCGAACGGCGCCGGGAAAACGACGCTCCTCAAGGCGATCGCGCGTCTGATCCGCCCGACCGCGGGCCGGATCCGGATGGGCGGCGAGGACTGGCTCGCGGCGCCCGCCGAGCGCCAGCGGGAGATCGGCGTCCTCTCGCACGCCACCTACCTCTACGACGGGCTGACCGCGCTCGAGAACCTGCGTTTTTTCGCCGCGCTCTATGGTCTCGCGGACGGCGAGACCCGGGCGCGGGCGGCGCTCGCGACCGTGGGCCTCGAGGACGCCGCCGAGCGCCGCGTCGGCCATCTCTCGCGCGGTCAGGCGCAGCGGGTGGCGATCGCCCGCGCGGTGCTGCACGATCCCGCGCTCCTCCTCCTCGACGAGCCCTACGCGGGCCTCGACCCGCGCGCGGCGGCGCGCCTGTCGGAGGCGCTCGACGCGCTCCACGCCGCCGGTCGCACGGTCGTGCTCACGACCCACGACCTGGCGCGATCCCCGGCCGCCGCGACCCGCTATCTCGTGCTCGTCGAAGGTCGCGCGCGCGCGCAGGGGCGGCTTCCCGCGGGCGATCTCGACTCGCTCTACGAGCGCGCGGTGGCGGCCGCGGGAGCCTGATCGGTGGCATGGCGCGCGGCGGGCGCGATCCTCGCCAAGGACCTGCGCATCGAGCTGCGTCGGGTCGAGACCGTAGCCACGATGGTCGTCTTCGCGGTCCTCGTCGCGCTGATCTTCGTGTTCGCGGGAGACCCGACGCCCGCCGACCTCCGGCGCCTGGGGCCGGGTGCGTTGTGGGTGAGCCTCTTGTTCGCGGGCGCGCTCGGCTTCGGCCGCTGGTTCGCCGCCGAGGAGCGGAACCAGGCGCTCCAGGGACTCCTGGTCTCGCCGGTCGACCGGGCGGTCCTGTTCGCGGGCAAGTGGGCGGGCGCGACGATCTTCCTGCTGGCGCTCGAGTGCGCGCTCGTGCCGGCGACCTTGACGCTCTACCAGATCGAGCTCCGCGGAGAGGATCTGAGCCGGCTCGCGCTCCTGCTCGTCGCCGTGACGCTCGGATACTCGGCGCTCGGCACGTTCTTCGCGGCGGTGGCGGCAAGGACCACCGCGGCCGAGCTGCTGTTGCCGATCCTCCTGTTCCCGCTCAGCGTTCCTCTCATCCTGGCCGGGGCCGAGGGTGGGCAGGCGCTGGTCGAGGGAGGCCCCGTGGGCGACTACTGGCGCTGGCTCTCGCTCGCGGTCGCTTTCGACGTGATCTTCGGGACCGTGTGCACGCTCGCCTTCGAACACGTGATCGAGGAGTGATGCGATGAGCTGGTGGCCGCGCTCGTGGCGGCAGTTCTGGTCCACCCTCGACGGGCGGACCTACCACCTGATGCTGAGCGCGCGGCCGTGGATCGGCTGGCTCGCGGTCGGCTCGATGATCGTCGTCTTCGGGCTCGTCTTCTGGTGGGTGCCTCTCGAAGCGATCCAGGGGTACCCGCAGAAGATCTTCTACATCCACGTCCCGTCGGCGTGGGTCATGTACGCCGCATTCGGAGTGGTCTTCGTCGCGTCGATCCTGTATCTCTGGAAGAGGACGTCGCTGTGGGACATCTTCGCGCGCTGCGCCGCGGAAGTCGGATTCCTGTTCACGACGCTCGCGCTCGCCACGGGCATGCTCTGGGGGAAGCCCATCTGGGGGACGTACTGGACGTGGGACGCGCGCCTCACCTCGACCCTGATCCTGTGGTTCATCTACGGCGGGTATCTGCTCGTCCGCGCCTTCGCGCGGCCCGACGCGGACGTGGCGCGGCTCGCGGCCGTGGTCGGGATCATCGGGTTCCTCGACGTGCCGATCATCCATCTCTCGGTCCTGTGGTGGCGGACGCTCCATCCGCAACCGGTCGTCATGATCATCGACGATCCTGGCGGCGGGCTGCCGGCGTCGATGCTGATCACGCTCCTTGCGTCGCTGCTCGCCGTGTCGCTCGTCTTCGCCTGGCTCTGGATCCAGCGGGTGTGGCAGGAGCGGACGGCGGAGAACCTGGCGCTTCTCGAGATCCTGCTCGAGCGCCGGAGGGCGCGATGACCTGGTATTTGACCGCGTACGCGATGTTCTGGGCCGTCCTGTTCGGTTACCTCATGGGCATCTCGAGCCGCCAGCAGAAGCTCGTCGAGCGCGCCGAAGAGCTGACCCGCCGGCTTGCCGCGAGCGCGCCTGACGCGGAGAAAGGAATGCGATCGTGAGCATCTACTCGCTGGGCACCGTGGCGCTGTGGGTCGGGCTCGCGCTTGCCCTCTACGGCGCCGTCGTCGGGCATCTGGGAGGCTGGAGGCGAGACCCGAGGCTCTCGGCCGCCGCCGTGGGAGCGGTGTTCGGGACCTCGGCCTGCATCGTGCTCGCCTACGCGCTCCTGACCGCCGCGTTCGTGACCGACCAGTTCCAGTTCTCGTTCGTGGCCACGAACGCGGCGCGGGCGATGCCGGTCTGGTACAAGGCCGCCGCGGTGTGGGGCGGGATGGCGGGGTCGATGCTCCTCTGGGCGCTCATCCTGTCCGGCTACTCGACGGCCGCCATGCTGTCCACGCGTCGCCGGTTCCCGCGGCTCGCGCCCCATGCGGCCTCGGTCCTCCTGACGATCATGGCGTTCTTCCTCGTCGTCATGGTGTTCAGCTCGAGGCCGTTCGAGCGGCTCGACTTCACGCCCCTCGACGGACAGGGCCTCAATCCGCTCCTCCAGAACCACTGGATGGCCGTGCACCCGCCGAATCTGTACATGGGATACGTCGGCTGGTCCGTTCCGTTCGCGTTCGCGATCGCCGCGCTCGTCACCGGCCGTCTGGGGACGGAGTGGATCACGGCCATGCGCAAGTGGTCGCTGGTGCCGTTCATGTTCCTCACGATCGGGAACCTCATGGGCTCGCACTGGGCGTACATCGAGCTCGGCTGGGGTGGGTACTGGGGCTGGGATCCGGTCGAGAACTCCGCCATCATGCCGTGGTTCGCGGGGACCGCGTTCCTGCACTCGATCATGATCCAGGAGAAGCGCGGGATGCTCCGCATGTGGAACATGGCCCTGATCGTGCTCACGTTTTCGCTCACGATCCTGGGCACGTTCGTGACGCGTAGCGGGATCATCGAATCGGTCCACGCGTTCGCCTCGACGAACGTGGGGATCGTCTTCCTCTCGTTCCTCACCCTCGTCATCGCGGCATCGGTGGCGCTCATCTGGTGGCGCTCGGACCTCCTGACCACCGAGAACCGGCTCGAGTCGTTCGTGAGCCGCGAGAGCGCGTTCCTGTTCAACAACCTGCTGCTCCTCGGCATCGCGTTCGCGATCTGGTGGGGGACGTTCTTCCCGATCCTCTCGGAAGCGTTCACCGGCCAGCGGATCTCGGTCGGGCCGCCGTTCTTCAACCAGGTCAACGGGCCGCTCTCGCTCGCGCTCCTCATGATGACCGGCATCGGCCCGGTGATCGCCTGGCGGCGCGCCTCGCGCCGGAACCTGGAGCGGAACTTCCGCCTGCCGCTGGTCGCGCTCCTCGTGGCGGGCGTCGTCGCGGTCGCGCTCGGCCTCCGCGCCTGGTACGCGGTCGCCGTGGCGGCCTTCGGCGCGTTCGTGGCGGCGACCGTCGTTCAGGAGATGTGGCGCGGAACGCGCGCGCGCATGCGCGCGAAGGGGACCGGCCCGATCGCGTCCCTCGTCGGCCTCGTGTCCCGGAACCGGCGCCGTTACGGGGGCTACATCGTCCACATCGGCGTGCTGTTCGTGTTCGCGGGCGTGACGGGCTCCATGTTCCAGCTCGAGGAGAAGGCGCGCCTGTCGCCCGGCGACGAGATCGCGATCGGCCGCTACGCGGTCGAGTACCGGGGCGGGGACGTCGAGCAGGGACCGAACTACGTCGCCACGGTGGCGAACCTGACCGTGAGGGAAGAGGGGGGCACCCCGTACCGGGTGCGCCCCGAGCGCCGCTTCTACCCGACGGGGGAGGAGCAGACGACGACCGAGGTCGCAATCTGGTCGCGGACGTTCGAGGACTTCTACGCGATCCTCGAAGCGTTCGACCCGGCGACCGGGGCTTCGGACATCACGCTGATCGTCAACCCGATGCTCATGTGGATCTGGATCGGCGGCGGCGTGATGGTCTTCGGAACGCTGATCGCGCTCTCGACCCCGCGCCCGAAGCCGTCGCGCAAGAACGAAGGTCGCGAGCCCGCCGAGGCTGCCGAGGCGGCGATCGCGTGACCGGGCTCCTCGTCTCGCTGGCGGCGCTCTGGGTGCTGCTCGCGGCGGTCTGGGTCGCCCTCTGGCCGCTGTTCGTCGCGCGCGGCGCGCCGCCCTCCGAAACGGAGGTCGAGCGGCAGGAGCTCGAGGCCGAGAAGGCGCGGCTCCTCCAGGAGATCCACGAGCTCGAGCTCGACTACCAGACCGGCAAGCTGTCCGACGAGGACCACCGGACGATCGAGGCGCGGCTCAAGGGGAAGGCGGTCGAGGTGATGCAGCGGCTCGATGCGCTCTCGCCGGTGGAATCGACGCGGGAACCAGGAGCTTCAGGGGTGCTCGAAATGCCCGAGATGCAAGGCGCGCGACGAGGGGATTCCGAGGCGTACTGAAAACGTACGCCGCAGGAAGATACGAGGAGCGGAACGCAGCAGATCGGGCATTTCCAGCAGCCCGCGCTACAAGGGGTCGGAGGTGCGGATCACGCGATAGTCGGCGACCGCCTTCACCGCTTCGACCGCCTCGTCGAGCGTCAGCCGGGGCGCGTCCGCCGCGCCGTGGGGCTCGACGACGGGGATCGGCGCCGGTCGGACGATCGCCGAGATCGTGTCGCCGGGCGCGTCCGGCTCGACGTCGAGCATCCACTCGAACCGCTTCCCGGCCAGCCCCGCACCCCGCTTGAGGAATTCCCGGAACTCGTCCTCGTAGACCTCGAACACGACCGCATCCCGCTTCGGATCCCGGTAGAACACGCCGACCGTCATCGGCGGACGCTTGCGACGGTCGAAGACCTGATAGCGCGGGGGGACTCCGCGAAGCGAGGGCGGGCGGTGGACCATCGTGATCGTGCGCAGGCGCATGCGAATCTCCGGTTGGCGGGTCGTGCCGGTCTCGGTTGCCGGTGCTCGGGGCGGGCACGAATATACCGGCCGATGACCTCCGGCCCACGCTCCCTCACGCCGATCGCCCTCGTCCTCGCCGCCCTGCTCGGTGCCTGCGAAGCGGACCTCAGGCTCGAACGACCGGGGGAAGCGCTGCGATCCGGCGCGGACTCGGCGGCCGAAGCCGAGACCGAGGCCGACACGGTGTTCCGGCCGATGCCGATCGACAGCGCGGCGGCGAGCTTCGCATGGGTCGTCGAGGGGCCCTCGCCGCGCGTCACTCGCGAGCGCTCCTACCCGGCGGGCGCCGTCGAAGCGGCGCGACAGTTCCTGCGGGCCCTCGCCCAGACCGGGTCGAGCACGAAAGGAACGATCGGTCTGGGATCGATCGGCTACGAGCGCGCGTTCACCTACGTGCATCCGCGCGTCCGGCCCGGGAGCGTCAGCCGGTGGACTTCGGGGCTCGCGGGGATCGTGCGGCCGGCGATCGTCCGGCTGGAGCCCGTCCCGGGAGACTCGACCCGCGTGTTCGCCGAGCTCGTCGTCCTCCGCGAGATCGACGGGCAGTCGCTGCTCGGGCTCTATTACGGTCACTTCCGCGCCGAGCCCGGCGACAACGGCTGGCAGCTGACGGGAGCGCGACTGACCTCCGAGGACTGGGAATCGCCGCTCTTCCCGCGCCTGCCCGACCGCTACGATCGGGCCGGCGCCGCGCGCGCGTACGCCGAAGAGGATCCCGCCCACGCGCTCAGCCTCGTCCGGCTCCACAGCGGGGAATGGGTGCCGCTGACCCGCGCCGCGCCGCGTAACGACCTGCGGCTCGGCCTGCCGCCCTTGTGACGCCTCGACGCTCGGAGAGAGCCATGCGCACAGCGAGCCTCGCGATCGCGTTCCTTCTGACGGCCGGAGGCGCTCTGGGCGCGCAAGTCACGGCAGCGTGCGGAACGGCGTCTCGTCGTCGGACTATGCCGCGTGGCCCGGGAGCTTCCGGTTCGTATCCGTCGACGCCGGTGGTCCGACCCCCTAAAGCGCGGGCGGACCGGCCTCGCTGGGGGGGACGCGCGGCAGGAGCGGCTCCTCGCTCCCGACCCAGTCGAGTCGGCCCGACGGGTACGTCCCGAGGATGCGCGCGAAGCCGGCCCGCCGGAGGAGCGCCGCGACCGCCTCCTTGCCCGGCGACTCGTGCGGCGAGCCGAGGAAGTCGAGATAGAACAGGTACTCGAAGGGCTTTCCGCGCACGGGGCGGGACTCGATGCGGCTCAGGTCGATGCCCCGGCTCGAGAACTCGCCCAGAGTCTCGTGGAGGCTCCCGGGGGCGTTCTCGACGTAGAACACGACCGAGGTCTTGGTCGGCCCGACCTGATCGTCGGTGAACCGGCTCTCGAGGCCCACGAGCTCGGAGGCGTCCCCCAAAGTGAGAAGAAAGAAGCGCGTGTAGTTGGCCGCGTCGTCCTCGAGCCCCTCGGCGATCACCTTGGCGCCGTAGTAGCGCGCCGCGGCCCTCCCGGCGATCGCCGCCGCGCCGGGCTCGCGATGGCTGATCAGATCGTGCACGCTGCCGGCGGTGTCCCAGGTCGAGACCGTCTCGAGCAACGGATGGCGGCGGAAGAACTCCTGGCACTGCTCGAGGGCGATCGGGTGCGAGTAGACCCGCCGGATGTCCTCGAGATACGTGCCTACGGGCGCGATCAGGCAGTGCGAGACCCTCAGGTAGACCTCGCCGCGGACGACGAGCGCGTACTGGACCAGCAGGTCGTAGTTCTGGTAGATCGACCCGACCAGCGAATTCTCCATCGGCGCGAGACAGGCGTGCGCCTCGTGACGGGCGACGGACGAGAACATGTGCGGGAAGTCCCGCGCGGGAACGATCTTGATCCGCCCCCCGAGGAGCTGGTGCGCGGCCTCCTCGCTGAAGGCGCCGCGCTCGCCTTGGATCGCGATCCGCAGGGGGCGGGGGAGAGCCATGGGCCGGAGAGTGTGTCCGCCGGAGGCGGCGGCCGTCAAGAAAACGCCCTGGTGTCATGATTCGTTCACATCTCGACCGTATTCTTTTCGCACTTCCAACAAGGAGTGCTCGATGATTCGTCGAATCATGGTCATGGCCCTCGCGATCGCCGGGGCGACGGTCCTCGTGTCCACGAGCGCGCGAGCCCAGACCGTGCACGCGAAAGGGATCGACAGCCTGCACGTGAAGGCGAATGTGCAGGTCCAGTTCAACACCACCTCCGTCGACGACGAACCGAGCTCGGAATGGCTCATGCGCCGTGCGCGGCTCGGACTCCGCGGGTGGATCGCCGGCTGGATCCGCGGGGACCTCGAAGGCGACTTCGGCCGCGGGAGCGCGCGGTTGACCGACGGCTACGTCTCGCTCGCGTTCGCCCGGGTCTTCACGCTCCGCGCCGGACAGTACAAGAAGCCGTACAACGCGCACGAGCTGGTCTCGAGTCGCGAGCTCCTCGTGGCCGAGCGCGACGGCGCCCCGCGCGGGACCGACGGGCCGACGCCCGACGGACTGGTCGACGACCTGGGGTACTCGAACCGAGACATCGGGCTGGAGTGGGACGGCCGGAGCGGCCGACTGGGGTGGGCCGCCGGGTTCTGGAACGGCTCGGGCGACAACGAATCCGAGGATGACGACGGCAAGCAGGTCGGCGCGCGGCTGAACGTCGAGATCGTTCCGGGCTGGACGGCGAGCGGTGCCTGGGCGGGCAGGCGGATCAGCGACCCGCCTGACGCGGACGACGCCACGTGGTACAACGCGCTGGAGCTCTCGGTCACGGGGGGCGAGTACGGGGAGCCGGGGTGGAAGGCCCTGGGCCAGCTCATGGCGGGCGACAACTGGGATCCCGATCTCGGCGGGGGCGACGGGTCGTCGTTCCTCGCGCTCCAGGGGATCGTCGGGTACCACGTCCCCGTGTATCGGGTGCCGCACCTGATCGGCGTCGAGCCGATCGTCCGGGTGGGCTGGGCCGATCCCGATACCGACGTCGACGACGATCAGGCCCTGCTCGCGACGCCGGGCGTCAACCTCTACTTCCACGAGCGGGTCAAGACCCAGCTCCAGGCCGACTTCCTGTCGCCGGGGGAAGGGGAGGACGAGGTCGCGTTCCGCATCCACACCGTGCTCGAGTTCTGAGCCGACGGACGCACTCCCGTCATAATTCGGTAACAAACGGGCCGTAGACTCAGCGCGGACATCTCACAGGAGCGACAACCATGCGACATCGATCGATTTCCCTCTTCGCGCTCGTCCTCGCGGCGGGCGCGTGGGCCTGCGGCGGCGGTGGTGAAACGGCCGAGGAGGGCGCGCTCTCGGGCCCCATCGAGATCGACGGCTCGAGCACCGTCTATCCGATCTCCGAGGCGGTCGCCGAGGAGTTCCAGCGCGAGAATCCCCAGACCCGGGTGGCGGTCGGTGTCTCCGGGACGGGCGGCGGCTTCAAGCGATTCTGTGCGGGAGAGACCGACATCTCCGACGCCTCGCGGCCGATCAAGGACGAAGAGCGGGCGACCTGCGAGCAGAACGGCGTCCGGTTCACGGAGGTCCGGGTGGGCTGGGACGGGCTCTCCGTCGTCACCAACCCGTCCAACGACTTCGTCGACTGCCTGACGACCGAAGAGCTCAAGCGGGTCTGGGAGCCTGGCAGCACGATCGAAAACTGGAACCAGGTGCGAAACGGCTTCCCCGCCAAGGCTCTGAAGCTCTACGGACCGGGAACGGATTCCGGAACGTTCGACTACTTCACCGAAGCCATCGTCGGCGAGGAAGACGCGAGCCGGCCGGATTACACGGCCAGCGAGGACGACAACGTGCTGGTCCAGGGGGTGGAGGGCGATCCGGGCGCGCTCGGCTACTTCGGGTTCGCCTACTACGAGGAGAACGCCGACCGTCTCAAGCTGCTCGGTGTCGACGGAGGCGCGGGTTGCATCCAGCCTTCGGTGGCGACGATCGAGGACCAGACATACGCACCGCTCAGCCGGCCGCTCTTCATCTACGTGAGCGACCGGGGACTCGCCAAGCCGCAGGTCGCGGCGTTCGTGGAGTACTATCTCACCAAGGGCCCGGAGCTGGTGCGCTCGGTCGGATACATCGCGCTGGGCGCCGGGATGTACGCCGGCGAGCTCGAGAAGGTGCGGCAGCTGGCGGCCGAGGACGCGCCCGCCGCCGAGTGATCGAACCCGCTCCAGCAGCCCGTGGCCTGAGGGGCGCGCGGGCCCGGTCCGCCCGCGAAGGCCTCATCGGCGGCGTCCTCTTCGCCGCCGGCGCGGTTTCGATCCTGACGACGCTCGGAATCATCGCGGTCCTGGTCTGGGAGTCGCTGGCGTTCTTCCGGCGCGTTCCGGTCGGGGAATTCCTGACCGGCACGGTGTGGACGCCGCTCTTCCAGCCGCAGCACTTCGGCGTGCTGCCGCTGCTGGTGGGCTCGATCCTGGTGGCGCTGGTCGCGGGATTGATCGCGATTCCGCTCGGCCTCGGATCGGCCATCTACCTGAGCGAATTCGCGCCTTCGCGCGTGCGCGACTGGCTGAAGCCGATCCTCGAGATTCTGGCCGGGGTCCCGTCCGTGGTGTACGGCTATTTCGCGCTGACGTTCGTGACCCCGCTGCTCCAGCCGCTGGTGCCGGGCCTGGAAATCTTCAACGCGTTGTCCGCGGGGATCGTGGTCGCGATCATGATCTTGCCCTTGATCGCGTCCCTGTCCGAGGACGCGATGAACGCGGTGCCGAGCGAGCTCCGGTACGGGGCCTACGCCATGGGCTCCACGAAGTTCGAGGTCGCGACCCGGGTCGTGACCCCGGCCGCGCTGTCGGGCATCGTGGCCTCGTTCATCCTCGCGATCTCGCGCGCGATCGGTGAGACGATGGCGGTCGTCCTCGCGGCGGGCATGACGCCCAACCTCACGCTCGACGTGCGCCAGTCGATCCAGACGCTGACCGCCTACATCGTTCAGGTGAGTCTCGGCGACACGCCCTTCGGGTCGATCGAATACCAGTCGATCTTCGCGGTCGGGCTCCTGCTGTTCGCGGTGACGCTGGGGATGAACATCTTCGGACGATGGTTCCTCAAGCGGTATCGCGAGGAGTACGGATGATCTCGGGAACCGAGGCGCGCCCCCGCACCGGGAAGTGGAGTCTCGAGGCGCCGCCCGAGCTGGTGGCGCGGCGCCGGCGCGGGAAGGTCTTCCAGGCCCTCTGTCTGGCGGCGACGCTGGTCGGCGTCGTGACGCTCGTCGTGCTCCTCGCCGACGTCCTGATCGACGGGGTGAGGTGGCTCTCCCCGACCTTCTTCACGGAGTTCCCGTCGCGGATCCCCGCGCGCGCGGGCATCAAGTCGGCGCTCTACGGCACCGTCTGGCTCATGGCGCTGGTCGCCGTGATCTCGTTTCCGCTGGGCGTGGCGGCGGCCGTCTGGCTCGAGGAGTACGCCGAGCGCGGCTGGCTCCAGACCGTGATCCAGACGAACATCGCGAACCTCGCGGGGGTGCCGTCGATCGTGTACGGCATCCTCGGCCTCGCCGTGTTCGTGCGCTGGATGGTCGCGGTCACCGGCGGGCGTAGCGTGATCTCGGGCGCGCTGACGATCTCGCTCCTCGTTCTGCCGATCCTCATCATCGCGGGACAGGAGGCGATCCGTTCGGTCCCCGGCTCGATCCGTGAGGCCTCGTACGGGCTCGGGGCGACGAAGTGGCAGACCGTGCGCCATCACGTGCTGCCGAACGCGATGCCGGGCATCCTGACGGGAACGATCCTGGCGCTCTCACGCGCGATCGGCGAGACCGCGCCGCTCATCATGATCGGCGCGCTGACGTTCATCGCCTTCGTGCCCGAGGGGCCGCGCGACCAGTTCACGGTGCTGTCGATCCAGATCTACAACTGGGCCAGTCGGCCGCAGTCCGATTTCCAGGGGCTGGCGGCGGCGGCGATCATCGTGCTCCTCGTGCTCCTCTTGTCGATGAACGCGCTCGCGATCTGGCTGCGCAACAAGTACCGGAAGGAATGGTGAGCGAATGCCGACGATCCGGGTGAGCGCGAACGGGGAAGCCGCGCTCGAGACGCGCGACGTCCGCGTCCATTACGGGGATGCGGAAGCGATCAAGGGCATCACGATGGAGATCCCGCGCAATCGCGTGGTCGCCCTGATCGGCCCCTCCGGCTGCGGGAAGTCGACGCTGCTCCGATGCTTCAACCGGATGAACGATCTCGTCCCGGCTGCGAAGGTCACCGGGGAGGTCCTGTTCCACGGGGAGAACCTGTACGCCGACCACGTGGATCCGGTCGAGGTGCGACGCCGGATCGGGATGGTTTTCCAGAAGCCGAATCCGTTCCCCAAGTCGGTCTACGACAACGTCGCCTTCGGGCCCAGGCTGTATGGGCGACCACCGGATCTGGACGACATCGTGGAGCGCTCGCTCCGCCAGGCGGCGCTCTGGGACGAGGTCAAGGACCGGCTCGACGACGGCGCCCTGGGTCTCTCGGGCGGCCAGCAGCAGAGACTCTGCATCGCGCGCGCGCTCGCGGTCACGCCGGAAGTATTGCTCATGGACGAGCCGGCCTCGGCGCTGGACCCGATCGCGACCGCCAAGATCGAGGAGCTCCTCAAGGAGCTCGAGAGGGACTACACGATCGTGATCGTGACCCACAACATGCAGCAGGCGGCGCGGGTCTCCGACGTGACCGCGTTCATGTACCTGGGGCAGCTCATCGAGGTGAACCGCACCGACGATCTCTTCACGAACCCGCGGGTGAAGGAGACCGAGGACTACATCACGGGGAGGTTCGGATGAGCGCGATGGAGCGCCACTTCGAGGCCCAGCTGGCCGAGCTCCAGAAGCGGATCCTGGGGATGGCCGGCCTCGCCGAGGAGCAGCTGCGCACGTGTCTGCGGGCGTTCCTCGAGCGCGACCCCGCGCGGGCGCGGGAGGTGCTCGAGTCGGACCGGCGGATCGACGCGATGGAGA
>DATBJO010000016.1:0-63971 GCA_036556305.1 Gemmatimonadota bacterium
GCACGACAACGAGTGGGACACCTGCCAGACGTGCCACGTGAGCCCTGGGAACTTCTCGGTCTTCAGCTGCCTGAACTGCCACGAGCACAACCAGGCGGAGATGGACGACAAACACGACGAGGTGGGCGGGTACGCGTACGACAGCGCCCGCTGCTACGACTGTCACCCCGACGGACGGGGCGACGACTAGGTGCGCGCCTCGATCGGGATCCCGCTGTTCCCCGCCATCCTCCTCGTCGTCGCGGCGACGCCCGCAAGCGCACAGATCGGACGCCGGGTCCGCGCGCAGGTCGATTACGTCTCGGGAACGACGCTCTACGTGACGGCGGGAACCGAGGCGGGGATCACGACCGGCGACACCCTCGCGCTCGCTCGCGACAGCCTCGGACCCGCGATCGGCGCGCTCGCCGTGGTCAAGGCGACGGCCGACCGCGCCGCGTTGACGTTCGCCGAAGCGCCGTTCGCGCTGACACGGGGCGAGGTCGTCTACCTCGAGCCGCGGGCGACGGGACCGGCCGCAGTCACGGTCCCGCCCGGTGCAGCGCCCCCCGCGGTCGCGCTCGAGCCGCCGCGACCCGTGGCTCGGCGGGGGACGACCAGGAGGGAGGGCGCGGGCCCCAGCGCCAGCGGGCGGGTCTCCTTCGACGTAACGTCTCTGCGCTCGACGACGGATCCCGGCGACGCAACCCTGTCTACGACCCGCACGTTCACGACGCCCACCTTCCGGCTCCGCATGAACGTGATCGACCTGCCCGGCGGTCTCGAGTTCGTGACGAACCTGCGCGCCCTGTATCGCCACGACACCGACGACCTGATCGACCCGGCCGGCGCGCTGCGGGTCTACCAGGCGAGCCTGATCGCCCGGCCCGCCGGCGGCGCGGTGCGGATCGAGCTCGGGCGCTTCTACAACCCGTACCAGTCCTACGGCGGCTACTGGGACGGCGCGCTGGTCCGGGTCGGCGGCGAGGGGTTCGGCATCGGCGCAGCGCTCGGCTACGAGCCCGTTCGGGAGAGTGAGGTCACGGACGCCCACGTCCCGAAGGGATCGGCGTGGATGGACTGGGAAGTCCGCGGCGCGCGGGTCGGATACGACGGGTCGGTGTCGTTCCAGGCCCAGCGCCCGACGAACGATCTCCCCGAGCGGACGTTCATCGGCTTCGAGCAGGGCCTGCGCGTCGGGGCCGGACGCATCTTCCATGACGTCGAGCTCGATCGCGAGCCCGGGGGGGGCTGGACGCTCGCCCGGTTGCGGTTCGCCGCGACCGCGCCCGTGGGGCCGGCCGCGTATGTCAACGTCCACTACGGGCGGAGCCGCCCAGACCTGTTCCGGCTCCTGCAAGAGGCGCTGGCCGGTCGCCGCGACGGCCTGGGCGGGGGCTTCAGCTGGGTCGGCCGCGCCCTCGCGCTCTCCGGCGACGTGACGGCCAGCCGCGTCGAGGGGGAGGAGACGAGCTGGTCGTATGTGGGCGGCGCCAGCGTGCCGAGCCTCGGGGTCGGAGGTCTCGGCGCCTCGCTCGGAGGAAGCCTCTGGACGCGCGGCAGCGACACCGTGAGCTCGTTTTTCCCGGCTTTCACCCGCCGCTTCGGCGCCGCTCGCGTCCGCGTCGGCTACATGCTGTATCGGTCGGCCGGTGACCGGCCGACGATCGCGACCCACAGCGCCGACGTCGGCGTCGACGCCCCGATCAGCCCGGGTGTGGATGCCGCCTTCCGCGTTCGCCAGCAATTCGGCGCCGGCCTGACGAACACCCAGTTCTACGCCGGATTCTGGACCCGCTTCTGATGCCCGGGGACGGGGTTCTCGTATGGGCAGTGGGACTCGCGCTCGGCCTTGCGGCGGTCGTCCCCTTCGTCCTCCGCCACCGTCGCCGTGAGCGGCACGCGATCGCGGCCAGCCGCCACGCGGTCGAGCACGGCCTGCACGAGCCCGTGTCGCTCCATCCGGTCGTCGATCCGGACCGCTGCATCGGCACCGGCCGCTGCGTGGAGGTGTGCCCGGAGGGCGACGTGCTCGGGATGCGGAACGGACAGGCCTTCCCCGTGACCCCCGCGCGATGCATCGGCCACGGCCTCTGCGAGCGCTCGTGTCCCATGGAAGCGATCCAGCTCGTCTTCGGCACCGAGAAGCGCGGAGTCGAGCTGCCGCGGATCCGCGGGAACTTCGAGACGAACGTGCCCGGCATCTACATCGTCGGAGAGCTCGGTGGCATGGGCCTCATCGGCAACGCGTTCGAGCAGGGCCGGCAGTGCATCGAGGGCATCATGGGGGAGAAGCGGGCCGCTCCGGCCGGGATGCACGACGCGGTGATCGTCGGCTGCGGCCCCGCCGGTCTGTCCGCGGCCCTTACGGCGCTCCATCACGGGCTCGACGTCGAGACGATCGAGAAGGAGGACCTCGGCGGCACGGTCCGCCACTATCCGCGGAAGAAGCTCGTCATGACGCGCGCGCTGAAGGTGCCGGGGTACGGAACGCTACCGTTCCGCGAGGTGCGCAAGGAAGAGCTGGTCGAGACCTGGGAGGAGATCGTCCACCGGGCGGGTCTGGAGGTGCGGACCGGAGAGACCGTTGAGGCGATCGTCCGGAACGGCACGGGCTTCGTCGTGCGCAGCGACCGCGGCGAGCACCGCACGCTGCGCGTGATCCTCGCGATCGGCCGTCGCGGCGTGCCCCGGAAGCTCGGCGTTCCCGGCGAGGAATCCGCGAAAGTCGCCTACGGTCTGCGCGAGCCGGAGGCGTTCCAGGGCGATCGGATCCTGGTCGTGGGGGGCGGCGACTCGGCGGTCGAGGCGGCGCTCGCGCTCGCCGACCAGCCGGGCAACGAGGTCCGTCTTTCCTACCGTCGCGACCGGCTCTCGCGGATCAAGCCCGCCAACCTCGAGCGCTTCGAGGACGCGGTCTCGAATGGACGCGTGCGGCCGTTGTGGGCGACCCGCGTGATGCGCATCGGGCCCGACTCGGTGACGCTGGCCCCGGTCGACGATTCGGCGAACGGCGAAGGCTCCTACCCGACGGAGGTCGCGCTCCCGAACGATCGGGTGTTCGTGTTCATCGGCGGCGAGCTCCCGACGCGGTTCCTCAAGGAGTGCGGCGTCGAGATCGACGTGAAGTTCGGCGTGCCCTGAGGGCCGATCCGCTAGTCCTCTTCGAGAGGCACGCCCTGGAAGGCGGCGATCGGAGGGATCTCGAGGTCGAAAGCCTCGGTGCCCGCCGCCGGCGCGGGGAACTTCGCCCACCAGCTCTCGACCTTGCCCGGCTTGAGGTCCATCGCGAGCGGGTCCTTGGCCTCGAGCTCGCCGTCATCGTCCCTCAGGATCGTGAACCTCTCGCCGCCGACGCGGACGAAGAACGACTCGTAGGCGCCGGTGGGGTCGACCGTGAGTCGCGCGGGCTCGGCTCCGTCGTTGTAGAACCGGAGCCGGACGGTCAGGACACCGTCGTCGACGCTCGCCTGGTTGACGACGCCGACGAGGCTCGTCCCCGGGATCGGGCGCGTCTGGAGCCCCTCGTGCTCGCTGCAGCCGAGATCGCAGGCCGCCGAGGTGTGCATCAGGTCCTGGCGCTTGCGGGCGTCATCGCGCTGCTCTTGCGCCGCGCGGTCCTCGTACTCCGGGTCGAGCGGCTGGCCGGCGATCGGATTCGTCTGGATCATCGCCCGAGCGGGTGACGGAACCAGGACGATCCCGAGAAGGAGAACGACGGGGATGAAACGCGACCACGACATGGATGCTCCTCTCGCGTGAAGGGGATGCGACGGGCGGACTATTCGTCGTCGAGCGGCACGTCACGGAAAGTGACGGCCGGGACGTGGAGGTCGAACGTCGTCGCGCCCGAAGGCGGTGCAGGGAAGCGCGCCCACCAGCTCTCGATCTCGCCCGGCTCAAGCACCTCGTCGATCGCGCCCTTCGACTCCGTTTCCTGGAGCCTTTCTTGCCCTACCTGCACGAAGGAGGATCCGGGTGCTGCCGATGGGTCCATCGTGAGTCGCGCGGGAACGACTCCATCGTTGAAGAACCGAAGTTGAAGAGTGAGGTCGTCGCCCTCGATCCGCGCTTTGTAGAGGACCGCGGACACGAACGTTCCGGGGATGCCCTGGACCTGGAGTCCCTCGTGGAGGTCGCACCCGAGCCCGCACGCATCCGCGGCGTACGCCAGCTCCTGCCTCCGGCGATTCTGCTGCCTCTCGTCCGCCAGAGACTGCTCCCTGAGCCGGCGATCCCGAACCATGTACTGGTTTCGATTCACATAAGGCTGCTCTATCAGCTCTCCGGTCGCCGGATTGAAGAAGTGCGGCGGATTTACTTGTGCGCGCGCCGGATGCTGAAGGCAGGGAATCGTCAGCAGGGAAACCATGAGGAAGAGAGGCGTTCTCGACATCGACGGACTCCTTTATTGGTGCGAGGAGGCTTCTCTCCAGTATCCCTTCCGCAAGCTCGTATGTCAAACGGCGCACGACCGGGGTTGGTTTGCCTATCTTGTCGCGGATGCGGACGACGCTCCTTTCCCTGACAGCGGTTCTCGCGGTCGCGGCGCCCGCCCGCGCGCAGGGCGTCGGCCTGACCGGGCCGCGCGTCGAGGTGCTCGTCTTTCCGGCCGGTGTGGCGCGTCCGGAACCCGCCGTAGAGCCATACGCGAGCCCCGCAGTGAGGCTCGCCGCGGGAGAGCGCATCGCCGTGCGGGTGGAGCACGAGGTCGAGGTGGGCGAACGCGACGCCGGCCCCGGCCCCGTCGCCGACGCGGCGGTCGGTGACGTGATCGCGCGGTTCGGATCGAGCGGCGCCTTCGCCTGGCCTGTGAAGCCGACCGTGTGGATCGCGCCGGAAGCGGGCACGCTCGAATTCGCGATCAACGCGTACCCCGCGCATCGGGCGCGCGGCAGGGTCAGGATCGAGGTGCTTCGGCTGGGAGGTCTCGCCGCGCCGCCGCCGCCCGGCTATGAGCCGCCGATCCTGCAGCTCGATCGCGCGCCTGGCGGCGTGCGCGCGCGCTGGTCCGACCGCGCGGGCTACGGTGTGGAGCCCGCGACCCTTCTCCTCGAGCTGACGACCTCGCACGGGACCGTCTACCGGCTCGATTCTTGGGCGCGGCCGGGCGCGGCCGAGGTCCTGCTCCCGCTCCCGCCGCCCGGCCTCGTCCTGCCGCCGGGCGTCCACACGCTGACAGCCACGATCGAGGATCGCCTCGGCACGAAGAGCCCGCGGTCGACGATCCGGTTCGACACGCCGTGAAATCGCGCGACGACCCCTGGCCCGCGCTCCCGCTCGCGGAGTGGCAGGACACGTACGCGACCCTCCACATGTGGACGCAGATCGTGGGAAAGATCCGCCTCGCGCGGACGCCACTCGTCAACCACTGGTGGAACGTGACCCTGTACGTGACGCCGCGCGGTCTGACGACCGGGACGATGCCCTACGCACACGACGCGCTCAAGATCGACTTCGACTTCTTCGATCACCGTCTCGACGTCGAGACGAGCGGCGGCGCCGCGTTCTCCACACCGCTCGAGCCGCGCTCGGTGGCCGATTTCCATCGCGCGGTCATGGAGGGTCTCCACGACCTGGGCATGCCGGTGCACATCTGGACGAAGCCGCAGGAAGTGGAGGTCGCGATCCCCTTCGAAGAAGACGAGACGCACTCGGCCTACGATCCGGACGCCGCGCACCGGCTGTGGCGGATCCTCGTGCAGTGCGAGCGCGTGATGGGGGAGTTCCGCAGCCGCTTCCTCGGAAAATGCAGCCCGGTCCACTTCTGGTGGGGGGCCTTCGACTTCGCCGTCACCCGCTTCTCGGGACGTCCGGCGCCGGCGCATCCCGGAGCGCCGTTCCTCGCCACCTGGGTCGCCCGCGAGGCGTACAGCCACGAATGCTCAAGCGCCGGCTTCTGGCCGGGAGGAGGACCGGTGCCCGAACCGGTCTTCTATTCCTACACGTACCCCGAGCCGGACGGCTTCCGCGACTGGCCCGTGGCCCCCGCCGAGGCGTACTACTCGAACGACCTCTTCGAGTACGTGCTGCCGTATGAGGCCGTGCGCCGCGCCGCCCGTCCTGAAGCGACGCTGACGGAGTTCCTCCAGAGCACCTACGAGGCCGGCGCCGTGCGGGGCAGGTGGGATCGCGCCGCGCTCGAGCGACCGGATTGAGGGGCGGACCTTGCATGGGACGTCCGCGTCAGCCGATCGAGGCGAGCTGGGCGGCGAGCGCGTCCGGGTCGCTGACGGGCGCGAGGCAGCGGTCGCCCACGCACACATAGGCGCGCGGCTCGGTCGCGGTCGGATACCCGAGCGCGGACAGCCGATCGCCGTCGACGGAGGGATCGAGGATCTCGGTCACGCGCGCGGGGAGATAGCGGGACCACGCAGCGCGCCACAGGCGGCGCAGCCGCTCGTCTCCGGCGGGGCCCACGAGGTGGACCTGGACCGGCTCCGACTGGACGCGAACGACCGCGAGCGCCCAGCCCGCGCCCATGAAGCCGTGGCGCTCGGCCTCGCCCGCGAGCGCGGCCAGGATCCCCGCCGCGCGCTGCTTCCAGCGCTCGCCGCCGCCCAGCGCGGATAGGCTCGCGAGCGCGCCCGCGAGCGCCGCGTTCTCGCCCAGCGGCCAGACCGGATCGGCGAGATGCCCCTCGGCCGTCGTCCCGCGTTCCGCATCGGCGTCCCCGATTCGCCGGTCGCGGCACGCGCCGCGCGCGGCGTCGAAGAAGCCCGCCTCGATCGCGCGCGCGAGCGCCTCGGCGCGGCTACGGTAGCGCGGCGCGCCCGTCGCCTGGTACGCGGCGAGGAGCGCCTCCAGCCACCACGCCTGATCGCCGAGCAGGATCGGCGCGGCCTCGTCGACCTCGGCGTCCGTCCCGGGCCGGAACACCCGACGCATGCCGTCGTCGGTCCACAGACGCTCCGTCAGCCGGTCGACGGTCCGCGTCGCCCACTCGTGGACCTCGGGCCAATCCAGGACGGCCGCGGTCTCGAGTCCGGCGGCGACCATCATCCCGTTCCAGTCCGTGTAGCAGCGCCGGTCGATGAACGGGGTCTCCATCCGCGCCCGCTCGTCGAGCGGCTTCCCGTAGTACTCGGCCTCGCCGTCCGCGTCCTGGCTGCCGTACGCGCCGCCGTCGGGATCCGACAGCGTGCCGAGGACGAATCCGAAGATCCCCTGGACCGTTCCCCGGTAGAGCTCGTTCCCGGTCAGCCGCCACCCGTCCAGATAGGCGAGCGCGAGGCGCGCGTTCTCCTCGCACAACTTCTCGAAGTGAGGCTCGGTCCAGTCGCGGGTCGTCGAGTAGCGGAAGAAGCCGCCCGCCGCGTGATCGTGGAGGCCGTACGTCCGTCCCGCGGCCTCGCCGGCCGTCCGCATCGCGGTGAGCGTCGCCTCGGCCGCGACGCGCGGCGCGTCCGCCCCGGTCCCGGCCCACGCGTGGAAGAGGAGCCGGACGGCTTCGGGGTGCGGGAACTTGGGCTGCGTGCCGAAGCCGCCGAAGCGCCAGTCGTACGCGTCGAGCGCGGCCTCGACGATCCGCGCCACCGCGCCGCCGTCCGCCTCGCGAGACGCCCCCTGCCGCGCCGCGGGCTCCGGCATCGACCGCTCCCGCCGCTGCGCGCGGATCCGCTCGACCTCGCTCTCGAGCTGATCCCGCTGCCGCGTCCACGCCTGATGGACGCGCGCCAGGATCTCCTCGAACTGCGCGGCGGGGAAGTACGTTCCGCCCGTGATCAGCTCGCCGGCCGGCGTCAGGAACGCGGTCGTCGGCCAGCCGCCCAGGTTGTAGCGCGCGTTGACGTCGGGCCGCTCGTCGTTGTCGACGCGGACCGGCACGAACCACTCGTTGATCCGACGCGCGACTTCGGGGACCGCGTCGGTCGTCTCGTCCATGACGTGACACCAGTGGCACCACACGGCCGAGATCCGGAGCAGGATCGGCTTGTCCTCGCGCCCCGCGCGCTCGAACGCGGCGGGTCCCCATTCGACCCAGTCGACGGGAGACGCGGCGGCGTGGGGATCGAGCGGCATGGCGCAAGAGTAGGCTCAGGGGAGACGGCGCGCCCGCCGGGACGCTCGATCGTCGACGAGCGATTCGAGGAATCGGTAGACCGCGTCCGGGTCGGGCAGCCGATGGCGCGCGGCGGTGGCGATCCCGGCCTCGCCGACCCGCACGGTGATCCCGCCTTTCCCCCCGCCCGGACAGTCCGGGGACAGGGCGCGAAACGCGTCCTCGTCGGTCGCGTCGTCGCCGATGTAGACGGTCCGCTCCCGCGTCACCCCGGGAAGCGCGCCGATCAGGAACGCGACGGCGTCGCCCTTCGTTTTCGCCCCGGCAGGACGGATCTCCCAGGAGCTCTTGCCGGGACGGAGCTCGAACCCGGCCCGCGAAACTGCCTCCTCGAGCGAGGCCCTCAGGGCGCCGTGGAGCGAACGATCGTCCAGCGGTCGAACGTGGAGCGTCGCGGTCAGCGACTTGTTTTCGACGAGGATCCCCGAAGGCAGGGGGAGCGAGTCGAGGAGCGCCGCGAGCCGGTCCTCGGAGCCGGCCGGCGCGAAGCGCGAGCGGAGTCCCGCCCCGTCGATTTCGAGGCCGTGATTCCCGACATAGATGGCTTCGCGCAAGCCGACCCGGGCGCGAAGATCCGGGAGCGCGCGGCCGCTCACGATCGCCAGCCGGCGCCCGGCTCCGGGGATCCGCGCCAGAACCCCCCGCCGCCGCTCGTCGAGGCCAGGATCTCGAAAGTCGGTGGCGATCTCGGTCAGCGTGCCGTCGAAATCGAGCGCGATCAACGAAGGGCCCTGCGCGATGCGGGATCGTGCAACCTCGAGGAGGTTCACGGCGCGGACGTCATTCCCTCCGCTCGGAGCGCGCCGGCGGCGTCCAGGAAGTCCTGCATCCAGGTGAACACCGAGTTCCCCCGCAGATCCTGTTTCATGGCCTGCATTCGCGCACGGCGATCGACCAGCGGCATCTCGAGTGCGCGCCGCAAGTCTTCGGCGAAGCCTTCGGTATAGAACGGGTTCACGGGCAAAGTGTGCTCGAGCTCGCTCGCCGCACCGGCGAACTCGCTCAGGCACACGGCGCCCGGGTCCTCGAGGTCCTGGCAGGCGACGAACTCCTTGACGACGAGGTTCATGCCGTCCTGGATCGAGCTCACGACCGCGACGTCGGCCAATCGGTAGAAAGCGACCAGCTCGCGCTGCGGGAGCGACTCCTTGATCGTGACGACCGGCTGCCAGCGGTCGGTCCCCAGCTCCGAGTTGAGGGCCTGGATCTTCGCATCCACTTCGTCCTCGAGGTACTGATAGGCCGGGATCTCGCTGCGGCTGGGAACGGCGACCTGCACGAACGTGAACCGTCCGACGAATTGGGGGTGTCTCTGAAACAGCATTCGGAGCGCTTCCAGCCGCTCCACGATTCCCTTCGAGTAGTCGAGCCTGTCGACCCCGATGCCGATGCGCTTGTCCGCGAGGTCGAACCGCTCGACGATCCGCGCCATCCGCGCCTCCGTGCGCGCACTCGCGGCAATCTCCTCGAAGCGATCGACGTCGATCGAGATCGGGAAGGCGGCGACCCGCGTCATGTGGCCTTGATGGAAGACCGCCTGTTTGGTCGGGTCCACGAAGGCATTCAGCTCTCGCGAGCAGGCCGCGAGAAAATTCCCGGCGAACGAGCTCAGGTGGAAACCGAGGAGGTCGTTGGCCAGGAGTCCTTCCAGGAGCGCGACCTTTCGCGGGCAGATCCGGAACGTCTCCCAGGCGGGCCAGGGGATGTGCCAGAAATGAGCCAGGAACGCGTCGGGTCGCAGTCGGCGCGCGGTGGCGGCCGCGAGCGCCAGGTGGTAGTCCTGAAGCCAGATCAGGCCGCCCGCATCGCCGAGCTCGTCGGCCGCCGCGCGGGCGAAGCGGCCGTTCACGCGCCGATAGGCGTTCCAGAATCGGTCCCGGAACTTGACGTGCTGCAGGAAGTTGTGGCAGAGAGGCCAGAGCCCCTGATTCGAGAACCCGAAGTAGTAGTTTTCGATCTCTTCGTCGGACAGCCAGATCCGTCGCAGGGTGTAGGAAGGGGCGTCGGGGGGACCGCGGATTCGATCGTGCGCGTCGACGGTCTGGCGATCCGCGTCGCCGTCGCCCCAGGCGATCCACGTCCCGTCGATCGCGCTCAGTACCGGGTCGAGCGCCAGCGCGAGCCCTCCGGCGGGCCGCTCGACCCCGATCCGGTCCTCCATCCGCCGGTGGGCGTACGGCTGCCGATTCGAGACGACTACGAGACGACCCTCGGGGAACGCCTGGCGGAAGCTTGCATATACATGATCAGCGGAAGGCAATCGCATCGCTGCCCCAACGTTAACGCGAAGGAGCCGGCGTGGCCGTAATCCAGGACATGAAGCCGAGCGAGCGAAGCGCCGCCGATGCGCGGTCGGCCCGCTATCCGCCGATCGCGGACTACGGCGTGATCAGCGAGTGCCACACGGCGGCGCTCGTCTCCCGCTCAGGGTCGATCGACTGGTGCTGCATGCCGCGACTCGACTCCGGCTCTTACTTCGGCCGCATCGTCGACTGGGACGAGGGGGGATTCTGCTCGATCACGCCGGCGGGGACGGATTGGAGCGCCGAGCGACGCTACATCGACGAGACGCTCGTGCTCGAGACGACGTTCCGCGGCGCGCGGGGGGAGGCGCGGCTCATCGACTGCTTCACGATGCGCCCGGGCGGGCGCCATGCCCCGTACCACCAGATCCTCCGGCTCCTCGAAGGAACGCGCGGGTCCATGGAATTCGACGTGCGGATCGCGCCGCGCTTCGACTATGGATCTCTCAAGCCCTGGATCCGGCGCCACGGCGAACGGCTGTTCAGCGCGATCGGCGGCGACGAAGGGTTGATCCTGGACGGCGACATCGATCTCACCATGGTGGATCGTCACGAGCTTCGGGCGCATGTCGGCGTCCGGGCCGGACAACGCTACCGGCTCTCGCTCCAGCACGTGCGTCCCGAGACGCTCGACTACGACCCTCCGCAGCCCATCGACCCGCGTGCGCTCGATCAACGCCTCGAAAACACGCTCGACTGGTGGAGCGACTGGTCGAGGAGGATCGCATACGACGCAAAGAACCGCGCCGAGGTGGTGCGGTCCGCGCTGGCCCTGAAAGCCTTGACCAACGCGCCGACGGGAGCCATCGCGGCGGCCGTCACGACGTCCCTCCCGGAGTGGATCGGCGGCGAGCGGAACTGGGACTACCGCTACAGCTGGATCCGGGACTCGATCTTCACCGTGCGCTCTCTCGGGGATCTCGGAGCGAGCGCCGAGGCCGACGCGCTCCGCCGGTTCATGGAGCGCTGCGCGGCGGGGAGCGTCGAGGACCTGCAGATCCTCTATGGGCTGGGAGGCGAGCGGCGTCGCTGGCTCAACGAGTGGGAGATCGAGTGGCTCGAGGGGTACCGCGGCTCGCGCCCCGTCCGTGTGGGGAACGGCGCCGCCGGCCAGGCCCAGCACGACGCGTACGGCTACCTGCTGGATCTCGCCTGGCGCTGGGCGAAGCGCGGCAACGTTCCGGATCCGGACTACTGGGCGTTCCTGACCGCCGCCGTGAACGCGGCCGCGAGGGCCTGGCGGGAGCCCGACCACGGGATCTGGGAGGTCCGCTCCGAGCCGCGACACTTCGTGCATTCGAAGGTCGCCTGCTGGGAAGCGCTCGATCACGGCGCCCGGCTGGCGGAGCGATTCGGCTTCGAGGCGCCACGCGAGGAATGGACCGCGGCGGCTCGGGAGCTGCGCCGGGTGATCGAATCGAAGGGGTACGACGTCGACCGCGGGATCTTCGTGCAGGCCTTCGGGAGCGCGAGTCTGGACGCCGCGCTGCTCCTGCTGCCGCGAACGGGGTTCGTGGCCTGGGACGACGAGCGCATGGTGCGGACGGCCGAGGCGATCCGCGACGAGCTCTGCAAAGGCGGTTTCGTGTGGCGCTATCTCGATCCCGACGGCATGCCCGGCGAGGAAGGCGCCTTCCTGCCCTGTTCCTTCTGGTTGGCCGAGTGTCTCGCGCGCGGCGGACGGCGTGAGTCGGCGCTGGAGGTCTTCGACGCCACTGCCGCGACGGCGAACGATCTGGGACTGTTCGCCGAGGAATTCGATCCCGCGTCGGGCGAGATGCTCGGCAACTTTCCGCAGGGTCTGACCCACCTTTCCTACATCTCGGCCGCGATCGCGCTGTGGTGGGAATCTCCGGGCTGAAGCCCGTCGACGGGTCCCGGGACGCCCGCTATACTGAACTCCGATGTCCGAAGCCGCGCCGGCCACGAAGTCTCCGATCGACCCTGATCTCGCCGAGATCGAAGCCAACCCGTTCTCCGCCGTCAACTACTATTTCGACCTGGGAGCCCAGGCGGCGGCCATCGAGGAGGACTACCGGGTCCTGATGAAGACCCCGTATCGCGAGATGCGGGTCGAAGTCCCCGTGCGCCGCGACAACGGTCGGCTCGACGTCCTGATCGGCTACCGCGTCCAGCACAATGGCGCGCGCGGACCGTACAAGGGCGGCATACGCTTCCATCCCTCCGCCGACCTCGACGAGATCCGCGCGCTGGCGTCGATCATGACGTGGAAGACGGCGGTCGTGAACATCCCGGTCGGCGGCGCCAAGGGCGGGATCCAGGTCGATCCCAAGGGAATGAGCGAGAACGAGCTCAAGCAGATGACCCGCCGCTACACCCAGCATATCTCGTACATTCTGGGGATCAACCGCGACATCCCCGCGCCCGACATGAACACCAACGCGCAGATCATGGCGTGGATGATGGACGCATACGGGGCCAAGCACGGCTACACGCCGGGCATCGTGACCGGGAAGCCGCTCGAGCTGGGTGGATCGCCGGGACGCGAGCCGGCGACGGCGCAGGGTCTCGCGTACGTGCTGGAGGTCGCCGCGCCCGAGCTCGACTTCAAGCTCGACGGGGCGCGGGTCGCGATCCAGGGATTCGGCAACGTGGGCTCGTGGGCGGCGCGGATCCTCGACAAGATGGGATGCAAGGTCGTGGCGATCTCGGACGTCCAGGGCGGGATTTACGACGGCGACGGGATCGACATCGCCAAGCTCCTGGGACACAACACGAAGGCGGAGACGGTGAAGGATTTCCCGGGGTGCGACGCGATCGAGTCGAGCGAGATCCTGACGTGCGACTGCGACATCCTGATCCCGGCTGCGATCGGCGGCGTGATCGACGCCGAGGTCGCGGAGAAGATCAAGGCGCCGGTCGTCGTCGAGGCGGCGAACCACCCGGTCACGCCGGCCGGCGATCGCGTGCTGGAGCGGCGCGGCGTGATCGTTCTGCCGGACCTCCTCGTCAACGCGGGCGGCGTGATCGTGTCGTACTTCGAGTGGGTGCAGAACATCCAGGAGTTCCGCTGGTCGCTCGCCAAGGTCAACGAGGAGCTCGAGCGGTTCATCACCCAGGCGTGGCGCCAGGTGCGCGTCACGAGCCTGCAGGAGCGGCTCTCGTACCGGATCGCCGCGTACATGATCGGCATCAGCCGCGTGATGGAGGCGACCCGCCTCCGGGGCTTCGTCTAGCGGTCGCTCCGAGGATCGCGTCCGTCTAATCGCACTGCGCGCCACGGGCCTCGGACTCGCCCGCCTTGTCGTCGTCCCCGCCCCCCTCGCCCGAGCAACGCTTCCGTCTCCATTCGCCGTCGCGGCGGTCCGCGGGCAGGATCCCCTGCCACGGGATCGCGAGCGTCACCCCGCCGTTCGTGAGACCCACCGCGCCCGTGTCCCTCCGCTCGGCGACCGCGATCCCCGTCATGCGCGCGAAGAGCAGCGATTCGGCGCGGGCGGCCGCGATTTGCCCGGGCGTGCGCTCGAGCCGGCGCCGGCCGATCCCGCCCGCGGCCCCGACGACGAGCGGGAGCGTGGCCGCCCGGGCCTCGACGAAAGCGGTGAACGGGAGGAGCTCCGCCGCCGGCGTGGCCGCGGGCTCGGGAAGGAACGGGATCGCGCGGGCGATGGGGGACGCGAGGCCGCCCGCGACGGCGACGCTCGCGGCCGTCGCGGGGCTCGATGCGGAGGCCTCCGGCGCGGCCGCCGCAGGCACCGCCGATCCGGGCGCGACGAGGGCCGGGGGCATCTCCTCGAGGTCGGTGACGACGACGATCGGCGTGACCATCTCGCGCGCTCGATCGACCGGACAGAGCAGGGCGGCGAGCGCGGCCGCGTGGACGAGGAGCGCCGCGAGCGCGGCCTTCGCCTGAAGACCCCACGGCGGTCGTCGATAGAGGACGTGCGTGCCCGGCATTCAGACGTTAGACCCCCTCGCGACACGGTTTGTTCGGCGATCCCCCCGGTCTATATTCGGCGCCCATGGAGCGCGAGCCGAGACCCCTGCCCTACGAGGCCGACGTCCTCCAGGGGATCAGCCGGCAGAGCGTGGAGTGGCACCACGACACCCACTACGCATCCTACCTCAAGGGACGCGACGCCGCCGAGAAGAAGCTCGCCGAGATGCACGAGAAGGACGACTGGACCGATCTTCGCGGAGTCAAGCGGAACGAGAGCCACAACGCGAGCGGGCAGGTCCTCCACGAGATCTACTTCTCGATCCTGGGCGGAAACGGCGAGGCCGATCCCGAGCTCCCGGTCTACTCCCGGATCGAAGAGGACTTCGGCAGCTTCGAGGCCTGGGTCGCCGAGTTCAAGGCGGTTGCCGCGCAGTCGCGTGGCTGGGCGATCACGTGCTGGGATCCGTCCGACGGCCGGATCCACGTCTATCTGACCGACGGCCATGACGGCGGCGGGGTGTGGGGCGCGCAGCCGATCATCCCGCTCGACGTCTGGGAGCACGCCTACTACTACGACCACGGTCCCAACCGCGCCGCCTACGTCGAGGCCTTCCTGGCCAACCTGAACTGGAAGGCTGTCGACCAGCTCTACCGGCGCGCCGCCGGTCTCTGAGCCGGCTCTGAGCGCCGAGAATTCCGAAATCCTCATCGTGGCGGGCGAGCCGTCGGGAGACGCGCTCGCGGCGGAGTTCGTCCGCGCCGCGCGGGCGCTGGACGCCGGGCTCTCGTTCTTCGGCGCCACCGGTCCGGAGCTCGAGGCGGCCGGGGCGGAGCGGGTGGTGCCGACGCGCGAGCTCTCGGTGATGGGGCTCTTCGAGGTCGTGGGACGCCTGCCGACGATCCGGCGCGCGCTCGCGCGGCTCGAGCTGGAGGCGGCGCGGCGGGGCGCGGCGGGCGCCGTCCTCGTCGACGCGCCGGACTTCAACCTGCGCCTCGCCGGGCGCCTCTCCCGCGACGGGATCCCGGTCGTCCAGTACGTGAGCCCGACGGTCTGGGCGTGGCGGCCGGGGCGCGTCCGCCTGCTCGAGCGCTCCGTGCGGCGGCTCCTCGTCACGCTGCCGTTCGAGCCCGCGTTCTACGCCGACACCGGGGTCGACGCCGTGTACGTCGGGAACCCGGCCGTCGACCGGCTCCCGGCCCGGCCGGAGCCAAGAGCCGAGACCGCCGCGCGGCTCGGCCTGCCGGAAGCCGCGCCATGGGTCGCGATCGTGCCGGGGAGCCGCGAGGGAGAGCTCGCGCGGGTCGCGCCCGCGCTCGCGGCGGCCGCCCGCCGCGTGGCCGCGCGCGTGCCGGATGCGGCGTTCCTCGCGCCGGTCGCGTCGGGGCTCGATCCCGCCGAGGTCACCGCCGCGCTCGCCGGCGGCCCGCCCGTCCGGCTCGTCGCCGAGCGCCGGCTCGAGGCCCTGGGTCACGCCGCGGCCGCGCTCGCCACGAGCGGCACCGCCTCGCTCGAGCTCGCGCTCCTCGGCGTCCCTCACGTCGTCGCGTACCGCGCGTCGCCGGCCACGTACGCGGCCGCCCGCCTCCTCGTCGACACCGACTGGATCGCGCTCCCCAACCTGATCGCGGGGGCCTCGGTCGTGCCCGAGTTCGTGCAGCGCCTGGATCCGGAATCGATCGCGGCGCCGGTCGTCACGTGGCTCGCGGATCCCGCCGCGCGCGACGAGGTCCTCGAGGGGCTCGCCGCCGTCCGCGCCGCCGTCGGTCCGCCGGGCGTGGCCGTCCGCGCGGCGAAGGCCGCGCTCGAGGCCTTCGGTCGACCTGCGGTTTGACCCGCGCGCGCCGCTCCGCGATCTTGGGGCCATGAGGCGCTCGCACTGGATCGCCACTCTGGCTCGCGTCTTCTGCGGCGTCGTGTTCATCGTTCACGGTTATCCGAAGATCATGAACCTGGCGGGCACGGCGACCTTCTTCTCGGAGAACGTGGGCATCCCGGGATGGATCGCGGTGCCGATCGCGATCCTCGAGTTCTTCGGCGGCATTCTCCTCATCGCGGGATTCGCGTCCCGGATTCTCGCGGTCCTGTTCATCCTCGAGATGCTGGGGGCGATGCTGTTCGTCAACTTCGAGCGCGGCTGGGACGTGTTCGAGGGCGGCTACGAGTACAACATCGCGCTCGTCATCCTGCTTCTGGTGCTGATCATGCTGGGCGCGGGGCCGATCTCCGTCGACGGGGCGATCGCCAGGCGGCGCGGCGGCGAGACCGTGACCGAAGGGAGCGGCGCTGTCTAGAACCGGAGCTCATCGCGTCTCCGTCGGGCCGCAGGCGTTCCTCTCCGCTCCGCCGGACGTCCGGCTCACGCGCGCGTTCGAGGCGCCGTTCGCGAACTTCCTCGCGACCGCGCGGACGTGCTACAGCTCGAAGGGCGTGATCGGCGACGTCGAGCTGAACGAGCGCTGGACGGACCTCGCGAAGAGCCTCTACCTGGCCGGGCACCACACGACGCTCCAGCACGCCCAGTTCCAGTTCGCGCTCTCGAACGTGAGCCGCCACTTCCTGTGGGCGTTCCTCCACAGCCATCCGTTCTACAACTCCGAGCAGGTGAGCCAGCGCTACGTGACCGTGAAACCCGGCAACGTGGCCGTGCCGCCGCTCGAGGGCGAGGCGCTCGCCCGCTACCGGGCCGCGGTCGAGCGGCAGATGAAGGACTACGAGGACCTGATCCGGCTCCTGACGCCGGTCACCGCAGAGGCCTTCTTCGAGCGCTTCCCGGGCCGCCGCGCGCACGCCGAGCGGTACGCGAAGGACATCGGCAAGCGCGCGCAGGAGATCGCCCGCTACGCGCTGCCGGTGGCGACGTTCGCGTACCTGTACCACACCGTGAGCGGGATCACGCTGCTGCGCTACGCGCGGCTCTGCGAGCAGGTGGACGCGCCGAGCGAGACCCGGATCGTCGTCGGGCGCATGGTCGAGGAGCTGCTCGCGCACGACCCCGCGTACGCGACGATCCTCGAGGCGCCGCTGCCGATCGAGGAGACGGCGGAGTGGCGGTTCCTCGAATCGCTGAACGGCGACGGCGGACCCTCCCGCGCGCGCGCGTTCCGGACGGAGTTCGACGCCGATCTCGACGGACGGACCTCGAAGCTGGTCGACTGGGGGGCGCGGAACGAGGAGGTGCTTGCGGACGCCGTGCGCGAGGTCGTCGGCGCCCCCCGCGCGACCCTCGACGACGACCAGGCGATCGCGCTCGCGCTCGACCCGTCCGCGAACCCGATCCTCGGCGAAGCGCTGAACCTCACGACCCACGACAAGCTCTCCCGCGCGCTCTTCCATCCGCACTACACGTTCCGGAAGAAGCTCTCTCACGCCGCGGACTCCCAGGACCAGCGCCACAGGATGACGCCCGCGTCGCGCCCGGCCCTGACGGCACATCTCGGGAGCGAGCCCGACTACGTGACGCCGCGGCTCGTCCTCGAGGACGAGGCGGCGCGGCGCCGGTACGAGGAGAGCATGGAGCGGACGTGGGAAGACGTCGCGGCGGTGCGCGCGGCGGGAGCGCCGAGCGAGTTCGCCGAGTACCTCCTGCCGAACGCGGTCGCGATCCGGTTCACCGAGTCCGCCGATCTCCTGAACCTCTGGCACAAGCTCGCGATGCGGCTCTGCTGGAACGCGCAGGAGGAGATCTGGCAGGCCTCGCTCGAAGAGGCGCTCGCGGTGCGCCAGGTGAATCCGCGCATCGGGCGCTGGCTGGCGCCGCCCTGCACGATCCGCCACGCCGCCGGCGAGCGCCCCGTGTGCCCGGAGGGCACCCGCTTCTGCGGGGAGCGCGTCTGGACGCTCGAGCTTGGGGAGTTCGAGCGACGGATCTGAGAGGAACGGCAGTCGGACAGGGAGAACTCGGGAGGAGATTACAGATGAGCTGGTGGACACGGCCCAGGCTCGACTCCAAAGATCCGGCGATGCGGGCGAGAGCCGCGGCGGCGCTGGCCGGCTCCGAAGACCCCCAGGACTTCCAACGTCTGATCGACGCTCTCCGAGACGAGGATCACAACGTCCGGACGGCCGCCGCGACGGCCTTGGGAGTCGTCGGAGACGCGCGTGCGGTCGATCCGCTGGCGGAGACCCTGAACACGCGCCAGGACTTCTTCGACTACGCCGAAAAGCAGGCGCTGATCGAGGCGTTGAGAAAGATCGGTAGTCCGGCGGCTGCCGATGTCCTGGCCGAGCGGCTGGACGGTGACGACGACATCCTGAGAATGCACGCCGGCGATGCGCTGGGCTCGATGGGAGGCCAGGGACTCGACGCGATCCTGCGGGTCTCACGCCGCTCGGACATCACCACGAGCTGTCGGGCCGAGGTGGCGAGAGTGATTTCAGGGATTCCGGATCCCCGGGCGGCCATGGAGCTGGCCCTCCTGCGGAACGATCCGAGCGAGTATGTGCGGGGCGCAGCTCAGCAGCACGCCGGGAACATGCCGCCGGAGTTGCAGGAGGCGGCGGAGGTGAAGTGCGGATGGCTGAGCACTCTGATGCTCTGCATGCGCAAGGACGTCCTCGGATCCGACAAGCAGGCGCTGCGAGAGCAAGCTGCCGAGGGCGTCGGGCGCGAGGGGGAGGACGGTGCCCGGATGCTCGCGCGACTGATCGAGGACCTGCTGCACAGCCGCAGCGGTGAGATCGCTTCGGCCCTGCTGATCGCGCGTGCGGCCGATCCGGTACCGGAATTGCTGGACGCCGTTCGCGCCGTGCAGCGGGCCAGCCCCCTTCGCCCCGGCAAGTGGGGCCGCTTCGAGCCGGAGATCACGGATATGCGCAGCGTAGCGTGGGCGGATGGGACCGCCCGCCGTGTCCAGGAGATCGCCAGCGAAACATTGGCCGTCCTCTCGCCCGCATAGAACTCCGCGCGCTTGCCATAGGCGAATCACTGCTGTGGCATCGGTTCCCTGGGGCCGGGCGTTTTCTTCCGTCGCCCATCCGCCGCGTTGACGAGGGCGCCGCATCCCGAGCCGCCTCCAACCGAGCTGTCGCTGCCCGGCGCCGAGAGTGAGCGCGGCCCGGATTGCGGGTCGAGTCCTTTCTTGGTATTCTGCCGGTACACGAGAAAGGAGGTGGTCCTATCATTCCGAGTAAACCCAGGATCAAACGTGAGGTGCCTGACCGCTAGGCGACTTCGCCGGTTCCACGCGGAACGCCGCGCGGAATCCCATCAGGACACCGGGCCCGGGAGCGGGGCGGACTGATCCACCGCCGCGAAGAGTCTCCCGGGCCTTTTTTTATCCGCACACGCCGATGGTGACTGATTTCAAGCGCGCGCTGGGGCCGTTCGACGCGACGATGGTCGTCGTCGGCGGCATCATCGGCGCCGGCATCTTCATCAGCCCCTACATCGTCGCCCAGAGGCTCCCCTCCGAGGGGTGGGTGCTGGCCGCGTGGGCGGCGGGGGGCGCGATCGCGCTGGCCGGCGCGCTCGCGTACGCCGAGCTCGGATCGCTCTTTCCGCAGGCCGGGGGCCAGTACGTCTACCTGCGCGAGGCGTATCACCCGCTGGTCGGCTTCCTGTACGGCTGGGCGCTCCTGCTCATGATCGAGAGCGGCGCCATCGCCGCGGTCGCGATCACGTTCGCGGAGTACGCGCTGAGATTCGCGGGTCGGCCCGAAGCGCCGGCGCTGCCGCTCGCGATTCTCGCGATCGTCGTCGTCTCCGTGATCAACTACCTCGGGGTCAAGCCGGGGAGCCGGCTCCTCAACGTCCTCGTCGTGCTCAAGGTCGCGGCGCTCGCGGTCCTGATCGGGGCTGGCTTCCTGATCGGCGGGGCGGGGGAGACCGCGGAGGTCGCGGGAGCCGCCGGGACCGCGGGTGCGGCGGCCGCGACCGCCGTGCGGCCTTCGAGCCCGATCGTCGTCCTGTTCGGCGCGGCGCTGGTGCCGATCCTGTTCTCGTACGGCGGCTGGCAGAACGCGAACTACGTCGCGGAGGAGATCGAGGACCCGCGGCGAAACCTGCCGCGGAGCCTGCTGGCGGGGACGGTCCTCGTCGCCGCCGTCTACGTGCTCGTCAACGTCGTTTACGTGCGCGCGCTGGGGCTCGACGGCCTCGCCGCCACCCGGACGCCGGCGTCGGACGCGGCCGCGCGCTTCCTGGGCCCGGCGGGGGACCGGTTCGTCGCGGCCGCGATCGCGATCTCCACGTTCGGCTTCCTCGACCTCGCGGTCCTCGCCCCGACGCGGGTCTACTACGCGATGGCCGCCGACGGGCTCTTCTTCAAGGACGTCGCCCGGCTCCACCCGCGCTTCCGGACGCCCTCGCTCGCGATCGGCCTCCAGACGGCATGGTCGATCGTCCTCGCGCTGACCGGGACGTACGCCGCGCTCGTCGACACCGTCGTCTTCGCGGACTGGATCTTCTTCGGCCTCACGGTCGGATCGGTGCTCGTCTTCCGGCGCCGGATCCCGCTCGCTTCGCGCGAGCCCGGCGGGTTCCGCGCGCCGCTCCATCCGCTGCTCCCGATCCTGTTCGTGATCGTGTCGGCGGGCGTCGTCGCGAGCGTCATCGGGTCGAACCCGGTGCGCTCGGCCGTCGGAGCGGGACTTCTGCTGGCGGGCGTCCCCGCCTTCCTCTACTGGAGGAGCCGGGCCCCGTCCCCGGCGAGGGAAGCGAAAGGCCGCGGCGAGCGGGAGTAGCGCGCGCGGAAGCGCTCGTCCATCCGCGCCATGAACGCATCCGCGGCGCCCTGGTCGACGAGGCTCACGGTGCAGCCGCCGAACCCGGCGCCCGTCATCCGGGTCCCCCAGCAGCCCTCGGCCCCGCGCGCGTCCTCGACGAGGGCGTCGAGCTCGGGCGTCGTCACCTCGTAGTCGGTCTTGAGGCTCTCGTGCGATCCGTCCATGAGCCGCCCGACGGCCTCGCGGTCGCTCCGCCACAGGGCGTCGACGAGCCGGTCGACGCGGTCGTTCTCCTCGACGACGTGACGCGCGCGGCGGAAGAGCTCGCTGTCGGGGAACGCCCGCCCGAGCGTCGCGAGGTCGTCGGGAGTCGCGTCGCGCAGGCTCCGCATGGTCCGGCCCGTGAGCCGCTCGAGCGCTCCGCGCGCGACCTCGCACTCGTCGCGGCGGCGGTTGTAGGCGGACCCGGCGAGCGAGCGCTCGACCCCGCTGTCGCAGACGACGAGGACGATCTCGGGCGGGAGAGGAACCTCGGTGATCTCGAGCGTGCGGCAGTCGATGCGGAGCGCGGCGCCGCGCCTCCCCCGGAGGACGACGAGCGGGTCCATGATCCCGCAGAGGGTCCCCGCGCGGTGCTCGACGAGCCGCACCATCTGCGCGAAGCCGACCGTGTCGCGGGCCGGGCTCTCGAGGCCGGCGACCTCGGCGAGCCCGAGCGCGCAGGCCACGACGAGCGCCGCCGAGGACGACAGCCCGCCGCCCGACGGGAGATCGCCCCCGATCCAGAGATCGGCGCCGGGTCCCGCGGGCGAAGCGCCCACGACCTCGCGCGCCACCGCGCGCACGTACGTGGCCCATCCGGGCAGCTCGAGGTGCCGCGGGCCGCCCAGCGTGCGCCCGACCTCGACCGGCCCGCCGTGCCGCGCCGACAGCGCGCGCACGATGCCGTCGTCGCGCGCCGCGGCGGCGACCACGATGCCTCGCTCGAGCGCGGCCGGCAGGACGAGGCCCTCGTTGTAGTCGGTGTGCTCGCCGATCAGGTTGACCCGCCCCGGTGCCCATGCGATCGCCTGGGGGGCCCGGCCGAAGGCGGACTCGAAGGCCTCGGCGGCCGAAACCTCCGGCGGATCCGACTCGTTGGACATGAAAAGGAGAATACCGCCCCGGAGGCAGCCGAACAGCAATGGTCGACGTCCCGCGCATCAAGCCCGACAACAGGAAGAAGCGCGCCGCCTGGGCGGGCGCCATCGTCGTGGGGCTCGCGGTCGTCACCGCCGGACTCTCACGGCTGAACCCGGCCTCGCCCACGGTCGAGCGCTCCACTCTCTGGGTCGACGCCGTCCGCCGGGGCGAGATGGTGCGCGCGGTGCGGGGCCCGGGGAGCCTGGTCAGCGAGGACGTCCGGCTGGTCCCGGCCATGGTCGCGGGAAGGGTCGAGCGCATCCTGGTCCGCGCCGGCGAGGCCGTCGAGCCAGGCACCGTGATCCTCGAGCTCTCCAACCCCGACGTCCAGCTCGAAGCGCTCGAGGCCCAGCGCGAGCTGGCGGCGGCGGAGTCCGACTACCTGGGCCTCGAGCAGCGCCTGACGACCGAGCTCCTCGACCAGCGCGCGGTCGCCTCGGAGGCGCGCGCGGACCAGCGCGACGCCGAGCGGCGGGCCGCGGCGGACGACGCGCTCGCCGAGGGCGACCTGATCCCGCGGCTCGACGCCGCGCGCTCGAGCGACGCCGCCGAGACCGCCGCCGAACGCGCCGCGGTCGAGACCCAGCGCTACGAGCTCCGCGCGAACGGGATCCAGGCCCAGCTCGCGGTCCAGCGCCGGCAGGTCGAGCGCATGCGGGCCGTCGTCCGCTTCCAGGAGGAGCAGGTGGCCTCGATGCGGGTCGTCGCCGGCGCGGCCGGGACGCTCCAGCTCGAGCCGCTCGAGGTCGGCCAATGGGTCCAGCCCGGCGACGCCCTCGCCAAGGTCGTCGGCCCCGGGCGGCTCGAGGCCGAGATCCGGATCCCCGAGACCCAGGCGGAGGACCTGGCCCCGGGTCAGAGCGCGGAGGTCGATCTCAGGACCGCCGTCGTCCGCGGCCGTGTGGCGCGCGTGGACCCGGTCGCCTTGCAGGGGACCGTCAAGGTCGAAATCTCGATCGACGATTCGCTGCCGGCCGGCGCCCGTCCCGACCAGGCGGTCGACGGCACGATCGAGATCGAGCGCCTGCCCGGCGTCCTCCACGTCGGCCGGCCCGCCGCCGCCCAGCCCGCGACCCAGGTCAGCCTGTTCAAGCTCGTCGACAGCGGCCACGCCGCCGTGCGAGTGCCCGTCCGGCTCGGCCGTGCGTCGGTGACGACGATCGAGGTCCTCGAAGGTCTCGCCGAGGGCGACGAGGTGATCCTCTCCGACATGGGCCGCTGGGACGACGTCGATCGCGTGCGCATCGAATGAGATGAAGCGAACCGGATGAGATGAGCGAATCGAATCCCTCCAGGAGGTGACGATGACCACGAACCACGCGCCGCTGATCCGCCTCGCGGGAATCGGCAAGGTGTACACGACCGAAGAGCTCGAGACCCATGCGCTCGTCGACGTGGATCTGGAGATCGCCGAAGGGGAGTACGTGGCGATCGCCGGGCCGTCGGGGTGCGGCAAGACGACGCTCCTGTCGATCCTCGGGCTCCTCGACACTCCCACGAGCGGAGAGTACGAGCTCGAGGGCCGGCCGGTGGCGAGCCTCTCGGCCGCCGAGCGCGCGCGGGCGAGGAATCGACGGATCGGCTTCGTGTTCCAGGCCTTCAACCTGATCGGCGAGTTGACGGTGGCCGAGAACGTCGAGCTTCCGCTCGTCTATGGGGGTCATGGGGCCGAGGAGAGGAAGCGGCGCATCAAGGACGCGCTCGAGCGGGTCGGCATGGGCCATCGCATCAAGCACTACCCGACTCAGCTCTCGGGCGGTCAGCAGCAACGGGTCGCGGTGGCGCGCGCTATCGCCGGCGAGCCCGCGATCCTCCTGGCCGACGAGCCGACCGGGAACCTCGACTCCGAGAACGGCAGGCAGGTCATGGATCTTCTGGCCGAGCTCCACCGGGCAGGTTCGACGATCTGCATGGTGACCCACGACCCGCGCTACGCCGAGGACGCGCGCCGCGCGGTGCACCTCTTCGACGGGCGCATGATCGGAGAGCGCGAGGCGAGCGCGGCGGGAGTCCCGTGAGCGGATTCCGCCAGGACCTCGCGTTCGCCGTCCGCTCGCTGCTGCGGAGCCCGGGCTTCGCGACCGTGGCGATCCTCTCGCTCGGCCTCGGGATCGCCGCGAACACGACGATCTTCAGCGTCTCCGACGGTTTCATCTTCCGCCCGCTGCCGTTCCCGGACTCCGACCGCCTCGTCGAGGTCTGGCTGACGAATCCCGCCGAGGGATGGGACGAGATGTCGCTCTCGGTCGTCGCGGCCGAGGCCTTCAAGGAGGCGCCGTCGCTCCAGTCGAGCGCCGTCTTCACCGAGCAGGGCTTCAACCTGTCCGGGACCGACCGGCCGGACCGCGTGATCGGCGCCCGGGTCGAGCACGAGTTCTTCGCGCTCCTCGGCTTCGACGCCCTCCGGGGCCGGCTCTTCGCGCCCGACGAGGACGGTCCGGGCGGTGCGCGCGTGGCGGTCCTGTCCGAGCGGCTCTGGGAGCGGCGGTTCGGCCGCGACCCGTCGACGGTCGGGGCACAGGTCCGACTGGACGGCGTTCCCTACACGGTGATCGGGATCGCGCCCACCGCGCTCAAGATCCCGAGCCTCGAGACCGACCTCTGGATCCCGTTCATCCCCGATTCCGCCGAGATGGATCCCGCGACCAGGCCACTGGCGCTCCTCGCCCGGATCCGGCCCGATCGCACGATCGACGATCTCTCGCCCGAAGTCGAAGCGATCGCGTCGCGGCTGGGCGGCACGCACGGCGTGTACGCGGGCCTGGGCGGCAGGGTCGAGACGCTGGAGAACGACATGTACGGTCCCGAGTTCCATCGCGCGATCATGATCCTCATGCTGACCGTGCTGTTCGTCCTCCTCATCGCATGCGCGAACCTCGCCAACCTCCTGCTCGCGCGGGCGACCGGGCGGCAACGGGAGATCGCCGTGCGGGCGGCGCTCGGCGCGGGTCGCGGCCGGCTGGCGCGCCAGCTCTTGACCGAGAGCGTCCTGCTCGCGTTCCTCGGGGGCGCGCTCGGCGTCGTGCTCTCGATCTGGGGGATCGACGCCCTCGTGTCCGTCATCCCGGCCGACGCGCCCCGGGTCGACGAGATCGCGCTCAACGGTCGCGCGCTCGCCTACACGGCGTTCCTGTGCGTGATGTCGGGCATCGTGTTCGGCCTGGCGCCCGCGATTCAGGCCACGCGGCCGGACCTGGCGGGCTCGCTGAAGGAGGGCGGGGCGCGGGGCGCCACGACGGGCCGCGCACGCAGCCGCTTGCGGAGCGCGCTCGTCGTCGCCGAGGTCGCCCTCGCGCTCGTGCTGCTGGTCTGCGCGGGGATCATGATCAAGGGGTACCGGACGATCTACTCCGGGGACCCGGGGTTCGACGCGCGCGGCGTCCTGACGATGTGGATCGAGCTGCCGGAGCTCAAGTACGCCGACGACGCGGCGGTCCTCGGCTTTCAGGAACGGCTGATCGACGAGGCCCGCCAGCTACCGGGCGTCGAAGAGGCGATGCTGGGAACCGGCCTCCCGCAGGGCGGCTCGACCGCGCGTCCGGTGGCGATCGTCGGCCGGGCCCTCCCGCCCTCCGGACAGAAGCCCATGATCTTCACGAAGACGATCACGCCCGGCTACTTCGAGACGTTCCGCGTACCGATCGTCGAGGGGCGCGCGCTCGACGAACGCGACCGCGAGGACGGCCGGCCGGTCGCGCTCGTGAATCAGGCGTTCGCGCGGGAGCACTTCCCGGACGAGAGCCCGGTGGGTCGAATGATCGAGCTCGAGGGCGTCACGCGCGAGATCGTCGGCGTGGCGGCCGACACGCGCGACTGGGGGATGGACGAGGAGGCGCCGGTGAGCGGCTACCTCCCGTATCGCCAGGAGCCGTCGCGCGGGATGTTCCTCGCGCTCCGGACGCCCGCCGATTCCGCGCGGGTCGCGCCGGCCGTCCAGGCGATGGTCGCGCGGCTCGACCCGGACCAGCCCATCTCCGCGATCCGCACGATGGAGCAGATCGTCGACGACTTCGCGTCGGGGGAGCGGATCATGTCGCAGCTCCTGGGGATCTTCGCGGCGCTCGCGCTCATCCTCGCCGCGGTCGGCGTCTATGGGGTCATGGCGTACTCGGTCGGGCAGCGGACGCACGAGATCGGGATCCGAGCCGCGCTCGGCGCGGAGGCGCGCGACATCCGCCGCATGGTGCTCCGCCAGGGGCTGACGATCGGCGGGATCGGGATCGCGATCGGCCTCCTGGCCGCCGCGGGCGCGACCCGCTTCCTCGGCTATTTCCTGCTCGGCGTCAACCCGCTCGACCCGTGGACGTTCGGGGGCGTGTCGGCGGTTCTCCTGGCCACCGTTCTCGTCGCGAGCTGGATCCCGGCCCGGCGGGCCACGCGCGTCGAGCCGACGGTGGCGCTCCGGTACGAGTAGGCGGCGCGCCGAGGACCGGAGTCCCGAGCGATCAGCGTTCCTTGAGCTCCTGAAGGATCGGCGCCGTGGGCCGGTCGGAGCCCCGCGGCCGGCCCTCGAGGACCGCGGCTCGCTCCGCGAGGTCCGGCAGCCGGCCGTCCAGCCGCGCGGCGAGGTGCTCCATCCGGTCGTGGCCCCAGAAGCGCTCGCCGTCCAGGTCGAAGGTCGGGACGCCGAACACGCCGGCCTCGATCGCGGCGGTCGTGCGGTCGCGGAGCGCGGCCTTGACCGCGGGCGCCGAGGCGCGCGCCTCGAGGTCTCGCGCGTCGAAGCCCGCCCGATCTACGACGCCAGTGAGAACTTCCCAGTCCGTCAGGTCGCGGCCCTCGCCCCAGCACGCGCTCGAGAGCGCGACGTCGAGGTCCAGCGCGCGCGGGTCGTCGCCGAAGAGCGTCGCGACCCGGAGCGCCTCGAGCGAGCGGAAGGGGTGCGTGGGGGGCCCGACGAGCGGGACGCCCAGGAGCGCGGCCGCGCGCAGGATGTCGTTCAGGGTGTAGTGCCGCTTGACGCGGGACTCGGCCGGGCCGACGAGGTGATGCGCGTCGAGGAGCGCGGCGTAGAAGACCGGCATCGGCTCCCAGGCGACTCCGTGCCGCGCGCCGAACGCCGCCAGCTGGGTCAGCGCGAGGTAGGAGTACGGCGAGACGAAGTCGAAGTAGACCTTGATCCGAGTCATGACCCAAGCATACGCGAATGGAGATCGACGGGTCGAGCGGTTAGGTTCGCGGCCATGATGCGACTCGCGATCGCGTGGATTCCGCTGCTCTTGCTCGCCTGTGGTGGTGGTCCTATGGCCGACCCGTCGCCGTTGGAGCCCCCCGGCGATCGGCCGACGGACCTCGTCGTCGAGGGGCGCGTGCTCGCGGGGCCGTCGGGCGGTCCCGTCGCGGGTGCCCAGGTGGCGCGTTTTCCTCAGACGGTCATGGTCGAGACTGACGCCGACGGCCGATACCGCCTCGAGATCCCCCGCGCGCAGGTTGGCGATTCCGTCGATGTGATCGCATACGCGGATGGATTCGAGCAGGAATTCGTCCGGCTGGCCGTCATCGGGAGGGATTCGGTTGCGTTCGACTTTACGCTCACGCCCTTGCCAGTGTCACCTCCGACCCTGGGGGACTCGCTCGAGTTCGCCGTGTGGACGATCCTCGACGACGACTTCTGCATGATTCCCGGCGAGATCCTCGAGTTCTCGGTCCGTGTTCGCAACTCGGGCCTGACCCGGATTCCGCGGATCGTGATCCGGGACAGCCTCTTCGGGAAGTACTCCCGGGACCTCGATATCGGGGATGTGCGGATCGTCCCCTCGTCCTCGTCCAGCCCCCGCGTCACGCTCGGTCCTAGGCCCTTGGATTTCACCTTCGAGGCCGAGAACGTGCCTCCCACAGGAGACAACTTCATCGAGCTGTATTCGGTCCGACTCCCGTCCAGCGACTATCTCGGAGTTTGGTGCAATGCGATCAGCGTCGAGGTCGGCGAGGCGGCCGCCTCGGAGACCTCCTGCTACGCGACGACACTGGCGCTCCGAATCCAGCTCGACAGCCAGGACGGGGCGATCGTCGGCGGCGTCTTCGACCCCGGTCCCGAGGTCTTCTCGGTCGGCGACGGTGGAGAGGCCGCACCGAACGCCCTCGTCTATCGGATCGCGGTGAAAAACGACTACTGCCATTCTCTGCCCGATGTGATCGTGACGGATCGGGTGGGCCTGCGGGCAGGAGGCATCGACTTCCACGAGGGTGTGTCCGGCTACCCCACGCAGGGCGCGATCGAGAGCGCTGACAGTCGCGGGTTCACGTGGGCGGTTGGAACGCTCGGTCCCGGCGAGACCGCTACCATGGTCTTCCGCGCCGTCGCCCGTGCGCCCGGCGAAGAGATCAACCGCATGACGTTTTCCTCCGAAATCGTGGTTCCGGGCGGCGTAAGCAGGGAGGAGGCCACCCTCGTTCGCTGAAGAGTCCGACACAGGATCCTCATGACTCCTCTCCGTCTGTTGGCCGAACCCTTGACGCGTTCTGAGCTGGCCGCGCTCGCCGAGACCGGATTCGGCGACATGGTGAAGGCCGTCGTCGACGTGCGCCGGGGCATCATGGCGATCGGCGGAGAACTTCATTCGGATGAAGAGGCCCTGCTTCTCGATCACGGATCGGTGCAGAAGGACCTTTGGGGGATTAACCTGTATCCCGATGAGACGGGAGACGGACTGGTCGAGTTCGACTCGATGATCAACGTGCGACCGAGTCAAGGCAATCGTTCGAGGGATGTCGAGGACGAGAAGACACGCCAGACGATCCGGGCAATCGTCGCCCGCCTGATCAGGGATCCGGAATGACCCTTCACGAGACTCTCACAGACGGCCGCTGGCAGACGTTCACGATCGCCGAGCAGCTCGCCAACGTAGGAAGCGAGGTCGAGCGCGCGATCCGCGCACATGAGTCCGGGAAGACGGACCGGTTCGAGCGGGCGCTCGAACGGGCGCTCGAGCTCTTCGATCTAACTGCCGCTGACGATCGATGGCGGGGACACCGCCGTCGCGAGATCCGGCGCGCGCGCGAGGAGTTCTGCCGGCTATTCTTCGAATCGGATTCGTCCGCAATGGAAATCCGCGGTTTCGATTCGAAGGCCGGTCTGCAGCGCTACTTCCTCTACTATGCGCTTGCAGCTCGACGAGACTGATCTGAATTCAGGGGGCGGCCTTCAGCGCTCGCCGTCCACCGACAGGTACATGAAAGGCGGGATCGTCAGCGCGGCGACGTCGTCGCCGCCGGTCTTCTCGCGCGCCATCGCGAGCGCGCGGTCGAGCGAAGACGCCCACGAGACGCCGAGGCGCTTCGCGGCCTTCCCGTCGGGCGGGCCGACGAGGATCGTGTCCGACAGGTAGCGGAGCGGATACGTCGCCCAGTACCAAACGGTGAACGGATGGAAGCCATGGTGGGCGTACCGGTTCCGGTAGGCGTCCAGGAGATCGGGGTCGCGCGCGAACTTCTCCTGGAAGTGGTCCCGCATCTCGAACGGGTCGGTCGTCGCCGGCAGGACCTCGTCCCAGAAACGCTTGTATGCGGCGTGGTACCGCTCGTGGAAGACCTCGAACACGGGATTCAGGATGATCACGACCCCGCCCGGCTTGATGAAGGGCTTGTTCCAGAACCAGTTGAACACGTAGCCCAGGACGTCGCTGACGACGAGCACGGGATTGACCCGCGCGCCGACGCTGTAGGGCGAGAGGTCGGGGAGTCCGAAGACGAGCGTGTCGTGCTGGCGCGGCGCGTGGACCTCGAGCTGCGGCCGGATCGCGGCGATCGTCCGCTCGTGGACCGGATCGATCGCGCCGGCGTTGATCGCCAGCGGGGCGTATTCGCTCTTGATCGAGCGGAAGATCCCCGCGCGGAGCCCCTCGGGGAGCGGCTTCATCGTCGTGGGGGTCGCGGCGCGCACGATCCGCTCGATCCGGCTGCGGCTCTCGGGCGGCTTCGCCAGGTGCCGGAGGTGGGCGGGGTACGTGGCCCCGTTCATCGCCGCCTCGATGACCATGATCCGGCAGTGCTTCTGGAGCTGGCGCGAGATCCGCGTGATCGAGTCGTGCATGCACGAGCCTTCAGGCTGCATGACGTGCGGCGTGCCACGGGTCATCTCTGGATTGTGGTGTGGAGCGATCGAGTCGTACGTCCCGAACCCGACCGCGACCGACTTGTGTCCGCCGTTCAGCGGGATCTGGATCGTGTCCACGTAGATGACGAGATCCGCCTCGACAACCGCGCGGCTCGTCTGGACCGGCTCGCCGTGCGGCGTGATCCCGAGGTCGATGATGTCGTCCTTGTCCTCGGCGTCGAAGTTCGCGAGCTGATGCGGATGGAACTCGGCCATGAGCCGCGGACCCAGCATGTGCTCGAGCTCGTGGACCTGCATCTTGCGGTGGAGCGCGATCGCGCAGCGGAGCGTGACGTCCTGCTTCCGCACTCCGTAGCCGTACAGGAGCTCGAGCAGCCGCTCGATCATGAGCTGGCGGATGTCGGGGCGGCGCATGGGCGGGAACGGCTGGCAGTTGTCGTCGAACGCGATCGTGACCTTCGATCCCACGCGAACGAGCTGCGACAGGGGCTCCATGCCGAGCGGGTTCTCGACCGCGCGCTGGAGCGCGTCGGGGATCTCCGCTTTCGACAGACCGGGGAGGATCGCGGGGGGGTAGTAGACGGTCGCGCCGTCGGGGAGCTCGGCCGCGACGAGCGCGTTCCCGCTGTAGGTCAGGTACTTCACGGCGCGAACACGGTCTTGATGACGCCCTTCGCGCTCGCGTGGAGCGCGCAGTCGAGCGCCTCGGTCCACTCCTCGAGCGGAAAGCGGGCGCCGACCAGGGGCTTCAGCGACGCGTCGAGCCGGGCCGCGGTCGCGACCGCGCGGCCGAACGTTTCCTCGTCGCTCGTGTAGCTCCCCCGCACGTCGAGCTCCTTGTGCCACATCGCGGTCCAGTCCACCCCGTCGGGGACGCCCGGCATGCCGACGACGATAACGGCGCCGCGCGCCCTGGTAAAGCGCATCGCGTCGTCGAGCGTGCCCGCGCTGGCGATGCAATCGAACGTCACGTCGGCGCCGCCGAGCGACGTCGGAGGGCCGATCTCGGTCTCGTGGAGCTCGGTGCCCAGCTCGCGGGCGAGGTCCTCGCGCATCGAGCCGCCGGAGCCGATCACGACGTCGGCCCCGAGACGGCGCGCGGTCTCCTGCTGGTGGCGGTACTTGGCGACGGCGACGATCCGGCAGCGCGCACCGCTCGCGCGGAGCGCGGCGATCGTCAGCGCGCCGATCGTGCCGGCCCCCAGGACGAGCGCGGTGCCGTCGTCGGGGACCGCCGCGCGCGCGACCGCGTGCATGCAGCACGACAGCGGCTCGATCAGGACGGCGGCCTCGTCGGACACGCCGTCGGGAACGGCGTGCAACTGGAGCTCGTGGGCGACCAGCGAGCGGCTCCAGCCGCCGCCCGTGTCGCGGCAGTAGCCGGTCTGGATGCCGGCCGAGACCGCGCCCTCGGTGACGTTCGTGCAGTGGCCGGTGTGTCCGGCCCGGCACTCGGCGCACGGCTCCTCGATCCCGCGCACCGCGCAGTGCAGCGGCGGCGAGAGGGCGACGCGGTCGCCGACCGCGACCCGCCGCACGTCGGCGCCGGTCTCGACGACCTCGCCCACGACCTCGTGTCCGAACACGAACGGCGTCGAGACGAAGGGCGAGAAGTAGGTCGTCCCCTGCGCGGTGATCGTGGCGAGGTCCGACCCGCAGATCCCCGCGAGGATCGGCCGCACGCGCGCCCAGCGCGGTCCGGGGAGCGACGGCGGATCGATCTCCGCCAGGCGCACGGTCGAGAAGCCCGAGGTGTAGAGCCGCTCGAATCGGCTCCCGACGAACCGCGCCGCGAGGTAGCGCGGCACGCTGCGCACGTACTGGAGAGCGATCACCGAGCACCCCAGTACAGGATCTCCCACTTCCTGGCCATCGCCTGATCCAGCAGCCTCCCCTTCGGATTCACGACCGCGGCGCGGCCCGCGGTCGTCAGCATCGGCAAATCGTCGGCGCTGTCGCCGTATGCGATCGAGCCGTCGAGGTCGATCCCGTGCTCGGCCGCGAACGCCGCCATCCGCTGCGCCTTCCGCTCGCCCGCGATCGGAGCCTGGTCGAGCTCGCCGGTCAGGCGTCCGCCTTCCGCTTCGAGGCCCGGAGCGATCACCGAAGACACGCCCAGGCTCTCGGCGAGCGGGGCCACGATCGCGTCGATCGATCCGGTGACGAGGACGACCTGCTCTCCGCGCGCGCGGTGGCGATCGATCCGCTCCCGCGCCTCGGGATAGATGCGGGGTTCGACGTAGTCGCGGAAGAGCGCCGCCGCCCGGCGCGCGAGCTCGTCGGTCTCGAGGCCGCGGTAGACGCGGTAGAACGAGCGCTGGAACGCCTCGCGGCTCCACGCGTCCAGCGCGAGGAGCCAGGGCACCCTGGGCAGGAATGCCGCGATCCAGGCCAGCCGGCCGAGTCGTGAGCGGTGCATCGTGCGGATCTCGATCCCGTAGCGGACGATGTCGCTGGCGACCACGGTCCCGTCGACGTCGAAGAACGCCGCGCGCCTCATCAAGACGAGTTGGCGCCAGCGCCGTTCCCCTCGCGGCCGAGCTCGACGATCGTCTCGCGGACGTCGGCGGCGATCCGGCGGTACAGCTCGTCCCGCGCCGGAACCCCGTCGGTCCGGTAGGCCTCCATCGTGAGCGGCTCGCCGAAGGCGACGACGATCTTCGCGCGTCGCGGGACCACGCGCCCGACCGGAAGTGCGGGGAACGTGCCGCGAATGTGGACCGGCACGATCGGGACTTCGAGCTCGCGCGCGAGGAGGCCCAGTCCGGGCTTGAAGGCGTCGATCTCCCCCGTTCGCGAGCGCGTCCCCTCGGGGAAGATGAGCGCCGACTCGCCCGACGACAGGATGCGCTTGACCATCTTGAGACCGGCGAGCGAGGTCTCCTCGCGCTCGATCGGCACGACGTTCAGGAACGTGCTGAAGAACCAGCGCTTGAGCGGCGTGTCGAAGAAGTAGTCCCGAGCGCCGAGGACGTGGAGCCGGCGGGCGGCCGCGGGCCCGCGCGCGTGCTCGATCGCGGCCAGAATCGCGGGCGCGTCGAGGTGGCTCGAGTGGTTCGCGGCGATGATGTAGGGCGGCTCGGCGGGAATCCACTCGGCGTTTCGCACCTCGAGGTCGAAGTAGCCGCGGTAGAGCGCCTTGAGCCCGACGCGGAACGAGCCGAACAGCGCGCGGTCGATCGCGGGCCGCTCGTGATGGGGGAGCGCGGAGCGCACGGTCGCCGTTCGGCGCGCCGGCCCCGGCCCACGCTCACGCTCGCGGACTTCGTCGAGGAGCTGCCCGACGGTCTTGATCCGGGCCGCGGTCTCGTCGTCGAGCGATACGCCGAGCGAGTGCTCGAGGAAGAGGAGCAGCTCGATCGCCTGCAGCGAGTCGAGGCCGAGGTCGTCGTAGAGCCGGTTCTCGCGCTGGACGTCGGCCGTGGACGTGCGCGCGAGCCGGGCGATCTCCTCGACGACGGCCCGGCGCCGATCGCCGTCGCGCGCGGGCGCGCGCTCGGCGGCCTCGCCTTCGGCGCGGAGCCGGACCGCCCGCCTCAGCGCCGCGCGGTCGATCTCGCCGTCCTCGTCTCGCGGCAGCGCGTCCGGCCACAGGTGGAGCTGCTGGAGGCGGTGGTAGCTCGGCAGGTCGCGCCCGACCCGCTGGATCTCGCGCAGGATCCGCTTGCGCACCTCCTCGGGCGGGCCCCCGTCCCGGACCTCCGGGGACGGCACGACGATCCCGTGCACGTCCTCGGTGAGGCCGCTCGGCACGCCGACCACGCAGATCTCCTCGATCCCCGGCACCGCGCGGTAGAGCGCCTCGAGGTCCATCGGATAGACGTTCTTGCCAGCGCCCGTCACGATCACGTCCTTGATCCGCCCGGTGATGTAGAGGTAGCCGTCGGCGTCGACCCAGCCGAGGTCGCCGGTGTGGAACCAGCCGTCGACCATCACGCGCTGGGTCGCTTCGGGGTTCTCCCAGTAGCCTCGCATCAGGCTCGGCGTCCGGACGATGATCTCCCCGACCCCGTCCCTGTCGGTGTGGAACAGCCGCAGCTCGACGCCGGGCACGGGCTTCCCGCACGACCCGCTGCGGCTCTGGTAGAGCGGGTTCACGGTGAGGACGGGCGCCGTCTCGGTCAGGCCGTAGCCCTCGTAGATCGGGATCCCCATCGCGCGATAGGTCTCGTAGAGCTCGGCGCCGAGCGCGGACCCGCCGCTCACGAGGAACCGCAGCCGTCCACCGAGAGCCTGGTGCACGCGCAGGAACATCTGGCGCCCGATCGAGCGGTCGAACGTCCGCTCCCACGAGCGCGCGATCCGCTTGCCGGTCTCCATGAGATTGCTGCGCAGCTGCGAGCGCGACGCGCCGAGGATCCGGCGCTCGATGTCGTCGCGCAGGAGCGCGTACAGCGTCGGCACGCCGAGCATGACGGTGGTGCCGGTCTCGCGCATCGACTCGAGGATCACCTTGGGCTTGAGCGAGCGCGCGTAGGTGACCGTGCAGCCGCGATAGAGCGGCGCCAGGAACCCGCAGGTGAACTCGAGCGCGTGATAGAGAGGCAGGACGCTCAGGAACCGGTCGTCGCTCGTCAGCGGGAGCGAGTGACTGACCCCGAACAGGTTCGAGAGGAAGTTCCGGTGCGTGTGCATGGCGCCCTTCGGATCGACGGCCGTGCCGGTCGTGAAGATGATCGACGCCAGGTCGTCCGGACCGACGTCCTCCGGCGCGTCCGCGACGCGCGTCGGAGGCTCGGGGTCCGTGCCGCGCGGAAACTCCTCGCGCGCGAACGGGTCGCACTCGGAGTCGACGTCGAGGAGGACGATCGGCGCCTCGACCTTCTCGTTGGCGGCCAGCTCGTCGTTCGTCAGGCGCCCGAAGCAGGCGCGCGACGCGAGGATCGCGCGCGCGCCCGTGAAGCCCGCGACCGACCACACCTCGCGGTGCCACGTCTGCGCATCGAGCGGCACGACGACGAGGCCTATCGAGGACGCGCCGAGGTACGCGACCCCCCACTCCGGCTGGTTCTCGGACCACAGAACGACGCGGTCGCCCTTCCGATAGCCGAGGCGGTGCAGGCGATCCCCGACCCTGAGCGCGGCGTCGCGCAGATCGGCGTACGTGTAGCGTTCCCACTCGCCGTCGCGCTGGATCTGGAGCGCCACGCTGTCCGCGTATCGTTCGGCGCCGTGGCGCAGCAGATCGTTGATCGTCTGCACGGCCTCGCGCTCGGCCGAGAGCTCCTCCTCGACCTCGAGCGCGCCCGCGCGCTCGACCTTGAGGATGTACTTCTTGATTCCCGCGATGTGGACGTGGATGTAGTGCCGCCAGTTGACCCGCGAGACATCGAAATTGAAGCGCCGGCGCTCCTCCGGCGTCAGCCACTCGAAGAGCCGCATCGTCTCGTCGACTTCGAAGCGGCAGTCGAGGTTGAGGTACGGCTCGTACAGCTCGCCGTAGTAGAACAGCTTGTCGATCGCGGCGCGGGTGGCGGCGATCTTCCGCCGCTGCTTCTGCGCCGCGTCCGCGAACAGGCCCCAGCCGGCCAGCCGCGCGAGCGTCGACTCGGCGGCCGAGAGCGGCGCCGCCTTGAGCCGGTACTGCCGGCGAAACGATTCCGGCCTCGGGAACGAGAGCGGCTTGACCCGGATCGGCTCGCCGTCCCTGTCGAGCATGGGATTCGCCTCGAAGTACCCGACGATGAGCTCGTGCAGGCGCCCCATCGTGACCGGATTGCGGGATCCGGTCGCCACCTGGTAGATCGCGAGCGAGCCGCGGCCTTCCTCGGCGAGCTTGGGGATCGCGGCCAGCATCGTATTGACGACCATGTCGGCAGGGACGAGATCGAGCACGACGTCGGGATCGAGCGGGAGCGAGCGCAGCCGCCCCTTGCCGATCGCGGCGATCAGCGGGTCCGCCATCCGCAGGCCGTCGAGCCAGCCCGGCGACGGCTCGGAGAGGCTCGACTCGATGATCGCGGGCCGCACGATCGCGAGCGGGACGTCCCCGCGGTGTCTGAGAACCATCTGCTCGCCGAGCGCCTTCGTGTACGTGTACGTGTCGTTCCAGCCGCGCTCACGCGCCCACCGCATGCCTTCCTCGACCAACCGGTTTTCGATCCAGCGGCCGCGCAGGTTCTCGATCGTCTCGCGTCTGGGCTCCTTCGACCCGCCGCGCCGCCTGCGCCGCTGGACGAGCGCCTCGACGAGCTCACGCCGGACCTCGGGGCCGTTCCCCTGCTCGCGTACGCGGGCGACGATCTCCTCGATCTTCGTCAGATCGATGTCGGGGTCGCTGAACCGGCGCGCGGGGTACGGCTCGTCGGAATCGGAGGCGGCGTGGTGGATCGTCTCGGGGATGGACTGATCGGTGGCGCCGCACACGTAAGCGGTCGAGACGTGGATCAGCGCGGCGCGGTCGCAGGCCGCGGCGAACTCGGCCACGCGGCCCGCCCCGCGCGTGTTGAGCTCGAGCGCGTCGTCGAGCGGCGCGTCGAAGGAGACGACGGCCGCGCTGTTGATGATCAGGTCGAGCCGGCCGCGGAGCGCCTCGCGGACGGCGGGGTCCATGCCGAGCTCGGGCTGCGAGATGTCGCCGCCGACCGCGACCAGCTTCTCCTCGAGGAAACGCTCGAAGTCGTCGCCGTAGCGGTAGCGCAGCCGGTCGAAGACGCTGGACTGGAAGAGCTCGCGGCGGAGGCGCTCGGCCGGCGTCTGCACCTCGCCGCCGAACGGGCGCTTGGGGCGGATCAGAACGTGGATCCGCTGCACGCCGGACGCGGCCCACAGGATCTTCTCGAGGAGCGGCTGGCCGAGGAAGCCCGTGGCCCCCGTGACCAGGATCTCCTTGCCGTCGAGCGCTCGCGAGACGCGGTCCATGGCCTCAGTCGAGCGCGGGCCGGACGACGCGGAGCGCGTCGCGCTGGACCTCGGCCTCGACCGGGGTCCAGCCGCACAGGTCGCCGTCGAACATCTTGGGGAGCCGCTCCTGCGACTCGATCCGCACGCGCGCCGAACGGTGGAGCTGGAAGCTCGGGTGCTCGAAGTGGCGGCCCGAGTAGACCTTCGGGAAGTTGATCATGAGGTCCTTCTTGCCGATGTCGTCCACGACGACGACGTCCAGCAACCCGTCGTCGACGCGCGCGCCGGGGGCCATCAGCAATCCGCCGCCCGTATAGGGGGTATTCTGGACCATCACGGCCGCGCACTCCATGTCGAGGGTGAGATCGTCCATCTCGATGACGAGCGGGACGGCCCGCAACCGGTTCACCGCCTTGTAGACGGCCACGAAGAACGCAGGGGGCCCCTTGAGCCAGGTGAACCGATTCGCTTCTGCCGCCACGACCGCCGGAAAACCGAGACCCAGGACCGAAAGGAACGCACGGTCGCGCTCGCGGCCCATGTCCACCGGTCGCGCGTCGCCCTCGAAAGCCAGGCTGAGGGCGGCGGAGAGGTCGTTGAGCGGCAGCCCGAGGCTCCGGGCGATGTCGTTGCCCGTCCCCATGGAGATCAGCGCGAGCTCGACGCCGGTGCCGATCAGTGCGTTGGCGACCTCGCCGACCGTCCCGTCGCCGCCCATGGCGGCGATCCGCGTCTCGCCGGCCTCGACGAGCTCGCGCGCCAGCTCGGTCGCGTGACCCGGCCGCTCGGTGATCACGACGTGACCGTCGAGCCCCCGGCGCCGGATGACGCCCCCCAGCCGCTCCACATTCCCGGCGCCCTTCCCATGTCCGGCCCGCGGGTTGGCGATGATCACCATGGGAGAGGAGCAGTATAGGAAGGATGGTGGAGGGCGGCTAGCTCAGACGCGGAGACGGTACTCGCGGCCGTGGTGGCCGAATTCGCCGAACGCTGTGGCGTCCCCGGCCCGGATTCGATACCCGTACGCCGGATGGCTCGTGTGGACGACGTCGTGGCGCTCGATCGACAGGCCTCGCTTCGCGAACGGTTCGGCGGCGGGCTCGACGTCGAGAGCGCGGGCCAGCGTCGATCATGACCCGGCCCACTCCGAGCGTCGTGAGCCGCAGGATCGCCACGCGGGCAGAGTAAACCTCGGGGAAGGCGGCGGCATCCCATGAACGACAGAGTCGACTCGACCCCGGGAGGACCCGCCGTGCAGGTCAGCGACCTCGTGCGCCGCGCGCAGGACGGCGACCGGGCCGCGTTCCAGCGTCTCTACGAGGACCACGTGGGTCGGGTGTACGCGCTCTGTCTCAGGCTGACCGCCGATCCCGAGGAGGCGATGGAGCGCACTCAGGACGCTTTCGTCCGGGCATGGCGGAAGCTGGGATCGTTCCGCGGCGACTCCGCGTTCTCGACCTGGCTCCACCGGCTGGCGGTGAACGTGGTCCTGGCCGAGCGGCGCGCCTCGGGCCGGCGCGAACGCCGGACCGAAGCCGCGGGGATGGAGGGCCCGCGCCTCGCGCCCGCGCCGCGGCCGGGGCTCGGCGTGGACCTCGAGCGGGCGATCGCCGACCTGCCGCCCGGAGCGCGGACCGTGTTCGTGCTGTACGATGTGGAGGGCTACCGCCACGAGGAGATCGCGGAGATGAACGGCATCGCACCCGGAACGTCGAAGGCCCAGCTCCACCGGGCGCGGAGGCTCCTGAGGGAGGCGTTGTCGTGATGGGGGGGCGCCATGAGGGAGGCCGCGTCATGAGCTGCGAGGACGTTCGCGGGCGGCTGGACGACTACGTCGAGGGCACGCTCCTGGACGCGGACCGTCGCGAGGTCGACGCGCACCTCTCGGGGTGCGCGGCGTGCCGGGAGGAGGCGGCCGGGCTCGTGGCGCTGCTCGCGGCCGCCGCGGATCTGCCGCGGGAGATCCGCCCGCCACGGGAGCTCTGGGCGGGGATCGACGCGCGGATCGACGCGGAGCAGGGAACGGTCGTCGACCGGCCGCGCGCGAAACGACCGCCGGCGCTTCGTTCGTCGCGTCGCGCCACGGGGATCCCGCGCTGGGCGCTCGTCGCCGCGGCGCTCGCGATCGTCGTCGTGACCGCGGCCGTGACGTCGCTCCTCACCCGCCGGTACGACGAGGCCGTGGCGCGGAAGCTCGGCCGCCCGGGAAGCGCGCCGGTCGTGGTGGACGGCGGAACGGGGCCGCGCGACGCGCGGGAGGCGCGGCTCCTCGCCGCCTCCCAGGACCTCCTCGCGGGGCTCGAGTCCCAGGACCTCTCTCCCGAGACGATGGCGATCGTGCGCCGGAACCTCGAGGTCATCGACGCCGCGATCGCCGAGCTCCACGTCGCGCTCGAGCGCGATCCCGGAAACGGCGAGCTGACCCGCATGCTCCTCGCCACCTATCAGCGGAAGATCGATCTGCTCGAGCAGGCCGCCCGCTCGGGGGAGGGATGAGGCCCCGGGCGCGCCGCCCACGTCCCGCGGTCGTGGCCGCGCTCGCTGCGGCGTTCGTCCTCGCTGTGATCTCGCCCGCCGCGGCCCAGCGCCGGCTCGAGCGCGGCGTCCCGGCCGCCGGCGACGCCACGATCCGGGTCTACAACCTGAGCGGAGCGACGACGATCACGGGCTGGGACCGGGACTCGATCGCGGTCACGGCCGTCCTCGACGCGGGCGCGGGTCGGCTCTACCTGGGCGGAAGCCGCTCGGCGATCAAGCTCGGCGTCGAGTCGTCGGAGGGCGGCATGATCGGGGGGGCCGCGACGCACGGCCCCGCGCCGGCGGCGCGTCTCGAGGTCCGCGTGCCGCGGGGCAGCGTCGTGTGGGTCAAGGCGGCCGACGCGTCGATCGACGTCGACGGCGTCCAGGGCGGGCTCGACCTGTACTCGGTGACCGGGAACGTGAGCGTCCGCGGCGCGCCCTCGACCGTCCGCGCGGAGTCGATGGAGGGCGCGATCTCGATCGACGCCCGCACCCCGTGGGCGCGCGCGAAGACCGCGAGCGGGTCGATCGATCTGGCCGGCGACATCTCCGACGTCGCCGCGACGACCGTGGGCGGCACGATCCGCGCCGCCGCCTCGCGCCAGGCGCGGGCGCGTCTGGAGAGCGTGACCGGCGAGGTCGTCGTGACGGGCCGCCCCACGCGCGGGGGCGCGTGGGAGGTCGAGACCCACAGCGGATCGGTCACGCTGGCGCTGGCCCGCGACACCGACGCCGAGATCGCCGTCCACACGTTCGGCGGCGAGGTGCGGACCGAGCTCGGAGAGGTCGCATCGCGCCGCGAGGACGACCTCGCGGGGAGCGAGATCGAGATCAGGATCGGCGACGGCGGCACGTCGTTCACCGTGCGGACGTTCAAGGGACCGGTCGCGGTCGTGCCGGCCAGGTGAGAGCAGGGGCGACATGCAGCGCGACCGGATTCAAACCGGCTCCTCCGAGACGGCATCGAAGGGACAAAGAACCGCCGATCCCGTACCCGAACCGGAGGCGCAGATGACCACTCTGAAACGATGGATGCGGCTTGGCGCGACCCGTGCCGGCGGAGCCGGTCTCGCGGTCGCGATCCTGCTCGGCGCGACGACCGCGTTCGCGGGTCCGCCGTGGCTCTCGATCGAGCTTCCCGCCAACCCCTACGATCGTCTGACCCGCGGCGCGATCGCGCTCGTCCGCACGTACCACCATGGCGTGCCGATGCAGATCCAGGTGCGCGGCACCGCCGAAGGCCTGATCGACGGCGAGCGCGTGAGCCTGCCGCTCGAGCTCGTCGCCACCCAGGCGACGGGCCTCTACGCGCTCCGCGGGAAGCTGCCCGACGACGGTACGTGGGTGCTCGTCGTCCGCGGCGGAGACCCGGACTACCCGGTGACCGCGATCGTCGACATCGCGCCGGACGGCACGGTGCGCGCGGTCGACGTGCCGCTTCGTGGCAACGACCCGCCGGTGCCGCGCGAGGTCACCGGACCGGAGATCGACGCCCGCCTGCGCTCCCTCGCCTCGGCCGGCGGACCCGAGGTCGTCTTCGCCAAGGCGGGCCACGGACCCGGGCCCTGGCCGATCGTGGGTCTCGTCGCCCTGGGGCTCGTGGGAGCGGGCCTGTGGGGAGTCGTCCGCAAGCGCTGAAGAATCGAAAAGCTCCTGGAGCACGAACGGGAGAGGAGACGTCTCGTCGTCCCTCTCCTTTTCGTGTGCGGACGGCCGCCCGCTTTACCCGCGCGTATCATGTTCCTCCGGGCTTTCAGCGAAGGGGGGAGTGTGCGGACGATCCTGCGGAACAACGGCCTGTCGATCACGATGTTCGGCCTGTTCGCGGTCTTTCTTCTGGGTCAGAGTGTCTCCGGGTATCGCGTCGAGCGGAAGACGCTGATCGAGCACGGCGGCCGACCTCCGACGTATCCGGAGTACGTTCGGAGCGGCGGCTTCGTCGAGGCCACGTTCGAGAACTGGGAGAGCGAGTTCCTGCAGATGGCCGCGTACGTCATGTTCACGGTCTACCTCAGGCAGAAGGGCTCGGCGGAATCGAAGAAGCTCGAGGGCACGGAGGAGGTCGACGCGGATCCGCGCGAGGTCCGCGACAAGCGGAACGCCCCGTGGCCGGTGCGTCGCGGGGGGCCGGTGCTCCGGCTGTACGAGCATTCGCTCGGGCTCGCGTTCTTTCTTCTGTTCCTGATCTCTTTCGGTCTCCACGCGGCTGGCGGCGTCGCGGAGTACAACGAGGAGGAGGCGCTCCACGGCCGCGTCCCCATCACGACGCTCGCGTACATGGCCACATCGCAGTTCTGGTTCGAGTCCCTCCAGAACTGGCAGAGCGAGTTCCTCGCCGTCGGCAGCATCGTCGTCCTCAGCATCTTCCTCCGGCAGCGCGGTTCGCCCGAATCGAAGCCCGTCGCCGCTCCCCACGACGAGACCGGCTGAGGGATGCCTGGCGGTCCCGACGTCATCGTGATCGGCGGCGGCCTGGTCGGCTGCCTCGTCGCGCGCGCGCTCGCCGACGACGGCCGACGGGTCGTGCTCTTCGAGAAGGGCGACGAGCTCGGCCGGGAGGCGTCGACGGCCGCGGCGGGGATGCTCTCCCCCCAGATGGAGTGGGCCGAGGACATGCTCCCGGCCTCGGATGCGATGCTCGACCTCTGCCTCGCCGCGCGCGAGCGATGGCCCGCGTTCGCGGCGCGCCTCGAGGGCGAGACCGGACGCGCGCTCCACTACCGGGGGGACGGAACGCTCGTCGTCGCGCTCTCGGACGACGAGGCAGCGGAGCTCGCGGCGCGCGCCGAGGCTCAGGTGCGGAGCGGACTCCGCGCGGAGTGGCTGGAAACGAGCGCGGCGCGCGCGCTGGAGCCCGGGCTCTCGCCCGCGGCGCGGGGCGCCCTGCACCTCCCGGACGACCACCAGGTCGACCCGCTGCCCCTCATGGCGGCGGCGACCGCCGCGCTCCGAGCGCGATCCGGCGTGGAGATCGTGACCGGCAGGGCGGTGACCGCGATCGAGTCCGCCGGCGGGCGCGTCACGGGGGTGACGACGGCCGGCGCGACCCTGCGGGGTCCGGGCGATCGCGCGGACGCGGAGTGGGTCGTCCTCGCGGCCGGCGCGTGGAGCGCGGGGATCGCGGGGCTCCCGCGCCCGCTCGCGGTGCGCCCCGTCAAGGGTCAGATGGCCGCCCTGCGGCCGGAGCGGATGCCGATCCGGCACGTCGTCGGCGGGCGCGGCGCGTACTGCGTTCCGCGCGACGACGGGCGCGTCGTCGTCGGCGCGACCGTCGAGGACGTCGGCTTCGACGCGCGGGTCGATCCGGAGACGGTCGACGCGCTGATCGCTGCGGCCTCGCGGGCCGTCCCCGACCTCGCCGCCGCGCCCGTCGAATCCCGCTGGTCGGGGCTCCGGCCGGGGACGGCGGACGAGCTCCCGATCCTGGGCTCCGATCCCGACCTCGCCGGTCTCGTCCACGCGACGGGCCACTATCGGAACGGGATCCTGCTCGCCCCGCTCACGGCGGAGCTCGTCGCCGCCGGGGTCCGGGGAGATCCCCCGCCGATCGATGCGCGCTCGTTCTCGCCGGCCCGGCCCGCCCTCTGCGGAACGGCCGCAGGCGGGGGACGCGGCACTTAGTACGATATCGTACCGATCGCCCGTACGTCGGTTGCGGGGCTTTCCCGCCCCCGATACTTTGACCCGCCCCATGCCGAGCCTCGTCTCTCCCACGACGGCGCCCGCGCCGCCGGGACCCGCCGCCTCCGTCCGCCGCCTGGGGCGGATCGAGTACGACGAGGCCCGGGCGCTCCAGCGGGGCCTGGTCGACGCGCGCGCGGCGGGGGAGATCCCCGACACGCTCCTGCTGCTCGAGCACCCTCCGGTCATCACGCTCGGCCGCTCGGGCGGCGCCGACCATCTCCTCGGGACCCGCGCCGAGCTCGCCGGGCGCGGCGTCGCGTTCGTCGAGTCCGACCGCGGCGGCGACATCACGTTCCACGGTCCGGGGCAGATCGTGGGCTACGCGATCGTGGACCTCGCTCCGCGCGGCCGCGACCTCCACCGCTACCTCCGCGACCTCGAGAGCGTGCTGATCCGGGCGCTGGCGGAGTTCGACATCCGGGCCGGCCGGACCGCGGGCCTGACCGGCGTCTGGGCGGGGAACGCGAAAGTGGCCGCGATCGGGATCCGCGTCTCGCGCTGGATCGCGCACCACGGTTTCGCGCTCAACGTCGACACGGATCTCTCGTACTTCGATCTCATCGTCCCCTGCGGGATCGCCGATCGCCGCGTGACGTCGATGGAAGAGCTCCTCGGGCGGCCGGTCGACCGCGCGGAGGTCGAGGACGCGCTCGAGCGCGCGTTCGGCGAGCTGTTCGCGTGACGACCGCCACGACGATCCCGGTCGACGCCGTCGAAACGGCTCCGCGTCCCCGCAAGCCCGAATGGCTCAAGATCCGGGCCGGCGGCGGCCCGCGGTACGCGAGCGTCAAGCACGCGGTCGAGGAGCGCGGCCTCCACACGGTCTGTCAGGAGGCGCGCTGCCCGAACATCGGCGAGTGCTGGGGACACGGGACTGCGACGTTCATGATCCTCGGCGACATCTGCACGCGCGGCTGTCGCTACTGCGCGGTCGACAAGGGGATGCCGACCGAGCTCGATCTCGACGAGCCGGCGAAGCTGGCCGACGCGGTCGTCGAGATGGGGCTGTCGTACGTGGTGATCACGTCGGTGGACCGCGACGACCTCGCGGACGGCGGGGCCTCCATCTTCGCGGCGTCGATCCGCGCGATCCGCGACCGCTCGCCGGAGACCTCCGTCGAGGTCCTGATCCCCGATTTCCGCGGGGACCCCGACGCCCTGCACGCGGTCCTGGACGCGCGTCCCGACGTGCTCAACCACAACGTCGAGACGGTCCCCCGGCTCTATCGTCGGGCTCGCGGCGGAGGCGTCTACGCGACCACGCTCGAGCTCCTCGCCCGCGCCCGCGCGTGGGCGCCGGGCATCGTGACCAAGACCGGGATGATGCTCGGCCTCGGCGAGGAGATCCCGGAGATCCTGGCCGTCATGCGCGACCTGGTCGACCGCGACGTCGACATCCTGACGCTCGGGCAGTACCTGCGGCCGGGCGAGTGGTACCTGCCGGTCGATCGCTTCGTCCATCCCGACGAGTTCGCCGAGCTGGCGCGGATCGGCGAGGCGATGGGCTTCGCCCACGTGGAGGCGGGACCGCTCGTCCGGTCGTCCTACCGCGCCGACCGCCAGCTCATGATGAGCCGCGCCGCCGAGGCCGCGCGACTCTGAACGTCTCCTGAATCCCGAGCCCGAAACGGTGGAGATGGCCGAGAAGAAGACCCGACGCAGGAAGAAGAGCGCGAGCGCGGAGGCGGCGACCGAGGCCGCGGCGGCGTCCCAGGAAACGGGAAAGACGACCGGCGAGGGAGCGGCCCCCGCGGGTCCGGCCAAGGAGGACTTCCAGGCGCTCCAGCGCCGCCGCGAGGAGACGGCGCTCGACATCACTCGCGCGTTCCCCGAGAAGTACCGCCTCTCGGGGGAGATGGAGGGTTGTCCGGACGCGAAGAAGATCGAGCTCCTCGAGCGCCTCGTGAGGACCCGCACGTTCGACGCCCGCATGCGCCGGCTGTTCCGACAGGGGCGCTTCGAGGGGACGTTCTATTCACAGATCGGCCAGGAGGCGTGCGACGTCGTCATCGCCTATCAGATGAAGAAGACCGACTTCGTGGGGCCCTCGCACCGCGACCTGGGCGCGTCCGTCGGCAAGGGGATCCCGCTCGAAGCGCTGGCCACGCAGGTCTACAACCGCGTCGATTCGCCGGACGGCGGGCGCTACACCGCGTGCCACTACTGGCACCCCGAGTACTGGGTCATGCAGCCGTCGACATCGATCATGATGAACTGGATCGCCGCGACCGGCGCGGCGTTCGGCTTCAAGATGCTGAAGAAGGACAACGTCGCGGTCGCCTTCGGCGGCGACGGCGCCACCGCCCACGGCGATTTCCACGAAGGGTGCAACTTCGCGGGGGTCCAGAAGCTGCCGATCGTCTACGTGATCCAGAACAACCTGTGGGCGGAGTCGCTGCCGCTCTCGCTAACCACCCCGCTCCAGGACCTCTCGCACCGGGCCGACGCCTATGGCTTCCCGGGCGTCACACTGGATGGAAACGACGTGATCGCCGTATGGAACGCGACCCGCACGGCGCTCGACCGCGCGCGCTCCGGCGAGGGGCCGACCCTCCTCGAGATGAAGACCTACCGCTGGTTCGGCCACTCGGACATCGACCCCGCCGACTACCGCAGCGAGGACGAGGTCGAGGAGTGGATGGAGCGCGACCCGCTGCCGCGCTACGTCGCGTGGCTCCTCGCGAACGAGGTCCTGGACGCCGAGGAGCTCGAGGAGATCCGGGAGCACGTCCGGCAGGAGGTCGAGCAGGCGGTCGAGTTCGCGGAATCGAGCGCGCGGCCCGAGCCCGACGCGTTCCTCTCGGACGTCTTCGTCCACGAGTATCCGGGTTTCGACGTTCGGGCGGGGAGGTAGCGGTGGCCGCGATCACCTACATCGACGCGATCAACCGGACTCTCCACGAAGAGATGGCGCGCGACGAGACGACGTTCCTGATCGGCGAGGACACGGGCATCTACGGCGGCGTGTTCAAGGCGACCCGCGGTCTGCTCGAGGCGTTCGGTCCCGAGCGGGTCATCGACAGCCCGATCTCGGAGTCGCTGATCACGGGCATGACGGTGGGCGCGGCGATGGTCGGCTGCCGCCCGCTGCCGGAGATCCAGTTCGCGGACTTCATCTCGCCCGGGTTCGACCAGATCGTGCAGCAGCTGGCGCGCTACCGCTGGCGGACGAACGGCACGTACGCGATGCCGGTCACGATCCGCTGTCCGTGGGGGGGTGGCGTCGGCGGCGGCGTGTTCCACTCGCAGTCGAACGAGGCATGGTTCATGAACGTGCCGGGACTCGTCATGGTCGCCCCCTCGACGGTGCGCGACGCGGCCGGGCTCCTGAGAGCCGCGATCCGGAGCGACGACCCCGTCCTGTACTGGGAGCACAAGAAGCTCTATCGCTCGATCAAGGACGAGCTCCCCGAGGGAGAGGAGATCGTGACCGAGATCGGCCGCGCCCACGTCGCTCGCTCGGGGTCGGACGTCACCGCGATCACGTTCGGTTACCTGTTCCACGAGACCCTGAAGGCCGCCGAGACGCTCTCGGCCGACGGCATCGAGGTCGAGGTCATCGACCTGAGGACGCTCCTTCCGTTCGACGTGCCGACGATCCTCGAGTCGGTGGCGAAGACCGGGAAGGCGGTCGTGATCCACGAGGCGCCGAAGATCGGAGGGATCGGCGGCGAGATCGCGGCGATCCTCGCCGAGGAGTGCTTCTGGGAGCTCGACGCGCCGATCAGGCGGCTGACGGGGTTCAACACCTCGTTCCCCGCCGCGAAGTCGATGGAGGACCACTACATGCCGGACGCGGGCGAGATCGCCGACGCGCTGCGCACGACCGCCGGGACCTAGTGACGGGACGTCGAGGGAGGGGCTAGATGCCGCTCGAGATCAAGGTCCCGTCGCTCGGCCAGAGCGTCCCCGAGGCGACGGTCGGCAAGTGGCTCAAGCAGGTCGGCGACGCGGTCGCAGCCGACGAGGCGGTGGTCGAGCTCGAGACCGACAAGATCAACATGGAGGTCACGGCTTTCCGCGGCGGCAGGCTCGCGCGGATCGACAAGCAGCAGGGCGCGACGGTCGCGGTCGGCGAGACGCTGGGCGTGATCGCGACCGAGGGCGAGGAGGTCGCGGCGCCTCCGGCGGAGGCGAAGCCCGCACCCGCTGCCGAGGCGCCGGCGAAGCCGGCCGCGGCCGCTCCGGCCGAAGCGAAACCCGCCGCGGAGCCGAAGCCCGCAGCGGAGAAACCTGCGGCGGAGCCGAAGCCCGCAGCGGAGAAGCCCGCGGCGGAGCCCAAGCCCGCCGCCCCCGCGCCGCGCGGCGAGGCCGTCGTCCCCGAGGGAATGAAGACCTCGCCCGCCGTGCGCAAGCTCGCCCGCGAGCACCGGATCGACCTGACGCAGGTCCAGGGGACGGGCAGGGAGGGCCGCGTCACCCGCGACGACGTGCTCGCGTACCTGGAGTCGGCGCCCCCCGCCGCGCCCGCCGCCGCGCCGCCGGCCGCTCCGGTGCGCGAGTACGGGCCCGACGAGCCGGTCGAGCGGGTCGCGATGACCTCGATCCGGAAGACGATCGCGCGCCGCATGCTCGAGTCCAGGCGCGCCTCGGCCCACGTCACGACCGTCGACGAGGTCGACATGAGCGGCGTCGTCGATCTCCGCGAGCGGCTCAAGGCGGATTTCCTCGAGCGCCACGGCGTCAAGCTCACGTTTATGCCGTTCATCGCCCGGGCGGCCATCGCGGCGCTCAAGGAATTCCCGCAGGTCAACGCCTCGATCGATGGCGAGGAGATCGTCTACCACCGGTTCTGGCACCTGGGCGTCGCGGTCCACACCGAGGCGGGGCTGGTGGTCCCGGTCATCAAGCACGCGGACCGCAAGTCGATGGTCGAGATCGCGAAGGCGATCGACGACCTCGCGACCCGCGCCCGCGAGCGAAAGCTCGAGATGGACGAGATCCAGGGCGGCACGTTCACGCTGACCAACGCGGGCGGCTACGGCGCGCTCCTGACGACGCCGATCATCAACCAGCCCGAGGTCGCGATCCTCGGCATCCACAAGATCGACGAGCGTCCGGTGGCGCGGGACGGCCGGGTCGTGATCAAGCCGATGATGTGGCTCGCGCTGTCGTACGATCACCGGCTCGTCGACGGGACGCCGGCCGTCCGGTTCCTGCGCCGGGTGTGCGAGCTGCTCGAGAGCCCCGAGCGGCTCCTGCTCGAGGCGTGATCCGGACGCGCGGCGGCGGAGGAGAGCGAATGGCGAACGAGCAGAGCTTCGACGTCGTCGTGATCGGCGCCGGCCCGGCCGGCTACGTCGCCGCGATCCGCGCCGCGCAGCTCGGACGCTCGGTGGCCTGCGTCGAGCGCGAGTTCCTGGGCGGGACGTGCCTCAACGTGGGCTGCATCCCCTCCAAGGCGCTCCTCGATGCGTCGGAGCACCTGGCCTGGATCCGCGAGGGCGCCGCCAAGGTGGGGATCGTCGTCGGCGACGTGAGCGTCGACTGGCCGACGATGCAGAAGCACCGTGCCAAGGTCGTCGATGCGAGCACGAAGGGCGTCGCCTACCTGTTCAAGAAGCACGGCATCGCCCACCTCGCGGGCGAAGGGGGATTCGTCGAGCCCGGCCTCATCGAGGTCACCGGGACCGACGCCGCGACCCGCGTCCGCTACGGCGCGGCGATCGTGGCCACCGGCTCGGCGCCGATCGCGCTTCCCGGCGCGCCCTTCGACGGCACGCGCGTCATCTCGTCGACGGAAGGCCTGGCGCTCGGGGAGATCCCGCAGAAGCTGGTCGTCGTGGGCGGCGGCTACATCGGGCTCGAGATGGGGTCGGTGTACCAGCGCGTGGGGACGAAGGTCACGATCGTCGAGGCGCTCGACACGATCCTGCCGGGGATGGACCCGGATCTCTCGAAGGAGGGGTCGAAGGTCTTCAAGAAGCAGGGTCTCGACATCCGGGTCGGCACGAAGGTCACGGGGATCGAGACCGGGACGTCGGGCGTGGCCGTGACGGTTGCGGGCGCGGCCGGAACGGAGACGCTCGAGGCCGACGCCGTGCTCGTCGCGATCGGCCGGAAGCCGGTCACGAACGGGCTCGCGATCGAGCGCGTCGGCGGCGAGAGGGATAAAAAGGGATTTGTGAAGGTCGACGACCGCCTCCGCGCCGCGGAGAACGTCTGGGCGATCGGTGACGTGATCGGCGGGAAGATGCTCGCCCACAAGGGCATGGAGGAGGGCGTCGTGGTCGCCGAGCGGATCGCAGGGCAGGACAGCGAGATGGACTACGTCCCGATCCCGGGGATCGTCTACACGCACCCCGAGATCGCGACCGTCGGTCTCACCGAGCCCGAGGCGGTCGAGGCCGGTCACGAGATCAAGGTCGGTCGTTTCCCGTTCAGCGCGAACGGGCGCGCGCGCTGCATGAACGAGACGACGGGTTTCGTGAAGCTCGTCGCCGACGCGGCGACGGACCGGATGCTGGGCTGCCATATCCTGGGCGCCCGCGCCGGGGACCTGATCGCCGAGCTCGTCGCGGTGAGCTCCTTCCGCGGCAGCGCCGAGGACGTCGCGCTGACGGTCCACGCGCATCCGACGCTGGCCGAGGCCGTCAAGGAAGCCGCCCTCGACGTCCACGGCCAGGTGCTCCACATCTAGGGACGAAGCGGCGGGTCCCCGCGGCTCAGAACCGCCTTGCGTTCCGCCGGATCCGCTCGCGCTGGTCCTCGACCGGTTCTCCGGCCTGCCGATCCTGCCCGCCGTCCTTCTGCTGGACTTCGCCCTCGGCCTCCTCGAGCGCGTGCTCGACGTCGTGCCGCCGCCTCTTCACGTCGGGCTCGTCGTCGATCGACCGATCGACCTTCTTCCTGCGCGTAGCGCCCATCATCCTCTCCTCAGCGTTTCTTCCATCGGACCGCCCGCCCTGCCACGGGCGCGGCTGAAGGAGAGCCTAGCGGGCGGATGCTCGCCGCGCGGTACGGCGGATGACACCCCATCATCTAATCGTGTTCCTCGTCGTCCGCTCCGGAGGCGGAGCGAACGCGGAACAGCTCTTCGTTCATGTTGCGGATAATGCCGGTGAAATAGCTGAACAGCCCTTCGACCAGGGAGTAATTGTCGGCCAGGATCTGGCCCATGTCGGCGCTGTGGATCGCGAGCGTGCGGGTGTCCTCGAGGGCGCGCGCGCTGGCCGATCGCGGGCGGTGGTCGAGGATCGCGAACTCCCCGGTCGGCTTTCCCGGACCGATCACCGCGACCTCCTGGTCCCCGACTTCGATCCGGATCCGCCCGTCGAGGACGAGATACATGTAGTCGCCCTCTTGACCCTGGTAGAACAGGTACTCGCCGGCGGGGAAGGAACGCTCCTCGGCGACCGCCGCGATCTGCAGCAGATCGTCGGCCGCGAGCTGACCGAAGAGCTCGACCTGCCTGAGCGCGGCCGCGCGCTCGACCGATGACATCGCCATGCCGTTCTCCCCTTGCCCGTCGATCGCGTGACGCGCGAGCGGCCGGACGACCGGATCCCCGCTGGTCGCCAGCCGTTCGAGCTCGGGCGCCAGCTCCCTGGGGAAGCGGGCTTCGGCGAGACCGACCGCGTACGCCTGAAGCCACGGCTCGCCTCTTTCGAACACATGCTCGAGGTCGTCCTCGAGATCGCGGTCGTCCAAAGGATACCATTGGCGGCCGATCTCGGCTCGGCGCGCTGGCGTGAGGTCTGGATCGATGAGCGGCAGGAGACGCGCCGCGTCGTCGCGGGCGAGCGCGGTCTCGAGCAGCTCGAGCGCGTGCGCGCTGTAGTCGGCGTCCTCGGCGACGAGCCCCGCGTAGGCGAAATAGATCGTCTGCGGACTGTAGATGAGACCCTGCAGCCGAAAAGCGCGCTCGATCGTCGAGGTCGCCTGATAGGCGAGCGCGCTCTCGTACGCCCGGCCGGCCGCCGAACCGTCGCTGGATTCCTCGCCGAGCGCATCCTGGAGAGTGGCGAGCTGGCGCTCCGTGCGGTAGGAGGCTTCCAGCTCCTGCGTCAACTCGGAGCGCACGAGCGGCGTGGACACCTCCCAGCTCGGGTAACGGCGCCGCATCTTGTTGAGCGCCTTGAGGGCGTAGAGCCGGTTCTTCGAGATCGAGAGCGCGGACAGCCCTTCGAGGAGCGCGCGGTACGCGGCCCGCGTGCCGATCTGGACGAAGACGCCGGGCAGCCAGCGCCTCAGCTCCTCGCGCAGGCTGGGGTCGCGCAGGGCCGCGGACAGCAGCGGGAGGCCCTCCTCGCCGTAGGCCGCGAGGGCGTCGCGGGCGAGCGGCCGCGTCTCGCGGAACTCCAGCCGGGTCAGGATCGGCGTCATCAGATCGCGCCGCGCCGCGCGGCCGGCGCTCCTGAGCGCCGCCCGGACCACGCCGGAGTCGGCGTCCGCCAGGAGCGGCTCGAGCTGGAGCTGGAGCGGATGGTCGACGGGAAGCCGTCCGAGCGCGAGCGCGCACGCGCGACGGAGCGCGGCGTCCCTGTCTCCCATGCGGCGCACGAGGCGGGCCAGCCGGTCCGAGGCCGCGCGCGCCTGGCGCTCGTCGCCGTGCCGGATCAGGTCGGCGATCGCGACCTCGATCGCGTCCGGATCGTCGGAGTCGAGGGCCCGCTCCATCCGCGGCAGGAGCTCACGGGGCTCGAGCTGGGTGGCGAAGTGAAGCGCGAGCGCGCGGACGCGCGGGTGCGGGTCGTCGAGCAGCGGGCGCACGAGCCCGGCGTCCGACGGATCGGCGATCGCGTCGAGCGCCTCCAGCGCCCGCGAGCGCACGGTCGCGTCGGGGTGGCCGAGCAGGGTGCGCAGCTTCCGATGGAGCGCCGCTGGAGGAACGATCCTCAGCACGTCGAGGGCGTAGTGAACCTCGTCGGCGGGCGCTTCAGGGCTGAGCGTCGCCGTGATCTCGCGCGCGCTCTCGGAATCGAGGCTCTCCTCGACCGCCGTTTCGAGGTCGACGTCGCGAACGGACAGGAGCTTCTCGAGTGCCTGCCGATACGTGCGGCGAACGCCCAGCACCGCGATCAGCCACACGATGACCAGGCCGACCGCGATCAACGCGGGGCCCTGCCCCGCGAGCGCTGCGGTTCCACTCAGGGCGAGGATCATCACCCCCACGATGGCGTCCGCTCCGCGCGTCACCACCACGTCGATGAACGGCTTGGCGCGTTGCTTGAGGATCGTGGGGATCGGCAAATAGAGGATCTCGCGCGCCGACTGGTCGATCGAATAGCGCAACCCCTGGTCGGCCCCCTTGGCGGCCGACGCCGCCCAGAGCCCGGGGGCGAGGAGCATCCAGGCCACTCCGCCGCCCATCCCGAGCGGCAGCACGAACAGCGAGCCCACGACGCCAAGCGTCCTCAGCACCCAGCCGACGAAGAACAGCTGCACGAGGAAGGCGATCAGGTTGTAGGCGGCGAACACCTGACCGAAGAACTCGGCCTGCTGGGGCCGGCCCGGGATCGCCTCCTCGACCGCTGCATTGAAGATCCAGTCGACGAACGTCGAAACGAGAACCGCGGCGAAGAGCATGACCGCGATCATGCGGAGGTGGGGGTTCCTGCGGAGGACATCGATCCCGCCCGCGACACTGCGCTCACCCCGCGCCGGCTGGGACTGACCGCGGCCGGTTTCCCGGAACTCGCCGATCCGGAACACCCGCAAGGCCAGGGCCGCCGCGAGAAGCAGCTGGAGGGCCCCGATCCACATCAGGTTCCCGGTCCCCAGGGGCTCGGCCAGGAAGCCCGCGACGCCGCTCCCCACCACGCCGCCGACCAGCCCGCCACCGCCGATGAATCCGAAGATCCGCTTCGCCTGACGTGGATCGAACAGGTCGCCGCTCATGAGGAAGAACTGACTCACGAGGAGCAGCGTGATGACGTTGAACCACACGTAGAAGGCTCCGGCGGTCAACGCCGTCGGTTCGACGAGCAACACGCGGAAGACGACGATCGTGAGGACCGAGAAGAGCAACGAGCCGATGATCTGCCTGTGACGATCCAGCGGCGCGACCCAGCGGCCGTAGACGATCGTGGCCGCGGCGCTGACGATCGCGCCGGCGATGTAGGCCCAGGGCAGGTTCTGCGAACCCGCGGTGGTCAGGAAGAACGCGTTGCGGGCGGGCTTGAGGAGGTGCTGTGTCGAGGTGAGGAGAAAGAAGTACCCGAACAGCGTGGCCACGAGCGGCCATTCGGACTGGCGTACGTTGACGGCCCTCCGCAGCCAGCCCGCAGGGCGGTGGGTACGCGAGGTCGTCGGGGTCAGTCTCGCTCTAGCGGGCGCCGGCCCGCGTAGCCACCGTCAGGGAGGTGCCAGAACCCGATCCGGTCCTCCCCATAGCTCCAGCAGAGATAGGCCAACTCGCCCTCGACGGTTGTGGGGAAGTCGACCAGGCCGAGATCGATCCCCTTGAACTCGACGCCCAGGTCCTCGAGCTCCGAAGCCGCCTCGGACAGTTTTTCGGTCAGCGTGTCGATCTCGGAGCGGAGCGCGCGGATCTCGCGTGGAGTGAACTCGTCGGGTGGTCCGTCGAGCCGGTCGACCAGCGCCTGTCGCTCGGCATGGTCGTCCATCATCCCCTTCACGATGACGCGGATGAGAGGCAGCATGCGCTCGGCCTCCTCCACGTCGAACAGCCGAATCCCCTGACCGAGAGCGCTCGACACTTACAGCCGCTCGATCTCCCGGCGGGCGCCGAGGATCTCCACGCAGTCCAGGTACAGGCGGCGCTCTTCGCCTTCGCTCAGCAGCCCGTGCTTGTACCGCTCGTAGTCTTCGGGGAAATGCTCGCGCATGATGGAGTAGATCCTGACGTCGTCGTCACCGCCGCGGTCGAAGGTGATCTCGACGCGTGGAAACCATCGTCCGATCACGCGCGCGATCCAGAACAGAACGAGGACGATGACGACGATCTTGAGCATGCGATGAGTCTATCGACCCAAACCGTAAAAAACAACGTCGCCGCGAGCCGTCTCAGTGAGCGCGGTGGGACGGAGAGTCGATCGAAACGGGTCAGATGCGCAACGCAGCAGATGACTCGTTTTCATCGACTTGCTGCATGGTGCCCAAGAAGGGATTTGAACCCCCACGGGCGCAAGCCCACACGACCCTGAATCGTGCGCGTCTACCAGTTCCGCCACTTGGGCATCATGCAGGGGCCGCGGTGCGGCCGCGTGCAGCGGGATCGAGAATATCCGCCTTCACGGCGCGCGTGCAACGCCCGCGGCTTGCGGAACCGGCCGTGCGGCCCCATCTTTGCAACCCCATCCGTACGACCCCATCCGGTGAGCGACATGAGTGCCGACGCCCCGGTGGCGCGCAACCGCAAAGCGCGTCACGAGTACGAGATCCTGGACACGATCGAAGCGGGTCTCGTTCTGCATGGCGTGGAGGTGAAATCGGTGCGCGAGGGCAAGGTGAACCTCCAGGAGGGCTGGGCGACGGTGGACCGCGGCGAGGCGTGGCTTCACGGCGTTCACATCAGCCCCTACGACCCCGCCGGGGGCTGGAACGTCGATCCCGTCCGCACGCGGAAGCTCCTCCTGTCGCGCGATCAGATCAGGGACCTCGGCGCCCAGGTACACGAGAAAGGGCTCACGCTGGTGCCGCTCGACCTTCACTTCAAGAACGGCTTCGCGAAGATCACGCTCGCGGTCGCGCGCGGCCGAAAGAAGCACGACAAGCGTGAAGCGATCCGTCGCCGCGAGCAGGAGCGCGAGGCGGACCGCCACGTGGGGCGCCGATGAGCGCGCGTCGGGTCGCGGCCCTCGCTTCGCTCCTCGTCGTCTTCGCGATCGCGCCCGCGTCCGCGCAGACGACGGTGCTGGCGGTCGACGGCGTCCCGCGCACGGTCCCGCTCATCGAGCGCCAGGGTCGGCGCTTCGTGGCCCTCGAGGACGTCGCGGCCCTCCTCGGCGGACGGATCGCCGAAGCGGGTCCGGAGCGCGCCGTGCTCGACGTCGACGGCGTCGAGCTCGTCGTCCGACGCCGCCTGCCGTTCGTCGAGGTCGACGGAAGGTGGTACCAGATGGTCGATCCCGCGCAGAAGGACGCCCGCGGTTTCTGGCTGCCGGCCTCGAGCCTGACCCAGCTCCTGCCGGTCGTGTGGCCGGGTCGCTTCCCGACGCTCGCGCCCGGCTCGGCCCCCGCGCCCGGTCCGGCTCCCGATCGCGACGCGCCCCGCGACGAGCGGCCGCGGGACGGAGGGACGGAGAGCGGGATGATCGGCGACCTCCGGGGCGTCGACGTGTGGGTCGAGGCGGGCCGCACGCGGCTCGGCTTCCGCACGGCGCGCGTGCCCGACATCGAGATCGACGACGCGCTGCCCGGAGCGCTCCAGCTTCGTCTCGCCGGCGTGTCGCTTCCCCCGCAGGTGTCGCGCGGGCTGGCCGGCGTCGGCCTGGTCGACAGCGTCGCGGTGCATCCCGGCGGCGACGGAACCGCCATGACGCTGTGGCTCGGTGGCGAGGCGACGCTCTACGCCGTCGCTCCGCTGCGCCGCCCGAGCGGCGTCGAGATCGTGCTCCTCGCGGCGCCGCGTGGAGAGGTCGAGACGATGCTCGCCTCGGACGTTTCGATCCGCCGATCCGGAGCCGAGCGACCGAGGGAAACCGGCGCGCGCGACGAGACGGAGCCCGCGGCGGAGCCCGCCGCGCCTCTCCGCACCGGAGACGAGCCCGAGGTCGTCGCCGTCTCGCCCGCGGTCGGCGACCCCGCCTCGGCCCGCGAGCCCGACGCGCCCGGCCGTCAGCCGCCCGGGGCCCACGGGTGGACGATCGTCCTCGACGCCGGCCACGGCGGTCACGATCCCGGCTCGATCGGTCCCACCGGCGTCCGCGAGAAGGACGTCACGCTGGCGGTCGTCCGGCGGCTCGCGGAGCGGCTTCGCGAGCGGGAAGGAGTGCGCGTCATCCTGACCCGCGACGGCGACGAGTTCGTCGCGCTCGGCGAGCGGACGCGGATCGCCAACCGCGAGAAGGCCGATCTGTTCGTCTCGGTCCACGCGAACTCGGCCGAGAACCGCTCGGCGGAAGGGTTCGAGACGTACTTCCTGTCGGCGGCGAAGACCGAAGACGCGCGCCGCGTCGCGCGGATGGAAAATTCCGCCGTTCGCTACGAGAACCCTTCGATTGACCCTGAATCCCTGGGCGAGTTAAACTTCATCCTCTGGGACTTGGCGCAGAACGAGTATCTCCGCGAATCGAGCACGCTGGCGGAGTCGGTTCAGGAGGAGATCGACCGGCGGCTTGCCCTGCGCAGTCGAGGGGTCAAGCAGGCCGGTTTTTTCGTTCTGAACGGCGCGTTCATGCCCGCGATCCTGTTCGAGATGGCGTTCATCAGCAATCCCAGGGAGGAATCCCTGCTCGATGATGCTTCGTTCCAAGGCAAAGTCGCCGACGCGCTCTCGCAGAGTCTCCTCGCCCACCTCGACCTCTACAGCCGCAAGGTCTCGACGTCGACGTCCGTGCGCTGACGCGCGGCGGATCGGCGCGGCGCTTGCCGCCCTCGCGCTGGCGTCGGGATGCGCCTATCTGAACACGTTCTACAACGCCCGGCAGGCGTACGAGGAGGGCGTGCGGCTCTCCGCCGGCTCGGACTCGCTCCCCGGACCCGCGCGGGAGGCGTTCCAGACGGCGGCCGAGAAGAGCGCGATCGTGCTCGAGCGCTATCCCGATTCCGACTACGTCGACGACGCCCTCTTCCTGATGGCCGAGTCCCTGTTCCGGATGGGGTCCTGGGTCGACGCGGCCGCGTCCTACGAGCGCTACGCGACCCGCTTCCCGGACGGCGAGCGCGCGGGCGACGCCCGGCTCGGATGGGCCCGGTCGGAGCGCCGGATCGGGGACTACGCCGCGGCGGAGGCCGCGCTCGCCCCGCTCCTCGCGTCGGCGTCGGGCGGATCCGACGCGACGCCGAGCGACGTGAGCTACGAGCAGGCCATGATCCTCCTCGGGACGGGCCAGCGCGAGCGCGCGATGGAGACCTATCGCCGGCTCCTCGCGAAGAACCCCGCGTTCGCCCGCGACCGCGAGCTGACGCTGGAGTTCGCCGACGCCGAGCTGGCCGCCGGCGAATACGAATCGGCGCTCGCCGCCTACGGGGCCCTGGCCGAGGCCGTGAGCGACCCCCTGCTCGAGCGCGAGATCGAGATCCGGACGGCCCGCGCGCTGACGCTCGAGAGGCGCGACGCGGAGGCGCTGGGGGTCTACGACCGCGTCCTCTCCGGCGCGATCGGCGACTCGCTGGCCGCCGAGATCGAGGTCGAGCGCGGGGAGATCCTCGAGGGCCGCGGGGAGTGGGACGCCGCGAGCCAGGCCTACCTCCACGTGGCCGAGCTCGCGCCGGGCACGCCGGCCGCGAGCCGCGCGACGCTCCACCGCGGACGGATCGTCTGGAAGGTGGAAGACCGGAGGGAGGAGGCGCTCGACGTCCTCCTCGACGCGTTCATCCACTCGCCCGGCAGCGCGTGGGGCGACTCCGCCCGCACGGAATCCCGCGAGGTCGCGCGGATGCTCCACTTCGAACGCATCGCCGCCGGCGAGGTGCCGGTCCCCCAGATCGAAGACGCGGGCCTGGCGCGGTCGACCGCCATGTACCGGCTCGCCGAGGAGGTCCTCGAAGTCGAGGGCGACCCCGAGGCGGCGGCGGAGATGTTCTGGCAGCTCGTCGAGCGGTTCCCGGCCTCGCCGTGGCGCCCGTGGGCGATGCTGGCGTCCGGGAAGCTCCTCCGGCGGGGCGGGGCGGCCTCCGGCGAGGGAGCGACGCGCCTGACGAGTCTCATCGCGCAGTACCCGGACCATCAGGCGGCGGACTCCGCGCGCCGGGATCTCGGCCTCGAGGTTCCCGAGCGGACCGGCGATTTCTACGCCGCTGATCCGACGCTCGCAGTCCTGGCGCAGGTCCTGCCGCCGGCCGGCGATCCCATGCTCGGGATCGAAGACCAGATGAACCGCTACGGAGCGCGCGGAAACTCGCCGACCGCGCGACTCCGCGGGGCCGCGCGCGACCTCGAGGTCCAGCGCGAGCGCGAACAGGCGGAGACTCCGGAGACCCAGGCGCCGGAACCTCAGGAAGGCGATCCCAAGATTTGAGCCGTGGCGCCGTCTGGACGCTCCCGCTGGCCGGCGTCGAGGACGTCGCCGCGGGCACGTACTGGCTGCGTTTCGAGCGTCCGGCCGCCGTGCGCTGCGACCCCGGCCACTTCTTCATGCTCTCCGCCGCGGCCCAGGGCGGCGGGCCGTTCCTCGGACGGCCGCTCTCGATCGGCGACGTGCGCGACGGGGCCCTGTGGTTCCTCGTGCGCGCGCTCGGTCGCGCGACGGCCTGGTTGAGAACGCTCCCCGTCGGGACGCCGCTCCGTCTGGTCGGGCCGCTCGGACGTCCGTTCGATCCGCCCTCGCGATCGGTCCACCGGATGGTCGCGGGCGGGATCGGCCTCGCGCCTTTCTTCTATCTCGCTCGCCGGTTGCGGGAGGCCCAACCCGGGTCGAGGATCGAGCTCTTCTATGGGGAGCGGAGCGCGGAGGCGCACGCGCCGCTCGCGGCCTGGGAGCCCGCGCTCTTCGACCGGATCGAGCGTTCGACCGACGACGGGAGCCTCGGCGTGGCCGGCACCGTCGTGGACGTCCTCGCGGACCGGGTCGCGGCCCGCGGCTCGACCGACGACGCCGTCGCGTGGTACGGTTGCGGCCCCGAGCCCATGCTGCGCGCGCTCGCGCGGCGGCTCGAAGCGGCCGGCGTGGAGGGCGCGCAGTTCTCGCTGGAGGAGCGGATGGCGTGCGGGTTTGGCGTCTGCCAGGCGTGCATCGTGCCGAATCGCGGCGGCCGGCCGAGGTACCGGCTCCTCTGCGTGGACGGACCCGTCATGGATCCGCGCCAGGTCGCGTGGTAGACCGGCTGGCGACGACCTGCGGGCCGCTCGAGCTCGCGAATCCGGTGCTCGCGGCGAGCGGGACCTTCGGCTACGGCGACTCGTTCGAACGGTTCTGGCCCCTCTCCACGCTGGGCGGCTTCGTGACCAAGACCCTGTTCGTCGCCCCGCGTGACGGGAACCCGGCCCCGCGCATCGCGGAGACGGGGGCGGGGATGCTCAACTCGATCGGGCTCGCGAACGTGGGCTGGGACGCGTTCGTTCGCGAGAAAGCGCCGCGCGTCAACGCGCTCCGCGGATCGGCGCGGCTCATCGTGAACATCGCCGGGAACTCGCCCGAGGAGTTCGGGGCGATCGCGGCCCGGGTCGAGGCCGACCGCGCGTCGGTCGGCGGCGACGCCGTCGAGGTGAACGTGTCGTGTCCCAACGTGAAGGAAGGGGGGACGAACATCGGCTGCGATCCGCGGCAGTTCCGGGACGCGGTGCGCCGCGTCCGCGCGGCCACGACGCTCCCCGTGTTCGTCAAGCTCTCGCCCAACGTCGCCGACGTCGTCCCGTTCGCGCGCGCCGCGGCCGACGAGGGGGCCGATGGCGTGTCGCTCATCAACACTCTGTACGGGATGCAGATCGACACGGACCGGAGACGGCCGGTCCTGGGGACCGGCTCGGGCGGGCTCTCGGGCCCCGCCATCCTCCCGGTCGGCGTGCACTGGGTGTTCAAGGTGCGGGCCGCCCTCCCCGAGCTGCCGATCCTGGGCATCGGCGGGATTGCGACGTGGAAGGACGCGCTCCAGTACCTCATGGCGGGCGCCCAGGCGGTCCAGGTCGGGTCCGCCTCGTTCGTCAACCCCGACGCCTGCCCGGAGATCCTGGCCGGGCTCGAGCGCTGGTGCCGGGCGCGGGAGACGACGATCCGCGCGGTGATCGGCACGGCGCACCGGGCGGACGAGCGGGCGGAGGAGCCGGTCTGGACCGGATGAGCGATTCGCCGCTGATCGTGGCGCTGGACCATCCGGGCCCTGCGGAGGCGCGGGCGTGCGTCGACGCGCTCGAGGGGGCCGTCGCGCGGGTCAAGGTGGGGAGCGTCCTGTTCACGCGCGCCGGCCCGGCGCTCGTCCGGGAGATGGCGGGACGCGGGCTCGGCGTGTTCCTCGACCTCAAGCTCCACGACACGCCGGCCACGGTGGCGGGCGCGGTCGCCGCTGCCGCGGACCTCGAAGTCGACATGCTGACCGTGCATGCGGCGGGCGGAGCGCAGATGATCGGGGCCGCGCGGGCGGCCGCGGATCGCGCCAGGGCCGCGCCGCGGATCCTGGCGGTCACGGTGCTGACGAGCCTGGACGATCGCGCGTGGCGTGGTGTGGCCGGCGCGGCCGCCCCGCCCATCCCCGACGCCGTATCCGCGCTCGCGGCGCTCGCGATCGGGTCCGGCGCGGACGGTCTCGTCTGCTCGCCGCGCGAGGTGGCGCGACTCCGAGCGGAGCTCGGGCCGAAGCCGCTCCTGGTCGTCCCGGGCATCCGGCCCGCGTGGTCGGCGAGCGCCCACGGCGGCCAGGCGCGGACCGCCGAGCCCGCGGCCGCGATGGGTGCGGGGGCCACGTACCTGGTCGTCGGGCGGGCGGTGACCGCCGACCCCGACCCGCGCGCGGCGTTCGACCGGATCGCGGCCGAGATCGGCGCGGGCGCGCGTTGAACGAGGATCGCGGGCGATGAGCGGACAGGGCGTCGACTGGATCGCGCGACTCCGCGCGCGCGGCGCGCTCCTCGAGGGCCACTTTCGGCTCAGCAGCGGCCTTCACAGCCCGCGCTACGTCCAGTGCGCGCTCCTCCTCCAGTATCCCGGGGACGCGGCGGACGCGGGTGCCGCGCTCGTCGAGCGGCTCGCGGCGCGCGTCGCGCCGGCCCCGCAGACGATCGTCTCGCCCGCCATCGGCGGACTCGTGTTCGGCCACGAAGTCGCCCGGGCGTGGAGCGCTCGCGCCATCTGGGCCGAGCGGGGCGGGCAAGAGGGCGCGCTCGCATTCCGCCGCGGGTTCGCGCTCGCCCCGGGGGAGCGCGTGGTCGCGGTCGAGGACGTCGTAACGACCGCCGGATCGCTTCGCGAGCTCGTCTCGCTGTGCCGCGCCGCGGGGGCCGACGTCGTGGGCGCCGGCGCGCTCGTCGACCGGTCGGGCGGTCGTGTCGCGTGGGACCTGCCGTGGGCCTCGCTGGTCGCCCTCGAGGTCGAAGCGCACCCGCCGGAGTCGTGCCCCCTATGCGCGGCGGGCACGCCGGCCGTCAAGCCCGGCAGCCGGCCCGGCTGAGCGGCTTCGGGAAGGGGTCGGCCGAGGCGCGCGGAGGGGAACAAAGGTCCATCCGGGACGTATCCATTCCGTATGAAGCGCGCCCCGATCCGGTTGGCCGTGACCATGCTCGTCCTCTCGTCCCACGTTCCGTTGGCGGAGGCCCAGGACGGCGCGCCGGAGGTGGCTCCGCAGGAGACGATGACGCCGTATCGTTCGGAGGAAGCCGCCGTCCCCGCGGCGCTCCAGGAGATCTACCGGCGCCTGGCCCAGTACTGGGAGGCGGAGAATTCGCGCGCGATCGCGTACCTGGTGGCCCCCGACGGCCGGGTCCACGTCGTCGTCCAGCAGGAAGGGATCGGCGAGCGGCTCGCGGCCGCCCAGCTCCAGTACCTGCTCCAGGAGATGTTCGAGTCGACCGAGGAGGTGACGTTCCGCTTCCCGGCCTATTCGACCTACGACCCTTCGACAGGAAGCGGGTACGCGGTGGGCGAGCGGGTGTACCGCGACGGCCGCGGCCTTGAGTCGCACGTCGAGCGCGTCTTCGTGGGCGCGCGCAGCGATCGCGGCCGCTGGGTCGTGACCGAGCTCCGGCTGACGCTCGACTAGTCCCGCCCGCGCGGCTTGCTGCGGGTTTCTCCTGTTCCTAGCATCCAGAGTTCCATGAGCCTGGCCTTCTATGATACGCTGCGGCGCGAGCGGGTCGCGTTCGAACCGCTCGCGCCGGGTCGGGTCCGCATGTACACCTGCGGCCCAACCGTGCACGACTACGCCCACATCGGAAACCTGCGGACGTTCCTGTTCGAGGACTTGCTGCGGCGCGTCCTCGAGGCGCGGGGCTTCGACGTCACGCAGGTCATGAACCTGACCGACGTCGATGACAAGATCATCGCCAAGGCGCGCGCGGCCGGCGAGACGATCGCCGATTTCACCCGCCGGTACACGGAGGCTTTCTTCGAGGATCTGGCCACCCTGAGGGTCGAGCGCGCCGAGCACTACCCGACCGCCACCGGGCACATCAGCGCGATGGTCGAGCTGGTGAAACGGCTGGAGGCCGGCGGCCACACGTACCGGACGGACGACGGATCGATCTGGTTCCGGATCGCGACCTTCCCCGACTACGGGAAGCTCTCGCGGATCGACATGAGCGGGATGCGCGACGGGGCGCGCGTGGAGTCCGACGAGTACGAGAAGGAGGACCCCAAGGACTTCGCGCTCTGGAAGGCCGCCAAGCCCGGCGAGGAGGCCTGGGACACGGAACTCGGCCGCGGACGTCCCGGCTGGCACATCGAGTGCTCGGCGATGTCGATGGCCTACCTCGGGGAGACGTTCGACCTCCACACCGGCGGCGTCGACAACATCTTCCCGCATCACGAGAACGAGATCGCCCAGTCCGAGGCGGCGACCGGCCGCCCGTTCTCCCGGGGGTGGCTGCACGCCGAGCACCTGATCGTCGACGGCCAGAAGATGGCCAAGTCCCTCGGCAACTTCTTCACGCTCCGGGACCTGCTCGAGCGCGGGTACCGGCCGCGCGCGATCCGCTACCTGCTGCTGTCGGTCCACTACCGCCAGCAGCTGAATTTCACGTTCGCCGGGCTCGACCAGGCCGCGGCCTCGATCGAGCGGTTGTCGGACTTCGTGCGCCGGCTGGACGAGCTCCCCGCCGATGGGGCGCCGAGCCCGGATCTGTCGGAGCGCAGCCGGCGGGCGCGGGCGGAATTCGACGCGGCCCTCGACGACGACCTCAACACGAGTCGCGCGCTGGGCGCCGTGTTCGAGTGGGTCCGGGACGTGAACCGGGCCCTCGACGAGGGGCGCGCGGGCACCGCCGACCGACCCGCCCTCGAGGAGGTCCTGCGCGCCTTCGACGCGATCTACGACGTGCTGACCCCGGACCCCGAGGAGCTCGAGCTCGAGGCCGGGATCGAAGCCCTGATCGCGGAGCGGGAGGAGGCGCGGCGGGACAAGGACTGGGGGCGGGCGGACGTGCTTCGGGGACGCCTCGCCGAGCTCGGAATCACGGTCGAAGACACCCCCGGAGGGCCGCGCTGGAAGCGTTCGACCGGGACTTGACAGATACGGCCCGGACGATAAATTACCTGTTCTTTTCTTCGGGCGTATTGCGCCCGCAGGGGACGTTCTCGGCGGCGGCGTAACCTGGGGGCGATCTCCCGCCGGGAACGTTTCGTCGTGCGCCGATGTAGCTCAATTGGTAGAGCAGCTGCCTTGTAAGCAGCAGGTTACCAGTTCGAGTCTGGTCATCGGCTCCATTGCCGGTCCTGGGCGGAGACCGGCGGCGGAAGGGATCGCGCGGAGCGTCGGAGGGATACCGAAGCGGTCAAACGGGGCAGACTGTAAATCTGCTGGCTCATGCCTTCGGAGGTTCGAATCCTCCTCCCTCCACCATCACGCGCGCGGTGTACCGCGATCCAATGAGCGCGTGGCGGCGGCGGAAGCCTCGAACGTGGGCGGGAGTAGCTCAATTGGCCAGAGCACGAGCCTTCCAAGCTCGGGGTTGCGGGTTCGAGACCCGTCTCCCGCTCCAGTCATCGGAAGCCGAGGACGTCGGGCCCAGGTAGCTCAGTCGGTAGAGCACGTCCTTGGTAAGGACGAGGTCGGCGGTTCAATCC
>DATBJO010000017.1:0-46747 GCA_036556305.1 Gemmatimonadota bacterium
GAGATCCGCCTGCTCGCCTTCGTCGACGGTCTCGTGCCAGCGCGCGAGGAGGGTGCGGCTGTCGATCGCGCGCAGGCCGCCGGCGCCGTCGATGTTCGAGCTCACCAGATCCACCGCGCCTTCGCGCCAGTCATCGAGCCCCTGACCCTGGACCGAGAACGGAAGCACGGCTACTCCGGGGGCCGCGTCGGCGAGCGCCTCCTCGGGCGCGAAGCTCCGTCCGCGATCCTGGATCACGACCCACAGCCCCGCGATTCCGAACAGCATCGCGAACGCGAACACGCCGCCGGCGATCGCGCGCCCCCAGGTCAGGTGTGGAAGCTCGCCTCTTGTGACGGAGCGCGCGGCCCCCCGCAGGTCGAGGCCGCGCTGGTCCGATACGCCGCGGGCCTGCACCCAGGCGGTGGCGATCACGACCGCCAGGCCCGCCACCAGGAGGAGCACGGCGACGCCGGGGACCCAGTCGGGGAGCCCGAGGGCGGTATGGAGCAGGCTCGCCAGCAGGAACACGGCCGCTCCGGCGAGGAGGTAGATCCCCGTCACCCGCGCGAGGCCGGCGCGGCGAACGAGGGCCAGGAAGCCGGCCTGGCTCTCGGAGGGTGGCAGCGCGGCCGCGGCGTGCTCCGGGACGTCCGTCAGCGCGAAGACGCGCCACTCGCCCGCCACGCCCTTGAGCGTGTGGCGGCCGCGATCCTCGAAGCCGAAGTCCGAGCCGGCCTCCGCATCGCGCACGGTTCCCGAGACCAGGATCTCGTCCGAGCCGGCGAGGGCGGCGACCCGGGCCCCGATGTGAACGGCGATCCCGCCCACGTCGCCGATCTCGATCTCCACCTCGCCCATGTGGATGCCCGAGCGCACCGATAGGTCGAGGTCCCGCACCGCGTCGCGGATCGCGGCCGCGCACAGCAGCGCGTGAGCCGGGCTGTCGAAGACCGCGAGGAACCCGTCGCCGGCGGTGGCGATCTCGCGTCCGTGATGACGGCGGAGCTCCTCGCGCACGGCCGTGTGGTGCCCGCGCAGGACTTCGCGCCAGCGCCGGTCGCCGAGCGCGGTCGCGCGCTCGGTCGAGCCGACGATGTCGGTGAAGAGCACCGTCGCTATCATGCGGCGGGATTCCACGGCACCTCACGATCTCGGGTCAAGGGAGAGACGAAGGTTCGTGAATATCGCGAACAGCGGGAGCCGACGGTAGACGCGACGGAACGCGCAACTTGACTGCGGACTCCGACGAGCGCGACTCTTGCCGTCCGATGAAGAAGACCCTCCTCATCCTGCTCGGCATTCTGGTCATCGTCGCGATCCTGGGGTTCGCGGGCGCGATGATGGTTGCGCCGCTCTTCCGTTACGAGCGGCGGGTCGATATCGATGCCCCGGCGATCCTCGCGATCGACCTCCAGGGTCTGGTCGTCGAGCGCACGGCGCCGGACTTCTTCTCCGCCGAGCTCGAGGGAGCCGGGCAGGACCTTTTCGATCTGCGCCTCGCGCTCGAGCGCGCCGCCCACGACGATCGGGTCGCGGGAGTTCATCTGCGGGTCGGTAATCCCGGCTACGGATGGGCCAAGGCCGAGGACCTCCGCGCCGCGCTCACCGCTTTCCGTGAGAGCGGAAAGTTCGTCTACGCATTCACTTCGATCACCAACGAGCTGGGCTACTACGTCGCCGTGACCGCGGACAGCCTGTTCCTCCTGCCCGGATCGGGCATCGAGATGAACGGCTTCCGTGTCGAGACGCCGTTCGTTCAGGAGATGTTCGAGAAGGTCGGGATCGAGCCGCAGGTGGAAGCGATCGGCGTCTACAAGAGCGCGGCGGACATGTTCCGGCGGACGAACATGAGCGATCCGGACCGCGAGGCGACACAGGCGATCCTCGATGGAGTGTACTCGCGGTTCGTGGACGCGGTAGTCGAGGCGCGGGGCGTCGACCGGAGCCGGTTCACCGGAGCGCTGGATCAGGGCGTCTATCTCGATCGCGACCTCGAGGCCCTGGGGCTCGTGGACGGCGAGCTGCACGAGGACGAGGTGATGGGCCGGGCCGTCGCCCGGGCCATGGGCGCCGATCCGGAGAGCCTGTGGCCTGAAGAGATCGGCGGCCACGTCGTCGACATCCGCGATTACGCGGCCGGGCTCAGCCCGGGGCCGCGCGGAGCCGAGGGAACCATCGGACTCGTGTACGCGGTCGGCGCCATCACCGGGGGAGAGAGCGGATACGATCCGTTCTTCGGACGCACGATGGGCGCCGAGACCATGAACCGCCTCCTCCGCGAGGTCGCCGAGGACGCTTCGCTCGATGCGGTCGTCATCCGGATCGACAGCCCGGGTGGCGACGCGATCGCCTCCGAGGAGATCTGGGGCGCCGTCCAATCGCTCCGGCGGAACGTTCCCGTCATCGTGTCGATGGGCGACGTGGCGGCGTCGGGCGGCTATTACATGGCGGCGGGGGCCGACGAGATCGTCGCCGCGCCCTCGACCCTGACGGGCTCGATCGGCGTTTTCGGCGTGCTGTTCAACGCCAGCGAGATCTACGACAAGCTGGGGATCGACTGGGATACGCTGGAGACGAATCCGGCGGCGGACTTCCCGACCACGCTCCGCGCGCTCTCCGCCGAGGAGAGGGAGGTCTTCCGGGGGTTGATCGAGCACACCTACCTGAGCTTCCTCGGCCGCGTGGCCGAGGGCCGTGGGATGACCGAAGCCGAGGTCGACGTCGTGGCTCAGGGCAGGGTCTGGTCCGGGGCGGCCGCGGCCGAGCGCGGTCTGGTCGATCGGGTCGGCGGACTCGAGGATGCGCTGGCCGCGGCGAGAGAGGCGGCCGATCTCGATCCGGACGCTCCCGTCGAGCTCCACGTCTATCCGCGGCCCCAGACGCTCCTCGATCGCCTTCGCGACGCGTTCTACCTGCGTGGGATGGGAGGCGCCGGTGGCGCGCGCGCGGGCGTGTCCCTGTCGCCGCGTCAGCGCGCGGCGATCGCCGCGATGGCGGAGCTCGCGGAGGGCGCGGCCGGCTTCGGCGTCGCGCTCCGAAACGGCTCCGGTCGCGCGATCGCGGCCCTGCCCTGGGTCCCCGTCGTCCACTGAACGGGCCGCCGTCCGAGTCGGAGCTCTCGCTCCCGGAAGATCGAATGCGGGAGCTCGGCTACCGGGTCGTCGATCACATCGTCGAGCACCTCGCGCGGATCCGCGACGAGCCGGCCGCGCGCCGCGGAACCCGCGCCGGGCTCGAGGCGACGCTCTCGGAGCCGATCCCCGAGCAAGGGACCGATCCCGACCTCGTCATCGACCGCGTCCTGCGCGAGGTCCTGCCCTGGACGGCCCGCGTCGACCACCCGCGGTTCTTCGCCTTCGTTCCCGGTCCCGGGAACTACGTCGGAGTCCTCGCCGACGCGCTGGCGAGCGGCTTCAACGTATTCGCGGGAACGTGGCTCGGGGCCTCCGGGCCCGCCATGCTCGAGCTCGTGACCGTGGACTGGCTGCGCGAGCTGTGCGGGCTCCCCGTGGGGGCGGGCGGGTTGTTCGTCAGCGGCGGCTCGATGGCGAACCTGACGGCGCTCGCGGTCGCCCGCGAGACGAAGCTCGGCGAGCGGCTGACGCGGGGTGTCGCCTACGCCTCCGACCAGACGCATTCATCGGTCGCACGCGCGCTGCGCGTCCTCGGTCTCTCGCGCGGGCAGCTGCGCGCGATCGCGACGGACGACGGCTTCCGGCTGCGGGTCGGCGACCTCGCGCGCGCGGTCGCCGACGATCGGGCCGCGGGGCGGATCCCGTTCTGCGTGATCGCCAACGCGGGCACGACGAACACCGGTGCCGTCGATCCGCTTCCGGCGCTCGCCGATCTGTGCGCGGCCGAGGGTCTGTGGCTCCACGCCGACGCCGCCTACGGCGGCGGCGCTCTCCTGACGCCGCGGGGCCGTGAGGCTCTGGCCGGCATCGAGCGCGTCGATTCGCTCGCGCTGGATCCGCACAAGTGGCTCTTCCAGCCGTTCGAGATCGGATGCGTGCTCCTTCGCGACGCCGGGCTCATGTCCGAGGTCTTCCATACGCGCCCCGACTATCTCCGGGACGTGCATCGCGGGGGGGAGGAAGTGCACTTCTCGGATCTGGGAATCCAGCTGACCCGGGGCTTCCGCGCGCTCAAGCTGTGGATGTCCTTGCAGGTATTCGGCTTGGGGGCCTTTCGCGCGGCGGTCGAGCGGGGCATCGAGAACGCCGAGCGGGCGCAGGCGCGACTCTCGGCATCGGGCCTCTGGCGGATCGTGGCGCCGGCGCAGCTCGGCACGGTGGCGTTCCGCTGGCAACCCGCCGGGGTCGCCGACGGCGAGGCGGACGCGGTGACCCACGGGCTCGCCGAAGCGTCGCTGGCCGACGGCTGGGCGTTCCTGAGCTCGACGATCCTTCGCGGCCGTCCCGCCCTGCGGCTGTGCGCGCTCAATCCGCGCACGACGAGCGGCGACGTCGAGGGAACCATCGAGCGGCTCGAATCGCTCGCGGTCGCGTGACCGGTCCCGTCGAACCCCCGGGGCGACCTCACGGCTCGAGCAGGATCTTCCCCATCGTGAGCCGCTGCTCGAGCAGCGCGTGCGCCCGCGCGGCCTCCTCGAGCGGGAGAACGCGATCGACGTGCGCGGTGAGCGATCCTTCCGCCGCCGCCGTCATGACGGGCGTCGCCAGCGCGAGCAGCTCCTCGCGCGTCCGCGCGTAGTCGAACAGGCTGGCGGTCGTCAGGGTCCTGCTCCCGAGGAGCTTGCGCGGCTGGATCGGGTCCGGCGCTCCGCTCGACTGCCCGAAGAAGATCACGTGGCCACGGGTGCGCGTGGCTCGAACGGTGTCGACGAACGTGGCCCTGCCGACCCCGTCGATCGCCACGTCCACGCCCCGCCCCCCGGTGATCCGCAGGATCTCGTCCGCGAAGTCGACCCGGTCGTAGCGGATGACGTGATCGGCGCCCAGATCGGCGACGCGGGACGCTTTCGCCTCCGTCGAGCACGTCGCGAACACGACCGCTCCCGCGCTCTTCGCCATCTGGACCGCGAGGTGCCCGACGCCTCCGGCGGCGGCATGAATCAGGACCGTGTCGCCGCGGCCGAGCGGGCGGATCTCGTGGGTCAGATAGCGGGCGGTCATTCCCTGGAGGGGGAGCGCAGCCGCCTGTGGATCATCGAGCCCCGACGGAACCGGGATCGCGCGGGCCGCGGGGATCACGACCGCGTCCGCGTAGGCCCCGCGGGCGTCGAAGAACGCGACCCTGTCGCCGGGCCCCGGGGTCTCCACGTCCGGGCTCGTCGCCTCGACCCGGCCCGCTCCCTCCTTCCCGGCCGCCGCCGGCAGCGGACCGGGGTCGTAGAGTCCGGAGCGGAGGTAGGCATCGACGAAGTTGACGCCGGCGTGCCGCACCCGGACTCGGATCTCGCCCGGCCCCGGCTCCGGGAGCGGAACCACGTCGGTCCGGAGCACCTCGGGACCGCCCGTCTCGTGGAAGCGGACCGAGCGCATCGTCACGATCGTCACCGCGTCGACGGCCCGCGTCAAGGCGCGAGCGTCCCCGCTATTGCCACGGACCGGCCGGTTGGGTGATAATCTAGGACGGTCTTACGACCCCTACCCAAGGAGAGGCAAGAATGGTGTTTGCGAAGTACACGCTGCTGATCGCAGGACTGGGCCTGGTAGTGGCCTGCGCGGGCGGAATGACGACTGGCGATCCGAATCACTGGCACGCCAAGGTCTACCGCGGGACCGAGGGGAAGGTCGGCGACCAGAAATCGGTCGCCCACATAAGCGCGACGAAGCTGTCCGACGAACGCACGCGCGTCAGCGCGTCCCTGCCCGGCCTCCTGCCGCGCGGCGACTACGCCTGGGGCGTCTACGAGGGCTCGTGCACGGGCACCATCATGGGAGCGGAGTCCGCCTATCCCAGCATCGTCCCCGACGCGAACTCGCAGGGTTCGTTCACCGCGATGGTCGACGCCAACTTCGTTCCGGGGGGCAACTACTACGTCACGATCTTCCGGACCGGCGGTGAGCGTACCGAGGTGCTCGGCTGCGTTCCGCTGGAACAGGGAGTCGACACGAATCCCGAGGAATAGGGTCGATCGAGATGGGGGGCGGGAGGACGCTCGCCCCCCGATCTCCCTGTACGAATCCTTCTTGTCCCGACCCACCGATTCGAGTGGAATTTCCCCAGACGCGAACGAGGGGGAAGTCATGCTCAGGATCGTCACGATCTGCCTCTTTCTGCTGCTCACGGGGTGCGGCGCCAAGGTCGACCCCGAGATCGATCGGCTCCCGATCGCGGCCGCGTGGACCGCGGACGTCCAGGGCATGGTCGGCACCGAGCCCGCCGGATTCGCAACCATCACCGCGATGCCCGACGGGGGGACCCGGGCGAACCTCACGCTGCGCGGCGGCGCGACGGGCGGGCGTCAAGCCTGGCGTATTCGCGTGGGGCGGTGCCCCGAAGGCGATTCGGAGCCGGATCCGGTCGGCGCGGAAGTCGGCGGCGGGAGCGAGTACCCGGCGCTCGTGCCCAACGAAGGGGGTTTCGCCAGCGGGACGGCGTCGCTCGGCGTAGCGCTCGACAGCGACGCGGAGTACCACCTCGACGTCTACGAGACCGAGGACGCGAGGGTGGTCGTGGCCTGCGGGGACCTCACGCGGACGAGCTGAGGCTCAGATCGGCCCGGAGGAGAGGACGATCTCGCCGGTCGGTCGATCGGTCCCGGGCGCCGGCTCGACGGTGACCGCCAGCGTCCGAACGTTCCTCAGGAGTTCCGGATCGTCGATCTCGAGACGCCCCCGACCGCGGTCGTCGGGCCGGAACACGCCCGCCGCGCGGGGTCCCTCCGGTCCGATGGCCCATAGCTCGTACAGCTCGTCCACGGTCAGCACCCGCAGGTCGTAGGCGAAGAGCAGCGCGCGGCCGGTGACAGGGTCGAGGAACACGCGCGCGCCTGCCCGCGGAAGCGCGGGCGTGCCCACGAGCCCGTGAACGGCGGAACGGGGTCCGCCGACGAATTCGAGCCGCTCCTCGAGGTCGGCGAGCCGCTCCCGCGCCGAATCCGCGTCGACGCCGCGCGCGTCGACCACGCGCTCGATCGCGCCCCGAAGCCGGTCCCGCTCGCGGGTCAGGCGAACGGCCCACAGGCCGAGACCGATCGCCAGGACGGCGAGCACGGCGGCCGACGCCCGGAGCCAGACGGGGGCGCTCCGGGTGACCACCACCTTCGGCTCCTCGTAGTGGCCCACGCTCGCCAGCGCTCTCGAGCGCAGGCCCGGCGGGGGCTCGGCCGGCGCCGCCGCCAGGGCCACGTCGCCCATCGTCTCTTCGAGCTCCCTCACGATCGCGCGTCCCTCGATCCCGCGACGCGTCAGCTCGGCGTCGAACGCGGCCTCGCCGGCCGCGTCGAGCTCGCCCAGCAGATGCGCGATCGCCAGTTCCTGGAACTCGTCGATCGACCGGGGCCTGATCTCGCTCTCGCTCATCCCCCGATTTCCGCTTCGAGGCGCTCCCGCAGCTCGAGAAGCGCAGTGCGGATCCGCGTCCTGACGCTCCCCAGTGGAGTGTCGGTGCGTTCGGCGATCTCGCGGTGGGTGAGGCCGCCGAAGAACGCCAGCTCGAGCGCGCGGCGCTGATCGCCGGGCAGCTCCCTGAGGGCCGCGTGAACGACCTCCGCCCGCTCGGAACGCGCAACGTCATGCATGGGATTCCCGTCCGGCTCGTCCGCCGTCGTCGCGCGCGATGCGAGGCGCTGGACATCCTCCGACGCGTCCCTTTGTGAACCCTCCGCCCGCATGCGGTCGATCGCCCGGCCACGCGTCAGGAGCGCGAGCCACGACCAGGCCGAGGCGCGCAGGGGATCGAAGCTCGCCGCGGTGTTCCAGACCTGCACGTACACCTCCTGCGCGACCTCTTCGGCGCCCTCGGGGCTCCAGAGCATGCGGCGCAGGATGCCGAACACGTACCGCGAAGTCGCATCGTAGAGCTGGGCGAGCGCATGGGTATCACGCTCGGCGACGCGCACGAGCAGGGGTTGGATCTCGATCGCGGGCGGCAGCGGTCCCCTTTCCATCGAGCGGCCTTCTTGGAGTGATACGGTCCGATCGGAAAGCCGGATGGACACGCGCATCAAGCTAATGCCCGGCCCCGCGACGGACACTCGCACTCGCACGACCCGCCGCACGCCAGAGCGCGTGGTCGCGCGCTTGCCGCGGACCCGGCCGTCCGGGTACCCTCGCGGGACGACAGCGACAGTCTTCGCGGATCATTCAAGGAGGGGGAATGCCGCAGCGGAAGGGAAGCGCGGAGTGGACGGGCGGCCTCAAGGACGGCCGTGGCAGGGTATCGCTGGGCAGCGGCGCGTTCGAAGGGAGCTATTCCTTCGGCTCGCGGTTCGAGCAGGGCAAGGGGACGAATCCCGAGGAGCTGATCGGCGCGGCGCATGCCGCGTGCTTCTCGATGGCGCTCGCGGCGGCGCTCGGGAAGGCGGGCTACGAGCCGAAGCGCGTGACGACGACCGCGAGCGTCGATCTCGAGATGAGCGACGGGCCGAGGATCTCGATGATCACGCTCGACACCGAAGCCGAAGTCCCGGGGATCGACCCGGCGGAGTTCGCGAAACAGGCGGAGGGAGCGAAACAGAACTGTCCGGTCTCCAGGGCGCTCGCGGCCACCGACATCCGGCTGAACGCCCGCGTGGTCTGACCACGAGGCGGATCAGCCCCGGCGAAGGCCTTCCAGGCGCGCGATCGCCTGTCGGGCCTGGGCCACCTTCGGCCGGAGCGCGGGGTCGGCTCCCTCCCACGCGAGCATCACCCAGCCGTAGGCCTCCAGCGCGTCCTCGCGGCGGCCCGCCTTCTCGTAGAGCGCCCCCAGCTCGAGGCCCGTCAGCGGGCTGGGGCCGAGCACCTCGTAGTATTCGATCGCGCGCTCCGTCTCCCCGGCGCGGTCGAGCAGCTCGGCCGCCCAGATCGCCGCCGGAGGTAGCCCCGCGTTGCGGTACGAAGCTTCGACCAGCGCGAGCGCATTGGCGCTGCCGCGGAGCATCGCGTCCCGCGCTTCGATCGCCTGGACGACCTCTCCGATCTCGCGCGCGGATGTGGAATCGCCCGACTCCAGCAAGCTCTGCCGAGCTCCGCGCAACGACCCGAGGAGCTGCATCGCGACCGCTCGGTCCCCGCTCTCGATCGCGAAGAACGCGCGCGCGGCCATCAACGGGCCCGGGGGCGTGTCCGCCGGATCCGCCGGAAAGACGTCGTCGAGGAGACCGTCCGGCAGGGGAATCCCCGCGAAGAACGCGGTCCCCACGGTCGCGGCGACCGCGGAAGGAGCCATCTCGCCGCGCTCGACGAGCCCCACCAGAGTATCCAGGTCGCCCCAGCGGAGCAGCGCCTGGCCGTAGAAGAAGTCCACGAACTCCGCCAACGCGGCGTACTCGGGCTTGGAGCGCACGGCCGCGCTCACCGCCTTGCTCTCCTCGCTGAAGCGCGGGTGGCTCAAGAGGATGGGAATGTGCCCCAGCACTTCGAAGGACAGCGTGTCCAGGCCGGCCGTCGCGCGCGACTTCGTCGCCGCGTCGCCGAACGCGAGCGCGTGCGCGACCGAGTACGCGCGCTCGTATGCGGACCCGCCCGCCACCTCGCGGAAATGCGGAACCAGCGAATCGGCCGCGACCTCGTCCGCGGCCATGAACGCGAGATCCACGAGATGGATCTCGGCGGGCAGGTACGTGGGGTCGAGCGTGACTGCGCGGGTGAACGGCTCCCGCTTGGTCTCGGTCGTCGCGAGGGACTGGTGCGGCAGGTGGAAGTACGCCTCGCCGAGCAGGTACCAGGCGGCGGGGTCGTCCGGGTAGCGCTGGCTCGCCTCGCGCGCCAGGCGGGTCGCCTCCGGGCGCTCGTTCGCGTAGGCGAGCGAGACTTCGAGCAGGTCGGCCTCGCGGGCGGGCAATCGCTGGGCGAACCGCTTGGCGGCCGCGTACTCCTGGCGGACGACCGGGACCACGCCCTGGGTCCAGCCGAGCGCGTCCCCGAGGCGAAGATGGGCCAGCGCGAACGTGGAGTCGGACGCGAGCGCCTGCTCGTAGGCGGGGATGGCCCGGTCGAAGTCTCCGCGCCGGGCGAGCTCCTCACCGTCGAGGAACGATTTCAGGGCCGGCACCGACGACGTCGTGACGCTGGCGAGGTTCAGCCTTGGAGCGGCGCCGCTCTCCTCCTCGAGGATGAGCGCGAGGACCGCGATCGACAGGCGGTCGACGAGCCCGAAGATGCTGTCCGGGGAGCCCTCGACCCGGGACTGTCCGAGCGCCTCGCCGCTCTCGAGGTCGTACACGTCCGTGACGAGCCGCATCGACGCGCCGCTCGACACGGCGCTTCCGACGAGGCCGTACTTGCCGCCGGCTCGGCGCGCGACCTCGAGGGCCGTCGGCAGATCCGCGACGCCGTCCTCGGGCACGAGCTCGCCCCAGCGCGCGAGGACCGTGCGGCTGTCGATGGCCCGCAGGCCGCCGGCCCCGTCGAGGTTGGTGGACAGGAGGTCGACCATCCCCTCCCGCCAGCGCTCGAGCTCCGGGTCGTTCACGCTGAACGGGACCACCGCCACGCCCGGGGCCGCATTCTCCGCGATCGCGTCGCTCGGCGTGAGCCCCCCCCTGTCCCGCAGGACGAGGCCCGTGACCGCCCCCACGAGGAGCAGCGCGAGGACGGCGGCGCCGACCGCGAGAGGCTTCCGGCCGAGGGCCGCGAAACGACGGGGACGCTCGACATCCGCGCGGCCCGATTCCGGCGCCGGCGGCGTCCACTCGTCCTCGTCGAGGACCGCGACCGTGTAGGCCTGCACGGGCTGCCCGATCCCCTTGAGCTCGCGCTCGCCGCGCGCGTCGAAGCGCAGCTCGGGGCGCCGGCGGAGCTGTCGCCAGACGTCCTCGCTGATCCACACCTCGCCGGGCTCGGCCGCCGACTGGAGGCGCGAGGCCACGTTCACGCCGTCGCCGTAGAGGTCTCCGTCCTCGGTGCCGGCCACGTCCCCGACGTGAACGCCGACACGGAGGCCGCCGGACGGCAGACCCTCGCCCGAGGCCGCGCGATCGAAGGCCGCCAGCAGCGCGTGGGCGGAGCGCACCGCCAGCTCGGTCGAGGGGAACTCGGCCAGCGCGCCGTCGCCCATGAACTTGACCACGCGCCCGCCGAACTCGTCGACCGTCGCGCGGGCGACGCGCTGGAACGCGTGGGCCAGCCGGACGGCCGCGCTTTCGTTCTCCTCGGACAGCCGCGTGTATCCCACGACGTCCGCGAACCAGACCGCGGCCAGGTGACGATGGAGAGTGGTCACGGCACGAATATACCTGCCGCGGTTCGGCGGGTGAAACGCGCCTCGCGGACCCGGCCCGAGACGGGCAGGGCGGGCCCCAACCCCGTATACTGGGAGCCCGTTTCCCCGCGCCCTCGACTTGCCCCGAGCACCGGAGCCCATGCGGATCGGCATCCCCAGGGAGACACGAGCGGACGAGACCCGGGTCGCGGCCACGCCCGATGTCGTGAGGAAGTACGTCGAGAAGAGGGCGACGGTGGTCGTCGAGTCGGGCGCGGGGAGGCGCGCGAACTTCGACGACGCGAGCTACCGCGCTGCCGGCGCCGAGATCGGAGCGGCCGACGCGGTCTGGTCGGCGGACGTCGTGCTCAAGGTCCAGCCGCCCACGCCCGAGGAGGCGGCCCGGATGGCCGCCGGCGCTTCGCTCGTCTCGTTCCTGTATCCGGAATCGAATCCCGACACGGTGGCGGCGCTCGAGCGGAGGGGCGTGAGCGCGGTCGCCATGGAGTCGGTTCCGCGGATCGCGCGCGCGCAGAAGATGGACGCCCTCTCCTCGATGGCGAACCTGGCCGGGTACAAGGCCGTGCTCGAGGCCGCGAACGCGTTCGGCCGCTTCTTTCCGCTTCTCATGACGGCGGCGGGAACGATCCCCCCCGCGCACGTTCTCGTGATCGGCGCCGGCGTGGGCGGGCTGTCGGCCATCGTGACCGCGCGCCGTCTGGGAGCGGTGGTGCGAGCCTTCGATCCGCGCCCGGCGGTCAAGGAGCAGGTGCAGTCCCTCGGCGCGCGGTTCCTCGATCTGCCGCTCGAGGCCGGCGAGACGGCCGGCGGCTATGCCGCCGCCCAGTCCGAGGAGTTCCTGCGGCTCGAGCGCGAGCTGCTGGCCGCCCAGCTGGACGAGGTCGACGTCGTGATCGCGACCGCTCTGATCCGCGGACAGCGGGCCCCCCTTCTGATCACCGACGGGATGCTGCGCGCGATGAAGCCGGGGTCGATCGTCGTCGACCTCGCGGTCGAGCAGGGCGGCAACTGCGAGAGCTCGCGCCCCGACGAGGTGGCGACGGTCCACGGGATCACCATCATCGGATGGACGAACTTCGCGGCCCGCATGCCCGTGCACGGCAGCACGCTGTATGCGCGGAACGTCTACCACCTCGTCGTCTACCTCTGGCGCGACGCCGGGCTCGCGTTCGATTTCGGCGACGAGATCGTGGACGGGGCCACCATCCTGCACGCCGGCAGTGATCGGCGGCGGGAGCCGATCCAGACGGAGAAGCAAGCGTGATGGAAGGCTTTCTCGCGCACCTCACGGTCTTCGTCCTGGCGTGCTTCGTGGGATGGCAGGTCGTATGGAAGGTGACCCCCGCCCTCCACACGCCGCTCATGTCGGTCACCAACGCGATCAGTGGTATCATCCTCATCGGTGCCATGGTGGCTGCCGGCATCGCGGCGCTCGACCTGGCCGGCTGGCTGGGGTTGGCCGCCGTCTTTCTCGCGGCCATCAACGTCGTGGGCGGCTTCTGGGTCACGCACCGGATGCTCAAGCTCTTCCGCCGCCGATGATCCAGCTCGCTTACGTCGCCGCGGCCGTGTTCTTCATCCTGTCCCTGAAGGGGCTGTCCGCGCCGGCGACCGCCAAACGCGGCAACCTGTACGGCGTCGTCGGGATGACGGTGGCCATCGCGGCCACGCTGGCGGTTCCCGGCCTGACCGCCTACACGCGGATCGCGATCGCCGCGCTGGCGGGCGGCGCCATCGGCGCGCTCCTCGCGAGCCGCGTTCCGATGACGGCGATGCCCGAGATGGTCGCACTCCTCCATTCGTTCGTCGGAGCGGCGGCCACGCTGGTCGGGCTCTCCGCCCATCACCAGTCCGTTCATGCGGATCTCGTCAGCCGCGTCGAGATCTTCCTCGGCGTGATCATCGGCGCGTTGACCCTGACCGGCTCCCTGATCGCGTTCGCGAAACTGCGCGGGACGATCGGCGGGAAACCCCTGCTTCTGCCCGCTCGCCACGCGCTGAACCTCCTCGGGCTGGCCGCGCTGGTCGCGCTCGGTGCCTGGTACGTGCGGGCGCCGGCCGGTCTCCCGCTCTGGCTCGCCGCGCTTCTCGCGGGCCTCGTGGGCGCGCACGTCATCCTCGCCATCGGCGGCGCGGACATGCCGGTGATCGTCTCGGTCCTGAACTCCGCATCGGGCTGGGCGGCCGCCGCGACCGGCTTCGTTCTCGGCAACGACCTGCTGATCATCACCGGCGCGCTGGTCGGCGCGAGCGGCGCGATCCTCTCGACGATCATGAGCCGCGGGATGAACCGCTCGATCGGATCGGTGCTCGTGGGCGGCTTCGGCGACGGCGAGGGCGCCGAGCCGGGCCCCGGCAGCGCGCAGGCGGAGGCGATGGCGAAGGGCGTGAACGTGGGGGACGTCGAGACCGCCGTCGAGCTCATGCGCGGGTCGCGCAACGTGATCATCGTCCCCGGCTACGGCATGGCGGTCGCGCAGGCCCAGCACCCGACGTGGCAGCTCGTCCAGCGGCTCGAAGCCGAGGGCGTCCGGGTGCGTTTCGCCATTCATCCGGTGGCCGGGCGGCTGCCGGGACACATGAACGTGCTCCTCGCGGAAGCCGACGTGCCCTACGACCAGGTCTTCGAGATGGACGACATCAACCCGGACCTTCCCGAGACGGACGTCGTCCTCGTCCTCGGCGCCAACGACATCGTCAACCCCGACGCGCTCGACAAGCCCGGCTCGCCGATCTACGGCATGCCGATCCTCGAGGTGTTCCGCGCGGGCACGGTGATCGTCGTGAAGCGGAGCCTCAGCCCGGGCTTCTCGGGCATCGACAATCCGCTCTACTACCGCGACAACACGATGATGGTCTTCGGCGACGCGCGGGCGGTCGTCGAGGCGATGGTGAAGGAGCTCAAGGGCGCGCCCGCGCACGCATAGTGCCGCACGTCGTCCGCAGCGCTCCGTCGTGACGGGCCCGTGAGCGGGATCGGCGGACTGGCGACATCCGACCTCGCGCGGATCCCGGGGGAGGAGCCGCTCCTCCGCCTGGCGGCGGCGCTCCGTCACCGCGGGCCGGACGGCATGGGGACGCACCGCGGCCCCGGGATCGGGCTCGCGGCGTGTCGCCACGCGGCCGACGGAACCCTTCCCGCCTCCCGACCCGTCCTGAGCTTCGACGAAGACGTCTTCCTGGCGTGGGACGGCGCGGCCACCGGAGCGCGCCGGCTGCGGAAAGACCTCGCGTCGAAGGGCCACCGATTCTCGACCGATTCGGCGGTCGAGGCCGTGATCGGGTCCTACCTCGAGCGAGGTCTCGACTTCCTCCACTCGCTCCGCGGTTTCTTCGCCCTCGCATTGTGGGATGCCCGCGAGCGGCGGCTGGTGCTGGCGCGCGACCGCCTGGGCATCCGGTCTCTGGTCTACGCCGAGACACCCGGCGGTCTCGCGTTCGCCTCGGAGGCGAAAGGGCTGCTGGCGGCCGGATGGGTGGAGGCCCGCCCGGACGCGGCGGCGATCGACGAGCTGTTCCGCTTCGGCGCGATCCACGCTCCCCGAACCGCGTTCGAAGGGGTCCGGATGCTCCTCCCCGGCGAGCGACTCGTCTATCACGCGGGGAGCACCCGGCTCGAGCGGTGGTGGGATCTGGGCCGCGAATCCGTCGATTCACCGCGATCCGCCGCGGGATGGGCGGAGGGCCTTCGGGAGCGGCTCGCCGGAGCGGTCCGCGGTCTGACCGAAGACGCGGAATCCGTCACGGCGTGGCTGAGCGGGGGTCTGGACTCGAGCGCGGTGTCCGCGCTGGCCGCCGGCGCGCTCTCCGATCCGCTCGAGACCCTGACGCTGGCCTTCGACGATCCGGACTACGACGAAGCCGCGGGCGGCACGCTGGCGGACCATGCGGAGTACCGGCTGAAGCCCCTCCGCGCCACGGTTCGCGACGCCGACTTCGCCGACCTCCCGCGCGCCATCTGGCACACCGAAGTGCCAGCCGTCTGGGCGATCGAAGTCCCGCGCCTGGTCATGGCCCGGGCGAGCGGCGCCGCGGGGCATCGCGTGGCGCTCTCGGGAGAAGGGGCGGACGCCGTCCTCGGCGGCGGGTGGTGGGTCCCGCTCGATCTCTGGTTCCGACCTCCGGCCCGGCTTCCCCGATGGCTGCGCCGGGCCCCCCTGATCGGTCCCCTCACGCCCGGCCGCCACCCGAGGGGCGCGCGGGCGTGGCTCGCGCCCGCGGGCCCGGTGATGGCGCGGTACGAAGCGCTGGTCGGGCTGGCGGGACGGGCGCGGCGCGGCGCTCTGTACTCGCCGGAGTTCCGCCGTCGGGTCGACGAATCCGTGCGGCGGGGTCCGGCCGTGGGAGAGTCGCTTCCGGCCGTCCCCGACGGGATCGCGCTCTCTCCCGTCGAGTACGTCCACGTCAAGCTCCATCTTCCGGATTTCACGCTCCTCAAGGTCGAGCGGACGGCGCTGGCGTTCGGAATCGACGTGCGTCTCCCGTTCCTCGACCACGAGGTCGTGGAGTACGCCGCGCGGATTCCGAGCCGCCTCAAGCTCCGGCCGTGGTCACGGAAGGACGTCCTGCGGCGAGCCATGCGAGGCATCCTCCCCGAGGATCTGCGGCGGCGCCCGAAGCGCGGGCTCGCGGCACCGATCGGACGATGGCTGCGCCAACCTCTGCCCGACCAGGCCGCCGCGCTGCTGTCGCCCGGGTCGCTGCGCGCGAAGGGGTATTTCGATCCGCGGGAGATCGGTTCCCGGCTCGTCGATCGCCGACAGGCGACCCTGGACGTCGGACAGCTCGTCGGAGTGCTGACGGTCCAGATGTGGGACGATCTCTTCGTGAGCGGCCCCCGTCCCTGGAGGGACGCCGCGGACCGGGGTCCGGCGGTACACTGACGGCGATGTGCGGGATCTGCGGTATCGCGACGAATGACCCGGCACGGCCGGCCGACGAGTCGGCGCTCGCGCGGATGGCAGCCGCGCTGATCCATCGCGGGCCGGACGGCGAAGGAGCGTTCGCGTCGACCGGAGCCGGGCTCGGCGTCCGGCGGCTCGCGATCGTCGACCTCGAGACCGGCGACCAGCCGATCGCCAGCGAGGACGGCTCCGTGGTGGTCGTGTGCAACGGCGAGATCTACAACCACGTCGAGCTGCGCGAGGAGCTGAGCCGCGCCGGGCACCGCTTCCGCACGCGATCCGACGTCGAGACGATCGTCCACCTCTACGAGGACCTGGGGATCGACTGCCTGCCGCGGCTGCGGGGGATGTTCGCGTTCGCGCTCTGGGACGCGCCGCGGAAGCGGCTCGTCCTCGCTCGCGACCGGATGGGGATCAAGCCGCTCGTGTGGACGCGGACGGGGGACGGCCTCGCGTTCGCTTCGGAGTTCAAGGCGCTCCTCGCCGCCGGGCTGGTGGAGCCCCGGCTCGACCCCGCCGCCGTCGAGGACCTCTTCGCCTGGGGCTGGGTGCTTCAGCCGCGCACCATGTGCGCGGGCGTTCATCGGCTCCGCGCCGGTCACGTGCTCGTCTTAGAAGGTGGCCGGGTCGAGCTGAAGCGCTGGTGGACCCCGCCGTTCGTCGACGAGCGCGACCGCCCGCGGTTGACTGAAGCCGAATGGGCGGAGGGGCTCTTGGCGCGGCTGGAGGACGCCGTCCGCCTCCACCTGCGCTCCGACGTCCCGGTCGGCGCATGGCTCTCGGGCGGTGTGGACTCGAGCGGGGTCGCCGCCCTCGCGGCCCGCATTCTGGGGCGCACGGTGGACACCTTCAGCCTGGGCTTCGACGATCCGGGGTTCGACGAAGTGAACTCGCTCGCGACGCTCGACCGCTTTCCCGGCTACGATCTGCGTGCCCACCGATCGCGACACACCACCGAGGACTTCGCGCTCCTGCCGCGCTGCGTCTGGAGCGGCGAGAACCTGGTCGGGCGCGGCTTCGGGAGCGTCCGGCAGCGGATCGCGCAGATGACATCCGCCGAGGTCAAGGTCGCGCTGGCCGGAGAGGGCGCCGACGAGATGCTGGGCGGCTACTGGTGGTACAAGGCCGATCGCCGCATGCGCGGGGTGTCCCGCGTGGTGGCGTTCACCCGGCGCTGGCGGACGATCCCGCCGCGGACCGAGGGGGTCGAGCGCGTCCTGCGGCTGGCGCGCGCGCCGACCGGCCCCGGGCCGGAGCGGTTTCGCGCGGCCACGGGTCCGCTGGGGTCCGAGGCCCGCCGGCGGCTCTATTCGCCCGAGCTCGCGCAGGCGATCGACGCGGATCCGCCGTCTCCGCCGGAGGCGATTCCCGGCCTGTCGTCCAAGCATCCCGTCGAATGGCTCCAGTACTGGGATCTCACGACCCGTATGCACGACTACATCGTCGAGACGCTCGATCGCCACACGATGGCGTGGTCGCTCGAGGTCCGGGTGCCGTTCCTCGACCACGAAGTGGCCGAGTGGTGCCTCGCGATGCCTCCCGATTTCAAGCAGGCGAGACGCGAGAAGCGTGTTCTCCGTCGCGCGCTGGCGAACGATCTGCCGGCGGAGATCCTGCGACGTCGGAAGCGCGGGCTCGGCAGCCCGTCGGCCGCCTGGCTCCGCGGCGATCTCCCGCCGTTCGTCGAGGAGCTGCTGTCGCCCGAGAGCCTGGCGGCGAAGGGATGGTTCGATCCGGCTCGCGTCGCACGCATCCGGACGGCGCATCGACGTGGCCGCGTGAATCGGCAGGAGCAGATACTTGGGGTTCTCCAGGTTCAGACGTGGGACGAGATCTTCCTGCGCGGCCGCTCCCCCGACGATTTCGATCACGGATCGATCGCGTGACCGGCGGGGTCGAGCGCGCCCGTCTGCCGCTCGCGGTCGCGCTCGCCGCCTGTTTGACGCCTGGATGCCGCGAGAAGGAGCCGATGGACGCGACCGTCCTCGCGGCGGCCTCGCTGAGCGAAGCGTTCACCGAAATCGCGGAACTCCACGAGCGCACGCATCCGGGCACGGAGGTCGTGCTGGAATTCGCGGCGAGCTCGACACTCGCGGCCCAGGTACGCGCCGGCGCCGCGTTCGACGTGCTCGCGACCGCCGACGAAAGGACGATGGCCGATGCATGGCGTGCGGCGCGGGTCGAGCAACCGGTCGCGTTCGCGACGAACCGGCTGGTCGTCATCGTGCCGGCCGACAACCCCGGGGAAGTCCGAGGGGTCGAGGACCTCGCCCGCCCCGGCCTGGCCGTCGTTCTCGCACAGCCCGACGTCCCTGTGGGCGCCTACGCCCGGACCGCGTTCGAGGGCCTCGGGATTGCGGAAGCCGTTGAGACGAACGTGGTTTCGAACGCCCTCGACGTGAAGGCGGTCGCGGCTGCCGTCTCTCTCGGGGAGGCGGATGCGGGGGTCGTGTACGCGACCGACGTCACGGCGGCCCTCCGGGCCCGCGTGCGCGTCTTCCCGATGCCCGAGCGCGTGTCCGTTCGCGCCCTTTACGCGATCGCTCTCGCCGCGGAGCCCGAACATCCGCCAGGAGCCCGGGTGTTCCTCGACCTCGTGCGTTCGGAAGCGGGCCGCCAGATCCTCGCCTCACACGGATTCGAGCTGCCGTGAGGACCTCCAGCGTCCTGGTTGCTCTGGCGGCTCTGGCCGCAGTCTTCTTCGCGCTCCCGCTGGTCGGCCTCCTGGCCGAAGCGCCGTGGAGTGCGGTGACCACGACGCTCCTTTCGCCTCGCGTGGCGAGCGCCGCCGCGATCTCCCTGGTCGCCTCGGCGTCAGCGGTCGTTCTGGGTCTCGCGCTCGCCTTCCCGCTCGCATGGGTGCTGGCGCGGACGCGCTTCCGCGGCCGACGCTGGCTTCGCGGCCTCGTCCTCCTCCCGATGGTTCTGCCTCCCGTCGTCGCCGGGGTCGGCCTGCTGACTGCGTTCGGACGCCGCGGCCTCCTCGGCGGCGCGCTGGATGCGATGGGGATCTCGATTCCGTTCACCACGGTCGCCGTCGTGCTGGCCGCGACGTTCGTATCGACTCCATTTCTTGTCGTGACGCTGGAAGCGGGACTGGCGGGGCTCGACCGCCGTCTCGAGGACGCGGCGGCCACGCTCGGCGCCTCCGACGCGCGCATTCTCGTGACCGTGGTCCTTCCCGGTCTCGCACCGTCGATCGCGGCCGGCGTGGCGCTCGCCTGGACGCGCGCACTCGGGGAGTTCGGGGCCACGATCACGTTCGCCGGCAATCTCCGGGGGCGGACCCAGACCCTGCCGCTCGCCGTCTACGAAACGCTCCAGACCGATGCGGGAGCGGCGATCGCGATCAGCCTCGCGCTGCTCGCCATCTGCTTGCTCGCCGTCGTCGCCGTGCGGGGGGGCCTGTTCCGCGAGCCGCCGCTTTGAGCGCGAAGACGGAAGCCGCGCCGGGCACGGGTCTCGACGCCCGGATGATCGTCGAGCGCGGCCGGTTCAGACTCGAAGCGGAGCTCACCGCGCCGCCCGGCATCACCGCGCTCCTCGGACCCAACGGCGCCGGGAAGAGCACGGTCGTCGCCGCGCTCGCCGGCCTCGCGCCGCTCGCGGACGGCCGCGTCGTGGCCGGCGGCAGGGTCTGGGAGGAGGTAGCCGCGGGACTCCGACTGCCGCCCCGCGCGCGCGGCGTCGGCGTCGCGTTCCAGGAGCCGCGGCTGTTTCCCGCGCTCACGGCACTCGACAACGTCGCCTACGGGCCGCGGTCCCGCGGCGTTCCGCGCGCCGAGTCGCGCCGCCGGGCGGAGGCGTGGCTCGAGCGCCTCGGTGCCGGACACCTCGCTCCCCGCCGTCCGTCCGGCCTCTCGGGCGGCGAGGCCCAGCGGGTCGCGCTCGCGCGCGCGCTCGCGGCCGACGCGCGCGTCCTGCTCCTCGACGAGCCGCTGTCGGCCCAGGACGTGGAGGCCCGCGCCGCGAGCCGGCGCGAGCTCGCGGACGCGCTGGCCGCATTCGAGGGCGTGGCTCTGGTCGTCACGCACGATCCCATCGACGCCTTGACGCTCGCGGGCCGCGTGGCCGTGATCGAGGCGGGACGCGTCGTCCAGGAGGGCGGCGCGGAGGACCTGCGACGGCGCCCGGCTTCACCGTGGGTGGCGTCGCTGGCCGGAGTCAACCTGCTGCGCGGCCGGCTGGCGACGACGACGCGGGGTGACGCCGTCCTCGAATGCGAGGGCCTGCGGCTGTCCGTCCTCCCCGGCGACCTCGCGGCGGGGCGCATGGCGGCCGCGGTCGTTCCGCCGCGCGCGATCACGCTCTCGCTCGCCCCGCCGCGCGGCTCGGCGCGGAACGTGATCGCGGGGACGGTCGTCTCCGTGGATCCCGCGGGGGACCGCGTCCGGGTGACGCTCGACACTCGTCCTCCGCTGACCGCCGAGATCACGCGCGAGTCGCTGGCGGACCTCGGCATCGACCGGGGGACCGCCGTTCACGCGGCGCTCAAGGTCACGGAGATCGAGGTCTTTTCCGTCTGACCGGCCGAAGGCCTGCGGCCCGCCTCGCGCTCCAGCGGCGGATCCAGCGTTCTGCGAGCCGAGCGGAGCCCGACCGGGCTCCGCACCCGCACCGGGCCGCATCCGAACGGTAAGCCAAAAGTAGCGTTGTATTCTATCGATGCTCCATCATCGATGGTTCGGTCGTCGCACGGTACTTTGCCGCCATGCGCGAACGTCCTCCGACCTCGCCCGACGTCGCTCCGCTGATCGACCGCGAGGTGTTCTTCGGCAACCCGCGGATCGTGAACGGCCAGCTCTCGCCCGATGGCCGCTGGCTGTCGTTCGTCCAGCCATTGGACGCAATCCTCAACGTGTGGGTGAAGCGGATCGAGGAGCCGTTCGACGCGGCGCGTCCCATGACAGACGATCGGGATCGCCCCGTCGTCCAGTCGTTCTGGAGCCGTGACGCCCGCCGGATCCTCTTCGTCCAGGACCGGGCGGGGAACGAGAACTTTCACGTTTATGCGGTCGATCCAGCCGCGCCGATCGCCGCCGGCGCGCGCGTACCTCCCGCCCTCGACCTGACGCCCGGAGGCGAGATCCAGGCCCGGATCTACGAGCTCCCCGAGGACGATCCCCGACACGCGATCGTGGGGATCAACGATCGCGACCCGCGCCTGCACGACGTCTGGCGCCTCGACCTGTGGAGCGGGAAGCGGGAGCTCCTGCTCGCGAACGAGGAGAACGTGGCGGAATGGGTCGCGGACCTCGCCGGCCGGCTCCGCCTCGGACACCGGCAGAGTCGGGACGGCGGATGGGAGGTCCTCAGGGTGGACGAAGACCGGCTCACGCCGGTGTACGCGTGCGGGCCCGAGGAGGAGTGCCGGCCGATCCGCTTCCACGTCGACGGCGCGAGGGTCTACATGGAAACGAGCCGCGGCGCGCCCGACCTCTCGCGACTGGTCCTCCTGGATCCGACCACCGGCGAAACCGAGGAAATCGAGAGCGATCCGGAAGGCGAAGTCGATTTCGGCGGCACGCTTTTCGCCGCCGATACGCACGAGCTGATCGCGACCTGGTACACGGGGGATCGGGTCCGCTGGTATCCGCACGAAGCGCGCTTCGCCGCCGACTTGGATCGGGCCCGGCGCGAGCTCCCCGACGGCGACGTGGGGTTCCGCTCGATGACGCGCGATGGAAATCGGATGCTGGTGTCGGCGATCTCGGACGTCGAGCCGGGGGCGTCGTGGCTTTACGACCGCGGCGCGGGGACGTTCGAGCTCCTCTACCGCACGCGACCCGAGATCCCCAGCCGGCACATGGCGCGGACGACGGCGATCAGTTACAAGGCTCGCGACGGCCTCGAGGTGCCCGCCTATCTCACGCTTCCGCGAGGTTCAGCTGAGGCCGCTCTCCCCACCGTCCTGTTCCCGCACGGAGGCCCATGGGCGCGCGACACGTGGGGCTTCAACAACATCGTCCAGTTCCTGGCCAACCGGGGGTACGCGGTCCTGCAGCCGAACTTCCGCGGCTCGACGGGCTTCGGGAAGCGGTTTCTGAACCTCGGCAATCGCGAGTGGGGGACCGGCGCCATGCAGCACGACCTGACCGACGGCGTTCGCTGGCTCGTCGAGCGCGGGACCGCCGACCCCGAAAGGGTCGCCATCATGGGCGGCAGCTACGGGGGCTATGCCGCGCTCGCGGGCGTCGCGTTCACACCCGATCTGTACGCGGCCGCCGTCTCGATCGTGGGGCCGTCCAGCATTCCCACCCTGCTGGAGTCGATCCCGCCGTATTGGGAGCCGGTGCGCCGCACGTTCAGCGTGCGCGTGGGGGACCCCGAGGACCCGGCGGATCTCGAGCGCATGCGGGGACAGTCGCCGCTCTACGCGGCGGATCGGATCCGCACGCCGCTTCTCGTCGTGCAGGGAGCCAACGATCCGCGGGTCAAGAAGGCGGAGTCGGATCAGATCGTCCGCGCGCTGCGCGAGCTGGGTCACGAAGTCGAATACCTCGTCGCCGAGGACGAAGGGCACGGATTCGCGAGCGAGGAGTCCAATCAGGCCCTGTTCGCGAAGATCGAGGAGTTCCTGGCGACGCACCTGGGCGGCAGGTTCCAGGCCGACGCGCCCGAGCGCGTCCGCAAGCGGCTCGACGCCCTGGTCGTCGACGTCGCGACCGTGTAGGCCTACGTCCTGACCAGCTCTTCCTCGGTGCGGCTCCAGTCGCCGCGTGCGGCGGGGAGGGCGGCGAACGTCTGCGCCATCTGCTCGGGCGTCATGGGCGAGGCCCCGGCCGTCCCCTTCGCCGCGCCCGGTCCGAACGATTCTCGACGCGCGATCTCGATGAACAGCGAGGTGATCACCGGGTCGGACAACGTTCCCGCGCTCATCTCGAGATAGGTGAGCGCCTGCTCCCGGCTCCATGGATCCCGATAGCTGCGCGAGGTGGTCAGCGCGTCGTACACGTCTGCGACCAGGAGGATGCGGGCCCCCAGAGGGATCCTCTCGCCCGCGAGTCGGTCGGGATAACCCGTTCCGTCGTAGCGCTCGTGATGGCCGCGGACGATCTCCTCGATTTTCCACGGCAGCTCGAAACGCGAGAGGTGCTCGACGCCGAGAGTCGGGTGAAGGCGCACGGCTGCCATCTCCTCTTCGGTCAGGCGCCCGGTCTTGTTCAGGATTCGGGGATCGACCTGCAGCTTCCCCACGTCGTGCAGATAGCCGGCGACGAGGATGCCCTTCATCGCTTCGGGATCGAACCCCAGGTCGCAGGCGATGGCGACCGCGTACTCGGCGACGCGCGACGAATGACCGTAGAGATACGAATCGCGCGCCTCCACCTCGGCGCCGATCCGCTTGACGATCTCGAGGATCAATCCCTCCAGCTCCGCCACGCGCCCGCGGAGGTCGGCCAGGTCCCTCGCGGCCTCGAGCTGGCGGAAGAGTCTCGAGCTGCGACCGAAGCACTCGAGCGCGCTCCTGTGGCGCCCTTCCGCGAGGTAGAGATGACCGAGCTCGCGGAGGGCTTCCGCCTCGGTCAACGGGGCATCGAGGACGCGTCCTCCCTCCGCGGCCATCTGGAGCAGTCCCTCGGCCCGCGCATGGCGGCCGCTGCGGAGGTCGATCTCGCCGCGGAAGCGAGCCACCTCGGCGCGCCCGACCGGGTCTTCGGCGCGGCGGAAACATCTGGAAGCGCCGTTTACCGCCTCTCGCGCACGCTCGAGATCCCCGCGTGCCAGCCAGACCTCGGCGGCGTTGATGGATATGAGTCCCAGCAGTCCCTCGTCGCGCTCCCGAAGCGCGAGTTCGTGCGACCGTCGATAGCAGCGGGCGGCCGAGTCCAGGCGTCCGAGGTCGGCGAGCACCATTCCCAGATTGTTGAGGGCGCGGGCTTCTCCCGTCGATCGTCCGGCGCGGCGATAGGCCCATCGACCGCGTCGGTAATGCTGAATCGCCTCGCGGTAGTCGCCCTTCACGTTCGCGATCGCACCGAGATTGACAAGCGCCGCCGCTTCGCCGCCGAGATGACCGATCGATCGCGAGAGTCGGAGGGCCAACCCGAAGCGGCGTCCTGCTTCGCGCAGGTCCCCGAGCTCGAACGCGATGGCACCCAGAGCGTTGAGACATTCGACGACGACGATGTCCCGGCCGGATCGCACGGCCTCGCGGATCGCCACCGTGAAGAGCGCCGATGCTTCGGTCCAGCGAGCGGCTCGGCGGGCATGCCGCGCCCGTTCGACGAGTTCGTCGAGGATCTCGGGGTCCGCGGCGAATCTCATGGAACGCCGGTCGGAAGGTTCGACGCGAATTTCACCGCCCGGGCAGCGGCGGACTGCGCTCCCAGGATCTGGAAGCGAGCGCGGGCGCGTTCGATCGCCGCACCGGCGTCTACGAAGCGGCCCTGGTCGCGCCGGAGATGGGCGATCTGCTCCCACGCCTCGCCTTCGGCGAGCGGGTTCATGCCATCACCCGCGGCTTGCAGAGCGGCCTCGCTCCACTTCTCGGCCGCATCCCACTGCCGTTCATGGCGAGCGACCTTGGCGAGGGCGCAGAACAGATCGGCGCGAGCCGGTTGGCCATCGATGTCCGCAGCCAGATCGAGTGCTTCTTCTACCACGACGCGGCCGTAGGCGGCGCGCCCGCCTTCCGCCGCGGTCGTCGCCAGGTTGATCAGGATCGTGAGGAGAAGGTCTTTCTCCCCGGCGGAGCGCGCGGTCTCGGCCGCCTGCTCGTACCAATCGATGGCTTCGAAAAGGGCTTTCTCCTCGGCCATCGAGAGGCCGAGATTGTTCATGACGCGAGCCGCGGCGACGAACTCGTCCGTCGCCCGGAAGCCCGCGAGCGCGGAAGCGTAGAGCCGGCGCGCGCGCGCGGGCACGCCGCGGGCCGCCCAGACGGCTCCCTCGTTGTTGTCGATCTTGGCGAGCAGGAGGCGGTCGCCCACGGATCGCGCGAGGACGCGAGCCTTTTCGAACAGATCGAGCGCTGCCACCCAGTCGCCGCGTTCGAACTCGACGGCGCCCGCGACATTGAACGATTTGGCTTCGCGCTGGACGTCGGCGAGCCTCGTCGACATCGCGATCGAGTGTCGGACGTCCTCGATCGCGTGCGCCCAGTCGCCCAGGCGCATCCCGGCGATTGAGCACCAGCGGCGGGCATCGGCGGCTCGCGCGCGGTCGCGGGGCAGCGGAGTGGTCTCGACCGCCCCCTTTCGGAACAACGCCCGCGCTTCTTTCCATCGCCCCGCGCGTGCAGCCGATTCCGCGCGGGCCATCAGAGTGTCAACGGTCGGTCCCACGAGGACCGCCTAATCCACGCAGAGCGCGTACCGCGAAAAGTGGAGGACCGGAGCGATGACGGTCCGCGTGATCGGCTCGTAGAACCCGCCGACCACCCGCCAGTCCTCCCGGTCGTCCGACGCGACGGCGATCTTCAATCTCCTCGGATCGATGCCGCTGAGATCCGCCTTGTTGACGGAGATCGCGAGAACGGCGGCCGGTAGGAATTTCAATCCGTTCGGTCCGAACTTGAACGACATGTACCGACGGCCGTCGACCGTCTTCGTGATCACCGCCGGGAACGACAGGGAACCCTCGAAGACGGTCAGCTTGGCGTCGTCGGGGGTGAGAGTCTGTCCGCTCCGGACTCGGACGAGAGTCACCGGTCCCTTACCGCTCCCCTTCAGCAGCGGGGCGAGAAGCGGGGCCGGCGAAGAGGACAGCGATGGATCGGGTTCAGCGGATGTCGGAAGATCCGACTGACAGGCCGCCGATCCGGTCACGATCAGGCCCACAGTCAGGATCAGTCGGGCGCAGAGCGATTTCATGATCCCTCCGTTGGTGGTGATGCCCCGGCTACCTGAAGAATCGGAGCGCGTCGTTTTCAGTCACTCGGGGCAGCCCGGCCATCCTCTGGACGAGCCAGGGGGGATCCGTCGGCTTTGCGTCCCCCGCTTTCGCGGGGTTTGCCTTTGACCGCAAGCATCCGTCCGCGCGGACGCTCCCCTGGGGGGCAATCATCGGGCCACGTGTGAAGGCGGCGGGTCCGGCGAGGCTTTGCGCGAACCCGGGCTTCCACGAACGCTCCGCCGGACGTCCGCGCCGAGGGAAGTCCCCGGCCCCGGTCCCCGGAGCCGTCGAACGAGTGGAAAGAGGGTTCCTCGTTTTGGACGCCCGGCTTCACCCCGGCCGGGCGACGGCGACCGGGAGCCTCGGCGCCGTTCGAGGTGACGTGTTTCCCGTCGGGTCGTCGTGAATGCGCGATGGAGCTCTTCAGGTCCGGAACGGCTCCAGCCGTCGCCCGCGACGGGTGTTCCGAAGCCGACCCAGGCCGCGCTCCTTGATCTGGCGGATCCGTTCGCGGGAGAGCCCGTAGATCGTCCCGATCTCCTCCAGCGTGAGCGGCTGGCTCCCGTCGAGGCCGAAGTACAGCCCGAGCACGTTCCGCTCGCGTGGCTCGAGCGTCGCGATCGCGCGCCGGATCGCCCGGCCCCGGGCCCGGTCGAGCGTCCGCTCCTCCGCGCTCGGAGCCGCGTCGGCGTCGAAGACGCTTGAGACGGCATCGTCATCGTCGAACAGCGGCGCTTCGAGCCGGATCGTCCGGCGGGCGATGCGGCTGTTCTCCTTGAGTACGCGGTGGATCGCCTGCCGGATCCACCAGACCGCGTACGAGATGAACCTCACGCCGCGATTCGGATCGAACAGGTGGGCGGCCCGCACGAGACCCACGTTCCCCTCCGCGATCAGGTCCGGGAGGGGGACTCCGAAATCCTGGTAGCGCTTGGACACCGAGACCACGAAACGGAGGTTCGATCGCACGAGCTCGTCGACCGCGCCCTGGTCTCCGGCGCGGATCCGATGGCCCAGCTCGATCTCCTCGTCCCGGGTCAGGAGCGCATACCTGCGGATGTCCTGGAAATAGAGCTCCAGCGGCCCGTCATCGTGCTCGGCCGGCCGGGCCGCGGTCTTCCTTCGCGCCATCTTCCCCTCCGGATCGAAGTCCGTCGGAGCATAGGCTGGGCGTGGCCCGCGGTCTGTCGGGAAAAGCCTTCCACTCGCTGTGGGGCGTATCTCTACGCGGGGATGCGAGACGAGTCGAGGATTCCCGCGACCCGCCGTTCGAGGTCGGCGCGCACGCTCGCGTCGCTGGCGGGATCGACGGGCCGCGTGAGGTCCCATACGACCCAGGCGGTGAATCCCGCGTCGGCCAGATCCTCGGCGCTCCATTTCACGCAGAAGTCGCGCGCCAGCCCGGCCACGAAGACCTGCTCGATCCCCCGCTCGCGCAGGAGTCCCGCGAGCCCCGTCGGAGGCCGGCGGCCGCGGGGGTCCCAGTTGTTGCGGATCGCGCTGTAGGAGTCGACCCGCGGGTCGACCGCCTTGCGGACGATGACGGAGAACCGGTTCCAATCGATCGCCGGGTGGAGCGCGGCGCCGGCCGTCCCCTGGACGCAGTGATCGGGCCACAGGATCTGCTCGTGCCCGTATAGGTCGATGCGGTCCATGGGAGATCGGCCCGGATGATTCGAGGCGAACGAAACGTGATCGCGCGGATGCCAGTCCTGGGTCGCCACGTACAGCCCGAAGGGGTCGGCCTCGAGCAGCCGGGAGACCGGCTCGAGGATCTCCTCGCCCGCGTGCGTGGGCAGCGCCCCGCCCGGCAGGAAGTCCGGTTGGATGTCCACGAGCAGGAGGGCGGAACGCGCACGGTCGAGGGCCGGCTCGAGATCGCTCATTTTGCTCCTCCTTTCTATACTCTATCGTCGTGACAACGGAAAATGAAGCGCGATCCCGGCTCGAGGCCGTCGAATACAGGGCCCTCTTCGATGCGGCACCGGACGGCATCGTTCTCGTCGATTCGGAGGGCTCGATCGTGGACGTAAACCCCCAGGCGCTCACGATGTTCGGCTACGAGCGCGAGGATCTCATGGGCCGCGGCATCGAGATCCTGGTTCCCGCGGCCCATCGGGAGAAGCACGTCTCGCAGCGCGTTGCGTACATGGCCCACCCCCGCACGCGTCCGATGGGGATCGGAATGGAGCTTCAGGGTCGGCGCCGTGACGGAAGCGAGTTCCCCGTGGAGATCAGCCTGAGCCCCATGGCTGCCGGAGCAGCGAGACACGTCATCAGCATCATTCGCGACGTGAGCGAGAGAAAGCGACTCCGGGCCTTCGGCGCTGACGCGCTGCGGGCGGCGGAGGAAGAGCGGCAGCGGATCGCCCGCGAGCTCCACGACGACACCGCCCAGCGCCTGGCGGGGCTGATGCTGCTGCTCAAGGTCGCCGGTCAGATCGAGGACCGGGAGGAGCGGGAGCTGCGGATGGAGCAGATCCGCGGGGAAATCGCGGACGCCGCCGACGGCGTGCGCCGCATCGCCCGGGGACTCAGGCCGCCGGCGCTCGACGAGATGGGGCTCTCCGCGGCGCTCGATTCGCTGGTACGTTCGCTCCGACGGGGAATCCACCCGGACATCGAGCTGGTCCTCGAGCGCACGGGGGGGCGCCGGCTCGACGCGGATGCCGAGCTGGCACTCTACCGGATCGTGCAGGAAGCGCTCGCGAACGCGGTTCGGCATGCCGGCGCCTCGCGCATCAGGGTCTCGCTGCGCGCGGACGACGATGCGGTGAGCGCGGAGATCGACGACGACGGTCGCGGCCTCGCGGCAGACCGCGGCGACGGCGACGATGTGCCGGGGATGGGCCTGGTCGGAATGCGGGAGCGCGCGCGCAACGCGGGCGGCGCCTTGGAGATCGACAGCGCGCCGGGAGCCGGGACGCGCGTGAGGGTGGTGCTACCCTTCCGGAGGAGATCGCGATGAGCGACATCAGTGTTGTGCTCGCGGACGACCACGTGGTTCTGCGCGCCGGGTTGCGCGCCCTGCTCGAGGCGGAAATGGGGATCGAGGTGGTGGGAGAAGCATCCACGGGGGACGAGGCCGTGGATCTCGCGCGCGAGCTGAAGCCCACGATCATCGTGATGGATCTCTCCATGCCCGGCTCCGGTGGCCTCGAGGCCACCCGGCGCATCGTAGCGCTCGGGCTCGAGACCAAGGTGCTGGTTCTGACCATGCACGCCGAGGAGGAGTACCTGGTCCCGGTCCTGGAAGCCGGAGCGAGCGGCTATCTCACGAAGACGACGGCGGATCGGTCGCTGATCGAGGCGATCCGGGTGGTCGCCCGCGGGGAGGTGTTCCTGCCGCCCCAGGCGACCAAGCTCCTGCTGCGCGAATACAAGACTGCGGGCTCGGGTGAAGGCGCATCCGATCCGCTGCGACAGCTCAGCACGCGCGAGCAGGAGGTCCTGGCCCTCACCGCCGAGGGTTACAGCTCGAAGGAGATCGGGGAAAAGCTCTTCATCTCGCCCAAGACGGTGGACACGTATCGCTCACGGATCATGGAGAAGCTCGGTCTCAACCACCGCGCCCAGCTGGTCCGGTTCGCGCTGCGAGCCGGGCTCCTGAAGGAGCTGTAGGCCGGGATCTCAGATCGCCGGCACGCCGGCCACCGGAGAGAGAAGCCGCAGCAGGGTCTGCTCTCCGCGCTCTCCGAGGATCCGCAACACCTCGTCCTTCCCCTGGTCGCGCATGAGCTCGATGCTCCGGGCTCTCGGTATCGCGTGCGTCAGATGGCTGCGAAGGTCGCGGAAGTCGCTGAACATGACCTCGACGCGATCGCCGACGGGATCGTAGCTGATTCCCCACAGCGGGTAGTCCACCGCGGCCTGCGCGCCCAGGTCGAGGTCATCCACTTCGAGGACCGCGCGCCGCCCGGCGTTGCGGTTCGTGAAGTCCTCGAGCCGCGTGCACCAGAGGTGCCTGGGGATCGTGGTTGTCATGTCCAACCTCCTGGTCGGGTTCGGCTCAGGATACCCTCCGCTCCGCGACGCGTCTGTCGGGACGCCCCCGCCCCCCGGTGTCGGAAAACCTCCCGGGAGCTCATCCGCCGATCGGGCACCCGGCGATGACCGGAGGCTGACGGGGGTTTCCCCACGAGCCCGACGGGAAACCCCGACATCGTTCACTGCCCTCGTCCCGACAGACCCAGCACGCCCCGAGCCCTAGGATCGAGATCAGAAAAGGAGGTCGGATTGGACGCACATCGAAGCGTGTACCTGTCGATCGCGCTCGCCGGTCTGATGGCCGGGTGCGGCGGTGGCGGCGGCGACCCGTCCGGGGCCGGTCGGCCGGCGCCCCAGGCGGAAGCCGTGGCGGAGGCCGCGACGCTCCCCGTCGAGGAGCCCACCGGAGAGATCGACGAGAAGCTCGCGGAGCTCGGCGAGGACCTGTTCGAAACGAAGGGTTGCATCGCATGTCACACGATCGGGAAGGGCCGCCTGACCGGTCCCGACCTGGCGGGAGTCACCGCGCGTCGCGACTTCGAATGGATCTATCACCAGATGATGGTCCCCGACTCGATGACGATCCACGACCCCGTCGCGAAGCAGCTGATGGCCGAATACATGACCCAGATGCCGAACCTGGCGCTCGAGCCGGAACAGGCGAAGGCGCTCTACGAGTACCTGCGCGAGCAGGGCGAAGAATCAGCGGAAGAGGAGGACGAATGAACCACCGAGTCCGATCGATCCTGGCGGCCCTCGCCGTTCTCGCGCTCGCGACCGGGGTGAACGGTTGCGGCAGGCAGAAGAGCGTCTCCGGCCAGGATCTGGGAAGCGTGGCCGAAGCGCGCGGGCTGAGCGAGACCGACGTGCTCGCCGCGGCGAAGACGTACGTCCCGAGCGGCAAGCTGGACGACTACCTGATGTTCGCCTCGGGCGGGCAATCCGGGCAGGTGCTCGTTCTCGGAGTGCCGTCCATGCGCCTCCTCAAGGTCATCGCGGTGTTCACGCCGGAGCCGTGGCAGGGCTACGGCTACGGCTCGATGGAGCACGCCGAGCTGTTCCGCCAGGCGCGGATGGTCGACCGCGACATCCGCTGGGGTGACACCCATCATCCCGCCCTTTCCGAAACGGAGGGCGACTACGACGGCCAGTACCTGTTCATCGGCGACAAGGCGAATCCGCGCGTCGCCGTCATCGACCTGCGGGACTTCGAGACCAAGCAGATCGTGACCGACCCGCTCATGGCGTCGAACCACGGGGCCGCCTTCGTGACCCCCAACACCGAATACGTCATCGAGCCCAGCCAGTACGCGGCTCCGCTCGACGGCAGCTACGCGCCGCTCGATGAGTACGAGGAGAAGTACCGCGGCGCGGTGACACTCTGGAAGTTCGACCGCGAGCGCGGCCGGATCGACGAGTCGCGCTCGTTCACGATCGAGCTCCCGCCCTACTGGCAGGACCTCTCCGACGCGGGCAAGGGCCCGTCCGCGGGCTGGGCGTTCCTGAACACGTTCAACACCGAGATGGCGACCGGCGGCATCGAGGAGGGCAATCCGCCCTTCGAAGCCGGAGCTTCCGCCAACGACATGGACTACATGATCGTCTACAACTGGGAGAAGGCCGCGCAGGTGGCGGACCAGCCCGGCAAGACGGTCACGATCCAGGGCCGCAGGGTCATCCCGATGGAGACGGCGGTCGATGAGGGGATCCTGTTCCTCGTGCCCGAACCCAAAAGCCCTCACGGCGTCGACGTCACGCCCGACGGGACCCGCTTGGTCGTGGCCGGAAAGCTCGACCCGCACGCCACGATCTACAGCTGGCAGAAGATCCAGGACGCGATCGCACAGCGGAGGTTCGCGGGCGAGGACCGCTACGGAGTCCCGATCCTCGACTACGACGCGGTGATCGACGGGCAGGTGGAGCTGGGGCTGGGTCCGCTCCACACCCAGTTCGCGTCGAACGACATCGCCTTCACCAGCCTGTTCCTGGAGTCCGCGGTGGTGAAATGGAGCCTCGCGGACATGCGGGTCATCGAGAAGATGCCGGTCCACTACAACGTCGGACACATCGCGGCGGCGGAGGGCGATACCCGCTCTCCCGACGGCAACTACCTGGTCTCGCTCAACAAGTGGTCGCTGGACCGCTTCCAGCCGGTCGGACCGCTGCACCCGCAGAACTTCCAGCTGATCGACATCGGTGGGCCGCAGATGCAGATGCTCTACGACGCTCCGATCGGAATCGGCGAGCCGCATTACGCGCAGATCATCAAGGCCGACAAGCTGAAAGCGTGGACCACGTATCCCGAGGTGGGCTTCGATCCGGCGACGATGGCGAAGGGGACGGTCGACGTCCCCCTGCCGGGGGACGAGCGGATCGAGCGCCGCGGCAACGAGGTCCACGTCTTCATGACGGCGATCCGCAGCCACTTCACGCCCGAGCACATCGTCGTGAACCGCGGTGAGACCGTCGTGCTCCACATTACGAACATCGAGCAGGCTCGCGAGGCGACCCATGGCTTCACGATCGACAAGCACAACGTCCACCTGAGCCTCGAGCCCGGCGAGACCCAGACGATCCGGTTCGTAGCGGACCGGGCGGGGGTGTTCCCGTACTACTGCACGGAATTCTGCTCGGCATTGCATCTCGAGATGGCCGGCTACCTGCTGGTCAGGCCGTAAGGAGGAGAGAGAGATGAGCGCGAAGTGGAAGAAAGTCCTCGTGGCCACGGACTTCTCCGATCCAGCGGGACGCGCCCTGGAGTCGGCCCGCGCCCTCGCGATGGAGGCCGGGGGGACGATCGTGCTGCTCCACGTAGTCCCTTCGCCCGTCGCCACCTACCCGGAGGCGATGATGGACATTGCGGGTCTTTCCGAGGCGTGGATGCGAGAGGCGCGGCGCGCCATCGGACCCCTGGCGACGCGCGCCCGTCGCGGTGGCCGGAAAGTCCGGACGGAGACTCGATTCGGCACGGCCTGGCGACAGATCCTGGATGTGGCCCAGGAGCTGGGCGTGGATGCGATATGCATGGGCAGGAGCGGCCATTCCCGGATCGAGCGGCTGGCGCTGGGATCGACTGCCGAGAGAGTCGTCCGGTACGCCTCGGTTCCCGTGATCGTCACCGGCGATCAGCCCTTGAAGCGTCTACGCCGGGTCCTCGTGCCGGTCGATCTCGGAGAAGGCTCGGCTGCGGCCCTCCGTCTCGCGTCGCGTCTCGCACCGAGGAGCGCGCAACTCGACGTCCTGCTGGTGATCCCGGGCGCAATCGCCGGACGGCAGCCGGTGCCGTACTACCCCTCGGCTCCGCTGCTCCCCGGCAGGCAACAGTCGGAAGAAGCCCTGCGGGAGTTCCTCGAGCTCCACGACACCGATCCCGAGACGGGCGCGGTCATCGAAGCCGAGGATACGGCCGCGGGGATCCTCGAACGCGCGCGCAAGACCAGAGCCGACCTCGTCGTGATCGCCACGCAGGGCCGTCGGGGCCTCGATCGCTGGCTCCTCGGGAGCGTGGCCGAGAAGGTCCTGCGTCATGCGGAAGCACCGGTCCTCGCGCTGCCGTGGAGCGCGTCCGCGGCCGAGTCGAAACTGCTGGATGAGCGACCGAGGCCGACGACCCGGCGGCCGCGAGCTCGCGCGGAGAAGACTCGCCCCGCGGGCCGGCGCCAGCGCGGTCCCTGGACGGGACATGCGCATACAGGTCGTGGTGGCCCCGCAGGGCGCCGCGGAGGGACTCGACCGCGGAAGCCGAAAGCCGGCAGTTGAAAGGAGGAAGAGCGATGGTGATCGAGGTCGCGCGGAACCCGACATGAAGGGATTGACCGGCTTCTTTCGGGGAGACATCTCGTCCGTGACGCGAGTCCTGCTGGTCCTGATCGCGCTCGCCCTCCTGCCGGCGATCTTCCTGCCGGTCTGGAAGATCACGCTTCACGCGCCGCAGTACCCGCAGGGCCTGAACCTGACGATCTACGCCAACCGGATCGCGGGCGACCTCGGCGAGATCAACCTCCTCAACCACTACATCGGAATGGAGGAGATCCGTCCCGACGAGTTCCGGGAGTTCATCTTCATCCCGTTCTTCATCCTGCGTTTCCTCGGCTTCGCCCTGCTGGCAGCGCTGGTCGCGCGGATGCCGATCGCGGCCATGGGCTACCTCGACTTCTCGCTCTTCGGCGCGGTGATGGTCTTCGACTTCCAGACCTGGCTGACCCGGTTCGGTCAGGGGCTCGCGAAGGGGGCGCCGCTGACGATCGAGCCGTTCAGCCCCTCGTTCTTCGGATCCACGATGGTGGGCCAGTTCGAAGTGACGAGCTATCCGGGGGTCGGCGGGATCATCATGATCGTGGCCGGGGTGCTGGGGCCGATCGTCCTTGTCTACGAGCTGTGGCGCCGGCGGATGGAGCTCCGCGCGGGGTGAATGCGCGGACGCGAGCCCTCGGGATCGCCGCGCTCGTCGCCTCGACCGCCCTCGCGCCGTCGGCCGGAGCGGTGGGGCGCACCCTCGAGGTCGGGCCTGGCTTCGCGCATGCCACGATCGGAGCGGCGCTCGCGGAAGCCCAACCCGGCGACACGATCCGCGTGGCGGCCGGGACGTACGTCGAGCGGATCCGGATCCTTCGGCGGGTGACGCTGATCGGCGAGGGCTGGCCTGTCGTCGACGGGGGAGGCGCGGGACACGTCGTCGAAGCGCTGGCGCCGTTCGAGATGCGCGGCTTCGTCCTGCGGGGCTCGGGCTCCGATCTCGAGGCCGAGCACGCGGGCGTGATGGTCCGGGGGGCGCCGGCCAGGGTCATCGGCAACCGCATGGAGGACGTCCTCTACGGCGTCTACCTCAAGCAGTCCCCCGGCTCCCTGGTCGCCGGCAACCGCATTCGCGGCAAACCGTTCAACCTGGCGCGAAGGGGGGACGGCATCCGCTTGTGGTACAGCCCGGATACGCACGTGACGGGGAACGAGGTGCGGGGCGTCCGCGACGTGGTCGCGTACTTCTCGGATCGCATCGCGCTCGATGACAACGTCGTCCGCGAAAGCCGCTACGGCTTCCATCTGATGTATTGCAGCCACAGCCGCCTGACCGGCAACCGGCTCTCCGGAAACCAGGTCGGAGCGTACCTCATGTATTCGAGCCGGTTCACGCTGATCGGCAACGTGTTCGCCGACGCGGCGGGATCTTCGGGGATGGGGCTCGGCCTGAAGGACGGCGACGAGATCGTCGTCGAGGAGAACCTGTTCCTCGAGAACTCGGTCGGCGTCCATCTCGACAACTCGCCGAGCGGGCCGGCGCGCCCGAACCGCTTCGAGGGCAACACGTTCGCGTTGAACGGCGTGGCCGTCCGGATGCTCCCGTCGGTGACGGGAAACCGGTTCCATCACAACGACTTCCTCGCCAACGGCGCGCCCGCTCGCGTAGCGGGTGGAGCGCGGGCCGGCCAGGTCGCGCAGAACGACTGGACCGGGAACCACTGGAGCGAGCACGCAGGGTTCGATCGCGACGGCGACGGGAAGGGTGACGCTCCCTACGTGCACGCCCACCTGGCGGACGACCTCCTCGAGCGGCGGCCGGAGCTGCGGATTTTCGCGTTCGCGCCGGCGCTCGAGGCGCTGGACGGGCTCGTGCGGTTCTTCCCTCTGCTGCGTCCGGAGCCCGTTGTCGTCGACCCCGAGCCCCGGCTCGCGATCGCCGCCGCGCGCCGCTGGCGCGAAGAGTGGCGGGGAGCGAGGACCGCGGACGCCCGGGCGCCGCTCGGCTGGGGGCTCGGAGCCGCCGCGTCGCTGGTCGCCCTCGCGGCCGGCGCGCGGCGGCGGGAGCGCGGCCCATGATCCGCGCGCGCGGGCTCACCAAGCGGTACGGGAGCGCGCTCGTCCTGAACGACGTCTCGTTCGAGATCTCCGCGGGGGAGCGCGTGGCGATCCTGGGAGGCAACGGCGCCGGGAAGACCACGCTCTTTCGCTGCCTCCTCGGCCTCGCTGACTTCGACGGGACGCTCTCGGTGGACGGCTTGCCCGCCGGGCCTCCGGGCGTCGACGTCCGCCGCCGGATCGGCTACGTGCCCCAGCTCCCGCCCGTCTTCGACCTCACGCTCCGCGGCTTCCTCGACCTGATCGCGGGCGTCCGCGGCATTCCCGCGGGGCGGACGGCGGCCCGCCTGGAGGACCTCGGGATGTCGCTGGCCCAAGCCGGCGGAAAGCCCTTGCGGGACCTGTCGGGGGGCATGCTCCAGAAGGCGTACCTGGCGCTCGCGCTCGCGGCGGAATGCCCGGTCCTCCTCCTCGACGAGCCTGCCGCGAGTCTCGACCCTGATTCCCGCCACGAGCTCGTGCGGCTCCTCTCGAGCGTGGCGCCCGAGACGACGCTGCTGCTCGCGAGCCACCGGCTGGAGGAGATCGAGCCCCTGACGAGCCGGCTCCTCGTGCTGCGCGACGGCGGGATCGCGTTCGACGGCTCGCTCGCCACGCTGCGCGAGGCGATCGGAGGAGCGCGGCCGATCGCCGAATCCCGCGAGGCGGTCGTGCCTTTCGCTCTCGCTTCGGCGGCGGGCCGCCGATGAGCGCGCGCCCCCTGGCCCGGCGCGAGCTGCGCGACGCCGTCCGGCGCTGGTGGTTCCTCGTCAACGCGGGCGCGTTCGCGCTCGCGGGCGTGCTCTTCATCCTCTTCGGCCAGAACGACGCCATGCTGCTGGGCCAGCGCGGGTACGCGCGCGCCCTGGCGGGCCTCATGCAGCTGGGTCTCGTCTTCGTCCCGCTGATGGCGCTCGTCCCCTCGCTGGCGGCCATCGCCGGCGAGCGCGAGGCCGGCACGCTCGACTACCTGCTGGCCCAGCCGGTTACGAGGAGCGGTGTGTATCGGGCCAAGTGGGCCGGCGTCGTCGCGGCGGTCGTGCTGTCGCTCACGGCCGGACTCTCGGTGACGATGGCGATCGCTACGGCGCGCGGCGTCCCCGCCGCCCCCGCCGCGGGGCTGGTGGTCTGCACCGCGCTCCTGGCCGCGGCGTTCGTCTCTCTCGGGATGTGGGTCTCCGCCCTCACCGGCTCCCGCACGCGGGCGACGAGCTTCGGCCTCACGCTCTGGCTGGCGCTCCTCGGACTGGGAAGCCTCGGAGTCATCAGCGCTTTCGTCCGCTGGGGCCTGCCCGCCCGGCTGCTCGAGGCGTGGTCGATCGTCAATCCGATCGAGGCGTACCGGCTGGCGACGCTCGCCATCCTCGATCCGGACCTCCAGGTGCTCGGTCCGGTGGGCGCTTCGCTCCTCGACGCGCTCGGCCGCGAGGGGCTGATCGCCGCGTCGGCGGGGAGCATCGCAGCCTGGACGGCGGTCTGCTTCGCGGGCGGCCTGGCCGCGTTCTCCCGCTCGGCGCGGGGAGGCCGGACAGGTTCCCGGTCGAGGCTCCGCGCATGAGAATCGCGGATCGACTGCGGCCGCTCCTTCGAGTTCGGCTCTTTACCAAGATCCTGATCACCAACTCGATCCTCGTGGCGCTCGCTGCGTTGGCGGGAGCCCTCGCGGCCGCGCTCGCCGCCGGCACCGAACGGGAGGCTCTGGCGGTCGCCGTTCCCGTCGTCCTGACGGGTCTCGTGATGACGATTCTCGTCGACGCCGTGATCCTCCAACTGGCCCTCGATCCCCTTCACCGGCTCGAGCAGGTTGCCGAGCGCGTGCGCCAGGGCGATCTGTCGGTCCGCGCCCCGCGCTCCGCGCTGGCGGACAGGGATTTCGCGCGGCTGGTGGAGGCGTTCAACGATGCGCTCGAGCGCATCGTCGTCTATCGCCGGAAGCTCGGGGAGGCGGCGGCCCGCGCGATGCGCCAGGAGGAGGAGGAACGCGATCGGGTGGCCCAAGCGCTCCACGAGGACACGGCGCAGCGACTCGCCGCGCTCCTCGTCAGGCTGCGGCTGGCGGCCGGGGGGTCGGACGCGCTCGAAGGTCTGCTCGAGGAGACGCGAGACCAGATCGCCGCGGCGCTCGAGGTGATTCGCGGGTACGCAGTCTCCCGGCGGCCGAGGGTTCTGGACGAGCTGGGGCTCGAGGCGGCGGTCGAGGCCTACGCGCGCGAGCTCTCGGACGCGGGCTTGAGCGTGGAAGTCGAAGCCGAGGAGCTGGATCGGAATCCCCCGCTCGAGCTCGAGCTCTATCGCATCGTCCGCGAAGCCCTCGACAACGTCGCAATGCATTCCGCCGCGGAGCACGCCATGGTGAAGATCGCGCGGGAGAGCGGTGCCATTTCGGTCAGTGTCGAGGACGACGGCCGCGGCTTCGACGTGGACGAGGCCCTGGCCGGCGACGCGCTGGGTCTGTTCGAGATGCGGGAGCGCGCCGCCGCCGCGGGCGGAACGCTGGACATCGAGAGCCGGCCCGGCGAAGGGACTCGGGTACGGGCCACGATCCTCCGGGAGCACCCGATCTGAGCCGACTCCCAGGGTCGCGCGCTCTACGAACGGCGCTTCGCTCCCGGCTCTTCCAGTTGATCTTCGAAGTCCCCCACCGCCCCCACCCTCGCGCGGATCCCCGGGTAGGCGCGCCAGAGCCACGCCGCCATGGCGCTCACCGCCAAAAAGCTGGCGGCGAGGATCTCCCAAAGGGGCACGACGTCCGCGCCCGCGGGCGCGGCGAGGCTGGCCACGACGCCGAACAGGTGGAAGAAGACGACCACACCGAGCAGGAAGAGCAGATACCAGAGCTGCGGGCGGCGCACGACCAGGCCGGCGAGCCACGCCCCCACGAGGCCGAGGAGCAGGAACGCTGTCAGATGGAGCCCGTTGTACACCGCGACCGGGGCGGCAGCCACCCCGGTGGACGGCGCGCCCAGGAGCGTGTTTCCGAGCACAGCGGCGGTGAAGAGCGGGGAGCGTCCCTGAGCCACGTTCGCGATCGCGAAGAAGGCGACCACGACGGCGTAGCCGATCGACCCGGCGAGGACACCGTGCTTGAGAAGACGCTGGTGTGCAGGGTTCACGAGGGTCCTCCCTGGATAAGGCCGACGTCCCATCGATTCCGTGCTTCGCCCACGAGACGATGCTATGGCGGAAGGCGTGCCGCGTCGGTCGGGATTCTCTGGTCGGAGCGTGTGGGAGAACGCCCTCCGACCCGGCGAGTCCGCGTCGCCTCCCGGGTGTATCTTCGCCTACCGACAGGAGGACTCCCATGAATCGAGTCGTGAAGGCGCTGGCGATCGTCGCATCGGGTCTCGCGCTCTACGGTTGCGGGTACAACACCATTCAGGAGCAGGACGAAGCGGTGACCGCCGCCTGGAGCGAGGTGGTCAATCAGTATCAGCGCCGCGCCGACCTCATTCCCAACCTGGTCGAAACGGTGCGCGGCTACGCCGCGCAGGAGCGCGAGGTGCTCCAGAGCGTGACGAACGCGCGCGCCAGAGTGGGCGCGGTCCAGGCGACGCCGGAGCTGATCGAGGACCCGGCGGCGTTCGCCGAGTTCCAGCAGGCCCAGGCGGAGATGTCGTCCGCCCTGTCGCGTCTCCTGGTGGTGGTGGAGAACTACCCCGATCTGAAATCGGACCAGAGCTTCCGCGAGCTCCAGGCGCAGCTCGAAGGCACCGAGAACCGGATCGCGGTGGCGCGCAACCGCTACATAGACGCGGTGCGGGAATACAACACCACGGTCCGCAGATTCCCCGTGAACCTGACCGCCAAGGTCTTCGGCTACGACACCAAGCCGAACTTCACGGTCGAGGACGAAGCGGACATCGCCGAGCCGCCAGCGGTCGACTTCTCGCGGCCCGACACGACACCGCAGCCGACGACGCCGGCCCCGGCGAACCCGTAGCGTCCCCGGCGTTGCATTGCGCCCCATGACGCGCCGGTTCGCCGCCGCGCTCGCCGTGCTTTCGCTCCTCGGGGCCGGGCTCGCGCCGCGCGCCGCGGCGCAGACCCAGGTGCCGGTTCCGGCCCTCCAGCGCCGCGTCACCGACCTCACCGGTACGCTGACCGACGGCGAGGTCGCGGCGATCGAGCAGAGGCTCGCCGCATTCGAAGAGCGGAAGGGCAGCCAGATCGCCGTCCTGCTCGTCCCGACGACGGGGCCGGAGACGATCGAGCAGTACGGGATCCGCGTGGTCGACGAGTGGAAGCTCGGCCGCGAGGACGTCGACGACGGCGTCCTGTTCCTCGTGGCGAAGGAAGACCGCGCGCTGCGCCTGGAGGTCGGCTACGGCCTGGAAGGCGCGCTTCCCGACGCCATCGCCGACCGCATCGTCGAGGACATCGTGGTGCCCCGCTTCCGGGAGGGGGACTTCGCCGGTGGGGTGAACGCCGGGATCGACGCGATCATCCGGGTCATCGACGGCGAACAGCTCCCCGAGCCCGAGGCTTCCCCGCCCTGGCCGGGCGACGGTGGCGGTGGCCTCGGCGGGCTCCTGACGATCGGGTTCATCATGGTGGTCGTCGTGGGGAGTATCCTACGCGCGATCTTCGGACGGCTGCCGGCGGCGGTCATCACCGGCGGCCTGACCGGCGCGATCGCATGGGCGCTCGTCGCGTCGACGATCGCCGCGCTCGTCGTCGCCGTCATCGCGTTCTTCTTCACGCTCCTCGGCGGCATGCCAGGCCAGCGGCGCGGCGGCTACCGCCGCGGAGGCTGGGGCGGGATGGGCTGGCCCTCGGGCGGAGGGTCGGGCGGCGGCGGGTGGAGCGGCGGCGGGGGCGGCTTCGGCGGCGGCGGAGCCTCGGGGCGCTGGTAGGCGGCGTGGATCTCCGAAGGACGCTGCGGCACCTGTTCACGACCGCATGGAGCGTGGGCAGGGTGTTCCCGCCGGAGACGCTCGCGAACATCGAGGCGGCGATCGGCGCGAGCGAGACCGCTCACGGCGGCCAGATCCGCTTCGCCGTCCAGCACTCGCTCGACACGCGCGAGGTCCTGCGGGGAATCACGGCGCGCCAGCGCGCGATCGAGGTGTTCGGCGAGCTCGGGGTCTGGGACACCGAGCACAACAACGGCGTCCTCATCTACTTCCTTCTCGCCGACCGCGACTTCGAGATCATCGGCGACCGCGCGATCGACGCGCGGGTAGGGCCCGAGGGGTGGGAGGCGATCTGCCGCGGCATGGAGGAGCGGATTCGCGAGGGAGAGTTCGGGCGCGCCGTGATCTGGGGGATCGAGGCCGTGGGGGAGCACCTGCGCGCGAGCTTCCCGCGCGAAGGCGGCCCGACCGGCGACCTGCCGGACCGCCCCGTCGTCCTTTGACCGGCCGCCGCCATGCCGCGGAAGCCTCACGGCGCCGAATCGAATGCGACGCCTGCGGTCTCGCGCTACCTTGCCGTGCGTGAACCCCCGAGCCGTCAGGATCGCCGCCGCTGCGGCGCTCGTCCTCGCGCCGGCGGCCTGCGCGACGTCCCGCGGCGCTCCGCGCGCGGATCGGGCGCCGCGAGTCGAGGTGCCCGACACCGCGGCCATCGATCTCGCCGAGCACCCGACGCTCTTCGCCACCCTCTGGCAACAGACCTCCGCCGAGTACCGTGCGGCAGCGCTCCAGGCCTTCGACGAGGCGCGCGAAGTCCTCCCGATCGCGCTCGCCGATTCCGGCTGGACGGCGGCGGTCGAGCAGGAGGGTCAGGACTTCGCCATGCTCCCGCCCGCCGTCGTTCTCGACGTCGACGAGACCGTGCTCGACAACTCCCCCCACCAGGTGCGGACGATCCTCGCCGGCGGCTCGTTCGACCCCGAGGCCTGGGGCGCGTGGGTCGACGAGGCGCGGGCACGGGCGGTCCCGGGAGCGCGGGAGTTCCTGGTCTTCGCGGACTCGCTGGGCGTCGCCGTCTTCTACGTGACCAACCGCGACCAGCCGCTCGAGGAGGCGACGCGCCGGAACCTCGAAGCGGAAGGCCTGCCTCTCGACCCGGAGGTCGACACGATCCTGTCGCGCGGGGAACGGGAGGGCTGGGGCAGCGACAAGACCTCCCGGAGAGAGGCGATCGCCGAGCGCTACCGGATCGTGCTTCTCGTCGGCGACGACTTCAACGATTTCGTCTCCGCCCGGCTCCCGCGCGAGGAGCGCGACCGGCTCGTCCAGCGCTACGGCGACCGCTGGGGCGACCGGTGGATCATGATTCCCAATCCCGTCTACGGATCGTGGGAGGGTGCCCTGTACGAGGAGGCCGACGACACTCCCGAAGAGCGCGCCCGCCGCCAGCTCGAGTCGCTGGACGACATGCGGCCCTGAATCGAGCGTCCCCTGGCCGAGGAGCAGCGAACGTTGCGCGTTGAGGGCGAACCCTCGCTAGCGAGCGCCCAGCCGGCGGGCTTCGTACGCTGGTTCGAGACGTTGAGCAATCGCGACGTGCCCCTGGTTGGCGGCAAGAACGCCTCGCTGGGCGAGATGGTGCGCGAGTTCGGCCCCCAAGGCGTGCGGGTTCCGGACGGTTTCGCGACCACCGCCGCTGCCTACTGGGCATTCGTCGATGCCAACGGCTTGCGCCAGCCGATAGCGAGCGCGCTCGCCCGCCTCGCCACCCACGAGGGGTCTCTCGCCGAGACCGGGGCGGCGATCCGTGCCCGCTTCCGGGAGAGTGCCGTTCCGGAGGCGATCGCGGACTCCATCCGTTCGGCTTACCGCGAGCTCGGCCGCCGCTCGGGAGAGGGCGAAGTCGACGTCGCCGTCCGCAGCAGCGCGACCGCCGAAGATCTGCCGCAGGCCAGCTTCGCCGGGCAGCAGGAATCGTTCCTCAACGTGCGTGGCGAGGATGCGCTTCTAGCCGCCTGGCGCGATTGCGTGACGTCGCTTTTCACCGATCGGGCGATCGCATACCGGGACCGCATGGGCTTCGACCACCTGCGAATCGCGCTCTCGGTCGGCGTGCAGAAGATGGTGCGCTCGGACCTCGCCGGAGCGGGCGTGCTGTTCACGCTCGACACCGACACGGGTTTCCCCAACGTAGTGCTCATCCATGCGGCATGGGGGCTCGGGGAGAACGTCGTCAAAGGCACGGTCACACCGGACCAGTACGTGGTGTTCAAGCCGAAGCTCGACGACCCGAGGCGTCGCCCGATCCTCGCCCGAACGCTCGGGAGCAAGGCGTTGAAGATGATCTATGACCGGGCCGGCGGTTCGCCCACGGTGAACGTCGAGACGACCGGTGCGGAGCGCGAATCCTTCGTCCTGGCGGATGAAGAGATCCTGGCCCTGGCCCGCTGGGGCGTGGTGGTGGAGCGCCACTACGGTCGGCCGATGGACGTCGAGTGGGCGAAAGACGGCAGAACGGACGCGATCTACGTCGTTCAGGCGCGCCCGGAGACCGTCCAGTCGCGCAAGGACGCGGGGGTCCTGCGCGTCTTCGAGCTGCGGGAACGGGGGGCGGTACTGGCGTCGGGCCAGGCCGTGGGAGAGGCGATCGTGGCGGGGCCGGTGAGCGTAGTCGTCACGCCACAATCCGCCGACTCGTTTCCCGCGGGAGCGATCCTCGTCACCCGCCGCACCGACCCGGATTGGGTGCCGCTGCTTCGCCGGGCGGCCGGCATCGTGACCGATCAAGGAGGACGCACGTCCCACGCGGCGATCGTGAGCCGTGAGTTGGGGATCCCGGCGATCGTGGGCACCGGCGACGCCACTGACGCGCTGCCCGAAGGCGGCGAGGTCACCCTCTCCTGCGCCGAGGGGCCGGTGGGGCGCGTCTATCGCGGGCGGTTGGATTTCGACTCGGTGGAGCTCTCGCTTCAGGACCTCCCCGTTACGCGCACCCGCATCATGATGAACATCGCCAGCCCCGCAGCTGCGATGCGGTGGTGGCGGCTACCGTGCCGCGGCATCGGGCTTGCGCGTGTAGAATACCTGGTGAATGACGAGATCAAGGTCCATCCCATGGCGCTGCTGCAGCCCGACAAGGTGACAGACCCGGAGGCGCAGGTCGCGATCGCCCAGCTCACGCGTGGATATGAGAACCCGGCCGAGTACTTCGTGGAGCGGTTGAAGCGAGGCATCGCGACGATCGCCGCGTCACGCTGGCCCGACCCCGTCATCGTCCGCACCAGCGATTTCAAGACCAACGAATACGCGGATCTGATCGGCGGCGCGGCGTTCGAGCCCCATGAAGAGAACCCGATGCTCGGCTGGCGCGGTGCCGCGCGGTACTACAGCGAGGGGTATCGAGAAGGCTTCGCTCTGGAGTGCCGAGCCATCCGCGGCGCGCGCGAGGAGCTCGGGCTCGACAACATTGTCGTCATGATCCCGTTCTGCAGGACGCCGGAAGAGGGGGAGCGTGTACTCGCGGTAATGGCGGAGAACGGTCTGCGGCGCGGCGAGGATGGCCTTGAGGTCTACGTCATGGCGGAAATTCCGTCCAACATCCTGGAGGCCGATGCGTTCGCCGAGCGCTTCGACGGCTTTTCGATCGGCTCCAACGACCTGACTCAGCTCGTGCTGGGCGTCGATCGTGACGCGGAGCGACTCGCATACCTGTTCGACGAGCGGCGGCCGTCCGTCCAGCGCTTGATCCGCGACCTGATCCGATCCGCACATGCCGCCGGCCGACCGGTCGGGATCTGCGGCCAGGCGCCGAGCGACCACCCGGAGTTCGCCGCCTTCCTCGTCGAGTGCGGCATCGACTCCATCTCCCTGAATCCCGACAGCGTGCTGACCGGACTGCGCACGGTGGCCGAAGCCGAGTCGCGCCAGGCGCCGCAGCCTTCGCGCTGAAACGCTCACGGACGTCGTGCAAATCGGGCGAGATGGAATCATCCACCCGGCGCCGGCTGGGGTGCGGGGCGGCGCAGGATTCCGGAGAGCGGGATCGCCAGTGGCGGCGGGGACCGTAACGCGGAGCGAAGCCGGTCGGCATCCACCTGATCGGGGCGGATGCCCGCGCGCTCGAGCGCCGCGAGCACGTCGGCCGCGCCCACCTCGTGGCGCCCGTACACATCGGGGTGGATCTCGATCCGGCCGCCCCGCACCTCGACGAGATCGTAGCGGCTCGAGAGCGGCACCGGAGTATCCAGGACGATGGATCGCGTGCGGCTGGAGTTCGCCTCGAGCGTGTCCAGCACGGTGGGCGCGAGGCGGGGAGAGGCATGGGCGTGCACGAGACGCGCCAGCGCGATGGCGTCGGCGTTGCTCATGCGCACGCACCCGTGAGAGGCGGCTTGCCCCAGGCTGGCTTCGACGGGCGTTCCATGGAGGTACAGGTACTCGCCGAAATAGAGTTTGACCCGCCCGGTGGGATTCGTCGGGCCGGGAGGCGTCAAGCGCTCGTGCTTCGCCCATTCGAAGGGTGGGGGAATCCACCAGGGATTCCAGGTCACCCTCGTCACCAGGAACTCGCCGGTCGGCGTGGGGTGGTCGGGCGTCCCGACGGCGACCTGTATCTCGCGAACGGTCCGCTCTCCTTCGACGGCGTCCAGCCGGTAGGCCGGGACGTTGAGCCGGAGGGAGAGGGAATCGGATCCGACCTCCTCGGACGAAGGCACCAGGGTCGCCGGATCCTCGGCGCCGCACTCGCCGACCGTCGTCTCGCTCCGGGCCGCCCATCCGACGGATTTCCCGGCTCCGGCCTGGGTGCATGCCGCGACGGCCAGCGCGAGGAGCAAGCAGGGCATCACACGGCTCACCTGGTCGTCCTGTCCGCGAGCACACGCGCGGTCTCCTCCGCGATTTCCCGCTCCTCGTCCGTCGAGAAGACCCACACCGGGCGGGTGCCGGGGGCCGAGATCTCGCCAGGCGCTCCGGCCTCGTTTCGGTTCGCGTCGAGCCGAACGTCCCAGGCCCGGAGCGCAGTCGCCACGCGGGCTCGGATCGCGGCGGAGTTCGTGCCGATCCCGCCGCCGAAGACGATCGCGCCCCGCCCGGCCAGCAGCGTGAGGTATCCACCCACCATCATCGCGATCCGACGTACGAAGATGCGCAGGGCCAGGCCGGCCTTGACGTCGCCGACATTCTCCAGCGCCAGGAGCTCGAGCACGCTGGCCGACCCGCCCAAGGCGAGAAGCCCCGAGCGCTCGCCCAGGAGAGACCATGCGTCCTCCGGCTCGTACCCTTGATCGACCAGAGTCAGGACCGCGCCGGGATCCACGTCTCCGCAGCGCGTGGTCATGACGAGCCCCTCGAGGGGAGTGAAGCCCATGGAAGTTTCGATCGATCGGCCCTCTTCGACCGCGCAGGCGGAGCATCCGGCGCCGAGCTGAAGCGTGACCGCTGTTACACGAGCGGATTGGACGGCCGTGGCCCGTGCCAGCGCGCGGACGAGTGAAGCGTGGGCGAGGCCATGGAATCCGTACCGCACGAGCCCCAGGCGTTCGACGACATCGGCGGGGAGGGCATAGCGCATCGACTCGGGCGGTCGATGGGCGTGGAAGCCCGTGTCGAAGACGGCCACCATGGGCCGCCCGGGAAAGACCTCACCGGCCGTCGCGATCCCCTCCAGGGCGGCGGTGTTGTGCCGCCGCGCGAACCGGGCGAACGTCTCGAGCGCCGACTCGATCCGATCGTCGATGAGGATCGAATCGTGGAACGGCCCGCCGTGCACCACCCGATGCCCGACTGCTTCGACGTGGGCAGGGTCGGGTGCGACGGCGCGGAGCGCCCGCAGCACCTCCACGCGACATCCGCCGCTCGCCGGCCTCGGTTCGACGTGCTGGACGAGCACGTGTGCGACGCCGGCCTCTACATCGGCGAGCGCCGCCTTGACGGTGTCGGCGCCCGTGTTGACCGTGACCACGCGCAGGCTCAGGGCTCCTGAATCGAGCGCAGGTACGCGACGAGCTCGTAGGTCCG
>DATBJO010000018.1:0-89964 GCA_036556305.1 Gemmatimonadota bacterium
GCTGACGGGCCCATTAGGGCATCTGATCTAAAACGCATCTCTCCACAAGTCGCGGAGGCGTATGCTGGCAAAACCAGCAAGACGCTCACCCGCGATATAAGAGAACTTTTGAGGAGGAAACTGATACGGAGAGTCGGTACCGGCTACGTCGCTAATGTCGATTTGCTAGACAGCTTTGTGCCGCAATCTAGAAGAGCCTCTGAAACCCCGGTGGAAGAAGCTAGCTGAGGCTCGGATCGGCTAGCTCACAAGCGTCTGGCTTCGCGCGCGCGACCGTGAGAGATTCGGTACACCCACTCGTCGGAACGAAAAGCTTTGGCGCAAAGCAGAATCGCGCAGGGAGCGATAACTCTATTCCACTGCGTGACTTGGTGATCACGTCTCGGGCGCGTATTTTCTTCCCGGGCCCCTAACTCAACGGTAGAGTATCGGCCTTTTAAGCCGAGAGTTGTGGGTTCGAATCCCACGGGGCCCACCAGCCTGGAATGACGACTCCTGCATGAAGACGACACTCTTCTCCCTGACGGTCCTCGCCCTCGCCACGCTCGCCGGTCCGGCTCTGGCGCAGATCCCCTTCGACCAGAACCGCAACCAGGCCGTCGGCGTCACCGTCGGTCTCGCGTCCGGGACCGGGCTCTCGTACCAGGAGATCCTCCCCTCGGCGCTCGGATTCCGCGCCGCGATCCTGGCCTGGAAGAAAGGCGACTCCTCGTTCCTCGACCTGGGCGTCTCCGGCCTCCGCATCCTGTCCGACGACGGACGGAAACGCGTCTACCTGGTGGGCTCGATCGGCTGGTGGCGCCGCTCGGGCGAGGATACCGAGGTCGAGTTCGACGACGAAGGGAACGTGATCAGCGAGCGGGTCTTCGACGACGTCGACGACAGCGGCGCGATCGGCCTCGGGGCCGGAGTCGAGCTCCCGCTCGGTCCCGGCGTCGCGGTCTCGCTGGAGGGCGTGTTCACGTACTGGACCGACAGCGGGGACCTGATCCCCGCGCCCCAGCTTTCGCTCCACTGGCTGTTCTGAGGCCGAGCGCCTGCGCCAGCCCCCGTCCGCCGGAATCTCGCCCTACCGCGACGTGGCCAGCGTGTACGACGCGATGGCCGAGACCTACGACGAGATTCACGCCCAGCCGTTCTACATCACCCAGTACGAGACCTACGCCGAGGATCTGATGGATCGGATTCCGATGTGGCGCGGGAGGGTGCTCGACCTGGGCTGCGGCACGGGGATCCACACGCGCGCGGTGGCCGAGATCGCCGACTGGACGTTCGGCATCGACGTCTCGCCGCGGCTCGTGCGCAAGGCGAAGGTCAAGCTCGAGGGCGCGCGCGGATCGGTCCTGGTCGCGGATGCCACCCGCATGCCGTTCAGGAGCGGCACCTTCGACGCGGTTCTCTCGTACGGAGAGCCGCTCAGCCACATCGCCGACCACGCCGCGGTGATGACCGAGCTGGGGCGGGTCGTCCACGCGGGAGGGAGGGTCGTCCTCTCGGTCGACAACGAGTGGAACGTGCGCACGCTGGTGAACCCGCGCCGGCTGGTCCATGCGGCCTCATCGCGGGAAGGAGCCGTGCGCGACTGGGAGTTCTACGACGACGACGGCCGTCCGGTGAGGCTCACGCTCAAGACGTTCACTCATCCCGAGCTCGTCGGACTCCTCGAGCGGAACGGCTTCCGCCTCGAGGACGTCGTCGGGATCCACGTCTTCACGCTGCTCGTCCCGCTCGCCACCGACGCCCGCGGCCACGACTGGCGCGCGCGCGCCTTCCGCCTCCTCCATCGCCTGGACCGCAGGGTCGCCCCGCGCTGGCCGTTCAATCGGCTCGGGTACTCCAAGATCGTGGCCGCGCGCCGGGGCTAGTTTTCGCGTCCCTTCGGTGTTTTCTCTCTGACAGACTCCGAATCCGGTTGGACCTACGATCTCCTTGGGTCACCCACAAGGAGGGACGGATGGATACGGTTCGGGTCTCGAAGATCCTCACTGCGCTCGTCGCGACGACGGCCTTGGCTCTCCACGCCCCGGGTCTCCGGGCGCAGCAGCGGATCCTCCTGCCGGAAGGCACGGTCCTCACCGTCACGACGGATCAGCGACTCAGCTCGGCGACCACGACTCAGGGCGCGCGGTTCACGACGACGGTCGAGGATTCGGTCCGGGTCGAAGGGTACACCGTGATCCCGGCGGGCAGCCGGATCGCCGGCGTCGTGACGTTCGTGCGGCGCGCGAGCGGCAACGACTCGGGCGTTCTGGGCGTGGAATTCGACGAGCTGCGGCTGGCCGGCGACGGCACGGTCGCGATCGACGGCAAGTTGACGAGCACCGATCCCGCCGAGCGCAGGCAGATCGACGCCCAGGGCGACGCCCAGGTCGTGCTCGTCGGCGGGCGTCAGGGCGTGGGCGCGACGATCGGCGCGATCGGAGGCGCGGCCGAGTCCGACCCGCTCAGCGGATTCCTGGGGGCGATCGGCTCCCTGCTCTCGGAAGGTTCGGACGTCGACCTGAGGGCCGGGACGCGCGCGGCCGTCCAGCTCGAGCGCTCGATCGTCCTGGCCGCGATCGGCGCGCCGGCCCGGGGCCCGGACGCGTTCACGATCTACACGGCGGCCGAGACGATCCGCGCGGCGCAGACCGAGCTGCGGAATCGAGGCTACTACCGCGGCCCGATCGACGGCGAGCTCGGAGACGCCACGCAGCGCGCCCTGCTCGCCTTCCAGATCGACAACGGTGTGCTCGCGACCGGCAATCTCGACGGCCGGACCGCGGATCTGCTGGGGCTCGACGTCGGCCTCGCGGTGGCGCTCACTCCCAACGAGGCCCGTTATCTCCGCGGCCTCGCCACCGACATGGTGACCCGCTGGCGCTCGACCCTGGGCGTCACGACCGCCGGGCGCATGGACAGCCGGCGTTTGTACGAGGACGACGAGGTGGCGCTGTGGTTCGCGCTGTCCGCGTTCGCCGACGCCGCCGGGCTCTACGAGCAGGTGGTCGGCGCTTCGGGGAACGTGCAGGGTGTCACCGCCGCCGGCGCGGCGCTGGTCGATTCCGCCAGGCGGGTCGACGCGGCGATGACCGGCGTGCAGATCCCGGCGCGGATCGATCGGACGTGGGACGCCGTGCGTCAGGAGATGCAGGTCCTCGACCCGCAGTTCGCGAGCCGCTAGCCGGCGCGGCGCTCGGGCTCCAGCCGGCCGTGGACGAGCGATCCGTCGACGAGGAGCGCGACGACGCGCGTCTCGGGCTGGCGGAACACGCACTGGACGAAGCGCTCGAGCGGGTTTCCGACCGCGTCGGTCGGGGGCGCGAGCAGGAGCACGTCCGCGGCCCGCCCGGGCACGAGGCGCCCGGTCGCACCGTCCAGCCCGAGCGCCCGCGCGCCGCCCAGGGTGACGCGGTACAGGATCTCCTCAGCCGGCGGTCGATCGAGGTACGCGAGGTGCCGACCGACGTCGAGGAGCGAGAGCTGGGGTCCGGCGCCGACGTCGGATCCGAGGCCGATCTCCACGCCGGTCTCGCGCGCGGCGGTGAGCGGGAACGCGCCCGCGCCGAGGAACGCGTTCGAGGTCGGACAGCATGCGATCGCCGAGCCGGCGCTCGCCAGGCGCGAGAACTCCGACGTGTCCAGATGGACCGCGTGCGCGAAGATCGCGCGATCGGTCGCGAGCCCCGCGCGCTCGTACACCTCGAGGTAGTCGCCCGCTTCCGGAAAGGCGCGGCGGACGGCCTCGATCTCGTCCGCCGATTCCGCGAGGTGCGTCTGGACGCGGAGGCCCGCGTCGCGCGCGAGGGCCCCCGCGGCAGAGAGGATCTCCCGCGAGCAGGCGGGCGCGAAGCGCGGCGTCACCGCCACCGAGAGCCGTCCGCCGCCGCCGCCGTCCCAGCGCTCGGCGAGCGCGCGCGTCGCACGGATCCCGTCCGCGGCGGATTCGAGGAGCGCGGGCGGGGCCCCGCGATCCATCAGCACCTTCCCCATGACGATCCTGAGCCCGCTCGCTTCAGCGGCCTCGAACGCGCGCTCCGCGGCTTCGGGATGGACGGTGGCGAAGACGGCGGCCGTGCCGGTGCCGGCGGCGGCCAGCGCCCGGAAGAAGCGCGCGGATGCGCGCGCGGCGTGCTCCGGATCCGCGAACCCCGCTTCGGCCGGATACACGTCGCGCTCGAGCCAGCGCAGGAGTGGCGCGCCGTACCGCGCGCGGACGTCGAGCTGAGGCAGGTGGACGTGGGCGTCGACGAACGCGGGGAGGATCAGCGCGCCGCCCGTGTCGACGGCCGGCTCCGCGTCGAGATCGGCCCGCCACGGGCCGACGCCGGCGATCCGGCCGTCCGACCCGATCCGCACGAAGCCGTTCGCGAACGCCTCCGCGCGCCCGGCGTCCACCGGACTGAGGACCGGTCCTCGAAGCAGGACGGCGCGTCCGGACACGCTCAAGTCCCGCGCGCGCCGCCCTCCTCCGCCTCCGATCGCCGCAGGACGGAGACGAGAGCGCGTGGATCCACCGTTCCCAGGAGCTTCCCGTCGGTGACGACGAGCAGGAGCTGATCGGACAGCTGGGCGAGCTTCTCGACGAGATCCGCGGCCGGGGCGTCGGGCGCGATCAGCTGGTGGTCGTCCGGCGCCGAAGCGACCTCGCCCGCGGTCCGCTCCGGCGCGTCCCGCACCGCGTCCTGGAGCGCGGCCTGACTGACGACCCCCACCAGTCGCCCGTCGCGCTCGACGACGGCGAGCTCGGAGGCCCACGGGACCGCGCTCGCCTGCATGAGGCCGGCGCGGACGTTCTGGTCGGCGCGGATCGCAGGCACCCGATCGGTCATCACGTCACGGACCGAAATCCCCCCCACGGCGTCCTTGAGCCGCGCGACTCGGATGCTGCGCGTCGCCGCACTCCACAGGAACCACCCGATCAGGATCTCCCACAGCCAGCTCCAGTTGCCCGTCGTCGCGACCATGACGGCCCCGAGCCCCATGAGGAGCGCGGCCAGCACCTGCCCGGTTCGCGCCGCGCCCACGGTCGCGCGCTCGAAATCCCGCGTCCGCCACCACAGGATGGCGCGGAGGATCCGGCCGCCGTCGAGCGGGAAGCCGGGCATCAGGTTGAAGACCGCGAGCGCGATGTTGATCATGCCCAGCCACCAGAGGCCGGCGTGGATCGCGGGCGATACCGCGGCTTCGACCCCCGCGGCCAGGAACAGGAACCCCGCTCCAAGGGCGACCGAGAGCGCGGGCCCCGCGGCGGCGATGAGGAACTCCGAAGCCGCGTCGCGTGGCTCGTCCCTGAGCTTCGCCGCGCCGCCGAAGATGAACAGCGTGATCTCGTTGACCTCGACCCCGCGCCCGCGCGCGACCAGCGAGTGCGAGAATTCGTGCGCCAGGACGCTGCCGAACAGCGCCAGCGCGAGCCCCACGCCGAGGCCCCACAGGACTCCGCTGCCGGCGTCGGGCAGCTGCTGGGGGAGGTAGCCGGTCGCCAGCGACCACGCGAGGAGCAGGAAGATCAGGAACCAGCTCGGGTCGAGCGTGACTCTGATGCCCGCCAGCTGGAAGACGGAGATCGGCTCGCGCGCCATGTCGGAAGGTTAGGTTCCACCACTGTCCGCGGCTACATTCCCGGCCCGTGAGCGAAATCGGTCAGACCGCCATCGCCGTCCGCGGCGCCCGCCAGAACAACCTCAAGGACGTCGACGTGGACTTCCCGCGATCGCGCCTGTCGGTCATCACGGGCGTGAGCGGGTCCGGCAAGTCCTCGCTGGCCCTGGACACGATCTACGTCGAGGGACAGCGGCGATACGTCGTATCGCTCTCCACCTACGCGCAGCAGTTCCTCGACCGCCTGCCGCGTCCCGACGTCGACTCGATCGAAGGGCTGCCGCCGGCGATCGCGATCGAGCAGGCGAACCCCACGATGAACCGTCGCTCGACGGTCGGCACGGCCACGGAGGTCTACGACTTCCTTCGCCTGCTCTACGCGCGCGCCGGGATCCTCGTCTGTCCGCGCTGCCGGATCGAGGTGCGACCGCTCACGCCGGGCGCGGTGGCGCGCGTGCTCTCCGCCGAGGCCGGGAAGCGATGGTACGTGACGTTTCCGCTGCCGATCTCGGGAGCGCTGACTCATGAGGTGCTGGTCGAGAACCTGCGCGCGCTCGGATTCGTCCGGCTGCTGGCGGCCGGACGCGAGATCCATCTCGACGAGATCGAAGGGATGGATCTGACGTCCATGGCGCCCCTGTTCGTCGTCGTCGACCGGGTGACGGCCTCGACGCCGCCGGCGCGGCTCGCCGAGGCGGTCGAGCGCGCCTACTCCGAGGGGGAAGGCGAGGCGGTCGTGTTCGAGCGCGAGCGGACCCGACCCGATGACGCGCGTCGCTTCAGCCGCCACTTCCGGTGCGACCGCTGCGGGACGTCGTTCCCGAACCTGCGGCCCACGCTCTTCTCCTTCAACAGCCCGTACGGCGCGTGCTCGAGCTGCGGCGGCTTCGGGAACCTGCTCGAGTTCGATCCCGCGCTGATCGTGCCCGATCCCTCGCGCTCGCTCAAGGAGGGCGCGCTCGATCCGTGGACGATGCCTCGCTACTCGCACCGGCGCGAGCGACTGCGCAGACAGACGCGCGACGCGGGGATCCCATGGACGGCTCCGTGGAGCGAGCTTTCCGACGCCGCGCGCCGGGCGCTCCTTCACGGCGGGTCCCACGACGGGCAGCGATTCGAAGGCGCGATCCCGTACCTCCAGGGGCTGACGCGCAAGAAATACAAGGCCTACGTCCGCTTCTTCCTGCGCCGGTACCAGTCGTACCGCGTGTGTCCGGACTGCGGCGGCTCGCGGCTCAGGCCGGAGGCCGCGTGGGTGGAGGTCGGCGGCCAGGCGATCACCGAGATCGTCGGCTGGCCGCTCCCGGAGATCGCACGCTGGCTCGAAGGGCTCGCGCCGGCCGCGGCGCCGATCGAGATCCTGGCCCCGATCGCCCGCGAGCTGAAGCGCAGGGTCGGGCTTCTCCTCGATGTCGGGCTCGAGTATCTGACGCTCGACCGCCTGACCCGCACCCTTTCGGGCGGCGAGGCCCAGCGGATCGGAATCGCGAACGCGCTGGGAAGCCCGTTGACCGACGGCGTGTACGTCCTCGACGAGCCCTCGGTGGGTCTGCATGCGCGCGACATCGGTCGCATCGTCCGCCTCCTGCGCGAGCTGACTGAGCGCGGCAACACCGTGCTCGTGGTGGAGCACGACCTCGAGGTCGTCCGCGCGGCCGACCGGGTGATCGAGCTGGGGCCGGGATCGGGCGCCGAGGGCGGACGATTGGTGTTCGCGGGAACGCCCGGCGAGCTGGCCGCGGCCGGGACCCGCACAGGCGCCTGGCTGAGGGGCGAGGCCCGGCTCCCGGAACGCAAGCGCCGCGACCCGAAAGGGCCCTGGCTCGAGATCCGGGGCGCGCGCGCACACAACCTCGCGGACGTCGACGTCGCGATCCCGCTCCGGGCGCTGACCGTGGTGAGCGGCGTGTCGGGATCGGGGAAGTCGACGCTCGTTCACGACGTGCTGTACCGCGGGCTCGCCGCGCGCATGGGGGAGAGCGCGGCGCGCGAGCATCTCGGGGAGGAGGTGGGCGAGCACGACGAGATCACGGGGGTGGAATGGCTGGCCGGGCTGGCGCTCGTCGACCAGTCCCCGATCGGCCGTACGCCGCGCTCGAACCCCGTGACGTATGTGAAGGCGTTCGATCCGATCCGCAGGCTCTTCGCCGAGAGTTCCGCCGCGCGCCGCCGAGGCTTCGGGGCCGGGCACTTCTCGTTCAACACCCAGGAAGGCCGATGCCCGGAATGCCGCGGCGACGGCCATCAACGGATCGAGATGCACTTCCTCCCGGACGTGTTCGTCACCTGCGCTTCGTGTCGCGGCCGCAGGTTCCGCGCGGAGGTCCTGGCCATCGAGTGGCGCGGGCGCTCGATCGCGGACGTTCTCGCGATGACGGTGGACGAGGCCTCCCGGTTCCTCGAGAATCATCCCGCCGCGACCCGCGGCCTGCGGGTTCTCCGCTCGGTGGGCCTCGGTTACCTTACTCTCGGTCAGCCGGCGACGACGCTGTCGGGAGGCGAGTCCCAGCGGCTGAAGATCGCCCGTGAGCTGGCGCGCGCCCCGGCCTCGCGGCGCAGGAACGCGCCCGCGCGCGGGACCCTTTACCTGCTGGACGAGCCCACGACAGGTCTCCACGGCGACGACATGCGCGCGCTGGTCCGGGTTCTGGACGAGCTCGTGGAGCGGGGCAACACGATCGTGGTGGTCGAGCACCACCTCGACATGATCGAGAGGGCGGACTGGGTCGTGGATCTGGGGCCCGAGGGCGGCGAGAACGGCGGGCGCGTCGTCGTCCAGGGTCCGCCGGAGCGGGTCGTCGGAACCCCCGAATCGCGCACCGGACGGGCGCTCGCCGCCCGCCGCGCGGCACGCGAGGAGCGCATGGTCTCATGAGGCGGGAGTCGATACTCCGCGCGACGTTCGCGGCGTGCATCGCCGCCTCCGCGGCCTGTACCGACGGCGCAAGCCCCGTGGGCGCCCCGGGAGGCCGGGACGGGCTCGAGCTCCTGTACGCGACGCCGCGCCTCCGGGTCGTGGCCGCGGGTGAAGTGAGCTCGGTCCGGATCGCGCTCATCGTCCGCCGCCGCGGCGACGACGGCGCGTCGACGCCGCTCGCGGAGGCGCGGCTCGAAGTCGAACGCGAGGAAGGGCTGGGCGTTCTCTCGGCGGCGAGCGCGACGACGGGGCCCGACGGGCTGGCCGCGGTCGACGTGCGGATGCCGGACGGTCCCGACCTCACGCGGATCGTCTTCCGGATGGCGGACGACCCCGGCTCGTATCTGCCGTTCGACGTCGTTTCCGCGCCGGTGGCGGACGCGGACCTCGCGCCGGGCGAGATCCGCGCGCGGCTCGACGTCCCGAAGGACGGCGTGATCCTGCGCTTTCCGCTCCAGCCCGATTCGGACATCGTGCTGATCCCCTACGAGACCGATCCCGACCGCACCGGCGCCTCGTACCGCCTGCTCCATCAGGGCGCGACGCCGGGAGGCGGGGCGGCCGCGTTCGGGGTCGATCCGCCGCGGCTTCCGCAGTCGCTCGCGCCGGGCGCGGAGGCGGGCGACGTCGTCGAGGCGGAGGAGCGCGCCGGACGGGGCGGGCTCGGTCCGGCGACCGTCCCCCAGAGCCTCGACATCGCGTCGTGCATGGTCTCGGCCAGCCGTCAGGCGCCGCTCCGCTACCTGGGCAGCCACATCGCGCTCTACGTCGACACGCCCCCGGACGCGCACCAGGCGCGCATCGATTCGATCGGACGCGCGTTCGACGAGGAGATTTTTCCGCGAAACACGGAGCTCTTCGGGATCACCCCCGACTACGACGGGAACGGCGTCATGTTCGCGGTCCTGACCCCCGAGATCGAGGACGCGGAGGGCGTCTACTGCGACACGATCCGACGGGTGGGGACCGAAGCCATCGTCGGCCTGTGGAATCCGGAGCACCCCGTGGACCGCGTCCTGGCCGTCATCGCTCACGAGCACCAGCACGTCGTCAACGCCGGCTATCACGTGCTCTCCGACGGGTCGGTGGGTGACGAGCGCTGGATCAACGAGGGCCTGTCGCTGGCCGCCGAGGTGTTCAACGGCTACTGGCGCGAGTCGCTGATCAGGCTCTGGGAGTTCCTGAACGGGCAGAACGGCGGTCTCTCGATGCTGCCGCTCGACTACGTGCCCGCCTTCGACAACCGCTACATGGCGTTCTTCCTGTACGTCGAGGACCGCTTCGGACCGGGCGCCCTCAGAACGCTCACGCAGAGCGGCCGCCGCGGCGTCGACAACGTCGAGTTCGCGACGGGCATGGAGTTCGAGGACCTGCTGCGGGACTGGTTCGTCGCCGTCGGCGTCTCGAATCGTGGGATCACCGACGACCCCCGCTACTCGTACCGGACGGTCGACCTGATGGGGATGACCGACGAGATCGCCGAATGCGACTGCTCGCCGGTCGACACGTTCACGGGAATGCGGCTCGAGGCCCTCCCTCTCTCGACGAGCTTCGACATCGCGCGGATGCTCGATCGCGCCGACGCGGACTACTACCGGCTGGTGCCCCCCGTGGGACTCGGCGCCGCGACCTACGACCTCTACTTCGACGCATTCGGCCGTGAGTTCGTGCAGATCGCGGTAGCCCGGGTCCGGTGAGCCGACTGGCGCCGTTCCTCTCTGCGCGCGGCCGGAAGGCGCGGATGCCCGAGGGAATCCGCGTATGGGGCGAGCGGGCCGCGCGCGCGGGCGCGCTCGACGCGACGATGGGGGTCATCACGGCGCCGGCCTCCCTTCTGGGTGGGGAGGGGGGCGCCCACGGGATCGCTTCGCTCCCGCGGATCCGCGAGGCGTTCGGGGCCTGGGAGCCGCGCGAGGTGTTCCCCTACGCGCCGGTCGCAGGAACCGCGGGATTCCGCGACGGCTGGCGGCGCTGGATCGGGATGAAGGCGGCGGGCGACTTCGCGCGTCCCGGGCCGCTGGAGGACCGCCTCACGCGGCCGGTCGCCACGGCGGGCGTGACCGGGGCGCTGGCGGCCGTCGGCCACCTCGTCCTCGACCCCGGCGATCCCGTGCTGGTCCCCGACCGCCGCTGGGACGGATACGACACGACCTTCGGAATGGTCAGCGGCGCCAGCGTGCGGTCCGTCCGCCTCCTTGACGGAACGGGGTGGGACCTGGGCGCGTGGCGCGACGCGCTCCTCGAGGTCGCGCGCGAGCGCGGCCGCGCGGTCTGCGTCGTCAATTTCCCTCACAATCCGACGGGGTACGCGCCGTCGGAGGACGAAGCCGAAGCGTTCGCGCGACTGGCGGCCGAGGCCGCGGAGGAGACGGGCGCGGCCGTGGTCGTCGTCTGCGACGACGCATACGAAGGCTACGTCTACGCCGATCGCCCGCGCGCGTCGCTCTTCTACCGGCTCGTCGACCGCCATCCGCGGCTCCTTCCGGTCAAGTGCGACGGGGTGACGAAGGAGCTTCTGTTCTGGGGCGGACGGCTGGGCGCGGCGACGACGGCGTTCCATCGGGACTGGCCTGCGGCCGAGCGCGCGGAGGCGGAAGCGGAGTGGGAGAGCCGGCTGACTGCGCTCGTCCGCGGGATGATCTCCTCGGCCTCGACGCCGGTCCAGACGCTGGTCGCGCGCGTGCTGGCCGATCCCTCCGCCCTCGTCGCGGCCCGCGAGCCGATCGTGCGCTCGCTCGCCGAGCGGCACGCCGCGATGGCGCGCGCTCTCGAGACGGACGTCGCGCGCGAGGCCTTCCGCCCGGATCCGTTCCACGGCGGGCTGTTCGCGCTCCTCAATCTCGTGCGGGGCGACGCGCCGGAGGCGGCACGGATCCTGCTAGCCGAACCGAAGGTCGGCGTCGTCCCGTTCGGGGGGTCGGGGCAGGACCTGAACGCGCTCAGGGTCACCTACGCGACCGTCCCGATGGACCGGATCGACGGCCTCGTCGCCGAGGCGGCGAAAGCCGCGCGCGCCAGCGGCAGCTCCCCCGGCAGACTTGAACCGCGCCCCGCGCGGGCGTAACTTTTGATCCGCCCACGGTTTTAATTCCTTGTCGCGCAGCGTCGAGTGGACATGCGGAGGACTCCGTTGCACCCGACAATCCTGGGCATCACCCCATTCCATCGACCGGATCCGCGTCTCGCCCTGGCCCTGTGTCGGGCCGGCGCGCTCGGCGCGCTCGACCTCGGCCGCGACTCCGCGGCTGCCCGGGAGGCGCTGGAACGGCTCAAGGACGCCACGGTCCGCGGCCTCGGCGCGCGCGTGCATCCCGGCCGCGAGCCGGATCCCGGAGAGCTTCCGGAATCCCTCGAGTTCGTCATCGTCGAGGCCGGGCAGGACGTCGCGCGGTGGGCCCCGCGACGCGTGTTCGTCCGCGCCACGAGCCTCGAGGAGGCACGGGAGGCCCTGGCGGCCGGCGCGGACGCGCTCCTCGCCGCGGGCTCGGAAGGCGGCGGCCGGACCGGTGTGGAGTCCACGTTCGTGCTCCTCCAGCGCCTGCTCGCCGAGATCGACGCGCCCGTCTGGGCGCAGGGCGGGATCGGGCTCCACACCGCGGCCGCGTGCGCGGTGGGGGGTGCGGCGGGCGTCGTCCTCGATTCGCAGCTCGCTCTCGTGCGGGAATCGACGCTGACGGCGGAGATCAGGACCGCCGTCGGCGGCATGGACGGGACCGAGACCACGGTCATCGCCGGACGGCGCGTGTTCACGCGACCGGACCTCCCGCTCCTCGAAGCGCTCAAGGACGCCGACGCGGCGACGGTCGACGCTCACATCGGGGGCGACGACCTGCGCGACCGGCTGGTGCCGGCCGGGCAGGACGCGGCCTTCGCCCGGTCGCTCGCCGCGCGCTTCGCGACCGCCGGCGGCGTCGTCCAGGGCTTCTCGCACGCGATCGCGCGTCACGTCGACGCCGTGCGCGCCGCGCGTCCGCTGGCGCCGGGCGCGCCGCTGGCCGCCGAGCACAGGACCGAGTTCCCGATCCTGCAGGGCCCGATGACGCGCGTCAGCGACCGGGCCGAGTTCGCGGCCGCCGTCGCAGCGGGGGGCGGGCTCCCGTTCCTCGCGCTGTCGCTCATGCGCGGCGACACCCTGCGCGATCTCCTCGACGAGACCGCGACGCGCCTGGGCGACCGGCCGTGGGGCGTCGGGATCCTCGGCTTCGTGCCGCCCGAGCTTCGCGCCGAGCAGCTGGACGCGATCGCCCGCCGCCGGCCGCCTTTCGCGCTGATCGCCGGCGGTCGTCCCTCGCAGGCCCGGGGGCTCGAGGAGCAGGGGATTCCCACGTATCTGCACGTTCCCTCGCGCGGACTCCTCGACCTGTTCCTCAAGGAGGGCGCGCGGCGTTTCGTTTTCGAGGGGCGCGAGTGCGGCGGCCACGTGGGGCCGCTCTCGAGCTTCGTCCTGTGGCAGAGCCAGGTCGACCGGCTGCTCGAATTCGATCGACTCGCGGAAGTGTCGGTCGTGTTCGCGGGCGGGATCCAGGACGCCCGCTCGGCGGCGATGGTCGCGACGCTCGCCGCTCCGCTCGCCGCCCGCGGCGCGCGGATCGGGGTCCTGATGGGCACCGCGTACCTGTTCACCGAGGAGGCGGTCGCGACTGGCGCCATCGTGCCCGCGTACCAGCGGGCAGCGATCGACTGCGGCGAGACCGTGCTGCTCGAGACCGGTCCCGGTCATTCGACGCGCTGCGCGGACTCCGCGTACGCGCAGGAGTTCCGGGCGGCCCGCGAGCGGCTCGAGCGGGACGGGGTCGATCCCAGGGAGGTGTGGATCCGGCTCGAGCAGATGAACCTCGGACGCCTGCGCATGGCGTCCAAGGGACTTCGTCGCGTCGGCGACGAGCTCGTCGCGATGGACGAGGCGGAGCAGAAGAGCGAAGGGATGTACATGATCGGGCAGGCGGCCGCGCTGCGTCGCTCGACGTGCTCGATCGAGGAGCTCCATCGCGAGGTCAGCGAAGGGGCCACGCGCTGGCTCGAGGAGGTCGAGATCGAGGCGCCCGCCCCGCGGCATGCGGAAGAGCGGCCCTCGGACATCGCGATCGTCGGAATGGCGGGCGTGTTCCCCGGCGCCCCCGACATCGACGCGTACTGGTCGAACATCGTGCGCGGGATCAACGCGATCCGCGAGGTTCCGCGGGAGCGATGGGATCCGGACATGTACTACGATCCGGCCGGCGTGCCGGGTCAGACGACGCCTTCGAAGTGGGGCGGATTCCTGGACGCGGTCCCGTTCGATCCGACGCGCTACGGCATCCCTCCCAGGTCGCTGTCCTCGATCGACCCCGCGCAGCTCCTCTCGCTCGAAGTCGCGCGACGGGCGCTCGACGACGCCGGCTACGGCGCGCGCGAGTTCGACCGCGAGCGGACCGCGGTCGTATTCGGGACCGAGGGCGGATCGGACCTGTCCCACGCCTACGGGTTCCGGGCGCTCTACCCGCGCTACGCCGGAGCGCTCCCCGCCGAGCTCGACGCGGTCCTCCCGGTTCCGACGGAAGACACGTTCCCCGGCGTCCTCGCCAACGTGATCAGCGGCCGCATCGCCAACCGTCTCGACCTGGGCGGCGAGAACTACACCGTCAACGCCGCCTGCGCCTCCTCGCTGGCGTCGGTCTCCGTCGGGATGCACTGGCTCGAGTCGGGGACCTGCGACATGGTCCTCGCCGGCGGCGCGGACCTGCACTGCTCGATCGGCGACTTCCTCATGTTCTCGAGCGTGCACGCGCTCTCGCCGAGCGGGCAGTGCAGGACGTTCGACCAGAGCGCGGACGGGATCGCGATCGGCGAGGGCGTCGGCGTCGTGGTGCTCAAGCGGCTCGCCGACGCCGAGCGCGACGGCGACCGCGTGTACGCCGTGATCCGGGCGATCGCCGGATCGAGCGACGGCAGGAGCCTGGGACTCACCGCGCCGAGGCTCGAGGGGCAGATCCGCGCGCTCGAGCGCGCGTGGAGCCGGTCCGGCGTCCCGCCCGAGTCGGTGGGGCTCATGGAAGCGCACGGTACCGGAACCGTCGTCGGCGACCGCACCGAGCTGCAGTCGATGGAGCGCGTCTTCGGCGGGCGCGGAATCGAGGCCGGCGCGTGCGTGCTGGGCTCGATCAAGTCGTCGATAGGCCACTCGAAGGCGGCCGCGGGAGTCGCGTCGCTGATCAAAGTCGCGCTCTGCCTGCACCACCGCGTTCTGCCGCCGACCCTCAACCTCCAGCGGCCGAATCCCTACTGGAACCCCGAGACGAGTCCGTTCTCGTTCCGTGATCGGTCGCATCCGTGGATCGGGGGCGAGCGCGTCGCGGCGATCAGCGCGTTCGGCTTCGGCGGGACGAACTACCACGCGGTCCTGACCGGCCACGACGGGGATGCGACCGCGATCCCGGGATTCGCGGAATGGCCGGAGGAGCTGTTCCTCGTGCGCGGCGTGGACGCGGCGGCCGCGCGGTCGCGCGCCGAGCTCCTGCTCGCCCGGGCGGAGGACGAGCGCCCGTGGGCCCTGCGCGAGCTGGCCCACGCCGCATCGTGCGGCGGGTCGGGCCCGGTCCGCTGGGCGATTGTCGCGCGCTCGCACGAAGACCTCGCGGCCGCGCTGCGACACGCGCTAGCCGGCGAGGCCGACGGCGTGCAGGTCTTCGCGCGCGACGCGGGGGCCGACGCGCGCGGGAAGGTCGCGTTCCTGTTCGCGGGCCAGGGAAGCCAGCACGTGGACATGCTCGCCGACCTGTTCGTCGCGTTCCCGGACCTGCGCGACCTCCTGGAGTCGAACCGCGAGATCGCCGCGCGGATGTTCCCGCCGCGCGCGTTCACGCCGCGCGAGCGCGCGGTCCAGGAGGCGGCGCTGACCCGCACCGACGTGGCCCAGGTCGCGCTCGGGATCGCCGACTGCGCGACGGCCAGAGTGCTGGATCGAATGGGTGTCGTGCCCGACATGCTGGCCGGCCACAGCTACGGCGAGCTCGTCGCGCTCGCCGGGGCGGGGGCGTGGGACGAGCGGGAGGTCTCGCGGATCTCCCGCGCGCGCGGGCGCGCGATCCTGGACGCGGCGGGAGCGGACCCGGGGGCGATGGCGGCGGTGGGCGCCGAGCCGGACGCGATCGAGCCGCTGATCGAGGGGATAGAGGGCGTCGTCGTGGCCAACCGGAACGCCCCCGACCAGACGGTCCTCTCCGGGCGCACGCCGGCCGTCGAGGCCGCCGTCGCGCGTCTCGAGGCGGCGGGCGTCAAAGCCTCGCGCATCAACGTGGCGTGCGCGTTCCACAGCCCGGTCGTGGCCGGCGCGATGGACGACTTCGAGGCCGCTCTGCGGCAGGGCGATGTGAGGCCGCTCCGCCGCGAGGTGTGGTCGAACATCACGGCCGCGCCGTATCCGGGCGACCCCGAGAGCACGATCCGGCTCCTCACCGACCAGATCGCCCGGCCGGTGCGCTTCGTCGAGCAGATCGAGGAGATGTACGCGGCCGGGGCGCGGATCTTCGTCGAGGTCGGACCGGGCCGCATCCAGACGACCCTCGTGGGGAAGATCCTCGGCGACCGGCCGCACGTGGCCGTTCCGACGAGCGTCAGGGGGGAGGGAGCCATCGAGTGGCTCCTCCGCGCGCTCGCGCGGCTCGCGGTCGCGGGGGTGGAGATCGATCCGCGCGCGCTGTACGCGGGTCGCGCGCCGGAAGCCGTCGACCTCGCGGCGCTGGCGCCCCGGACGCTGGCGCCCGTCACATGGCTCGTCGATGGCCACTGGGCGCGACCCGCGACGGGCGAAATCCCGAGCGGGTCGTACCGGCCGGTCACCGAGCCGCCGCTCAAGGCCGGCGCGGGCAACGGACACCGATCGGCGGTCGCTCCCGCGATCGGTGACGACCGCGAGGCCGCGATGGTCGAGTATCTGCGCGGCGTGCGCGAGGCGATCGAGGCGCAGCGCGACGTGATGCTGCGCTATCTGGGGAGCGAGGCGCCCGCGCCGGAGGGGGGCAACGGTCGCCGCTCTTCGCCGGCTCCGGCGCCGCCGCTCCCCGCCGCGCCATCCGCGAGGCCCGCACCGGTCGAGGGCCCGCCGGCCCCGGCTCCGGCGGTCCCGCCCGCCGCGCCGCTCGCCGGTTCGCTGCTCGCGATCGTGAGCGAGCGGACGGGCTATCCGATCGAGATGCTGGACCTCGATCTCGACCTCGAGGCCGATTTGTCGATCGACTCGATCAAGCGGATCGAGATCCTGGGCGCGCTCAACGAGAAGACGGGGCTTTCCGATCGCCTCGGCGACCAGCGCGACGAGCTGCTCGAGGAGCTGGCGGGGATCAAGACGCTGCGCGGGATCGTGGCGTGGATCGAGCAGCGCGCCCCCGCCCCTGCGTCCGCCGTCGGTGCGCCGCCTCCTCCGGTCGCGCCGAAGGCTCGGTCGGCCGCGCCGGCGGTCCCGCCCGCCGCGCCGCTCGCCGAATCGCTGCTCGCGATCGTGAGCGAGCGCACGGGCTATCCGATCGAGATGCTGGACCTCGATCTCGACCTCGAGGCCGACCTGTCGATCGACTCGATCAAGCGGATCGAGATCCTGGGCGCGCTCAACGAGAAGACGGGGCTTTCCGATCGCCTCGGCGACCAGCGCGACGAGCTGCTCGAGGAGCTGGCAGGGATCAAGACGCTGCGCGGGATCGTGGCGTGGATCGAGCAGCGGGCGGGTGAGACGTCGGCGACGCTCCCCGCGCCGGTCACCGGCTCGGAAGACGAAACCGAACCCTCGATCGAGGCGGGGAACGGCCGCCTGAGCCGGTTCCGCCTCGAAGTGCGGACAGCGCCGCCGGCGTCCCGCAACGGCTCGCGCCTGGACGGACGCACGTTCGCGATCACGCAGGACGGTCTCGGAGTCGCGGACGCGCTCGGCGATCGGCTCGCGGCACTGGGCGCGCGCGTCGCGATCGTCGACGCCGACGATTCGCTCGGGGACGTCGACGGCCTCGTGCATCTCGGGGGGCTTTCGCCGGACAGCGGTCCCGACGACGTCAAGCGCCTGTTCCGGCTCACGAAGAGCGCGCTCGGCGGCGCGACGCGCTGGATCGTGGCCGCGACCGGCATGGGCGGGGCGTTCGGATACGGCAGGAACGGCTCGGGCAGGCCCGGACAGGGAGGCGCGGCGGGCTTCCTGCGGAGCGTGTCGAAGGAGCGTCCGGAGATCCACGTGCGCGTCGTGGACCTCGACCCGGATGCCGATCCCGTTCGTCTGGCGTCTCATCTCGTGGAAGAGATCCTGTCGACGGGGGGCCCGGTCGAAGTCGGATACGCGGGCGACGAGCGACGCGAGCTGACGATCGTCCCCGCCCCGCTCGAGCGGAACGGAGGCGGCGCGTCCGGCCTCGACCGAACGTCCGTGGTCCTCGTGACCGGGGGCGCGCGCGGCATCACGGCGCGGATCTCGGTCGAGCTCGCGCGACGCTACGGCTGCGCGCTCGAGCTGGTGGGCCGGTCGCCGGAGCCCGAGGAGGTCGAGGACTCATCGACCGCTCCGGCCGCCGACGCCCGTGCGCTCAAGTCGCGACTCATCGAGCTCGCGCATGATGCCCGGCCGGCCGAGATCGAGCGCCGGCACCGCGAGATCCTGGCCGCGCGCGAGATCCGCGCGACGATGGCTGCGATCGCCGCGGCGGGGGGACGTGCGCGGTACCATTCGGTCGACGTTCGCGATCCGGTCGCGTTCGGCGCGCTCATCGACGGGATCTACGATCGGCATGCACGGCTCGACGTCGCGATCCACGCGGCCGGTCTCATCGAGGACAAGCTCCTCGTCCACAAGACCTCCGAGTCGTTCGAACGCGTGTTCGACACGAAGGTGTCGGGGGCGCTGACGCTCGTCGGGAGGCTCCGCGACGACACCCGGCTCGTCGTCTTCTTCTCGAGCGCCGCGGGGATCTTCGGCAATGCCGGGCAGGCCGATTACGCCGCGGCGAACGACGTCCTGGACCGGCTGGCGGTCTATCTCGCGGAGCGCGGGCCGATGCGCGCTCTCTCGGTGGCGTGGGGACCCTGGGATTCGACGGGCATGGTCTCGCCGGAGCTGCGCCGCGAGTACGCGCGGCGCGGCATCGGCCTGATTCCGCTCGAAGCCGGGGTCGCCGGGCTGCTCGACGAGATCGACGAGGCGCGGACCGACGGTGCGCGCATCGTCCTCATGGGCGCCGCGGATCCGCGCGCCATCCAGGCGCCCTAGCAGTCCGCTCGACGCCGGCCCGCGCGCGCGATACCTCTTTCGCCATGCGTTCTCACGAGTCCACCGACGTCGCGATCATCGGAATGGCGTGCGTCTTCCCGGGCGCGCGGGACCTGGATGCGTTCTGGGAGAACCTGCGGTCGGGGCACGACGCGATCACCGACGCTCCCGCCGAACGGATCGAACCGCTGTTCTTCCAGCCCGACGAGCCGGCGCTCGACCGGCTGTATTGTCGTCGCGGCGGGTTCATCGACGGCCTGGCCGAATTCGATCCGCTGCGCTGGGGCATGATGCCGATCGCCGTGCGCGGCAGCGAGCCGGATCAGCTGATCTCGCTGGAGACGGCCGACGGAGCGCTGACGGACGCAGGCTACCGGAACCGCGAGCTGCCCCGCGATCGCACGGGGGTCATCCTGGGCCGCGGCGGGTACGTCAGCCCGGTGCAGATGAGCCTTATCCAGGCCGTCCGGACGGCCGAGGAGCTGATCCGCTCGGCGCGCGCGCTGTTTCCGGCCTTGACCGACGAGCAAGAGGCGGAGATCAAGCGCCGCTATCAGAGTCAGATCGAGGGGCTGGGGCCCGACACGATCATCGGCACGGTCCCGAACCTCGTCGCGTCCCGGATCGCGAACCGGCTCGACCTGCACGGTCCCGCGTACGTCGTCGACGCCGCGTGCGCGAGCTCGCTCCTGGCGGTCGACCAGGCGTGCATCGAGCTCGCCACGCGGCGCTGCGACCTCGTGCTGGCGGGCGGCGTGCACCTCGTCCAGGACGCCGCCTTCTGGGCCGTGTTCACCCAGCTCGGCGCGCTCTCGCGCAGCCAGCGCATCCGGCCGTTCCACCGGGATTCGGACGGCCTGCTGGTCGGCGAAGGCGCCGGCATGGTGGTGCTCAAGCGGCTGACCGACGCCGAGCGGGACGACGACCGGGTCTATGCCGTCATCCGCGGCAGCGGCGTATCGAGCGACGGACGCGCGTCGAGCGTGCTCAACCCGAGCGCGGACAGCCAGGTGCTCTCGCTCGAGCGCGCCTGGGCGCAGGCCGGGATCGATCCGCGCGAGCGCGGGGCGATCGGGATGATCGAGGCGCACGGCACGGCCACCCCGAACGGGGACGCGGCCGAGCTGGAGACGCTGGCTCGGGTCTTCGGACCTCCGGACGGCTCGCCGGCGGCCGGGCTCGGCTCGGTCAAGTCGATGATCGGTCACGCGATGCCGGCCGCGGGGATGGCCGGGCTCATCAAGGCCGCGCTGGCGGTTCATTACGGGATTCAGCCCCCGACGCTGAACTGCGAAGACCCGAATCCGGCCGTCGAGGGGACCCGCTTCCGCCTGGTGCGCGAGGCCGTCGCCTGGGAGAGCGAGGGGCCGCGGCGCGCCGGCGTGAACGCCTTCGGCTTCGGCGGCATCAACGCCCACGTCGTCCTCGAGCAGCATCACGGCGTGCGCCTGCCGCGGGCGCGCGCGCGGAGAACGGCCCCCGAGGGAGCCTGGCTGCGGCTGGCCGCCGCGACGCCGGAGGAGCTCGCCGACGCGCTCGCGCGGCCCGATCCGGCGCCGGGATCCGGGCCCTGCCGTCTCGCGCTCCTCGATCCCACGCCGGAGCGGATCGCGCACGCGCGCGCGGTCGCCCAGGCGGGGCGCACGTTCCGCGACCGGACCGGCGCGCTCATGTTCGCGCCGCGCGGGCTGGCGACCGAGGACGGCCGCGTGGCGCTTCTGTTCCCGGGGGTCGAGAGCACGTTCGACCCGCGCGTCGACGACGTCGCGCGCTGGTTCGGACAGCCGCCCCTGCCGCCCATGCTCGAGGGAGACCTGGAGCGGAGGGGCGCGCGCGTCATCCTCGCCGGACGTCTCCTGCACCAGGTCCTCGACGACCTGGGGGTCCGGCCCGCCGTGGTGGCGGGACACTCGATCGGCGAGTGGTCGGCGCTGCTCGCGGCGGATGCGATCCCGCGGCAGGCGCTCGAGGACGTCCTCGCCGCGCTGCGGCCGGGAACGCTGTCGGTCCCCGAGGTCGCCTACGGGGCGGTCGGATGCGGAACCGAGCGTCTGGAGCCGTTCCTCGCCGGCGTGGACGACGTGCACGTGGCGCTCGACAACTGCCCGCACCAGACGGTGCTCTGCGGCCCGCTTTCGAGCGTCGGCCCCGTGCTCGAGCGGCTCCGCGGCGACGGGGTCCTGTGCCAGCTGCTGTCGTTCGAGTCGGGATTCCATTCGCCCGCGTTCGCCGGGTACCTGGAGCCGATCCGGCGGGTGGTCGACGGGCTCGAGTTCGTCCGGCCGACCGTGCCCGTGTGGTCGGCGACGACCTGCTCACCGTATCCCGAGGACCCCGAAGGCGTGAAGGAGCTGTTCCTCGAGCACCTCGTGCGGCCGGTCCGCTTCCGGCGCCTGACCGAGATCCTCTACGACCAGGGCGTGCGGCTGTTCGTGCAGGTGGGCGCCGGCAGCGTGGCCGCGTTCGTCGAGGACACACTGCGCGGTCGGCCCCACCTCTCGATGGCGGCGAGCTCGCATCGCCACGAAGGGATGGACCAGCTCCGCCGACTCGTCGCCACCCTCTGGGTGGAAGGGGTCGAGCTGGACGCGGATGCTCTCCTGGGACCGGCGGGGATCGCGGTGAGACGGAGCCGCCGCGTGCCGATCACGCTCGGCGCGCCCCTGCTCGCGATCGGATCCGGGATGGAGCTCGCCGCGGATCCGCCGGCGGCGGTCGAGATCGATCCGTCGGACCCGGTGGCGCGGGAGCTCGAGGCCACGACGCGCGCACTGGCGGAGAGCCAGCGCGCGATCCTCGCCGCGTGGCGGAGTCGACGCGAGCGGGGTCCCGAGTCCGCGAAGCCGGACGTTTCGCCCGACGCGACATGGGAGGAGACGTTCTCCCTCGAGCGGCAGCCGTATCTCATCGACCATTCGTTCTTCAGCCTGCCGCCGGGATGGCCCGATCCGGGAGACGGCTTCCCGCTCGTCCCGTTCACGATGACGCTGTCGCGGATGATGGACGCGGCGCGAAGGGTGGCGCCCGGACGGCTCGCCGTGGGCCTCGAGCGCGTGATGGCGTTCCGCTGGATCGCGGTGGACGAGCCGCGGACCCTTCCGATCGAAACGCGGCGGCGGGACACGGATCGCATCCTCGTCCGGATCGGCGAGCACGCGGAGGGGACGGTCGTCCTCGCCGACGAGTGGCCCGCGCCCCCGGCGCCGGATCGCGAGCCGCTCGAAAACGCGCAGCCGATCGGCGAGACCCCCGCGGACATGTACGCGTCGCGCTTCTTGTTCCACGGGCCCGCGTACCATTCGATCGATCGCCTCGACGAGCTCGGCGCCGACGGGATCCGGGGCGTCGTCGTGGAGCTCCCCGCCGAGGGGGCGCTCCTCGACGGCGCCGGCCAGCTCCTCGGCTACTGGGTCAAGTCGCATTCGGATCGCGATCGCGTCGCGGTCCCCGTCATCCTGGAGCGCGCCCGGTTCTACGGTCCGCCGCCCGAGCTCGGCCAGCGGTTCGACTGCACCGTCCGCGTGCGGCACTTCGGCGCGCGCCAGGTGCGCGCCGACCTCGAGCTCGCGGCCGGCGGTCGGGTCTGGGCCCGGTTCGAGGGATGGCAGGACCGGCGCCGACCCAACGAGCCCTGGATGTGGCCGGTCATTCAGTGGACCGAGCGGAACACGCTGGCGCGGCCGGTGGAAGGGGCTCCGGGATGCGCGAGCCTGGGGCGGGCGTTCGCGGACTCGATCACACGCGACTACTTCGCGCGGCGCTACCTGACCACGCGCGAGTGGAAGGTGTTCCTCGACCTGCCCGAGCGCCGCAAGGAGGACTGGCTGGCGGGACGCGTGGCGGCCAAGGACGCCGTGCGGATGTTCCTCTGGGAGCGAGGCTGGGGGGACCTGTGGCCTGTCGAGGTCGAGATCCCGACCGGGGTCGACGGCGGGCCCGAAGTCCGCGCCCCGGGCGGCCTCGACCTGCGGGTCTCGATCTCGCACAAGGAGGGCCGCGCCCTCGCCATGGTGGCCGAGGGCGTCGACCCCGGTGTCGACATCGAGACCGTCGAGCCGCGCCCGCCGGAGCTCGACCGGTCGGCGTTCACCGAGCGCGAGCGGAACTGGCTCTCGGAGGTCCCCGACGCGGAGCGGGACGGCTGGCGGGCCCGGTTGTGGGCGGCGAAGGAAGCCGCGGCCAAGCGCGGACGGACGGGTCTCCGGGATCCGCGCAGGATGGAGATCGAGTCGATGGACGAGCAGGAGGTTGCGGTGGGCGGAACCCGAATCGCGACGCGGATCGAGGACGGATGCGCGATCGCCTGGACCCTGGAGGGTGAATGAGCGAGACGCTGGAGGTTGTGCGCGGGGTGATCGAGGACGTGGTGGGTCCCGAATGGGCCGTCGATCGACCGATCACGATGGAGACGTCGTTCGGCAGCGATCTCGAGCTCGAGAGCATCGAGTTCGTGGCGCTGGCCGAGAAGCTCCAGTCGCGCTACGAGAAGGTCGACTTCGTGCGCTGGCTGAGCGAGAAGGAGCTGGAGGAGATCATCGAGCTCAAGGTCGGGGATGTGGTGACGTATATCGACACATGCCGCTGATCTCGGCCGGCGGGCGCGCGTTCCACATCCAGCGGCTCGGCAAGGGGCCGCCCGTCGTCCTGATCCACGGTCTCGTGATCGGCAACCTGGCGACATGGTTCTTCGGCGTGGCGCCGCTGCTGGCTCGGCGGCACGCGGTGCTGCTCTACGACCAGCGGGGGCACGGACTCAGCGCCCCGGCGGAGAGCGGCTTTGACCTGGCGACGTCGAGCGCGGACCTCGCGGGCCTGCTGGCGGCGGTCGACGGGTTCGACGGGCCCGTCGACGTCGTCGGCCACAGCTACGGCGGCGCCGTGGCCCTGCGCTTCGGGATCGACGCGCCCGAGCGCGTCCGCCGGATCGTCGTGCTCGACGCGCCTCTGCCCCCGTTCGACCCCGCCGAGGTCGCCGCCATGATGGATGAGGTGAACACCGAGCAGATGGAGCAGCTCATGGCGCTCGATCATCAGCAGTTCTCGGAGCTCGCCGCGAAGCTCGCGGTCGGCCGCGGCCGGCGTGGTGCGCGTCGCGCGGATCGCGCGCGCCACCTGCGCGAGGGCACGACGGTCACCGCCGACCTGATGGCGGAGCCGGCCATCGACGCGGCCGGCCTCGCCGGCCTGGGCCGCCCGGTCCTTTGCGTGTACGGCTCTTCCTCGCCGTTCCGCTCGCGGGCCGACTGGCTGTCCGCGGCGCTTCCGGATGCGCGCGTCGTCGAGCTGGATGGGGGCCACCTGCTGCCGCTCCAGCATCCCGCGGAGGTCGTGCGGGTCATCGAGGAGTTCCTCGGTGGCTGAAGTCGAGATTCGAGGCCTCGACTTCCACTACGTCAGGATCGGCAGCGGGGAGCCGACCGTGGTGTTCCTCCACGGCCTCGTCATGGACAACCTGTCGAGCTGGTACTTCACGGTCGCGAACCCCATGGCGCGCGTCGCCGAAGTCATCCTGTTCGACCTTCGGGGGCACGGTCAGACCGAGCGGCCACGGGACGGCTACACGGTCGAGAGCCTGGTGGCCGACCTCGACGCCCTGCTCGACCGGCTGGTTCCGGACGGCCGCCCGGTGGAGATCATCGGCAACAGCTTCGGCGGCCTGCTCGCCCTCGCCTACGCGATCGCGCATCCCGAGCGGGTCCGGGGCCTGGCGCTGGTGGACGCGAACCTGAGCGACGATTCGTGGGGAGGCGAGATCACGCGGGCGTTCGCCCTCAAGGGCGAGGAGCGGACCCAGATAATCCTCAAGTACGCGCACCGCTGGGCGGGTCGTCACAGCGAGCGCAAGGTGAACCGGTTGATCACCAACGCGCATCACCTGACCCATGGGACGACGATGGTCGCCGACCTCGCCTCCTCACCGGCGGTCACGGACGCGGAGCTGGCCACGATCCGCTGCCCCGTGCTCGCGCTCTACGGCGAGGACTCCGAGCTGCTCGATCGCGGCGAGCGAATCGGCCGGACGGTGCCGAACTGCGAAGTGCGGCTGTTCCCGGAGTGCACGCATCTGCTGCTGTGGGAGGCGACGGAGGCGCTCAAGGATCAGCTCGTGGCGTGGGTTCGCCGATGACCGTACCTTTCGCTGCGAGCGGGCGCGGGTGAGCCGCGCAGCGCGGGACTCCGGCCCTGAGGGGGGCGCGTGAGCAGGTGGAAGACGGTCGTCTGGGGCCTGGTCGGAGCCACCGCGGCGGTGGTGGCCGGAACCTTCGCGCGTCGCAAGTACGAGGAGAGCGTGCTCGAGATCGGCCACGAGTTCCGCACGGGCGAGGTCGTGGCGCGCGAAGGCGGCTACCAGTGCGAACAGTGCGGATACGTCCTTTCCCTGGCGGCGGGCAAGCGCCTTCCACCGTGCCCGAAGTGCGCCCACAGCCGCTTCCTGAAGATCTCCTAACCGGGAAACGAATCGCGGTCGCGCTCGCGACGGCCCTCGCCCTCGGGTGGCCGGGCGGCCTCGTCGCGCAGGAATCGCCGGCGGCCGGGCGGATCGAGGTCGTGCTCGACGCGTCGGCGGACATGCTGGAGTCGATCGGGGGCGTCGCCCGGATCTCGCTGGCGCGCGAGTTCCTGGACGCCCTCCACGGCGGCCTGTCGGCGGACGGATCGGGCCCACCCGCGCTGCGTCTCTACGGCTCCGCCAGTCCGCGCGCGCGCCGCGACTGCTCGGACAGCCGGCTCGTCGTCCCACCCGGAGCGACGCTCCCGGCGTGGACGGCGGCGCTGGCGGCGATCCAGCCGCGCGGCGTCTCTCCGCTGGCGCACGCCCTCCGGCAGGCGGCGCTCGACTCGGTCCCGACGTACGTGCTCGTCACCGACGGGGGGGACGACTGCCGGGCCGACCCGTGCGCGGTCTGGAAGGAGGTCGTCGGGGGCGGGCCGAACCGTCGCTCGCGCCTGCACGTGGTCGCGCTCGATCCCGGCGTCGATCGGCTCGAGGAGCTGCGCTGCCTGAGCCGCGCCGGCTCCGGATCGCTGACCGTCATCGACGGCGCCGGCGAAGCGGGCTCCGCGGGCGAGAGAGTCGCCCGCATCCTCCGCAACGAGGGCATGATCGATGTCCGGACCGCGCTCGGGGAGGGCGGCGAGCGGGTCTCGCTGCCGGCGCGCGTGATGAGGCCCGTCCCGAACGAGATGGTGGCGGCCTTCACGACGCGCGCGCCGAGAACGGTGCCGGCGGGCGTCTACCGGATCGTCATCGAGGCGTCGCCCCCGATCACCTTCGAGCGCGTCCTGGTCCTCCCCGGCGAGATCACGACACTGGATGCGACCGAGCTGGGTCGCCTGCGCGTCGAGCTCCTCGACGACCGCGGGACGCGAATCCGCGCTCCGGTCTCGATCCGCTCCGCCGACGGGCGACGCGAGCTCCGGTACGGCGTCACGGGCGAAGACGCCGTCATGCAGGCGGGCTCCTACGGCATCAGCGTCGAGCTGGGGGACTCGGTTCTGGAGGCGCGCGACGTGACCGTCACCGCCGGGCGGACCACGCGGTACGCGTTCGGCGGCGGCGGCACGCTGCTCGTCCTGTCGCCCGAGTTCGAGACTCCGCCGCCGACGGTGGTGCGGGCCTTCCGCGGCGGGGCGGTCGACACCTTGCGGGTCGGAGAGCCGTACCCCCTGCCGGCCGGCACCTACCGGCTGGTCGTCGAGACCCTTCCCATGTACGTCACCGAGGACGTGACCGTTCGCGACGAGAGCCAGACCGTGGTGACGCTGCCCGAGACCGGCATCCTGGGCGTGTCGCTGAGCGGGATGGACGGCGTCGTGACGGACGTCGGCGTCGACGTGCTCGAGGTCCTCACCGGAGAAGTGTACGGGACGATCCTGAGCGGTGAGCGACATCTGGCGATGCCGGCGCGCTACGATCTCGTCGCCCGCACGGTTCCTCCGGCGACGATCTCCGGCGTCGACGTGACCCCGGGCCAGGAGCGGATCGTGCGACGCGAGGGGCTGTCCAGGGTCAGCGTGGTCCCGGCCCCCGGAGTCGCGGGCCCCTACCGGCTCGAGCTCTTCGCCCCGGCCGGAGATCGGCGGCTCGGCGAAGCGACCGGGCCCCAGCCGGCGCTGGCGGCGTGGCCGGGCGAGTACCTCGCTCGCGTCTGGCGCGGTCGCGAGCTCCTGCGGGAAAGCAGAGTGGCGGTTGCGTCGGACAAAACGGCCCGGATAGATTTGGCCAGCCCGTAGCCGGCGTTCCCACCTCTTCCCGGGGAGGAGAACATGACCCTGATGGGGTTCCTCGTCCTGCTCCTGGTCGCCGCCGTGGCGGGCGCGCTGGGGCAGGCGATCGTCGGATACTCGGCGGGCGGTTGCCTTGTGTCCATCGCGCTCGGCTTCGTGGGCGCCCTGATCGGATCCTGGCTCCGGGCGGAGCTCGGGCTCCCCGAGCCGTTCCCGATCGAGATACAGGGTCAATCCTTCTCTCTCATCTGGTCGATCATCGGAGCGGCCCTGTTCGTGGCCGTGATCTCGTTGATCTCCGGCCGGCGGAGATAGACCGGTCGCGGCGCGTCCGAAATCCCGACCACTCTAGGGCCGGTCACCGATGACCAATCTGCGGCGCTGGCCGAGCGCGTTCTCCCGCTACGCCGCTTTCTACGCCAAGAACCTCTGGCACAAGGCCGCCCGCGATCAGCTGTTCTTCCTGTCGTCGGGGATCACGTTCAACGTCCTCGTCACGATCGTCCCCCTGCTGCTGATCACGATCTCGGTTCTCGGGATCCTGGTCGAGTCCTCGACCTCCGCGCGCGATCAGATCCTGTCGTTCATCCAGCGCGTCATGCCGCTGGCCAGCTCGCAGGCGGAGAGCCTGCTGTTCGGGCTGGTGGAGGACAGGGGCTGGCTGGGGGTCCTCGGTCTGGTGGGCCTGATCTGGGCGTCGACCCGGCTGTTCGGCTCGCTTCGCACCGTCCTCGAGATCATCTTCGAGATCCCACCCGAGGAGCGGCTGGGAATCGTGGAGGGCAAGATCCACGACGTGAGGATGGTGGTGGTGGTGGGATCGCTCTTCCTGCTGACGATTTCGCTCACCACGGCGTTGCGCTGGCTGAAGAACTACGGAGTCGGGTTCCTCGGCCTCGACGCGTACAACATCTCCTGGTTCTGGTCGCTGGCCAGCATCATCGTGGCCTACCTGATCACGTACCTGATGTTCTTCTTCGTCTACCGCTACGTCCCTGATCGCTGGATCCCGCGACAGGACGCCGCCGTCGCGGCGCTGTTCTCGAGCCTCCTCTTCGAGCTCGCCAAACTGGTCTTCGTCGCCTACCTCGCGGAGTTCGAGCGCTTCCTCGAGCTGTACGGCTCGTTCACGAACCTGGTGCTGGTCGCGTTCTGGGTCTACTACAGCAGCATCGTGTTCATCCTCGGCGGCGAGCTGGGCCGCATCGTCCAGGTGCAGCGCGGGCGCGGATCGCGGCCGGGCTGGTCGTTCCGCGAGGTGTCTCATTGAAGCTCCGCGGGATCCTGCCGGCCCTGGCGACGCTGCTCCTGCCCGGCGTGCTGGCGGCCCAGGGAGTCCCCGCGGACACGACCCGACCCCTCGCCGATCGCGGCTGCTGCCTGGCGGACGTGCAGGACGGCGCCGAAGTCGTGGACTTCGAGGTCGACGGGAACCGGGCGCTCGCCGAGGGCACGATCGAGAACTCGCTCTACACCGCGGAGAGCGGCACCTGGCCCTGGAGCGACGACGAGTACCTCTCGAAGAGCGAGTTCCTCAAGGACCTCGAGCGGATCCACATCCTGTATCAGCGCAGCGGGTACTTCTCGGCCGAGCTCCTGTCCTGGGAAGTGAGACCCGCCGGCAACGGGGTGAGCATCAGACTGACGGTCTCCGAAGGCGAGCCGACGCGGGTCTCGGAACTGGACATCGAGGAGCTCGAACCGCTGGACGGCGCCGCGCTGGAGGAGGAGATGCGCCGGCGGATCCCGCTCCAGCAGGGCGAGGTATTCAACGAGGCGGATCTCGTCGCTTCGCGGTCCATGCTCGAGAACGAGTTCAAGAACCGCGGCTACGTGTACGCCACCGTCCTGCTCGAGTACCGGATCGACAAGGCGGCGCGCACGGCCCGCGTCGTCTACTCGGTCGACGCCGGCGACCAGTACACCATCGGCGAGACGCGGATCGAGGGCTACGACACCGAAGACCTCGACCTCGTCCAGGACCAGCTCGAGTTCGCTTCCGGCGAGCTGTACAACCAGCAGGACATCCTCGACAGCCAGCGCAACCTGTATGAGCTGGGCCTCTTCCGACGGGTGCTGATCGAGCCCCAGCTGGCTTCGGTTCGCGGGGACACGGTCGACGTCCTCGTGTCGGTCGCGCCCGCGCCCACGCACGTCGTGCGCGTCGGGATCGGATACGGAACCGAAGACCGGGTCAGGGTCCGCGCGTCCTGGCTGGACCGCAACCTTTTCGGGCAAGCGCGCCAGCTCGAGGTCCGCGGGCAGTACTCGCAGCTCGAGCGGGAGGCGTCGGTCACCTATCGGCAGCCCACCTTCCTGATCCCGCGGGCCGACTTCCTGACGACCGCCTTCCTGAGATTCGAGATCGAGCGCAACTACACCGTCGAGCGCGTGGGCGCGACGGTTCGAACCGGCTATCGCGTCGGCCGCCGGTGGCAGGCGCGCGCCGGCCTCACCGCCGAGCGCGACGAGTTCAGCGAGTTCGACGAAGGGGTGCTAATCCCCGAGCTCGGAAGGGAGTTCATCAACCCGAGCCGCCTCGTCTACTCGGAGGTCGGGGTGGCGTTCGACAATACGGACTCGCTGTTCCAGCCGTCCCGCGGAGGGACCGCCAACCTGATCTACCAGGTCGGGCTTCCCGTGCTGACCGGCGACTACGCGTACCAGCGGACGACCCTGCTCGTGACGCGCTACGTCGAGATCCGAGAAGGCTGGGTGCTGGCCGGAAAGATCCTGCCGGGAATGATCTTCGGGTACGGCGGCGACAGGGACCGCGTGCCGCTGTTCCAGCGGCTGTTCGCCGGCGGGGCCAGCAGCGTGCGCGGTTACGAGCGCCGTCAGCTGGGGCCGAAGGACGACCCACGAAGCTTCGGCCAGGATCGGGATCCCGAGCCGGTGGGAGGACGCGGGCTGCTCGAGGCGAGCCTCGAGCTCCGCTTTCCGGTCAAGGGCAACCTCAGGGGAGCGGCGTTCATCGACGCCGGGAACGTGTGGAGCGATCCGGACCAGATCTCGCTCGGCGACCTGCGCTACACGCCGGGAGCCGGCGTCCGTTATCGGACGCCGGTGGGACCCATCCGGCTGGATGTGGCGCATCGCACGTCGAGCGACGAAGATTTTCTGCCGAAGTGGGTGTTTCACATATCGATAGGCAGCGCATTCTAGCGGGGTAGCGGATGGGGATGAGGATCCTGAGCCGGGTGCTGTTCGTGGTGGCGCTGCTGGTGGCGCTCGCCGGGCTCGCGATCGTGGGCGGACTCCTGTGGCTGCGGACCCCCTGGGGCCTGGCGTTCGTGCGCGGTCAGATCGAGAGCCGCCTCGACGCCGCCGTGCACGGCTCCGTGCGGCTCGGGCGGGTGGAAGGGGATGTCCTCAGCGGACTCGTCCTCCACGACCTCGTCATCGAGGGAGAGGACGGAGTCGCGCTGATCCGCGCGGAGACGGCGCGCACGCGCTACGCGATCCGGCCTCTGTTCGACAAGAAGGTCGCGGTCGACGAGGTGCGGCTGATCCGTCCGGTGATCCGGCTCGTCCGCGGCCCCGACGAGCGCTGGAACTTCCAGGAGATCTTCGCGCGGCGCGAGCCGCCGGAGCCCGGTCCGCCCGGCTGGGGCTCCTGGGTGCGGATCGGGACGATCGGCATCGAGGACGGAATCGTCGACGTGAAGTTCGAGGACGGGGGCTGGCCCGTGCTCGATTGGCAGGCGAACGAGTTCCGCGACGTGAACGGCGAGATCGAGCTCGAGCTCTACGCCCGCGACCGGAACCTCAAGCGCTTCGTCGGCCGGGACCTTTCGTTCCACCTGACCGGCCCCGACCTCCTCGTCGAGGACCTCGACGGCGAGGGCGTCCTGACCCCCGACAGCCTGGCGCTCAAGGCGATCCGCCTGACGACTCCCGGCACCGAGCTCGAGGCCGAGGGCCACCTGACCCTCGGCGGCGCGGACTCCCTGGCCCTGACCGTGAACGCGCCGCGGGTCTCGCTCGACGAGGCCGGACGGCTGTTCCCTCAGGTGAAGATCGGCGGGCGGTCCTCGTTCCAGGGACGGATCACGGGGCCGGCCGCCCGGCCGGCGCTCGAGATCGCGAGCGCGCAGGTCGAGACGGGAAGCTCGAGCGTCGCGGTGAGCGGCCGCATCCCGGACCTCACGGACCCGCGCCTCGAGCTCGACGTCGTGGCCGCACCGCTCGCGCCGGCGGATGCCCGCGCATACGTCTCCGCATGGCCGGTCGACGTGCCGCTCTCGGGCCCGGTCAGCCTGCGCGGGCCGCCGCGGCAGCTCGACGTCGTCGCCGACATGACCTCGCCCGCGGGCGCGCTCTCGGCGCAGGGCGCCGTCGACCTCCGCTCCGGGCTGGGCTACGACCTGGTCGGCGCGACCCGCGGACTCGAGGTCGGCCGGCTGATCGGCCATCCGCGCGTCGCTCTCGTGCTGACCGGCCGCTACCGGATCGACGGTCACGGCACGGGCGCGCGCGACCTCGCCGCCGACGTCGAGGTCGAGCTCGGCCGGTCGCGGATCTACCGCTGGGACGTCATGTCGGGGATCACACGGGGGAGGCTCGTCGGCCGCGAGTATCGGGCGGACACGGTCCAGGTCCGGCTGCCGCAGACCGTGCTCCGCGGCCGCGGCACGTTCGGCCTTGCGCGAAACGGCGTGATCGAGACCAGCGCGGACGTCGAGAGCGAGGACCTGGGGGAGGTGTGGCCCGGGATCGGGGAGATCTCGACGCGGGCGCGCGCGGACGTCGATCTCGCGGGCACCTATGAGAGCTTCGACGTCGCCGGCGACCTGGCGGCCGGCGATCTCGTGTACGGCGGCTTCCTGGCCGATTCGTTCGTCGGCGCGGTCCGGATGACCGGCGTCGGCGGGCCGTTCGACATGCAGGCGCAGGGGACGTTCCATCGGCTGTCGGTGGCCGGAGTGGACGCCGACACCGCCGGGGTCGTGCTGGAGTACGCGGACTCCCGGATCACGCTGAGCGCCGAGGTCGACATGGGCCTCGCGGAGACGGCCCGCCTCGCCGGCACGATCGACCTGTCGGGCCCGACGACGGAGACCCGCCTGACCCGGTTCGTCTACGTCACGCGGGACCGAACGTGGCGGATGGACGAGGGCGGCGAGATCGTGCTGGTCGAGGGCCGGGTGACGGCCCGCGGTTTCCGCATCACCCAGGACGGACAGGCCTTGCGCGCGGACGGGGTGTTCGACTTCGACGGCGAATCGGACCTGCGGTTCGTCGCCGAGGACATCCGGCTCGAGGACGTGGCCCGCCTGACCGGCCGGCCGCCCGGGGACTGGCAGGGCGTCGCCAACCTCGAGGGGACTCTCCGCGGCACCCGGCTCCAGCCGATCATCGAGGCGCGCGGCGAGGTGTCGAGCGGGGCGATCCGCGGCTTCCGGTTCCAGCGCATCTCGGGAGAGATGAGCTACGCGGACGCGCTGGCCGACATCGACCTGACGGTCGCGACCCCGGACGAGGACCACCGGCTGGTCATGACGGGAACCGCCCCGATCGACCTCGCGCTGGGATCGGTGGCCGACCGGCTGCCCGAGCGGCCCGTCGATCTCCACATCCGCGGGGAGAACACGGACCTGTCGATCCTCGCCGCCTTCATTCCCGGGCTCACGGACCTGTCCGGACCCGTCGAGGTCCGCGTCGACATCACGGGCTCGAGCGGCAGCCCGCGGTTCGACGGCCAGGCCACGCTGCAGGGCGGCACGCTGACGATCCCCTCGACCGGCGTCAGGTACAGCGACCTGCGCGGCTCGGTCTCGTTCGACAACGACGAGATCACGGTCCGCGAGCTTTCCGGCACCGACGGAGCGCGGGGGACCTTCGACATCGGCGGACGGATCGCGATGCAGGATCTTCGCCTCGGCAACCTGGAGATCGAGATGAGCGCCACCGATCTGCAGGTCATCGATCTCAGCCGGCAGGACGTGCAGGTCCACGCGGCGATCACCCTGACCGGAACCACGCAGGAGCCCGTCATGACGGGACGTCTCGTCGTCGACGAGGCGATCTACAAGATGCCGGACCGGAGCAAGAAGAACATCATCGACCTCGACGAAGCGGTCATCTACGTGGACATCCCGGGGGTTCGCCGGCCGGACGAGCCGATCGAGCGATCGCCGTCGCTCTGGGACCGGAGCCGACTCGATCTCGAGATCCAGGTCACGGACGACGCGGTCATCACCTCGAACAACATGCGGGTCGAGATCGCCGGGGAACTGTCGCTGTTCAAGCCTCCGCTGAGCCCCATGCCCACGATCTCCGGGACGCTGCAGGTCCGGCGCGGTTTCTACGAGGAGTTCGGCAAGCGCTTCACGATCGACGGCGGGGAGATCTTCTTCTACGGGACCCCGGAGCTCAATCCCGGGCTCCACATCCTGGCCTCGAACACGGTCGACGGCGTGGCGGGGGTGGGCGACGTCAACGTCCAGATCACGGTCGGAGGCACGCTCCGGAACCCGACCATCGACCTCGCTTCGACGCCACCCTACGAGAAGTCGGAGATCATCGCGATCGCCCTCTTCGGCACGCCGACGCCGAGCGCCGGGCAACAGGGGCAGTTCTCCGAGACCGTCCGCGACCTCGTCACCGGTACCGCGGCGTCCTCGCTCCTCAGGTCGACGCTGACGAGCGAGCTCAATCTCGACGTGGTCGAGGTCTCGCAGCGTCAGCTCGAGGAGGGCGACACCGCGACTCTGTTCCGGGTCGGGAAGTACATCAGCCCCGACGTCTTCGTATCGTTCGAGCAGCAGGTCGGCGGGTCCGAGGACCACCAGGCGATCGGCCTCCGCTACCAGATGACCGACTTGTTCTCGGTGGAGGCGACGGTGGGTACGAGGGAGTCGGGGGTGGATTTGTTCTGGGAATACACCTACTGACAGGAGCTTGACCTCGGCCGTTCTGATCGATCTCCACACAGCTTCGAACTCCCACCTCCCTTCGACGTCCCCCCCTCGCCCATGTCCCGACGGCGGGCCGCCGGGGGGGAACCGGCGTGGGGAAGGGGGTATAATCAGCAAATGAACACATTCAAGACCGTCCTCCTGATGACCGTCCTGACGGCCGGGCTCGTGCTCGTCGGGGGATGGGTCGGCGGAGAGGGGGGCGCCCTCGCCGCGCTCGTCATCGCGGGCGCCATGAACTTCGTCTCCTATTTCTTCTCGGACAGGATCGTCCTGCGCATGTACCGGGCGCGGGAGGTGACGCGCGCGGAGGCCCCGGCCCTCTACGAGGTCGTCGAAGGGCTGGCGCGTCGCGCGGGGCTGCCGGTTCCGCGCGTGGCGATCATTCCCGGCGAGCAGCCGAACGCCTTCGCGACGGGACGCAACCCCGAGCACGCGGTCGTGGCGGCGACCGAGGGAATCCTGCGGATCCTCGATCGGGACGAGATCGAGGGCGTCATGGCCCACGAGCTCGCCCACGTCCGCCACCGGGACATGCTGATCTCGAGCGTGGCCGCGACGCTGGCCGGTGCGATCATGGTGCTCGCCCGCTTCGGGATGTTCTTCGGCGGGGGCGGCGACCGCGACCGGGGCGGCGGCGGGCTGGCCCTTCTGATCGTGATCCTCGCGCCGATCGCGGCGCTGCTCGTCCAGGCGGCGATCAGCCGCTCGCGCGAGTTCGCGGCCGACGCGGGGGGAGCCGAGATCAGCGGCAAGCCGCGCGCTCTCGCGTCGGCGCTCAGGAAGCTCGAGGCCACGGCCGAGCGCGTTCCGCTCCACGGCAATCCCGCGACCGCGCACATGTTCATCGTGCATCCGTTCCGTGGCGGGGGTCTGGGGAAGCTGTTCAGCACCCATCCGCCCACCGAAGAGCGCGTCGAGCGGCTGCTCGGGATGCGCGGCCTGGGGTAAGCGGGCGGCCGGGGGGGATTCCGGGTCGGCGAGCCTCACTTCCGCGGAGACGTCTCTGCGCATCGCGGTCATCTACAATCCGGTCGCAGGTCGCGGAGCGGCGCGACAGGTCGCCGCACGGCTGGCGGCGCACGCCGCCGCGCGCGGCGATCGCGTCGACCTGCTCGGGACGGGTCGTCAGCTCGACGCGCGGGCGGCCACGAGGAAGGCGCTCGAGCAGGGGGCCGAGCGCGTGGTCGCGATCGGCGGAGACGGAACCGTCGTCGAGTCCGCGGCCGCCCTGCTCGACGTGCCCGCACCCCCGCCACTCTGCATCGTGCCGCAGGGCACGGCGAACCTCCTCGCCTTGAATCTCGGCATCCCCGCGGATCGGGAATCCGCCATCGACCTGGCGTTCAACGGCTCGGTCGTCCGGATCGACTGCGGGCGCGCGAACGGTGAGCCCTTCCTGATCGCGCTCGGTGCCGGCGTCCACGCGGAGCTCGTGGCCCTGGCCGATCGCGGAGCCAAGCGGCGCTGGGGGGTCGCGGCCTACGGCGTGGCGGGCTGGCGCGCGAGCCGCGGCGTCGAGCCTGCGCGCTTCCGCCTCGCGCTGGACGCCGAGGAGATCGAGATCGAGGCCACGACGATCCAGGTCATGAACGTCGCGTCGGTCCTGCGCCGCGGGTGGGAGTTCGCGCCCGGGGTCTCGCCCGTCGACGGGGTCCTGGACGTGATCGCCCACCGGGCGTCGACGCTCGCCGAGCACCTGGTCACGGCGGCGGCGGTCGTGCGCGGGGCTCCCACCGACACGGATCTCGTCGTCCACCGGCCCGCGCGCAGCGTGCGGATCGACGTGGAGCCCCCCGTGCTGCTCCAGCGGGACGGCGAGATCGCGGGTCGGACGCCGGTCGAGATCGACGTGATGCCGGGTGCGCTGCCGGTCCTCCTCCCGGCGAACGGACCGTGGACGTCCTGAGCGAGCGGATCGCGCTCGCGGCGCTGCTCGCGGCGTGGGGCCTCGGGGCGGCCTTCGAGCCGCTGGGGGGCATGATCCACATTCTCCTGGTCGCCGCGATCATCGTGTTCCTTGCGGGGAGGTTCGGCCGGCGGCTCTAGGCCTCAGGGGCGTCGAACCGCCGACGGTTTCCGCCCCCTCCCCCCGCCCCCTCCCACCATCCCGCGACGGGGACTCCTCGACGGCACGCTTTTCGCCGACGGGGCCGGCGGTCCCCGCTCCCCGCAACACGGACACGGGAGGAAACCGATGGAATCGAAGACCCCGAGCGCGCGGGTCGCGACGAGTCGCGGCGCCAGGCGCCGCGGTTCCGCGCTCGCGCTGGCGGGCGCGCTTCTGTTCGCCAGCCTGTTCGTCGACGTGGGAGTCGCCCGCGCCGAGTACCCGGCCGGGTGGGAGGACCCCGACCTGGGAGAGCTGGGCGCCTGCATCATCACCTGCGCGTCCTTCTTCGCCTCCAAGGGGAGCGCGGCCATCCGGTACGGCCTCGCAGGCACGTGCCTGAGCTGTGCGTGGGATCAGTTCCTGGAGATCAACGACTGGATGCAGAAGAACGGCGACGGGTCGGACTGCTATACCGGAGTGTTGGGGAATCCCTGTCCCAACTCGCCGTACTTCTACGAGTGAGCCTTCGACCCGGACTCCACTCCCTGCTGGCGGCGACGCTGATCGCCGCCAGCGTGGGGATCGGCACCTGGAAGGTGGTCGAGGTCCGGCGCGAGAACGGGCGACTCGCCCTGCAGGCGAAGACCTGCATGGCGAGGAACGAAGCCTTCCTGAGCGTGCTGCGAACCGCCAATGAGAACCGCGGGGCGCGGACGCCGCCCGAGGTCGCTCCCTGATCTCCGCGCTGGCCCTCGCCGCCGTCCTCGCCTGGGCGCTCGGCGCGGTGGCGATGCCGATCGCGGCGTGGATCTGGCTCCGGGGAGGTGGTCGTCGCTGGGCGATCGTGGCCTTCTCGGGTGGCCTGGTGGCGCAGGTGGCGTGGCTTCGCGAGGTCGCGACCGGAGGCCTGGATGCCGTGCTCGGGCCGGACGTCGGTCTGAGCGGGTGGGGAGCCTGGTCCCTCGGGGCGGCCGGCCTGGTCGCGGCGCTCTCCGGCCTCGGAGCCGGAACGGGGCCCGGGCGGGAGGACCGGATCGATCCCGATCGCGCCCTCGAGATCGCGATCGGGTTCCTCGGGGTGGGGGTCCTCCTGCAGCGCATCGCCGTGGCCCTCGCCTGAAGGGTTTCGCGCATTGAACGGGCGCTTCGGCCCGGCTAGTTTCACCCGGCTATGGCCGAAGTCCTCCGCATTCAGGGCGCACGCGAGCACAATCTCAAGGATCTCGACCTCGAACTCCCCCGCGACCGCCTCGTCGTCCTGACGGGACTCTCCGGGTCGGGGAAGTCGAGCCTCGCCTTCGACACCATCTACGCCGAGGGTCAGCGGCGTTACGTGGAATCGCTCTCCGCGTATGCACGCCAGTTCCTCGGCGTGATGGAGAAGCCCGACGTCGACTCCATCGAAGGCCTCTCGCCGGCGATCGCCATCGAGCAGAAGGCGGGCGCGCGGAACCCGCGCTCCACCGTCGGGACCGTCACCGAGGTCTACGACTATATGCGTCTCCTGTGGGCGCGCGTCGGTGTCGCGCACTGCCATCGGTGCGGGCGGCGCGTCGAGCGACAGTCCGTCGACCAGATCGTCGACGCGATCCTGGACCTTCCCGACGGGCGACGGATCCAGATCCTGGCGCCGCTCGTCCGCGGAAGGAAGGGCGAGTACAAGGAGGTCTTCGCCGAGGCCCGGCGCGAAGGGTTCGTCCGCGTGCGCGTCGACGGCGAGGTCTACGATCTCGAAAACGTCCCTGCGCTTGCGAAGAACCGCAAGCACGTGATCGAGATCGTGGTCGACCGGGTCACGGTCGGCCCACGCTACCGTCAGCGCCTGGCCGACTCCGTCGCCACCGCCATCGACCTGGGCGGCGGCATCGTCAACATCCACATCCAGGGCGACGGCGGAGGCGAGGATCAGGAGCGCCTGTTCAGCCGCGACCTGGCGTGCGTGCACTGCGGGATCAGCTACGAGGAGCTCGAGCCCCGCATGTTCTCGTTCAACAGCCCGTACGGCGCGTGCCCCGCGTGCAGCGGCCTCGGCACGCGCATGGAAGTCGACCCCGAGCTCGTCCTGCTCGATCCGCGCATCTCGATCCTCGAGGGCGTGGTCAAGCCGTGGGGCGAGCCGCGCGGCCAGCTGGCGAAAACGGTCCTGCCCTCGCTCGCGGCCGAGTTCGGCTTCGACCTCAACACGCCGTGGGGCGAGCTCCCCGAGTCCGTGCGCCGGACGCTGCTTCACGGTTCAGGAGACCGCGAGATCCCGTTCCACTACCGCGCGCAGAAGCGGAAGGGCACCTACTCCGGCACCTGGGAGGGAATCGTCGGCCAGCTCCAGCGGCGCTACGAAGAGACCGAGTCGGACTCGGTGCGCCGTCAGGTCGAGGAGTTCATGGCCGAGCTGCCCTGCCACTTCTGCGGCGGCAAGCGGCTCAAGCCCGAGGCGCTCGCCGTCCAGGTCGGCGGCCGCGGGATCGGCGACGTCGTCGGGATGCCGATCTATGCGGCGGGCGAGTACTTCGAGCGGCTCGAGCTGCCGCCGCGCGAGCTGGAGATCGCCAGCCAGATCCTCAAGGAGATCCGCGAGCGCCTTCAGTTCCTCGTGGCCGTCGGGCTCGATTACCTGACGCTCGAGCGCTCGGCGGGTACGCTGGCGGGAGGCGAGGCGCAGCGGATCCGGCTGGCGACCCAGATCGGGAGCCACCTCGTGGGCGTCCTCTACGTCCTCGACGAGCCCTCGATCGGCCTCCATCAACGGGACAACGGCCGGCTCCTCGAGACCCTCAAGCGGCTGCGCGACCTCGGGAACACGGTGCTCGTCGTTGAGCACGACGAGGAAACGATCCGCTCCGCCGACTGGGTGGTGGACCTCGGCCCCGGCGCCGGTCGCGAGGGCGGGCACATCGTCGCGCAGGGGACCCCCGAAGACGTCGAAGACGCCCCCGCCTCGATCACCGGCGCCTACCTGCGCGGCGAGCGGTCGATCGCGGTTCCCTCCGAGCGGCGCGAAGGAAGCGGCGAGGCGCTCGTCGTGATCGGTGCGCGGCAGCACAACCTGCGGGACGTGACGGTCGAGTTCCCGCTCGCGCGGTTCGTCTGCGTGACGGGGGTCTCGGGGTCGGGCAAGTCGTCGCTCGTCAACGACGTGCTCTACCGCGCGCTGGCGCACCGGCTGCATCACGCGCGCGAGCGAGCCGGCGAGCACGACCGAATCGAGGGGATCGAGCGGATCGACAAGGTCATCGCCATCGACCAGTCGCCGATCGGCCGGACGCCGCGATCGAATCCGGCCACCTACACCGGTCTCTTCACTCCGATCCGCGAACTGTTCGCGGAGCTGCCCGAGTCGAAGATGCGGGGTTATGACCAGGGACGGTTCAGCTTCAACGTCCCCGGCGGGCGCTGCGAGGCGTGCGGCGGCGACGGGCTGATCAAGATCGAGATGCACTTCCTGCCCGACGTCTACGTGCCGTGCGAGGAGTGCAAAGGGAAGCGCTACAATCGCGAGACGCTCGAGATCTATTACAAGGGAAAGACGATCGCCGACGTCCTCGACATGACGGTCGAAGAGGCGCTCGAGTTCTTTCGCAACGTCCCCAAGGTCCGTCGGAAGCTGAAGACCCTCCACGACGTGGGCTTGGGCTACATCGAGCTCGGACAGTCGGCGACCACGTTGTCCGGAGGCGAGGCCCAGCGGGTCAAGCTGGCGAGCGAGCTCGCCAAGGTCGCGACCGGCGCCACGTTCTACATCCTCGACGAGCCGACGACCGGCCTCCACTTCGAGGACGTGCGCATGCTCCTCGGCGTCCTGCACCGGCTGGTCGAGCGCGGGAACACGGTCGTCGTCATCGAGCACAACCTGGACGTGATCAAGACCGCGGACTGGATCATCGATCTGGGTCCAGACGGCGGCGATCGAGGCGGGCGCGTGATCGCGGCCGGCACGCCGGAGGAGATCGCGCGCTCCGAGGGATCCCACACGGCGCGCTACGTGCGGCAGGCGCTCGACCGCGCCGCCCACGCCGAGGTCGCATGAGCCGCTGGGTGGATCTCGGAGGAAAGGCCGCTCAAGGCGGCCAAGATCAAGGCGCGCGACGAGGAGATTCCGAGGCGTGGCGAATCCCACGCCGCAGGAAGAGGCGAGGAGCGCAACGCAGAGGTTGGCCGTCTTCAGCGGCCGCATGAGCGTGTTCGACATCATCGGGCCCCGGATGGTGGGCCCCAGCTCCAGTCACACCGCCGGCGCCCTCCGGCTCGGCCTCCTCGCGCGCGGCGTGCTCGGGCGCACGCCGGAGCGTGCGCGGGTGGGCCTCCACGGCTCGTTCGCGACCACCTACCGCGGGCACGGCACCGACCGCGCGGTCGCGGCGGGGCTCCTCGGGATGGCGCCCGACGACCCGCGGATCCCGACGAGCCTCGACGTGGCGCGCGGCGCGGGGATGGAGCTGACGTTCGAGCCCGCCGATCTCGGCCCCGACGCGCACCCCGCCAGCCTGCGCTTCGAGCTCGAATCCGGCGCGGAGCGGGCGACGATGGTCGGATCGTCGATCGGCGGCGGATCGGTCGAGGTCACCGAGGTCAACGGGCGGCCGGTCGACCTGAGCGGCCGCTACGACACGCTGATCGTCCTCGCCGAGGACGTCCCCGGGACGACCGCGGCGGTGACCCATCTCCTCGCCGAGGAAGGCGTCAACATCGCGTTCCTCGAGGTGAGCCGCGAGAAGCGCGGGCGCGAGGCGAGCATGCTGATCCAGGCCGACCATCCGATCTCCGACGATCTTCTGGCCCGGGTCCAGGCGTTCGAATGGGTGCGTCGCGCGAGACGGCTCAGGAAGGTGACCGACTGATGTTCGCGAGCATGGAGGAGATCCTCGAACGCGCCCGGTCGAGCGCGGCGCCGCTCTGGCGGGTCGTCCTCGACGAGGAGATCGAGGAGTCCGGCACGACGGCCGAGCGCGTGCTGGAGCGCCTCTCGGGGCGGATCGCCACCATGCGCGAGGCGGTCGAGCGGGGGCTCGTCTCGGACGCGCCCTCGGTGAGCGGGCTCCTGGGCGGGGGCGCGCGCCGGTTCGAGGAATGGCGGGAGAGCGAGGGCAGCGTCCTCGGTCCCTTTGTCGGCAAGGTCGTCGCCCGCGCCCAGGCGACGATGGAGGTCAACGCCCGCATGGGGACGATCGTGGCCACGCCGACCGCGGGCTCTTCCGGCATCCTGCCCGCGATCCTCTTCACCGCCGAAGAGGAGCTCGGCCTCTCGGAGGAGGACCTGATCCGGGGCCTTCTGGTCGCGGCCGGCGTCGGCGGCGTGATCGTGGCGCGGGCCAGCGTCTCGGGCGCCGCCGGCGGCTGTCAGGCCGAGACGGGCAGCGCGGCCGCGATGGCCTCGGCCGCGCTCACGGCGCTTCGCGGCGGCACTCCCGAGCAGGTGTCCGAGAGCGTGGCGTTCACCTTGCAGGGAATGCTCGGGCTGATCTGCGACCCGGTCGGCGGCCTGGTCGAGGTCCCGTGCCTGACCCGGAACGTCTCGGGCGCGGTGCAGGCGGTGGCGGCGAGCGAGCTCGCGCTGGCCGGCCTCAAGTTCCCGATCCCCGCCGACGAGGTCATCGACGTCATGGGACAGATCGGCAATGAGCTGGACGAGAAGTATCGCGAGACCGCGAAGGGCGGACTGGCGGCAACGGAGACAGGCCGCAGGCTCGCCGCCTCCGTGCGCTGGGACGGACCCGCGTTCGAGAACACGAACGCCGCGCGGGCGCGGGACCTCGAAGATGTCTGAGAGGCCGGAGCGCCGGATCCTGATCCTGGCCGAGGGCCGCTTCGGCGTCCTCGACGCCAAGACCGCTGCCTGCGTGATCCGCTACGCGGCCGAGGACGTCGTCGGCGTCCTCGATTCGGCCACGGCGGGGCGGACCACCGATCAGGTGCTGGGCTTCGGCCCCGCGCTCCCGATCGTGGCCACGCTCGAGGAGGGCCTCGCGCTCGGTCCCGACACGTTCCTGATCGGGGTCGCGCCGCGCGGGGGCCGGCTCCCGAGGGCCTGGCGCGCGATGGTCGCGCGCGCGCTCGAGGCCCGCCTCGAGGTCGTGAGCGGGCTCCACGAGTTCCTCGGCGACGATCCCGAGCTGGCGGCGGTCGCGCGCCGCGCGGGCGCGACGATCCGGGACCTCCGCCGCGTGCCCGACGACTTGCCGGTGGCCTCGCGCAGGGCGGCCGCCGTCGACGCGACCGTGGTCCTCACCGTGGGCACGGACTGCAACGTGGGTAAGATGACGGCCTCGGTCGAGCTCGCGCAGGCCGCCCGCAGGATGGGGTTCGCGGCCGCGTTCGCTCCGACCGGGCAGACGGGTCTCTTCCTCGGCGGAAAGGGCATGGTGGTCGACCGCGTGATCGCCGACTTCATCGCCGGCGCCGCCGAGACGATCGTCCTCGACAACGCGCCCGGTCAGGACTTCGTGTTCGTCGAGGGACAGGGATCGCTCCTCCATCCCGGCTACAGCGGCGTGACGCTGGGCCTCCTCCACGGCAGCCAGCCGGACGCGATGGTGCTCGTCCATCAGCCGACGCGGCGCGTGACGATGAACGACGAGATCGAGATCATGCCGCTGCCGGACTGGGTCGAGCTCCACGAGCGGATGGCGGGGTATCTCAAGCCCGCTCCGGTCGTGGCGGTCGCGATCAACGGGTACGACCTGGACGAGACCGCCGCCCGGCAGTGGGCCGCCCGGATCACGGAGGAGACCGGCCTCCCGGCCGTCGACCCCGTCAAGTTCGGCGCCGAGCCTCTGATCGAGGCGATCCTGGGCGCCGACTTGGCGAAGCCGCGACCGGCGGTGGCGCGGTGACGATCGCCGCCGAGACCCGTCCGCTCACGCTGACGCCGACCCATCCGTTCCGGATCGCCCGCTCGGAGCACGCCGCGTACCACCACTGGCTCGTCCGCCTGGAGTCCGGGGGCGAGGAGGGGTGGGGCGAGGCGGCGCCCTCCCGGCGCTACGGCGAGACCGCCGAGACGGTGGCCGCGGCGCTCGCCGAGCTGCTGCCGCTCGTCGGCGACGATCCGTACGCCATGGACGCGATCGAGCGCAGGCTCGACGGCCATCTCCGGGAGAACGCCAGCGCGAAGGCCGCGATCTCGGCCGCGCTCCACGACCTCGTCGGAAGGCAGCGGGGCCTTCCTCTCTACCGATGGCTCGGCCTCGACCTCGCCCGCATCCCTCCGACCTCGTTCACGATCGGGATCGCCGAGCCGGAGGCGATGGAGCGGAAGGTCGAGGAGGCCGCCGCGTATTCGATCCTCAAGATCAAGATGGGCTTCGACGGCGACGTGGAGGTGCTCGAGCGGATCCGCGCGACGACCGACAAGCCGATCCGGGTCGACGCCAACGAGGGCTGGACGCGGGCGGGCGCTCTCGCGCGCCTCCCGGCGCTCGAGGACCTGGGCGTCGAGCTCCTCGAGCAGCCGCTCCCGGCCGCCGACCGGGAGGGTCTCGCGCTCGTCAGCGGCGCCACCTCGATCCCGGTCGTGGCCGACGAGTCGTGCCGGACGACCGCCGACCTGGCGGGCCTCCAGGGGGTCGTCGACGCGGTCAACGTCAAGCTCGCGAAGACCGGATCGATCGGCGAGGCCGTGCGCCTCATGACCGCGGCGCGCGCGCTCCACCTCGGGGTCTTCCTCGGCTGCATGGTCGAGTCCTCGCTCGGCATCGCGGCCGCGGCCCACCTCGCGCCGCTCGCCGACTGGGTCGACCTCGACGGGCATCTCCTCCTGTCCGACGACCCGTTCGAGGGGCTCCGGCTGGAGGCCGGCCGGGTGCTTCCGGACCCGGAGGCGCCGGGGCTCGGGGTCCGCCCGCGGGCGGAGTCCAGGCGACCGCGGGTCGCGTCGGAGGCCTGACCCCGCTCCGGCACGCCGTTTGCGCTTATCTGCGCCCGGTTTCCGCCGGGTCGCGGGAGCGGTTCCGGCAAACGCATGGACGGCAATCCCTTGGCTCCCCCGGCCCGGTTCGGCGGGGAGTCCGGGGAGCTGGCGCAGGGTTCAGATATCTGAGATTCGCTCAGAAATCTGATCCCGCGTCGGAGTGTCTCCGAACGAACGGGAAGCGATTCGGCCGCGGAGGCGGCCCCAAGGTGACCGATACGCAGCAGCGAACGAGCAGCGACAAGGAGGTGCCGCGAAGCGAACCTGCTGTTCTACGCGCACGGGTTTCAGAACCTGGTTTTTCCAGTACGACAATTCGCGCAACTGACCCAGGGATGCACTCGAACAAGAGGAGCAAACCCAGAATGAGTTTCCTGAACAAGTACTGGCGGATCCCGGCCCTCGCGCTGGTCGTCGCCCTGCCGCTGTTCTCAGCGTGCGCGGACGACGAAGGCGCGACGCCGACGGACCCGAGTGGCCCGACAACGGGGTCGATTCAGGGTACGGTCACGTCGTCGGCGGGAGGCCCCGTGGTGGGCGCCCTCGTCGGCACGTCTCCGGCCACGAGCACCGGCCTGACTGATGCCGCCGGCCACTATCAGATCAACAACATCCCGATCCCGGGCGGATCGGCCTCGTACGCGGTGACCGCGTCCAAGGAGGGCTTGATCTCGGCCTCGGCCAGCACCACGCTGACCACGGCCGCTCCGAACGCGACGGTCAACCTCGTGCTGACGCAGCCGACCGTCCCGCCGCCCGTCACCGACGGCAGCCTCAACGTCCTGGTCACGAACCGCGAGGGCACGCCGCAGACCGGCGCCACCGTCACGGTCGTGAACTCGTCGGGCGCCACCGTCACGAGCGGCACCACGAACGCCCAGGGCTTCTTCCTGGTCCCGACGATCACGGCCGGCAGCTACACGGTCAGCGCCTCGTTGGAGATCTCCGGGATCGAGTTCCGCGCCGCCGGCGGCGTCAACGTCGTCGCGGGCGAGACCGCGTTCATCCAGCTCACGCTGACGCGTGACTTCGGGCAGTCGGTGTTCCCGAACATCGACGGCGAGGCGGCCACTCCGGTGGAGCTCTTCCTCGTCCCGCTGCCTGACAGCGACCAGGATCCGGACGTCGACTGCAACATCATCCGGACCCAGCACATGTTCATCGTCGAGGTCGTGAACGAAGACGGCGATCCGGTCTCGGGCGTCAAGGTCGAGTGGGACCTTAACACCTCCGAGAACGGCACCGTCTCGACCGAGTGCCCCGATTTCGTGGACGACTTCGCGGGGTGCACGATCCCCACGGTCCCCGGAAACACGGGCTCGATCGTCGACTCCGACGATCCCGATCTCGATCCGAGCACGGCCCGCTCCGGCCTGAACGCGTCGTTCAACGTCGACAGCCGGAAGGCCGTCACGTTCACGAACGACGACGAGCAGACGATCTCGTTCGGCGGCTCGAGCGTCGCGGTCGGCCCCGGCCAGTCGTGGATCATCGTCACGTCGCCGGTCGAGGGTCAGACCGACCTGATCGTCCATTCTTCGGACATCTCCCGCGCCGGTGACCCGAACGCCGACAAGGCCTTCGCGGTCAAGCGCTGGGTGAACTGGCTCACCGGGGTGGCCGAGGTCCAGTGGCCCGATCAGAACACGCAGGTCAACGGTTACCAGCCGGGTCCGACGCGTGACTTCTTCGACGCCGACGACACGTCGTTGGACGAGATCTTCGACGGCGACCTGGTGACGAACATCCTCGACCGCCGCGAGACGTCGACGGAAGAGGACCTGGACGGCGACGGGATCAACGACCATCCGTCGTATCCGTTCGACTTCGGCTGCGACTCGGATGTCTCGAGTGAGTCGGGCTTCCAGTGCGAGCTGACGGGCAACCGGGCGCTGTTCCTCGCGGGGATCGAGCGCCTGCGCTTCGACTCGCCGTTCAACCTGTCGCGCAGCACCGTGTTGATGGCGGAGCTCGACGACAACCCCGACATCGAGTTCTGGGGTGACGACGGCGGCGATGGCTGCCTCGTGGGCGTCTGCAACGTCGAGCACAACGGCCCGTCGGACGACGAGTACCTGGTCGTTTCCGACCCGGTCCCGGACGGTCCGTTCAACGACGCGGAGTTCACGCTTGCGGAGGTCGACGCCAACAACAACGTCTTCGACGGCGGCGTGATCACGGCGAATCCGCTGTGCTCGCAGCCCTGCGACGAGGACGACTTCATCGGCTGGACGATCTCCGAGCTGCGGCTCGACCCGCTCGTCTACTGGTGCGAGGACGTCGATCTGGACGGCGACTGCGATCCGGGCGAAGCCGGCTCGGACGACACGTTCAGCACCGCCTACCAGCGCCTGATCGCGGGGACGACCGACAACGTGAACACGATCACGGTCGAGTTCTTCGACGAGTTCGGCGAGGTGTGCGACGACCTGACGTTCCAGAAGCGTTGGGTCACCAGCCGTCTGCAGATCATCAAGAGCGGTACGCCAGACGTGCCGCACACGATCCAGACCGTCGAGGGTCGTCCGGCGAAGCGTCAGGACATCCAGGTCAACCAGACGTTCAGCTACACGATCACGGCGATCAACGACGGCGACATCCAGACGGAGAACGTCCGGATCACGGATACGCTGCCGCGCTTCGGCGACCAGTTCAGCGGTCCGCCGGATCTCGGCGCCCCGTCCGAACGGAACGGCGGTCAGGCGTTCCAGTTCATCCGCGACCGTCCGGCCTTCGATCCGACGGCCATCGTGTACGCGATCGACGAGGACAACGACGAGGCGGGCGACATCATCGATTTCTGCTTCCGCGGCGATAACGGCACCGCGATCGGAAATGCGTATGTCGTTCCGACCCCGTGCATCGGGATCACGACCGATGTGGGCTCTGTCAGCCAGGCCCGCGACGCGGCCATCTCGGCCTCGAACTCGGGCGACCAGGTCGTCTTCATCCAGTGGTTCGACGACGAGATCCTCGGCCGCACGGAGGTCGGCGGCGGGATCCAGTCCGAAGACTCGGTGGAGGTCTTCCTGAGGGCGACGAGCTCGCTCTACACCGGTCTCACGCTGCCCGGCACGTGGTGCAACATCGCCACGGTGACGGACGGCCCGAACAACCTGACGACTGACTTCCTCACGCAGTCGTTCGACGCCGACACCCTGTGTCACCGGGTGCTCGAGGCCCTGCTCGACGTGCGCAAGACCGCACGCGACGCGGTGCTGAGCGCCGGTACGCAGGCGGTCTGGGACGTGGAGGTCGCGAACTTCGGCAGCACCGCGCTGGCGAACGTGACGGTCCACGACACCCTGGACGCCACGCTCGGTGCGATCGACGCGACGGACATCGTCGTGAACACGGCCCTGTTCCCGGGCGCCGTCGTGAGCGTCGACGCAGGCGGTCACACGTTCTCGGTGAACCTGGGCAGCCTCGCCCCGACGGCGGGCATCCCGGCGGCGACCTGCAAGGGCCTGGGCGGCGGCTTCTGCCTCGCCTACACGGTCACTGCGGATCTGCCTTCGGTGGCCGGCGTGTTCTGTAACCGCGTCACGGCGCGGGGGACCTTCTTCAGCGTCGCTGGGACGCTGATCGAGACGGACATCTCCTGCGTGACGACGACGATCGCGATCGAGCTCGACATCGAGAACGAGGACGGCTTCCTCGATGCCTCGGGCGCGTTCCAGTCGCAGAAGGACATCTTCCACGTCGGTGACGGCAGCGCCGCCGAACCCGATTCGCTCGTGTACGAGCTCTCGGTCACGAACCAGTCCGGCTTCACAGCCACGGGCGTGAGAGTCGTCGACCTGGTGGCTCCGAACACGGGGATCATCGAGTGGCGGGCGACCCTGTTCAACTCGCAGGGCAGCGTAACCGGCGCGAGCAATGCCGGCTTCACGTGGACCATCGGAACGCTGGCCCCGGGCACGGGCGCCACGCTCCGGTTCCGCGCCGAGGCCGTGCGCACCGGCGATGACGTCAACCGGGCGAGCCTGACCGCGGACCAGTTGACCGGCACCAAGGTCGACGAGGAGCCGACGACGGTAAGCCCGTAACCAGGGAGCCGCGCCCCAGACGGGGCGCGGGGAAGCGGGGGGCGGCCAAGGCCGCTCCCCGGACTTCCCGACAATGAACCCTGTTATCTGACGTTTTCGCGGAGGGGACAACGATGAGGAAGTGGATCACGACCGGGGCGCTGGGGGTGCTGATGCTGTTCGGCGCCACCCTGGCCTACGGTCAGACGATGCACCGCAGCTTCGAGCTGTCGGCGCTCGGCGGAGTCAGGGTGTACGACAAGGATGTCGTATTCCTGAGCTCGGGCTGGGTCGCCGGCGGCAAGCTCGCCTGGTTCCCGCACGCCAACGTCGGCGTCGAGGGTACGGTGAGCTTCTCGAGCGCGGATGTGAATACGGAAGATGTCGGCGGTCCGGAGACCAACTTCACGGTCGACGTCACCGAGGTCCGGGTCGACGGCGTCTACCAGATGCTGTTCCAGGCCGAGCAGAAGATCGTGCCCTACTTCTCCGCCGGCGTCGGCCAGATGGTGTTCGACGCGGGTGAGGAGTCAGGGGTCACGGACGAGCCGGCCACGAACCTGACCTACGGCGGCGGGCTCAAGATCTGGTTCACGCCGCGGATCGCGCTTCGTCTCGACGCGCGCGACAACGTCGCGCTCATCGACAAGCCGTTCGCGAGCGAGTCCGGCATCCCGACGCCGAACACCAAGACGTTCCAGGCGAACAACCCGGAGTTCCAGGCCGGTCTCACGATCGGCTTCGGTGGCTCCGACGAGGGCTTCGGCGTCAAGGACACGGACTTCGACGGCGTGCCCGACAAGGACGACCTGTGCCCGAACACTCCGCGCGGCGTCATCGTCGACGAGACCGGCTGCCCGGTCGACTCCGACAACGACGGCGTGCCGGACGGGCTCGACGCTTGCCCCAACACGCCCGCGGGCGCGACGGTGGACGAGCGCGGCTGCCCGATGGATTCGGACAACGACGGCGTCTACGATGGGATCGATCGCTGCCCCAACACGCCGGCTGGCGTTCAGGTCGACGAAACGGGCTGCCCGATTCCCGTCCCGGAAGCTCCGAAGGCGTGCCTGGACGATCAGTCCTGGTACACGAGCGACGCGACGATCAACGTCGACGGCAGGAACTGGGTGAAGTTCGGCTCGACGAAGACGGCCACCATGGATCAGCTCACCCAGATGGGCGAGTACCAGGGCGTGCCGGCGTACGTCGGGAACAACGCCCGGCGGCCGTTCCGCGAGATCTGGCTGCCGTTGTGCTCGCCGGAGAACACCTACCAGCCGTACCGTCTGGAGAGCGAGGTCCGTGGCACGACCGGATACATCCGGGACGCCAACTAGGAGACAGGAACAGCGGGACCTCGAAGGACTCCGCGAACGTAGAGGATGGGCCCCCGGAAGGGGGCCCTTCCTTTTTCGGCTGCTGAAAACGGCCGAGCTCATCGTTGCACACCCTCAGCCGTCCTGCGGCGTAGGTTCCACTACGCCTCGGACGTCTTCGGTCGCGCGCCTCGACCTCGGCCGTTTTGAGCAGCCTCGCGAGAGCCGCGCACCCCCCCTGCGGAGTGCCCACCGTTCTCTCCCCGCGGGGGTTGCGCCGGGGAGGAGGCAAGGCAATGTTTAAAGGCTCGAGACGCGCTTCGAGGGACAGGAGGTAGAATGGCCTTTGCCGTGAGGTTGCGGGCGCTCGCGCTGGCGGGCGCGCCCATCGCGCTTTCTCTCGGTTTCGCGCGGGCGGGGGAGGGCCAGACCCTGTTCGCCCTCGGCGAGACCGCCTACCTGGACTTCTCCGGAACGATGCCCGGCGCCGCCTACACGGCCCCCGGTGCGGACGAGATCTACATCCACGTGTCGATCGATCGCCGCGAGCTGACCGTGCGGCAGGGCTCGACCGTCCTCCACCGGTTCCCCGTGGCGGTCGGGAAGGGAGCCTATCTCCGCCACCGGGACGCCGAGAACGGCGGCTGGCTGTTCGAGACCCCCGCCGGCGTGTTCTCGGTCGGCCGCAAGGAGGAGAACCCGGTCTGGTACGCGCCCGACTGGCACTTCATCGAGAAGGGGCGACCGGTTCCGGCCGCGAACAGCCCGTCGCGGTACTTCCCGGGGGACATGGGAGACTACGCGCTCTACCTGGGGGACGGGCTGGCGATCCACGGGACGCGCGACCAGAATTCGGTCGGTCAGGCCGCCAGCCACGGCTGCATGCGGCTGTCCAAGGTGGGGATCGCGACGGTCTATCCGCTGGTGCGCGTGGGCACGAAGGTGATCATCACGCCATAGGCCGCTGAAAACGGCTCATCTCTGCGTTGCACTCCCGATATGACGAAGAGGCCCGGCGCTCCGAGCACCGGGCCTCTTCGCTTCTCTTGAATCCTACGCCGCAGGAAGACACGAGGAGCGCGACAAAGCAGATGGGCCGTTATCGGCGCCCGTCTAGTTGCCGTTGCATTCGCCCGGGGTCTTCAGGAACACCGTCCCCAGCGCCTGCAGCGGCTGGCCGTCGACCCACGCCAGGAACAGGCGGCTCTGGTCGGCGCGAACCGGCGTATAGGTGAAGCGGATCTCCCCGGCGCCGTTCGTGCGCCAGCTCCCGAATCCCTGGAGCGGCCGGTATCCCGGCAGCGGCTGGCCGTTGCTGAACCGGAGCTCGGTGTACTTGCCGATCGCGGGCCCGCCTCCGCCGGGGGCGTCGGCCCGGTTCTCGCCTTCGACCTCGATCTCGTACGGCTGCCCCGGGCAGATGGGAGCGGGGACGTTCACCCTGCCTCCGGAAGCGGACACGGTCGAGTTGGCGTTGATGGCGATCGTGTCCAGGTCGAGATCGGCCCAGACTCCCTCGCTCAGATCGACCTCGAACCGGAGTCCGAAGGGCTGAAAATCGATCATCGGCATCGCCTCGACCCGGGTGCTGACGTCGGTCACCAGGGTCCCGCTCGCGGTGCCCGTGTTGTCGGTGATCAGGACCGGTCCCGGATTGAACGTGACGGTCGATCCGAGTGCGGTTCCGTCCGGAGCCACGAGGTTCGGCCGGGTCGGGGAGACCCGCACGCGGGCCCCCGAAACCGGATCCCCGCGGGAGTCGCGCACGTGGATCGTGAATCCGAGCGGGTCGCTCCCGGTCGCCCAGACGGCGGGCGCGATCCCGGTGCCGTTGAATCTCGAGTTCCCCGTGACGGTGTAGTCGGAGTTCGCCGTGCTGACGTCGCGCAGGACGATGATGTCCTGGTCGACGTCGATCTCGGTCGATTTGCCCAGATTGTCGGTCAGGCGGAGGGCCGGCATGTAGTGGTCTTCGCGGAACGGATACGAGACCGTGATGTCCTCTCCGGGGGCGATGATCTCGAATCCGGCGCCCAGATCCTTGTCCAGCTCCCAGGTCACGATCGTCCCGTCTACATCCGTCCCCGAGGTCTCGAGCAGGATCATCAGCGGCGCGACTCCCTGAGGGGGAGCGCCGTTCAGAAGCCTGGAGTGGAGGGATCCCGTGGGCGGATCGTTGTGGGGAGCGACCGTGAGCTGACGCGAGGTCGTGGCCGGAACTCCGATGTTGTCCACGGCGCGGGCCGTGAGCGTGTAGGTGCCTTCGGCGGCGTACGTGTGGGTCGCCGTGAAGGGGCTCGACGCGCCGCTCGAAGGAGCCGTCCCGTCCCCCCAATCGACCGAGAGGCTCTGGACGGTGCCGTCGGCATCGGTCGCGGTCACGCGCCCGGTGAACTCCGTATCGTTGGCCTCGCCGGTCACCGGTTCGACCGTGAACGAGGTGATCTGCGGGGGCAGGTTCCCCGGGGCTTCGATGTCGACCGTGAACAGGATGATGTCGGGCGTCGCGAGCGGGTCGCTGGATCGGATCAGAGCCTGGACGACGTGGTGCTGCGACGTCGGCTGGAAGATGAAGACGGGGCCGGGCTCGCTCCGGGTGTCGTCGATGAGGTACTCGACCGTCCGCCCGCCGTTCGCTCGAATCTCGAAGCGGACGGACTCGCCGGGGGACACGATCACGTTCCGCGAGGACGGGCTCACGATCTCGAACGGCGCGGATCCCGAGCCGGACGAGCACGCATGCGAGAGGATCACGCACGCCAGGACGCAAAACAGAGCGGGGCGCGCACGCATGAGGGTGCATGACGTCATATGGATTCCTTATCCTGCGAGTGCTGTATCGTGGGATTCACCGCGCGGCGATCCGGGACCGATCGCTGAACCGCGGCACTTGGAAACGGTCGGTGATCCGGGAGCGCCGTCGGGTGACGGCCTTGTATGCTGAACCGGTTCAATGTAGCGACCCCGTCCGGGGCGTTCAACAGCCGCTCAGGAGCCGCACTCGGAAACGGGTTTGAGCGCGATCAGGCCGAGTTGCTGAAGCGGCTGGCCGTCCACCCAGGCGTGAACGAGCCGGCTCTGGTCCGCGCGCGTCGGCGTGTAGCCGAACCGGATGACGCCGGCGCCGTCGGTCCGCCAATCGTCGTAGCCGGGTCGAGGCGCGGCGCCCAGATACGAGCCGTCGGTGTAGCGCAATTCGGTGTAGCGGCCGGCGTCCGCAGACCCCGGCGACGGGGCCTCGGGGCCGCGTCTGGCCAGAACCTCGATCTCGATCGGCGTTCCCGGGCAGACCGCCTGGTTCGCGGGGAAGACGAGGACCTGACTGGAGGAGGCAGACACCATCGAGTTCGCGTTGAGGCCGTCGACGCGCGCCACCTCCCGCCATTGACCATGTCCGGCGTCGGCCTCGAACACGAGCGCGAAGGCCTGGAAGGCGATGACCGGCGCGCGCTCGATGCGCGTGCTGAGGACCGTCGTGAGCGTCCCGCCGGCGGTCCCGTCGCTCCCGGTCCGCAGGTTCCCGGCGGTCAGGACCACCTCCGGTCCGAGCGCAACACCGTCCGGCGCGAAGAGCGCGCCGCGGGTGTGACCGACCCGGATCGGAACGTCGGGAAGCGGGTCCCCGCCGGGATCATGGACGCTGACCGCGAAGCGCCACTCGTCTTCGCCGTCGGACCACACGGCGGGGGCGATCAGCGTGGAGGCGAAGTGAGGGTTGCCGGTCGCCGACGCGCTTCCGCCGGCGATCGGGCGATACACGGTGACGGGGGCACCCTCCACGATCGTGGTCGCGCCGGAATCGTCGGTGAGCCGGAGGCGCGGCCGGTAGGCGTTCTCGTCGAACGCGTAGACGAGCGTGGCCGTCAGCGAGGCGTCGAGCTCGAGGAAGCCATCGCCCTCGTTGGCCTCGATCTCCCACTTCACGATCCGGCCGTCCGGATCCGAGCCGCTCGCCGTGGCCCGGACCTCGAGGGGGGCGTCGCCGCTCGTCGCGCCGAGGTCGAGCGCCCCGATCGGTGCCGCGTTCTGGGAGGCACGGACGACGACGGTCGCAACCGCGGCCCCGCTCGCCCCGTCGTCGTCCTCGACCGTGGCGCGGACGAGGTAGGTGCCGGGCAGCTCGTACCGGAAGGCGGCGGCGAGGGTCGCGGCCTGAGCGGACGCGTCCGTCTCACCGTCGCCGTCGAAGTCGACCCTCACGGCGCGGACCACGCCATCGGAGTCGGTCCCCGCGACGAGGGCTTCGACGTCGAGCGGCGCGTCGCCTTCGGCGGGACTCACGACGAGAGTCGCCGCGGGAGCCGCGTTGCCCGGAGGCGGCTCCGAGGCGGTGACCTGGACGCGCACCGAATCCCTCCCCTCGGCCCCCCGGTCGTCGGTGACGGCGAGCCGGATCCAGGTCGTCACGGGATGCGGGAAGCGGGCGGTCCGGACGAGCGGCGCGGCGCTCTCGACCTCGAACGCGCCGTCGCCGTCGAGATCGAGCCGGTAGCGCGCGACTTCGCCGTCCGGGTCGCTGCCGCCGGCCTCGACCCGGACGTCGAGCGGCGCGACTCCGGACACCGGATCGACGACCAGGATCGGAACCGGCGGTCGATTCGGAGGAGTGACTTCGATCGGGCGGGTGGCTACGGCGGACGCCCCCCGCTCGTCCTCGACGATCGCGGTCGCCTGCCAGCTTCCGGCCTCGAGGAGCAGAAGCGTATCGATGGGCGCCGCATGCTCGACGACGAACGCCGCGGGACCGACGACCTCGAGCCGGAAGCGGGTCACGGAACCGTCGGGATCGGCCCCCTGGACGCGGAACCGCGCGACGAGCGGCGCCTCTCCGCCCCCCGGCTCGACCGAAAGCACGGCGGTCGGGGGCACGTTCGGCGGCGCCTCGACCGTGACGGTCCACGCGCAGGCGGTCTCGAGCTGGCCGTCCGACACGATCGCCGAAACGAGATAGGTCCCCGGGGCCGCCGGCGCGAACACGAATGTCGCCCCGCTCGCCTGCGGGGCGCCGTCGACCAGGAACGTGATCGCGAGCGGCTTCGCGCGGGGACTCGTCGCCTCGACGTGGAACTCGACGTGAGCGCCGGTCTCGATCCGCACCTCGGAGACGCCGGGTGAGACGCTCGCCAGTCGCGGCGCGTCGGCAGGACCCGGCCCTCCGGGCCCCGATGGGCCCGGGCCGCAGAAGAGGAGCGGAGAAGTCAGGAGAAACGCGAAGCGACGCACGACGGCCCCCGCGGGAAGCGCGTTGACTTGGCATGGGGCCGTTCCTATACTAACCGCTCGTCGTTTCCCGCGCGAGAGCGCGATTCTCACCCTCCCAGTATCGAGACCGCGTCCCATCCGAAGTCGCCTGCAGCCAGGAACCCGATTCGCCGGTCTCGCGCTCGCGACTTTCGTGCTCGCGACCGCCGCCCGGGCGCAGGATCCGCGGGCGGCCGAGCGCTCGCCGCTCCCGGAGTACGGTGAGGCGGGAGGGTTCGACGCGGCATACCCCGTCCGCGGACTGTCCATCGAGTCCGGGCGCGTGCTCGAGCGAGGCCGCGGTCTGGTCGGCTTCGGCGACACGCGCTACGCCCCGTTCGACCGTGTCGAGATCATGACCAACACGATCGAGGGCCTGATCGGCGTCGCGAACGGCGGCGTCAAGGTCCTCGCCGTGCGCGCGCGAGGGAGCGCTCCCTCGGTGGCGGTCAGCGCTCGCTACTACGAGTCGTACGGCGGGTTCATCGACAAGGGCGTCAAGCACATCGCGGAGTCGTTCGCGGACGTCACCGATTCGGAGACCGACGTCCGGGGCGTGGTCGGCCAGATCACCGCGACGTGGACGGGGAACGAGGACCGGACCCACTATCACGTCTCGCTCCAGGGACATCACCCGATCGAGTCCGAGTTCGGGGTGACCGATTCGGTGGCCGGAGGCGGCGGGAGCGTGCGGTTCCTGGAGGGAGACGACGTCAGCACGATGTGGGGCGTGGACCACCAGGTGATCGACACGCGGCTCGTCGCGCTCCTCGAGGCCGGCTACTCGTGGCTTCTCGAGCGCGGGCGGCTGGGCCTGGGCGTCGACACGGGCTCGCAGCACATGCGCGTGCGCGTCGGGGTCATGGTCCCGGGCATCAAGACCGATCTCGCCACCGAGCCGACCGATCTCGTCGTCACTCCCGTCCTCAGCGTGCACTGGCGGTTTTGACGTCGTGCCGTCGACCATGGCGCCCGGCGCCGGGCCGGGCGTTCGCGGCCCTTCTCGTCCTCGCCCTGGGCGCGGGATGCCGCGAGGTGATCTACGACATCCTGACCGACGAGCGGCTCGTGCGCGTGCCCGTGTCCAGCCGGTCCGAGGTCACGATCGACACCGGCCGCATCGACCTGCCGGCGCGACTCGGGACCGACAAGACCGTCGACAGCTCGACCCTCAACCTGACGGCCACCAATTTCAACCTCGAGAACCCGGTCGTCGTCGACATCCTCGCGGCGTCGTCGCGGAATCCGAACGTGTTCGGAGAGGTGCTCACCGGATTCGCGCTCGAGCCCGGACAGACGCGCTCGGTCGCGGTCGTCCAGACCGGGCCCGACGATCCGCTCGTGACCGCCGTCACGAGCGAGTCGGTCAACATCCGGTTCGTCTCCACGTCTCCCGCGCCCGGTATCGGCGAGATCGAGTTCCTGTTCACGATCCACGTCATCGCCCACAAGGACACGCCGGGCACCGGGGCCGGGACGCTCATCTTCTATTGACGGGCGGGGCTCGATGGCCCTGATCCGCGTCGCCCTTCCGCTCCCCCTGGATCGACTGTTCACGTACCGGCTCGGGGACGACCAGGCCGTCCCCGCGCGCGGCTCACGAGTCGAGGTGAGCTTCGGTCGCCGCCGGCTCGTGGGCTTCGCGGTCGAGCCGGCGCGGAGCGCGCCGCCCGGAGTCCGGCTGAGACCGATCCGGCAGGTCCTGGATCCCGAACCCGTCCTCTCGGAGACCGAATGGGCGCTGGCCGAGTGGATGGCCCGCTACTACGTGGCTCCGCTCGGGCTCGTCCTGCGGCTCTTCCATCCGGCGGGCGCCAGCGGGGAGGTCGAGGGGGAGGAGGGAGGCGGCAGGCACGGCGCCCCCGCGCGGCTCCACGTCCTGCCCGCGGAGCGGGCCGGCGAGGCGGAGCGCGGGGCGATCGAGGCCGCCCTCGCGCGCGCGCCCCAGCAGCTCCGGGTCTGGCGCGCCGCGGTCGAGCTCACGGAGCCGGTCGAGCAGGCGGCCCTCTGCGCGGAGCTCGGGGTCTCTCCCGGCGTCGTCGCCGCGCTCGCGGCCCGGGGGCTCGTGCGGGTCGAGGAGCGCGAGGTGAGGCTCGATCCTTACGCCGGGGAGGATGCGCTCCCCGGCGTCGCGGCGGAAGGCGAGCCGACGCCCGCGCAGGAGGAGGCGATCGAGCGGATCGGCAGGGCTCTCGCGGAGCCCGGCGGGCCCGCGGCCCCGATCCTCCTGCAGGGGATCACGGGGAGCGGGAAGACCCGGATCTACGTGGAGGCGGTCGCGCGCGTCCTCGCGCGGGGCGGGAAGGCGATCGTCCTCGTCCCCGAGATCGGCCTCGCGGCGCCGGCGGTGGCGCGCTTCCGGGCCCGCTTCGGGGATCGGGTCGCGGTCCTCCACAGCGCGCTCTCGCGGGGGGAGCGCGCGTCGGCCTGGAGCCGCGTCCGGTCGGGGGCTGCGCCGATCGTCGTCGGCGCACGGTCGGCGCTGTTCGCCCCCGTCGGCCGCGCCGAACTCGTCGTCGTCGATGAGGAGCACGAGAGCGCCTACAAGCAGGACGAGACGCCGCGCTACCTGGCGCGGGACGTGGCCGTCTACCGCGGCGCGCTCGAGCGGGGCGTCGTCGTCCTCGGCTCGGCCACGCCGTCGCTCGAGAGCCGCTCGAACGCGGAGGCCGGGAAGTACCGACGGGTCACGCTCCCCGGCCGGATCGGCGGCCGCCCGCTGCCGGCGGTCGAGATCGTCGACCTCGCGCGCGAGGGGGCCGTGGTCGGTCCCGGCCTGTCGGACGTCCTCGTGAAGGCGATCGAGGACACGCTCGGCGCGGCGGACCAGGCCCTCCTGTTCCTCAACCGCCGGGGGTTCGCGGCGTTCGTCCAGTGCACCGACTGCGGCTGGGTCGGCTCGTGTCCGAACTGCCGGATCTCGCTGACCTACCACCACCGCTCGCCGAAGCTCGTCTGCCACTACTGCGATCACCGCGAGCCGGCGCGGGACGCGTGCCCGGCCTGCGGGGGCCGCGCGCTCGACACCCGCGGCCTCGGGACGCAGCAGGTCGAAGCCGCCGTCCGCGCGCGATTCCCGTCGGCGCGCGTCGCGCGCATGGACCTCGACACGACGGGACGCAAGGGGTCGCATGCCCGCATCTACCGCGCGATGCAGGCGCGGGAGATCGACGTCCTGGTCGGGACCCAGATGATCGCCAAGGGATTCGACCTGCCGGGCGTGGCGCTGGTGGGCGTCGTGAACGCGGACACCGCGCTCCACTTTCCCGACTTCCGCGCGACCGAGCGGACGTTCCAGCTCCTCGTCCAGGTCGCGGGACGGGCGGGGCGCGGCGACCGGCCGGGGCGGGTCGTCCTCCAGACCTGGCTCCCGGGGCACTTCGTCGTGACGGCCGCGGCGGCGCACGACTACGAGGCGTTCTACCGGCGCGAGACGCCCGACCGCGTCGCGCTGGGGTATCCGCCCGCGACCCGGCTCGCGAACGTCGTGGCGAGCGGGCCGGAGGCCGCGGCGGTCGAGGCCGGGATCGCGCGCGTCGCCGAACACCTTCGCGCGCGGCCGGCGGCGGGGCTCACGGTGGTCGGGCCGGCGCCCTGCCCGCTCGAGCGCCTGCGCGGCCGCTGGCGCCACCACGTGCTGCTCAAGGCCGAAACGCCCCCGCCCCTCGACCGCGCGCTCCGCGATCTCGCGCGGAGTGAGGAAGAGCTCGTCGGCCGCTCGAATCGCCTGGAGATCGACCGCGATCCGATGAGCCTGCTGTGAGCCGAGAGTCCTTGCGCCGCGGCCGTCGAGGTCGTAGCTAGACCCGATGACCGGCGACGACGAGCTCATCGGCCGGGTGCTGACGCGCCGCGAGATCCTGGCGGCCCTGGGCGCGACCGGGATCCTGTGGCTCGCGCGCTGCTCGGGGCCGGGCTCGACCGCGCGGTCGGCCGCGCCTCCCGCGACGGGCGAGGTCGTTTCGGGGTGCGTCGTCCGCCCGCGGCTGACCGCCGGTCCCTATTTCGTCGACGGCGCGCTCGAGCGGTCGGACATCCGGTCGGATCCCGCGACCGGCGCGGTCGTGGACGGGACGCCGCTCGAGCTCTCGTTCCGCGTGACGCGGATCGACGAGGGCGCGTGCGTGCCTTTGTCCGGGGCCGTGGTCGACGTTTGGCAATGCGACGCGGCGGGCGTCTACTCGAACGTCGACGACCCGGCCTTCGACACCCGCGGGCAGGCGTTTCTCAGGGGCCACCAGGTCACGGGCACGGACGGGGTCGCGCGCTTCACGACGATCTACCCGGGCTGGTATCCCGGGCGCGCCGTCCACATCCACTTCAAGCTGCGCTCGGCGCCGGAAGCGGATTCGGGCTACGAGTTCACGTCGCAGATCTTCTTCGACGACGAGCTGACCGATCGCGTCCACGCCGAGGCGCCCTACGCCGAGCGGGGACCGCGCGATCGGAGGAACGCGAGCGACGGGATCTTCGGGCAGGGAGGAAAGGATCTCGTCCTCGCCCTCAACCCCGCGGGCTCCGGGTACGCCGGCACGTTCGAGGTCGCGCTGGAAGGCGTGTAGCCTCGAGAGGCCAGGTCGGCGCGAGCAGCGAGTCCGCCCTCCATGCGGCGGCCAGACCCCGCCGGTAGATTCACCCCTCCATGGACGCCGACCGGATCCGCAACTTCGCGATCATCGCGCACATCGATCACGGCAAGTCGACGCTCGCCGACCGGCTCCTCGAGCGCACCGGCACGCTCGGCCAGCGCGAGATGCGGGAACAGGTGCTCGACGCGATGGACCTCGAGCGCGAGCGGGGCATCACGATCAAGATGCACGCGATCACGATGGCGTATCGCGCCGCCGACGGGCGGGACTACGAGCTGAACCTCATCGACACGCCGGGGCACGTCGATTTCTCCTACGAGGTGTCGCGCAGCATGGCGGCGGCGGAAGGGGTCCTCCTCGTGGTCGACGCCGCGCAGGGGATCGAGGCCCAGACGCTCTCGAACCTCTTCCTCGCGCTCGAGAACGACCTCGAGATCATTCCCGTGATCAACAAGATCGACCTGCCGAACGCGCGGCCCGAGCTGGTGACCGAGGAGCTCGTGAACCTCCTCGGCGTCGACGAGTCGGAGATCATCAACGTCTCGGCCAAGCTGGGCACGAACGTCGACGCCGTGCTGGAAGCGATCGTCGGCAGGATCCCGCCGCCGGTCGGCGAGCCCGCCGCGCCGCTCAGGGCCCTCATCTTCGATTCCCAGTTCGACAAGTACCGGGGGGCCGTGCCGTACGTCCGCGTCGTAGACGGGCGCGTCGCCCCCGGGATGGAGATCGCCTTCTTCTCCAACGACGCGACCTACGAGGTCGCCGAGGTGGGCCGGCTCCGGCTCGGGATGCATCCCACGGCGGAGCTCAGGAGCGGCGAGGTCGGCTACCTGGTGGCGAGCATCAAGCGGGTCTCGGACACGAAGGTCGGCGACACGATCACCGAGGCGGACCGCCGCGCGAAGGAGCCGCTGCCCGGCTACCGCGAGGTCCACCCGATGGTCTTCGCCGGGCTCTACCCCACCGACGCCGATCAGTACGCGGATCTCCGCGACGCGCTCGAGAAGCTCAAGCTCAACGACAGCTCGCTCCAGTACGAGCCCGAGACCTCGAGCGCGCTCGGGTTCGGCTTCCGCTGCGGGTTCCTGGGGATGCTCCACCGGGAGATCGTCCAGGAGCGGCTGGAGCGCGAGTTCGACCTGGATCTCATCACGACCGTGCCCAACGTGGAATACCACGTCTACCGGGAGCACGGCGAGGTGATGCTGATCGAGAATCCGAGCCGCATGCCGAGCGCGGGGGAGATCGAGCGCATCGAGGAGCCGTTCGTGCGCGGGCGCTTCATCCTGCCGGCGACCTACATCGGCGGGGTGCTCAAGCTCTGCGAGGAGCGGCGCGGGAAGCACGTCAAGATGGAGTACATCGACGCCGAGCGCGTCGAGATCGAGTACGACCTTCCCCTGGCCGAGATCATCACCGACTTCTTCGATCGGCTGAAGTCGGCGACGCGCGGCTACGCCTCGTTCGACTACGAGTTCCGCGAGTACCGGCCGAGCGAGCTGGTCAAGCTCGACATCCTCGTCAACGGCGATCCGCTGGACGCGCTGTCCGTCATCCTGCACCGCGACAGGGCCTACGACTGGGGCCGTTCGCTGTCCGAGAAGCTCAAGCAGCTCATTCCGCGGCAGATGTTCGAGGTCGTGATCCAGGCCGCGATCGGCACGCGGGTCATCAGCCGCGAGGTCGTGCGGCCGCTCCGGAAGAACGTGACCGCGAAGTGCTACGGCGGCGACATCACGCGGAAACGCAAGCTGCTCGAGCGGCAGAAGGAAGGGAAGCGGCGGATGAAACAGGTGGGGACGGTGGAGATCCCGCAGGAGGCGTTCCTTGCCGCCCTGCAGATCGAATCCTGAAACGAACGTCCGGCTCAGCCCTCGGGGGAATCGATGACCAGCCCCACGGTCTCGATGCGATCGTCCGAAAGGTCGCGGATCGTGAACGTCAGGGGTGGCGAGGCGAGGCGGTCCCCGACCTCGGGTCGCTTTCCGAGTCTCTCGCACAGGAACTGATCGAGGGTCTGGTCTTCGGGCGCATCGATGCGGATGCCGTAGAACTCCTCGACCTCGCCGATCCGCGTCGTGCCTCGAAGCGGGAACTCGACCGCGGTGGCGGGGAGCCATGCTTCGGCTCCGGAATCGCCGAACACGTGCTCGACCAAAGAACGGACCGCGGGGCGCAGGAGCACGAACACGTCGTCCCCGGTCAGGATCTTCGTCGAGCCGCGGGGCGGGATCACCTGCTTGTCGCGGACGATCATCGCGACGACCACGCCATCGGGCAGGGCCAGGTCCCGGACCCGCATCCCGTTCGCGCGGGATCCCTCCACGATCGGGTATTCCACGATGTCTCCGTCCACGTCCTGGAGCGAAGTGATCTCGAGCGTCACGCCGGATGGGGGAGCCCCGCCCTCCCGGAGGCCCAGCACGCGCGCCGCGTAGGGCAGCGTCCAGCCCTGGGTCACGGCGGAGACCAGCACGGCGAAGAAGACGACGTCGAAGAGCCCCGCGGCCCCCTCCAGCCCGCGCAGGAGCGGGTACGTGGCGAGGATGATCGGAAGCGAGCCCTTCAGGCCGCCCCAAGCGACGAACGCCACTTCGCGCAGGGAAAACCGGAACGGCAGGAGGCATGCGGCCACCGCCAGCGGCCGCGCGAGGAACACGAGCACGCCGGCGACCAGCAGCGCCGGCTGGCCGGCCGCGACCAAGCGGCTCGGCAGGCTGAGCAGGCCGAGGAGCGCGAACATCAGGATCTGGGCGATCCAGGCGACGCCGTCGTGGAACATGAACACCGCCTGGCGGAAGGGAAGGCGGTGGGAGCCCAGGACGATGCCGGCGACGTACACGGACAGGAAACCGCTGCCGCCCGCGACCGCCGCGGCACCGAAGGCGAGGAGGCCCGCCGCGCTGACGAGCACGGGGTAGAGGCCCGCCGAGTCGAGCCCGATTCGGTTCAGGACGATCGCCGTGCCGCGGCCGACCAGCCAGCCCATGAGCCCTCCCAGGGCCGCCTGGCGGAGGAAGAGCCACACGACGTCCGGGCCCGGCTCGAGACCGCCCATCAGGATCTCGATGCAGACGACCGTGAGGAAGACGGCCATCGGGTCGTTGGACCCGCTCTCCACCTCGAGCACGGACGTGAGCCGCTCTTTCACGCGCATCCCCTGCGCGCGGAAGACGGCGAAGACCGCGGCCGCGTCGGTGGAGGACACGATGCTCGCCAGCAGGAACGCCACGATCCACGGCAGATCCAGGATCGCCAGGGCCGCCAGCGCGACGATCCCCGCGGTCAGGACCACCCCCACGGAGGCCAGCGTCAGGGCGGGAGCCATGACGGAACGGAACTGCGCGAGGTTGGTGCGCAGGCCGCCGTCGAACAGGATCAGAGCGAGAGCGACCGTGCCGACGCCGTGCGCCAGCGCGTAGTTCTCGAACGCGATCCCGCCCAGCCCCTCCTCGCCTGCGAGCATGCCGACGAGCAGGAACAGGACGAGGACCGGCAACCCCATGCGCGAGGACAGCTTGCTCGACAAGATGCCGAGCATGAGGAGGACGGCGGTGAGAAGAATGAGTCTGTCGACGGGGAACATGGAACGAACCTAGGCAGGCGATAGATTGACGGCATGCCCTTCGAGCCCGTCGCGGTCGAGCCGCCGACCGGAATCCGTCCCGCGGATCCGCGCCCCGAAGAGGTCGTCGCCGTGCGCGCGCCGAACTGGATCGGCGACGCGGTGCTCGCGCTGCCCGCCGTGGCGGCGCTGGCCGAGCGCTTCGGCGACGGCGAGGTGATCGTCCTCGCTCGCGGGCTCGTCGCTCCGCTCTTCGTCGGGATCCCGCGGGTCGCCGAGGTCGTGCGGATCGCGGGGGATGGAGCGGGCCGGCTGGCCGACGCGCGCCGCGCGCTGCTCGATCGGCGGCCCGCGCTGGGGGTCGCGCTCGCGCACTCCTTCGGCACGGCGGTAGAGCTCGCCGTGGGCGGGACCGCGCAGGTGTGGGGCTACGGGGGGCCTTTGCGACGGCTGGTCCTCGACGTCGCGCTGCCGCCGCGCTGGCTCAGGGGCAGGCACCGGTGGGAGGCCTACGCGCTCCTGGCCGCGGCCGTCACGGGCCGTCCGGTCCCGGAGCGCTATCCGCTCGCGCGCGCCGCGGGCGACGTGGCCGCGGTCGACGCGCTCTTCGCCGAGGCCGGGCTCCGGCCGGGTGGGGAGGCGCCGATCGTCGGGCTCGTGCCCGGTGCGCACGCGTCGTCCCGGCGCTGGCCCGCCGAGCGCTTCGCCGAGCTCGCGACCCGGCTCGGCCGGGACGGCGCGCGGGTCGTCGTCCTGGGCTCGGGGGCCGAGCGCGAGCTCGCGGCGCGCGTGTCCGGAGCGGCGCGTCCGACGGCGGCCGACTGGTCGGGGCGGACGCCGCTCCCCGTCCTCGCCGAGTGCTTCCGCCGCCTCGACTTCCTCGTCACGAACGACACCGGTCCCATGCATCTGGCCGCCGCGGTCGGCACGCCGCTCCTCGACCTGTGCGGCGCCGCGAACGAGGTCGTCACCGGGCCGCGCGGCCGCGGAAGCGAGGTCGTCGTGCACCCGATCCACTGCCGCCCATGCGTCAAGAACACCTGTGCTTACAATCTTGGTTGTATGACGGGGATCGGCGTCGATCGCGTCCACGACCTGGTCCGGTCCCGGCTCGAGGCACGGGTGCGGGCGGCGGTCGACCGGTAGTGATGCTGCGACGTATTTCTGACCGGGGACACTAGATTGGCGGTCGTGACGAAGCGGGACGACGCGAGCCGGCTCGCGTGGGGCGTGGACGTCGGCGGCACCGACTGCAAGGTCGGAGTCGTCGACGCCTCGGGACGCGTGCGCGCGGAAGCCAGCTTCGAGACGCCGGACGAGCCCGAAGCCACCGTCCGCGAGATCCGGAGCGTCTGCGCGGCCCTGGCCGCCGAGGTGGGGGGTGGAATCGATCGCGCGGGGCTCGGCGTGCCCGGACCGCTCGACCTCGAGCGCGGGGTCATCGTCCAGGCGCCGAACCTGGGCTGGCGGGACTTGCCGCTCCGCGACATGGTGGCCGACGCGCTCGGAGTCCCGGTCGTCATGGACAACGACGCGAACGCCGCGGCCTTCGGTGAGGCGTGGGTCGGGGCGGGACGCGGCGCGCGCGTGCTGCTCCTCGTCACGCTGGGGACCGGGGTGGGAGGCGGGCTCGTCGACGAGGGCCGGGTGTTCCACGGTGCGCGCGGCCTCGCGGTCGAGATCGGACACATGGTCGCCGTGTCCGGCGGGCGCACCTGCTCGTGCGGCAAGCGCGGCTGCGTCGAAGCGTACTTCAGCGCTCATGCGCTCTCCGAGCAGGCGGCCGAGGTCGGCGTGGACGACCGCGATCCGCGCGTGCACCGCACGCTCTTCGAGCGCTACGCCGCGGGCGATCCGCGGGTCGCTCCCTGGCTCGGCCGGGCGGTCGACGTCCTGGCGCAGGGCGTCGCCCACGCGGGCGTCCTCTTCGATCCCGACCGCATCGTCTTCACCGGCGGACTTACCCGCTCCTGGGACCTGTTCCGGGACCGTCTCGTCGAGGGGCTCCTCGGGGACCTCGGTCCCGCGGGGCCGCCCCCCGGCGGGATCGCTCTGAGCGAGCTCGGCGGGCGGGCGGGAATCGTCGGCGCGGCGGGACTCGCCCTCCGGTCATGAGCGGCGCGCGGGAGATCGGCGTCATCGGGACGGTCGTCGAGGACACGATCGACCGGCCCGGCGAGGAGACCGTCCACGACATGGGAGGCGCGTACCATTCCGTGATCGCGATGAGCGTCCTGCTCCCGGACGGGACCGTCGCCGTCCCGATCACGACGGTGGGCGAAGACACGCTGGCGCGCGTCCGCGCGGACTGGGGCCGGCTGCCGCGGATCTCGCTGGCCGGGATCCACGCGGTCCCCGAGGTCAACAACAAGGTCCATCTCGAGTATGATTCCGAAGGCGGGCGCGACGAGACGCTGACCGGCGGCGTCCCCCCGCTCCCCTGGGGCGAGCTCGAGCCGTGGGCGGACCGCGTCTTCGCGTGGTGCTGGAACTTCATCGCGGGGAACGAAGTCGACCGCGAGACGTTCGAGCGCGTCAAGCGCGCGTCCCGCGGGCCGCTCCACCTGGACGTCCACAACCTCTGCTTCGGTCCCCCGCGCGCGGGGAAGCCACGCGAGCATCGCGCGCCGGAGGATTGGGAGGGGTGGGTCCGGGGAGCGACCTGGGTGCAGGTGAACGAGGTCGAAGCCGGGCTCCTGTGGGAGGGCCGCGCCGCGCCGCTGCCCCACGACGGTGAAGGCGCGCTCGCGGCGCGCGTGCACGCGCTCGGCGCCGAAGGGCTCCTGATCACCCGCGGCGCGCGGGGCGCGACCTGGCTTCCGCGGGGCGGGCCGGTCTTCGAGGCCCCCGCACGGTCGGGCCCCGGGATCGACCCGACCGGATGCGGCGACGTCTTCGGCGCGGCCTGGGTCGCCCTTCGCGTCGCGCGGGGAATGGACCCCGAGACGGCGGTCCGAGGCGCCGTGCGCGCGGCGGGAGCGGCGGCGACCGTGAGCGGAGCGGCCGGGCTGGGCGCGGCTCTCGAGCGGGCCGCGGCCGGGATCTTCAAAAGCGAGGAGGCACGCCGATGAGCCGGCCTGACGAACGGGAGCCCCGTCTCGACACGCTGGGGGTCCACGCGGGGACGGCATCCGATCCGCCGTACGGCGCGGTCGTGACGCCGATCTTCCAGTCTTCGACGTTCGCGTATCCGTCCGGCGACCGGGAGCTCCTCTATACGCGCTATGGAAACAACCCGAGCCAGGAGGCGGTCCACGCGAAGCTCGCCGCGCTGGAGGGCGCGGAGGCCGGACTCGCTCTCGCCTCGGGCATGGCCGCGATCTCGACCGGGCTCCTCTCCATCTGCGGCCGAGACGATCACGTGGTCGCCGCGCCTGCGCTCTACGGCGGGACGCACTCGCTCCTCGACCGCGAGCTCCCCCGGCTCGGCATCGAGATCACGTATGCCGACGGGTTCGATCCCGATGCGTTCGAATCCGCGAGCCGCGACACGACGCGTCTATGGATGTGGGAGTCGATCTCGAACCCGCTCCTGCGCGTGCCGGACGGTCCCGCCCTCGCCGCCCGGGCGCGGGAGCGTGGCATCGCGACGCTCGTCGACGCCACGTTCGCGAGCCCGATCAACCAGCGTCCGGCGACCTTCGGCGTCGACCTCGTCATGCAGAGCGCGACCAAGTATCTCGGCGGCCACTCGGACCTGATCGGCGGGACGCTGGCCGGCTCCGGAGAGCGGATCCGGCGCGCGACCGAGCTGCTCCACGTGCTCGGCGGCTCGATCGACCCGCTCGCCGCGTTTCTCCTCGAGCGGGGGATGAAGACGCTGGCGCTGCGCATGGCGCGCCACTCCGAGAACGGCCGCGCGGTGGCCGACTTTCTCGCCGGCCATCCGCGGGTCGAGCGGGTCCACTACCCGACCCGGCCCGATCATCCCGACAGGGCGACGGCCGCCCGCGTGCTCACCGGAGCGGGCGGCGTCGTGACGTTCGTGCCGCGGATGAGCGCCGCGGAGACGGCGGCGCTGGTCGACCGCTTCCGCTGGATCCGCCTGGCGCCGAGCCTCGGCGGCGTGGAGTCCCTCGTCTCGATGCCGTCGATGACGTCCCACCGCATGATGGCTCCCGCCAGGCGGCGGGCGCGCGGGATCGACGACGCGATGGTGAGGCTGGCGCTGGGGGTCGAGGCCGTGGAGGACCTGATCGACGACCTCGACCGCGCGTTGTCGGGGCGTTGAAAACCGCCAATCTCTGCGTTGCACTCCTCGTGTCTTCCTGCGGCGTACGATTCAGTACGCCTCGGAATCCCCTCGTCGTGCGCCTTGACCTTGGCGATTTTGAACGCCCTTTGATTCTCTCGCACTCACCGGCATAAGCCCGTGCGGGTCGTCCTCGCGCCCAACGCGTTCAAGGGATCGTTCGACGGCGTCGCGGTGGCGCGGGCCTGGGCCGAGGCGCTCGCCGGTCGCGCGGAGACGCGCCTGGCGCCGATGTCGGACGGCGGGGACGGCTTTCTCGCGGTCGTCCGCTATCACCGGCCCCGGGTGCTGGAGGTCGCGGCCCGCGTCCGCGATCCACTCGGGCACCCGGTCGCGGCGCGCTGGGGATGGGACCCGGAGGGCGGCGCGGCGTACCTCGAGAGCGCGGCCGCGATCGGCCTCAGGCTCGTCGAGCGCGAGCGGCGCGCCCCGCTCATGGCCACGACCGCGGGCCTCGGGCGCCTCATCCGGACCGCCGCCGGCCTCGGACCCGCGGAGCTCGTCGTCGGCCTCGGGGGGAGCGCGACCGTGGACGGCGGCCTCGGGATGGCGCGCGCGCTGGGCTACCGCTTCGAGGACCAGGCGGGCGGCGCGATCGAGCGGCCGGCGGACCTCCCGCGGCTGGCGCGGATCGCCAGGCCCGAGGAGCCGCCGCTGCCCGACGGCGTCCGGGTCCTCGCGCTCGCCGACGTGACCGCGCCCCTCCACGGGCCCGACGGCGCCGCGCGCGCGTACGGTCCACAGAAGGGCGCCGACCCCGCGGCGGTCGAGCGGCTCGCAGAGGGTCTCGAGCGGATGGCGGAGGCGTGGCGCGAGGATCTCGCGGCTCCCGTGGACCTGACCCGCCGGCCGGGCGCCGGCGCGGCCGGCGGCCTCGGCGCCGCGCTGGTCGCGTTCCTGGGCGCGGAGCTCGTCCCGGGATCGGAGTGGTGCGCGGAACTGGCCGGTCTCGACGCGGCGCTCGTCGGCGCGGACGGGCTCGTGACCGGCGAGGGCCGCTTCGACCGCCAGAGCCTCCGCGGCAAGGCGACGGGTCGCGCGCTCGAGGGGGCGCGCGCGGCGGGCGTCCGCGCGGCCGTCGTCTGCGGGGTCGCCGACGCGGGGGCCGGGGCGGGCGACGTCCTCGTCGTCGAGGGGTCCGCCGTCGGCCGCGGGCGCGAGGATCGCCTCGACACCGGCGATCTCGCGCGCCTCGTGGGGCTCGTCCTCGACCGGTGGGAGGCTATATTGCCGCCCCGATGAGAGCTCGCGCCCTCCTGCTCACCGCCGTCCTGACGCTCACCGGCTGCGGCGGCGGTGGCGGCCCGATCGACCCGCCGACCCCGCGAGAGATCCTGGTCATCTCCGTCGCACGCAGCGACCGCTCGGTGCCCGTCGAGCAGACGCTGGAGGGCTACCTCGCGTTCTTCTTCGATCGCGACCGGGAGGTCCTCCTCCCGGCGACCGCGGTCGTCGACCGCCTGGAGAGCGACGGCGACACGTTCTCGCGGGAGCTGCGGACGCTGATCACGCCCGGGGTGGTTCCCGGGAACGGCTACTCGGAGGGGATCAACGTCGACCCCGGTCTCCGGTTCCGCCTCCGCGCCACCGTCGTTCGCAGCGCCGAGGACACGATCCAGGTCACGTCCGACCTGGTGACCGTGCCGTCCGACTTCGTGATCGACATCCCGGACGAGGTCGCGGCCGGCGGGACCCTCACCGTGACCTGGTCGGTGACCGGCGCGGAGTCGATCAACGTGTCGGTCGACGGCGGCGTGTACTCCGAGCACGTCTCCGCGGCTCTGGGCGCGTTCACGATCCCCGCCTCGGCCTTCGCGGGCCGGCCCCCGGGCCAGGAGGTCATGGTCCACCTCACCGCCTACAACACATTCTACGAGCCCCTCGGCGCCGCGATCAGCTCGCTATCGGACGCGGAGGCCGCGGCCGAGAGGTTCCGCGGGATCGACAACGTGGCGGGAGGCGTGGGCGTGTTCGGCGCGGCGTACACGCTGGGCCACTCGGTGACCGTGCGCTGAGCGGCGCGTCGGGCGCGCCGTACGAAACCCTCCATCCAAGGAGCGATTGCATGCGTCCTCTGCTTCACGCGCTGACTCTCTGCTCGCTCGCGCTCGTCCTGGCCGCCTGCGGAGGCGGCGACGACGGCGCCCCGGACTCGACCGACGACGGCGGAGCGGCCGCGTCGGACACGGCGGGCGTCGTCGAATCCTCCGACGCCCTGCCGCGAGACTCGGGCGGCGTCAGCGGCCAGGCGGTGTTCGCGGCGAACTGCGCGACCTGCCACGGCGAGCGGGGCCTCGGCGACGGGCCCGCGGCGACGGGCCTCGAGCCCCCGCCCGCGGATCTGACCGACGGGACGTGGACGACGGGCGACGGGTCCCTCCAGGCGGTGACGAATACGGTCGAGCACGGCAGCCCGGGCACGGCGATGATCGGCTGGAAGGGCACGCTGACCGACGCCGAGATCGCCGCCGTAGCGGCGTACGTGAAGGAGCTCGGCCGGTAGCCGCAGCGGCGCGGCCGCGCGGGCCGCGATGCCGATGAAGATCAGCTGCCGGCAGATCGAGAAGCGCTACGCGCTGGACGGGCGCGCGATCCAGGCGCTCGCCGGGGTCTCCTGCGAGATCGAATCCGGGGAGCTGCTCACGATCATGGGCCGATCGGGCTCCGGCAAGACGACCCTGCTCAACATCCTCGGCGGCCTCGACCGCCCGACGGCGGGCAACGTGCTCGTCGACGGCGAGGATCTCTATGCCCGCGGTGATCGGGCGCTCAGCCGGTACCGCAACGAGCGGATCGGCTTCGTGTTCCAGTCGTTCCACCTGTCCCCCGACGAGACCGCGCTCGAGAACGTGATGGTCCCGTTCCTGTTCGCTCGCCGGCCGCCCGGCGACGCGCGCGAGCGCGCCCGCCGGGCGCTCGCCGGAGTCGACCTCGGCGACCAGGTCGACCAGCCGGCGGGCACGCTCTCCGCCGGGCAGAAGCAGCGCGTGGCGATCGCGCGCGCGATCGTCAACGAGCCCGAGTTCGTGCTCGCCGACGAGCCGACGGGGAACCTGGACGACCGGACCGGCGCCGACATCGTCGCGCTCTTGCGCGGTCTCGCGGAGCGGGGACTCGGCGTCGTCATCGTCACGCACGACTCGGCGATCGCCGCGGCGGCCGACCGCACGCTGCGGATCGCCGACGGCCGGATCGTCGGGGAGGACCGATGATCGGCCCCGCGCGCGCGCTGCGCCGGGCCGGCCACAACCTCGGGCGGCATCGCGCCCGCGCCGCGGTCCTGGCCGGCGGCGTGGCGATCGGCGTCGCGATGCTGGTGTACCTGCTCGCGTTCGTGGCCGGGACGCGGCGCGCTCTGCTCGACCGGGTCGTCAGCTCGATGCCGATCAACTACCTGACGGTGGCGCCGAAGTCCTTCTCGCTGTCGGTGATCAAGTTCGAAAGCCCGTTCTCGAGCCTCGACCCGCGCGCGGTCGAGCGGATCGCCGCCCTGAGAGGAGTCGAGCGCGTCCTGCCGATGGCGGCCCTCAAGCTCCCCGCGCAGCTCCGGATGCGCGTCTTCGGTCAGGGGTTCGTCACCGACACGGGCGTGTTCGGGATCGATCCCGAGCTCGTCGCGGATCAGGTCCCGGCGGATGCCGGATTCGCGGCCGACGCGGACGAGGGCGCGCCGGTCCCGGCCGTCATCTCCGCGGACCTGATCGACATGTACAACACCGGCTTCGCCAAGACGAACGACCTCCCGCAGCTGACGCCGGAGATCCTCGGCGGCCAGCAGGCGGTCCTCTATCTGGGGAGCTCCTCGTTCCGCCCGGGTCCCGAGGACCGGATCAGACCCGTCACCGTGCGCATGATCGGCGTCAGCGACCGCGTGCCGCTCGTCGGCGTGAGCCTGCCGCGCGCTCTCGTCGAGCGCTGGAACCGGGAGCTCGCGGGCGAATCGACCCCTCAGTACATGCAGCTCACGGTCGTGGTCGCGCGCGCGCAGGACGTCGAGGAGGTCGCGGCCGGGATCGAGGCGATGGGCTACGAGGTCACGTCGGGGCGCGAGATCGCGCAGCGGATCCGCACCCTGACCCGGGTCCTCCAGGCGGCCTTCGGCCTGATCGGCCTGGTCGTCCTTGCGGTGGCGGGCGTGGGGATCGGCAACGCGCTCCTCCTGTCCGTGATGGAGCGGCGCCACGAGATCGGGATCTTCCGCTCGGTCGGGGCCAGCCGCGGGGACATCCGGCTCCTGTTCCTGTGCGAGGCCGCGCTCATCGGCCTGGGGGGAGCGGCGGCCGGGGTCGGGCTGGCCGTGCTCGCCGCGCGGGCGACGGACCTCGCCCTCGACCGCGTCCTGCCGGACCTGCTGCTCCTCCCCGAGACCTTCTTCGTCCTTTCTTGGCCGATCCTGGGGGTGGGCCTTAGCTTGGGGCTCCTGGTCAGCATCTTCGCGGCAGTCCCCCCCGCCCACCGGGCGGCGCGGATGGATCCTGCGCGCATCCTCACTTCCGGCTAGGCATGGTCGAGAAGACGCGCAAGAAGGTTTCGGCCCGGACGCTGGCCGCCCGTTACGAAGGGATCGAGTTCCGCACCGAGCGCCTCGACCGCCTTTGCGACATCCTCTCCGGGGTCCCCGACCCCCTCGAGGCCGCGTCCCGCGAGGAGCTGATCGCGCGCTCGGAATGGACGGCGCTCGACACGCGCCGCCGGAACCGGGCGCTGGGCTTCCTGAGGCGCTCCTATCTGCTGGCGCGCCACATGCTTCGACCTCCCGCGACCTACTTGCGGAGTCCCCGGGACGAGCCGTTCGGGAAGAGTCACCTCCGGGCCATCAAGCTCCCGAAGGTCCCGTTCCGGTACAAGGAAGTCCCGATGGCCGCGCTGGCCCCGAAGGGCACCCTGACGGTGGCCCCGCTCCTGTCCCTCGTGCCGCGGCTCGTTTCGACGCCGACCGAGGACCTCCCCGTGATCCTCAACTCGCGCCTGTTCCACTTCTACTGGCATCACTACTACCCGAAGAAGTCGGGCGCACCGGCCGTGCCGGCGGAGGAGCGGCTGGCCGCGTTCGAGATGCCCATGCTGCCCCGGAAGCTGGGCGCGCCCTTCCGTGAGGCGCGGGACGCCCTGCTCGAGCTGGCCGCCGAAAACAGCGAGCGCCTGGCCGCGATGGACGAGGTGCACAAGATCGCGCAGGGCGCCAAGGTCCCGCTCGTCCCGCTCGTGCGCACCGAGGGGATCATCCGCGAGATCAACGTGCCCCGCGCGCTCGCCGAGGTCGCGGACGTCAAGCGCCGGGGCCCGGTCGTGATCTTCCGTCGCGGGTCGACGATCGTCACCACCACCGAAGAGACCGCCACCTACCTGGAGCTGTGGCTCAAGGCGCGCTTCAACGAGCTCCGCGGAATGACCAAGGAGGAGCTCGAGATGTTCATCCAGCTGCCGGTGACGACCGCCCATGTCGTCGTCGTGCTCCAGCACCGGGCCCGGATCGAGGCCGAGATCGAGCGCACGCAGGCCAAGATCGAGGAGCTCCAGGCCCAGGCGGAGAGCCACCTCTACGACCTCTACGAGATGACCGAGGCGGAGCGCGACTACCTGCGCGCCTCGGCGTCCTGACCCGATGACGCCGCTCGTGCTCCCCATCGGCGTCGAAGAGGAGTACCAGCTCTGCGAGCCGGACACGGGCGACCTGACACCCGCCGTCGAGGCGGTGCTGGGCGCCGCGAGCCCGGAGCTCCGCGAGCGCCTGGGGTACGAGCTCCTGCACACGGTCCTCGAGGGGAACATCGAGAAGTCCGTCGACTTCGCCGATGCGATGGGTCGCGTGCGGGCGCTCCGCTGCGACGTCCTCGAGGTGGCGGCGTCGCTCGGCGTCGCGATCGGGATCGGTGGCGTGCACCCGTTCGCGCGCTGGCAGGACCAGGACTTCGTCGACACGCCCGCGTACCAGTGGGTGGGACGCCAGCTGCGGTACCTGGCCCGCCGCAACCTGTCGTTCGGTCTCCACGTCCACGTGCAGATCGAAGACCCCGAGGCGCGGGTCTACGTCGCCAACCAGCTGCGGCGGTGGTGCGCCCCGCTCCTCGCGCTGTCCGCCAACTCGCCCTTCTTCGACGGCGCCGACACGGGCTTCCAGTCGATCCGCGTGCACGTCTTCGGGTCGTTCCCTCGCACCGGGTTCGCGCCGCGCTTCCGCGACTGGTCCCACTACATGCGGGTCATCGACCGGCTGACCGATTCCGGCGCGATCACCGCTCCGCGTCAGGTGTGGTGGAACGTGCGGCCCCACGTGACGTACAGCACGGTCGAGCTGCGGATGCTCGACATGCAGATCGGTCTCGACCGCACCCGCGCGCTCGTCGCGCTCTCGCAGGCGGCGACGGCGGACCTCGTGTCGCGCTGGGAGGCGGCCGAGCCCGAGTGGGAGCTCGAGCCGGCCTGGCTCGCAGACGGCTGGTTCAAGGCCCAGCGCTTCGGCTGGGACGAGCCGGTCGCGCATCCGATCACGGGGGAGACCGTGAGCCTCCGCGACGAGATCGAGGAGATGCTCAGACTCGCGCGCCCGTGGGCGGCCGAGCTGGGAACGACGGCCGACGCGATCGACGGGACGCGGCGGATCCTGGCCGAGGGTCCGGAGGCCGACTGGCAGCGCCGCGAATGGGAAGCGAACGGCCGCGACTTGGGGGCGCTTCAGCGGCGGATCTTCGGGAGGGTCAGGGACGAAGCCCGCTGCGAAGCCCTCGTGGGCTGAAAAATCGTCATCCACAGTCGCGCGCCTCGACGATGACGATTCTTGCGTCGGCATCCGGTTCCAGGAGCCTCTTCTCGGCGTTGACACTCCGCATGGCCGTATCGATCATCTGACCTCATGACAGCGGCCCCGAAGTCCGGCGCGCGGCGGCGCGCGGAGGAGCTCCGCGCCGAGATCCGGCGTCACGAGCGGCTGTACTACGTCGAGGACGCCCCCGTCATCAGCGATGCGGCGTTCGACGCGCTCATGCGCGAGCTGCAGGAGCTCGAGGACACGCACCCCGAGATCGCCACGCCCGACTCCCCGACCCGCCGCGTCGGGGGCGAGCCACAGGACGCGTTCCCGCGCGCGGCCCACGAGCTCCCGATGCTCTCGCTCGAGAACGCGAACGGAACCGCCGAGCTCGAGGCGTGGATCGAGCGCGTGAGCCGCGCGGTGGACGATCCCGGGACGCTGGCCTGGGTAGCCGAGCACAAGATCGACGGGCTCTCGGTCTCGCTCCGCTACGAGGACGGCGTCTTCGTGCGCGGCGCGACCCGTGGGGACGGCGCGATCGGCGAGGACATCAGCGTGAACCTGCGGACGATCCGCGAGGTTCCGCTGCGGCTGAACGGCGATTCCGTTCCCGACGAGATGATCGTCCGCGGCGAGGTCTACATGACGCGCAGCGGGTTCCAGCGGCTGAACGCGGCGCGCGAGGAAGCCGGCGCGTCCGTGTTCGCGAACCCGAGGAACGCCGCCGCCGGATCCGTGCGTCAGCTCGACGCGCGGGTCACCGCCTCGCGGCCGCTCCGGTTCTTCGCGTACACGCTCCTCGGCTCCGACGCGCCGCGACAGTCCGAGGGCCTCGAGCGGCTCGCCGCATGGGGCTTCCCCGTCAATCCGCGATGGGCCCGGTTCGAGGATCGCGCGCCTCTCCTCGAGTACTGTCTCGACTGGCAGGAGCGGCGTCACGATCTCGACTACGAGATCGACGGCGTGGTCGTCAAGCTCGACGATCTCGAGCAGCAGGCCGCGCTCGGCGCCACCGCCAAGCACCCGCGCTGGGCCGTCGCCTTCAAGTTTCCGGCCGAGGAGGCGATCAGCGTTGTCCGCGACATCATGGTCACGGTCGGTCGGACGGGGAAGCTGACCCCGACCGCGGTCCTCGATCCGGTCGAGGTCAGCGGGGTGACGGTCCAGATGGCCGGGCTCCACAACGAGGACGAGGTCCTGCGCAAGGACGTGCGGGTGGGGGACGCCGTCGTCGTGGCGCGGGGCGGCGAGGTGATCCCGCAGATCGTGCGGGTCGTGACCGAGAAGCGGCGCCGCGGGGCGCGGCGCTTCCGCATGCCGAGGCGGTGCCCCGAGTGCGGCGCCGGGATCGTGAGGCTCGAGGGGGAGGTCGCCCACCGCTGCCCGAACGCGTCGTGCCCGGCGCAGCTCCGGGAGCGGATCCTCCACTGGGGAGGGCGCGGCGCGATGGACGTCGACGGGCTCGGAGACGCGCTCGCCCGCCAGCTCGTCGACCGCGAGATCGTGCACGACCTCGCGGACCTGTACGATCTCGACGCGGAGACATTGATCGGACTCGAGCGGATGGGAGCGCTGTCGGCGCGCAACCTGGTCGAGGCGCTCGAGCGATCCAAGTCGCGCGGCCTGCGGCACGTCCTCTACGGTCTCGGCATCCGCCACGTCGGGGCGTCGGCGGCCGGCGCGCTCGCGGACGCGTTCGGCTCCATGGACGCGATCGTGACCGCGGACCGGACGGAGCTCGAAGCGGTGGAGGGGATCGGTCCCACGCTGGCCGAGTCGGTCCGCGAGTTTCTGGACGCGCGCGAGAACCGCGCGGTGATCCGGCGCCTCGCCGCGCACGGCGTCGACATGACGGCCCCGCGTCGTGCGACGAAGTCGGGCCCTCTGACGGGGAAGTCGCTCGTCGTCACCGGGACCCTGGTCTCGTACAGCCGGGCGGAAGCCGCGGCCGCGATCGAAGCGGCGGGCGGCCGCGTCGCCGGATCGGTCTCGAAGAAGACCGACTGGGTGATCGCCGGCGAGAGCCCCGGGTCGAAGCTCGACCGGGCACGCGAGCTCGGCGTTCCCGTCCTCGACGAGTCCGCGTTCCAGAAGCTCCTGCGGTCGTCCGGGTAGACCGCCGGGGTTATATTCGACCGTCATGAGCGCGCGCGACGAGACCCGCGAGATCCCCATCGAAGACCCGCAAGCCGAGGCGCCGTCGTCCGCGGGCGACGAGCGGGGCGACCTCCCGGAGGAGCCGGTGGTCGCGACCGAGGACCTCGAGGAGGAGATCGAGGAAGAGCTCACCGCGCTCCAGGACCGGTTCCTGCGGCTCCAGGCCGAATTCGACAACTACCGCAAGCGCGAGGCGCGGGAGCGCTCCGCCGCCTGGGCGCGCGCCAAGGCAGACCTCGTCCAGAAGCTCCTGGGCGCGCTCGACGACTTGCAGCGCGTCGCGCACTTCGATCCAGAGAAGACGAGCGCGTCCGCGATCATGGACGGCGTCTCGCTCGTCGAGCGTAAGCTCGTCGAAACCCTGCGTCGCGAGGGGCTGGCGCGGATCGGCGAGCCGGGAGAGGCCTTCGATCCGCATCGTCACGAGGCGATCTCCACGCTCGCCACGGCGAACCCGGAGCAGGACGGGACGGTGGCCGCGGTCGCGATCCCCGGCTACGAGTTCGGGAGCCAGCTGTTGCGGCCCGCGCAGGTGCAGGTCTACGAGCACCGACAGGGTTGAAATGACCAATCTCTGCGTTGCACTCGCTCGGCTGTCCTGCGGCGTGGGTTCCACTACGCCTCGCACCCACCTTCGGTGGGTACCGGCCCCACTCGCGCGCCTTGACATTGGTCATTTCGGAACTCCTGTCAGTTCAGCGTCTCCTTAGTGGCGGCGAAGGATTACTATCAGGTTCTCGGGGTTCCCAAGGACGCCGATCCCGACGCGATCAAGAAGGCCTACCGCAAGCTCGCGCGGAAGTATCATCCCGACGCCAACCCGGACGATCCCGCCGCCGAGGAGCGCTTCAAGGAGATCTCCGAGGCCTATCGGGTGGTCTCCGATCCCGACAAGCGGAAGCAGTACGACGCCATGCGGACGGCGGGGGCGGGGGCGGGCTTCGGAGGCGGACCGGGCGGATCCGGCGGCTTCGGCTTCGGGCAGGGGCCGGGCGGTCAGTGGCAGACGATCGACCTCGAGGACCTCGCGGGCGCCGAGGGGTTCGGCTTCGGCGACCTGTTCTCGGCGATCTTCGGCGGCCGTCGCGGCCGGGGCGCCGGGGCGCCGCGCCCGCACAAGGGAGCCGATCGGCGCCTCGACGTCCGGGTCTCGTTCGAGGTCGCGGCGCGGGGCGGCGAGATCGAGATCCGCGTGCCGCTCGAGGTCGAGTGCCCGCGCTGCGAAGGGAAGGGGGCGGAGCCGGGCACGCCGGTCGAGACGTGCCCGCAGTGCGGCGGGACCGGCAGCGTGTCGCTCGTCCAGGGCGGGTTCGCCGTCCAGCGCCCGTGCCCGCGCTGCTACGGACGGGGGACCCTGATCCAGGAGCCGTGTGCGAAATGCCGCGGCGAAGGCTCGGTGACCGAGAAGAAGCGCGTGAAGGTCCGGATCCCGGCCGCGATCGAGGAAGGCGAGCGGATCCGCCTGCGCGGCAAGGGCGAGCCGGGGCCCGCCGGCGGTCCGCCGGGCGACCTGGTCCTGACCGTGCGGATCAAGCCCGACCGCTTCTTCCGGCGCGAGGGGCTCGACCTCCATTGCACGGTGCCGATCACGATCGTCCAGGCGATGCTGGGAGCGAAGATCCGCGTGCGCACGATCCACGGGAAGAAGGCCGAGGTGCGGGTGCCGCCCGGAACGCAGAGCGGGACCCGGCTGCGCCTCAAGGGGCAGGGGCTCGAACGCGACGGACGGAAAGGGGATCAGTACGTGGAGATCAAGGTCAAGGTCCCCGAGAAGCTGAGCGACGAGGAGCGGGATCTCGTCGAGCAGCTCGGACAGAAGCTGGATACCCAATGAGGGCGACGTGAGACCGGAGCTCGGGATCGTGGGATACGGCCGCTGCGGGCAGCTCGCGGCGGAGGTCCTCGAAGGCGACTTCGAGGTTCTCGCGACCGACGTGCGCGACCGTTCGGACGAAGCGTCGGCGCGCGGCGTCGCCTGGGGCGACCTGGCCGCATGCGCGTCGCGGCCGATCGTGCTCCTCGCGGTGCCGATCCGGACGATGCCGGACGTGCTCAAGGCGATGGCGCCCCACCTCAGGAACGGGGCCACCGTCGTCGACATGGCCTCGGTCAAGGTCGAGCCCATGCGCTGGATGGCGGAGCTCCTGCCGGCCGGGGTGGCGCGGGTCGGCACGCATCCCCTGTTCGGGCCGGACAGCGTTCCGGACCGGAGCGTCCGCGGCCAGCGGATCGTCGTCTGCGAGGCCGCGGGCCACGCGGGCGCGGCGCGCTCGATCGAGATCGTCGCGCGACGGCTCGGCCTGGAGGCGATCAAGCTCGATCCCGAGACCCACGACCGCGAGATGGCCCGCTCCCAGGCGCTCGTCTTCCTGCTCGCGCGCTCGCTGTCGGTGGCCGGACTCGAAGGCTCCCCCTATGGAACGAACTCCGAGCGCAGGGTGTGGTCGGCGCTCAACCTGACCACTGCCGACACCGACGAGCTCTACGAGGACATCCTCAAGCTGAACCCGTTCGCGGCGGAGTCGGCCCGGGCGCTCGCCACCGCGATCCGCTCGGAGGCCGAGCGCTTGACAAACGGCTGATTCCGTCGTCAGATACGACCAATCCCGCGTCCAGGAATCCATCCCGAACAGGAGACTCGTCATGCGCGTGGTCGCCGGCCGGATCCTCGCGGTACTCGCCCTCGTCCTGCTCGCCGCCGTTCCAGCGCGCGGCCAGACCGGAACGCTCTCGGGTCGGGTCATGGACGCGACGTCGGGGGAGACGATCGCCAACGCCGTGATCCGGGTTCTGGGGTCCGACGGTCGCGAGGTGGCCGGTGACCTGACGGACTCCGACGGAAGGTTCGAGCTCCAGGTCCCAGCCGGGGACTACGAGGTCGAGGTGACGTCGCTCGGGTTCGCTTCGCGCCGCATCCCGGCCTCGGTCACGGCCGGCGCCGCGGAGGCGATGTCGATCGCGCTCGTCGTCGAAGCGGTCGAGCTCAATCCGATCGTCGTGTCGGCGTCGCGGCGACCCCAGAAACGGCTCGACGCCCCGGCCACGGTCGAGGTCGTCGAGACCGAGGAGATCCGCGAGCGCGCGGCGCCCACCGTCATCGACCACGTCAAGGGCGAGGCCGGCGTCGACGTCGCGCAGACGGGGCTCTCGCAGTCGAACGTCGTCGCGCGCGGGTTCAACAACATCTTCTCGGGCGCGCTCCTCGTGATGTCCGACTACCGCTACGCGCAGGTTCCGTCGCTCAGGGTCAACGCGTACAACTTCATCCCCGCGACGAACCTCGATCTGAGCCGCGTCGAAATCGTGCTCGGACCTGGCGCGGCCCTGTACGGCCCCAACAGCGCGAACGGCGTCATGCACCTGATCACGTCGTCGCCGATCGACGATCCGGGGACGGTCGTGAGCATGGCGGCCGGCGAGCGCGCGGTGTTCCACACCGAGGCCCGCCATTCGCAGCGGATCGGCGACAACATGGGGATCCGCTTCTCGGGGCAGTACTTCCAGGGCAACGACTGGCGCTACATCGATCCGGCCGAGGCGGCCGCGCGCGAGCTCGCGCTCCAGACCGACCCGAACACGAAGATCGGCCTACGGGACTTCGATCAGGGACGCTGGTCGGCGGAGGGCCGCTTCGACGTCCGTCCGTGGGACGACGGGGAGGTCGTGCTGTCGGCGGGCGTGAACACGCAGCTGTCGTCGATCGAGCTGACGGGCCTCGGGGCCGGCCAGGTCGAGGACTGGCGCTACACGTATGCCCAGGCGCGGCTCCGCAAGGGCAACTTCTTCGCGCAGACGTTCGCCAACTTCAGCGAGTCCGGCGAGACGTTCATCCTCCCGACCGGGATGGCGATCATCGACGAGTCGTACGTCTGGGCCGCGCAGGGCCAGCACGCGCTCGAGTTCGGAACCCGCGAGCGGCTGACCTACGGCGTCGACTGGCAGCACACCGTCCCGCGGACCGAGGGCACGATCACCGGGCGGAACGAGGACGACGACACGATCAACGAGCTGGGCGGCTACCTCCACTCCGAGACGAACCTGACGGAGCAGCTCGAGCTCGTGGCCGCGGCGCGGCTCGACTGGCACAACCGGCTCGAGGACCTCGTCTTCTCGCCCCGCGCGGGGGTCGTGTTCCGGCCCACGGAGACCCAGCACCTGCGGCTCACCTATAACCGCGCCTTCTCGACGCCGACGACGAACAACCTGTTCCTGGACCTGGTCGCGGGGCGCATCCCGGTGGGACCGGTCGGTTACGACATCCGGACGCTGGGGACGCCCGAAAGCGGGTTCACGTTCTCGCGCGGCTGCGCGGGCGGCTTCGACGGCGGGCTCTGCATGCGCTCGCCGTTCGCGCCGGGGATGCAGCTGCCGGCGAACGCGTCGGTCCTGTGGAACGGCCTCCTGCAGACCCTCGCGCCGGCGCAGGTACAGCCGCTGGTGCCGCTGCTCCTGGATCCGGGCGCGGCGGTGGGCACCGTGCTGCGCCGATTCGATTCCACCGCCCGGACCTTCGTCCCCGATCCGCTGGGCCCGGTCGACATCGACCGCATCACGCCGACGATCACGACGACGGCGGAGGTCGGGTACAAAGGCCTGATCGGCACCCGGCTCCTGTTCGCGGGCGACATCTACTACAGCGAGGTCGAGGACTTCGTCACGCCGCTCCGGGTCGAGACGCCGACGGTGTTCTTCGACCCGGCGACGACCGCCGCGTTCCTGCAACAGCGGCTGACTCCTCTCGTTCTCGCGGGGCAGATGACGCCGGAGCAGCTGGCGGCCACGGTCACGCAGCTGACGACGGCGCTTGCACAGGTCCCGGTGGGGACGATCGTCCCCGATCAGGTCGACGCGTCGGACATCCTGCTCGCGTACCGCAACTTCGGGAACGTCGACCTGTGGGGGGCGGACGTCTCGACCGAGGTCCTGCTCACCGACGCGTGGTCGCTCAAGGGAGCGGCGTCCTGGGTCAACACCGAGTGCTTCGACTTCGACGACGTCCCCGGATGCGCGGGGCTCCTCGACGTGTCGCTGAACGCGCCCAAGCGGAAGGGCTCGCTCGGAGTCCGCTATCGCGACGCGGCCCACGACTTCACGGCCGAGGTCCAGGGCCGGTTCATCGAAGGATTCCCGATGAACACCGGAGTCTTCATCGGTCGCGTGCCGGGCTACGGGCTCGTCGACGCGAACGTCGAGGTCGCGATCCCGTGGATCGCCGGCACGTCGCTCTCGTTGACGGCCTACAACGTGTTCGACAAGGAGCACCGCGAGTTCGTCGGCGCGCCGGAGCTCGGGCGGCTGCTCCTGGCGCGAGTCACGTACCAGATCCGCTGATCGGGGCGGCGGCTGTGCCGATCCGTTACCGGCGCGCTTGACGAAAAGGCAAAGTTGTGGGATAAAAGAAGCGAAGGAGTACTACGTTTGAAGTGTCCCCAGCTTAGCCAAGGAGTTCGGTATGAAACGCGCGACGCTTCTTCTCGGGATCTTCGCCCTCGCGATGTCGTTGGCCTTCTGTCAGGACGGGAAGGGCCCGATCACGCCTCAACTCCCGGGCGGATCGGATATCGGCCTTGCCGCGGTTCCCCTGCTCGGTCAGATCGTTTTTACGAGCACGCGGGACGGCAATGCCGAGATCTACGTCGTTGACACGAGAACTTCCAGCCTCACGAACTTGACGAACCACTCGTCGGACGAGTTCGACGCTCGCCTGTCACCCAATAGAAAGCGACTTGTCTTCTCCAGCTGGCGGGACGGCAATTCGGAGATCTATGCGTCCGATGCCGATGGCTCGAATCCGACCAACCTCACGAACAGCCCGGCCACTGAAGGCGAGGACGCCGATTGGTCTCATAACGGAAAACGCATCGTCTTCCAAAGTGATCGTGACGGCGATCTCGAGATCTACATCATGAACGCGGATGGGACCGGGATCGTCCAGCTCACCCAGAATTCGGCTACGGATCGCCAACCCGACTGGTCGCCGGACGGGAGGAAGATCGCGTTCGTGAGCAATCGGGATGGAAACCAGGAGGTCTACGTGATGTGGGTAGACGGCACCGGGCAAACGAACCTGACGAACGATCCGGCGGTCGATCGACAACCCGCGTGGTCACCGAACGGACAGAGGATCGCGTTCGATAGCACGCGGAGCGGTAGCCGTCAAGTGTGGGTGATGGACCAGGACGGGTCGCAGCCCACGATGCTGACAGCCACGGGATCGAACCTCCAGCCGGCATGGTCTTTCGAAGGTCACCACATCGCCTTCGTCTCGAACCGTGACGGTGACAGCGAAGTCTACGTGATGGCCAGCGATGGGTCCGGCCAGACGAATCTCACCATGAGCCCCGGAAGTGACGAGTTCGACCCCTCATGGCATAGGTGGTGAGGCAGAGAGGACGCCAGAGGCCAGCCGCACGTCTCGCGTACCGCTGCTGAACTCCCACGCGAGCCATCCGATCCCGTAGCACCGCCGGGCTCGGTCTCGGTGTGGTCGGGCGCAGGTGTCGCCTCCAGGTGTCGCCTCTTCTCCAAATCGGACACGCCAGGCCGCCCCGGCGGTCTCAGCCGGCGGTCGCGAATCGCTTCCCGACCTCGTCCCAGTCGACGACGTTCCACCAGGCGGCGACGTAGTCGGGGCGCTTGTTCTGGTACTTCAGGTAGTAGGCGTGCTCCCATACATCGAGTCCCAGGATCGGGGTCCGGCCCTCCATGAGCGGGCTGTCCTGGTTCGCCGTGCTGTGGATCTTGAGGCCGTCCTTTCCGACCGAGAGCCAGGCCCAGCCGCTGCCGAACCGCTTGACCGCCGCGTCCGCGACCTGGGTCTTGAACGCGGCGAAGTCGCCGAACGCCTTGTCGATCGCCTTCTTGAGATCGCCTCTCGGCTCGCCGCCTCCGTCCGCGGACATGATCGTCCAGAAAAGCGTGTGGTTCGCGTGGCCGCCGCCGTTGTTCTGGACCGCGGTGCGAATCGCCTCAGGCACGTTCCTGATATCGCGGAGCAGATCCTCGACGTCCTTCTTCGCGAGGTCCGCGTGGCCCTCGAGCGCCTTGTTCAGGTTCGCGACGTACGCCGCGTGATGCTTGTCGTGATGGATCTCCATCGTCTTCGCGTCGATGTGCGGCTCGAGCGCGTCGAAGGAGTAGGGAAGAGCGGGGACTTCATAGGGCATACGTCCTCCTTGGAGTCGAGACCGGCCTCGCCCTCGAGCGACGGCCGGTGATCCACGAGTTTTGTCGAGGCGGGGAGAAAGCGAAACGGTTCCCGTCGATCCATCCCCACGTCACCCGTCGAACGACCGTCGACCGCGGGATCAAACGTCAGTCATCAACGTAACAGGGGCCCTCGGTCAGGGCAATTTGACGCACTCCGGAGGGGGTTCTAGCTTGACGGTCCTGCCGCGACCCCATCGTCTAGAGGCCTAGGACTCCACCCTTTCAAGGTGGCGACACGGGTTCGAATCCCGTTGGGGTCGCCATACTGTGCGGTTGGCCGCGCCAGGCTCTTCACGGGAGCAGGCGTCTCGCTGGCGGGCCTGCTCGGTGCGCCGACGACCGTCGCCTTGACGGGCACCCTTCTCCTTCGCGGGTTCACGTTCTGGCTTCCGATGCTGCCGGGCCTGTGGCTCGCGCGGCAGGCGCTGGCTCGAGGAGCCGCTCGCAAACGAAGAGGCTGATCCCCACGATGGCCGCACCGCCGATCCCATCGAGAAAGTAGTGGTTGGCGGTGACCACGACGGTCGCGTACATCGCGATCGGCATCAGCGATCCGAACCATCTCGCGGCGGATCGTCTCCCCTCTCGCGCGAGGGCGATCCCCATGAGCAGGTTCCAGCCGACGTGAAGGCTGGGCATGGATGCGTAGACGTCGGTGAAGGATGGCGGCTCGAGGGCGCGGTACGCGTGCGAGCGTAGGGCGATCGTATCCACGAACCCGAACGAGGTCACGAGTCGCGGCGGAGAGACCGGATAGGAGAGAAAGCAGGCGATCCCTATCGCACCCGAGAGCATCATCGCGTTCCGGTACACGACCAGCCGCTTCGGGTGTGCGCGCCCCAACCAGACGATCGTGGCGATGAGTACCGGCCAGTGGCCCCACATGTAGTTCCAGTTCGCCAGGTCGACGAGGAGCGTGTGCCGGAGGACGAGCTGCTGAAGCTGCGGCTCACGGAAGATGCCGAGCGCGCGCTCGAGCGCGACCAGCCGCTCGGCGTGGGCCGCTGCCTCCTGCGGCCGGACCTGGGCCAGGCCGTGGGCGACGAAGTACAGGAGCACGAGGGGCAGGATGAGGAGGAGCTCGCGAAGCAACGGAAACGGCTGCCGGCCCGCGCGCGGCAGGACGGCGCGGATCACGAGGCTGCCGGCTCCGAGGAGGAGAAACGGAGTCGCTCGCTCGATGCCGTCGATGAATTCCACCGGCCGAACTTAGCCTGCTCGGACGGCCCCGTGCAGATCAGACCCGATGCTCGGCGACGGCCCTCACGAAATCGCTGGCGCTTGCGATTCCGAGGAGGCGCTTCCCCTCCATCACCAGCACGCGATGGATGCCGCGCCGCATCATGTACGTCCCTGCCTCGTCGAGCGGGGTTTCCGGAGGCAACGAGAAAAGGCCGCGGGTCATGACATCCCCGACGACGTGCTCGCCGAGCAGGTCCCATTCGTGCGCGCCGTCGATGCCAAACCGTTCAGCGATTCCGACGTCATCCCACGCTCCGCCGTAGAACGAGGGAACGTCGTCGGACTCTTCGTCCTCGAGAATCCGCCACTGCACGTCGCCCTCGGAGTCGGGCGGAGCGGTCGGCCCGTTGACCTCGAAGTCCAGGATGTCGGAGACCGAGATGACGCCGACCACCTGGCCGTTCTGGATCGCTGGAGCCCCGTTGACGTTCTCGGCACGGAGAATCCCGATCGCTTCGCGCAGCGTCGCGCCGGCACCGACGGTCACGACTTCGCGAGTCATGATCTCTCCAAGCGCAGTCATTTTGATCCCTCCACTGCGAAATCTTCGACGAAGACCCATACGGGGGGAGCGGGGTCGCGCCGGATTTCGATTCTGATCGTATGCCCCGGCGTCGCCTCGCGTCTGTCGGGAGATACTCGATTCGACGTGTCTGCCGGGGGGGAGATACCCCACCGTCTTGCGCAGAATTGGCCCGAGAGACAGCATTCCGCCCTGGGGCCCATCCTCGGCCGTCAGGACGTCGCCCTTAGACCATGAGGCTTTTTGGACGACCCGGAAATCCGAACCGAGCACCCGACCGGCACCCTCGCCCTCGTGGCCCTGATGGGCGTGCTCTACGCCCTCGGCTGGGCGGCGTTCTACTTCCTGCTGTACCTCGGCCGCGGTCCCCTTTCACCGTGACCGCGCGATGAAGATCGACCTCTACGAACGGATCTGGATGTGGGCCGCGTCGGCTCTCATCGTGGCCTTCGCCGCGACGATCGCCTACGGGGCGCTCGCTCGATCGTACCACCCGCCGAGCCACGTGGAGACGATCGACCCCAAGCAGGTCTGGTCGTCGCCCACGTTCCAGCCCCTGGGCGTCGTCGAGCGAGCGGACGGCTCGATCGAGGTGCGGGTCATCGCCCATATGTTCGCGTTCCAGAAGCCGGAGATCCGCGTGCCGGCCGGGCGGCCCGTCACGTTCCGCCTCAGCTCGGTGGACGTCATCCACGGTTTCCAGATCGTGGGAACGAACGCCAACACGATGGTCGTGCCCGGCTACGTGAGCGAGTTCACGACCGTCTTCGACCGACCCGGCGAATACCTGATCGTGTGCAACGAGTACTGCGGGCTGTCGCACCATGTCATGCACGCGAAGCTCATCGTGACGGCGGACGGCTCGTGACGCGTCGCGACGCGCGCCTCGCCCTCGCGAACCTGTGGGTCGCCGTCGGCGCCTTCGGACTCGCAGCCATGATGGGCGTGATGCAGGGCCAGTCGCGCGCCAACACCGCCCTGCCGTTCCGATCGCCCAAGCTCTTCTACCTTTCGGTCACCGCCCACGGCGTCCTCATGGCGCTCGTCTTCACGACGTTCTTCATCATGGGGCTCGGGTACGTGCTGGCCAGCACCGCGCTCGACCGACCGATAGCGGCGAGACGGCTGGCCTGGGGTTCCTTCTGGGTCGCCGGGATCGGGACCGCGGCGGCGGCGACGACGATCCTGCTCGGCAAGGCGACCGTCCTCTACACCTTCTATCCGCCGCTCCAGGCGCACCCGCTGTTCTACATCGGCGCGACCCTCCTCGTCGTCGGATCATGGGGCTGGGGCGTCGTGATGCTCCTGAACGCGCGCGCCTGGCGGCGCGAGCATCCCGATGCGCCTCTGCCGCTGGCGATGCACGGCATCGTGGCCACCGTCGTCGTGTGGTTCCTCGCGACCGCGGGCGTAGCGGCCGAGATGCTGCTCCTCCTCATCCCGTGGTCACTCGGCCTTCGGGAGACCGTCGACCCCGTCCTCGCTCGCACTCTCTTCTGGTGGTTCGGCCACCCGCTCGTGTACTTCTGGCTCCTCCCCGCTTACGTGTTGTGGTACACCGTCCTTCCACGACAGGCCGGCGGCAAGCTCTTCAGCGATCCGCTCGGGCGGGTCGTCTTCGTGCTCTTCATCCTCCTCTCCACGCCCGTCGGTCTGCACCACCAGTTCCTCGATCCGGGGATCCCGGGAGGCTGGAAGCTCGCCCATACGTTCGCGACGTACGCGATCCTCTTCCCGAGTTTCGTCACCGCGTTCACGATCGTCGCCTCCCTCGAAGTCGCCGGCCGCATGCGAGGCGGCACCGGACTCTTCGGCTGGATTCGCCGTCTTCCATGGGACGATCCTTTTTTCACGGCGGTCGCGCTCGCGATCCTCACGTTCGTGATCGGCGGCTTCGGCGGGATGATCAATGCCGCCTATGGCATGAACGCGATGATTCACAACACTGCCTGGGTGCAGGGCCACTTCCACCTCACGGTCGGCACCGCGGTCGCGCTCACGTTCATGGGCGCGGCCTACTGGATGTGGCCGCGGCTGACAGGAAAGCCGCTGCGGCTCGTCGCCCTGGCGAAGGTCCAGCCGTACCTGTGGTTCACCGGGATGCTCGTGTTCAGCACCGTCAACCATATCACCGGACTCCTCGGCATGCCGCGACGCGTCTACGACGCGAGCTACGGCGGCGAACCGATCACCCACACGTGGCAGGACTGGACCGGGATGTCCGCACTCGGTGGATCGATCCTCTTCGTGAGCGCGATGAGCTTCGTTCTGGTTCTGGTCGTGAGCGCGGTGGGGAGCGGCCGCGAAACCGACACGAGCTTCAGGTACGCCGAGGCGATCGAGCCCGCGACGACACGCACGACCTGGGACCGCCTGGGACTCTGGACCGCGATCGCGATCGTCCTCGTCGTTCTCGCCTACGGTTGGCCGATCTGGGAGCTGCTTCGGCTCGAGCGGTTCGGCTCGCGAGGCTTCCCGGTCCCCTGAAGGCCAAAGTGGGACTCTATTGTTAGAGGAGACGATCGAACGCTGGAACGGGCAGGCGGTCGTCTGCCGCCGCGACATGCCGGCGAAAGCCTGGATCTTCGTGGCGATCCACGACACGACGATGGGACCCGCGGTCGGCGGCACGCGGATGCGCGCTTACGCCTCGCCATCGGAGGCGATGGAAGACGCGATGCGGCTCGCCGAGGCGATGACCGACAAGTGGGCTGTCCTCGACATGCCCTTCGGCGGCGGGAAGAGCGTCATCGCCCCCGACGAGCCGCTCGGTCCCGGACGCCGGGAGGCGCTCTTCCTGCGTTACGGAGAGCTGCTCGAATCCCTCCAGGGCGCGTTCCAGTCCGGGGTGGACGTCGGCGTCACGCCTCGCGACATGGCGGTCGTGGCGCGCCGGACCCGCCGCGTTCACGGCGTCGACGTCTCCGACGGATCGACCCTCGATCCCGGGCCCTACACCGCGCGCGGGGTCCGGCTCGCGATCGAGGCCGCGCTCGACGTCGCGTTCGGCGAGCCCGATCCGGCGGGACGATCGATCCTCGTGCAGGGCGTCGGCGACGTGGGCGGCCCGCTCGCCCGGCTCCTCGCCGAGGCGGGCGCTCGCGTCCTCGTCTGCGACGTAGACGAGAGGCGCGTGGAAGCGATCGCCCGCGAGATCGGCGGCGAGAGAATCGCGGCCGAAGACGCTATCACGACACCGTGCGACGTCTTCGCCCCGTGCGCGATCGGAGGCATCCTCGACGACGCGTCGGTCGACCGGCTGGCGTGCCGGATCGTCGCCGGGTCGGCGAACGCGCAACTCGCGAATCCGGGGGTCGCCGACCGGCTCCACCGCCACGGGATCGTGTATGCGCCCGACTTCGTCGCCAACGGCGGCGGCGCGGCGGCCCTCGGCCTGATCGCCCTGGGAGAGGGCGAGGCGGCCGCGCGCCGGAAGGTGGACGGGATCGGCGAAACGGTGCGCGCGATCTTCCGGGAGTCCGCGGCGGCCGACGAAACGCCCCTCGCCGCGGCGCGGAGGATCGTCGAGCGGAGACTGGCGGACCGGCGGGCGCGGCGCTGACGAGTCGGACCGGAGCCGGAGACGCCCGGCCAAACTTGGGTCACAGGTCCCCGATCCGCTCGCGCTTGTAGGCTTCCCAGTCCGCGGGCGAGATCTCGGCCACGGACTGGAGGCGGAAGCGGACGTCGGTGAAGCCCGGCTCGTCGGGGAACGGGAGCTCGAACTCGACCAGGTAGCCGCCGTCGACCGCCGTCCAGAGGTTCCCGCGCCGATCCGAGAGGCCGGGGCCTGACAGCTCATACAAGCGTGTTTGTCGACCGAGACGCTCCTCCCGCGCGACGAAGCGCACGCCGACCGATCCCAGGTCCGCGAAGTTGGGCGGCGGCCCCTCGTACACGACGTCGACGCGTTCGAATCGGAACGGCGACTCGGGCTCGAGGAGATGGGCCATGGCCAGGTTCAGGCTCGCGAAATCGAAGTCGTAGCTGTGCCAGGGCCAGGCGGTTACCGTGATCAGGCTGTCGGGTTGGAACGAGATCCTGACACCCGCTCCGCTCGGATCGGCCTCGAGCGTCGCGCGGAGCTCCGGCACGGCGCCCTTGGCCAATCCCCAGGACTCGAAGCGGCGCACGGAGAACCGATCCCAGTCGAGCTCGGCCACGACGAGCGTCGCGGTCGTATCCCCGGGCGACCACTTCAGCGATTCGATGCGGTCGATCCGCGCGACGTACAGGCTGACCGGGCTCGGATGCGTGCCGTCGCGGTTGGACTTGAGGTACTCGTACAAGCTTCCCACCGGCACGCGGGTCGAATCGAACCGGAAGGCGTCGACCTGCGCATTCCCCGGGACTGGCATTGCGAGCCAGAGGAGAAGCGCCGCGAGGGAGCCGACGCCGGCGGGTGAAGTCATGGCGCGCCGTCGAAGAAGTCCACGATTCCGGTCTCGAGGGAATACAGGGCTCCCACGACGACGAGCCCGTCGTCGCGGATCGACCGCTCGAGGATCTCGGATCCGTGGCGCAGATGATTCGCGGAGACCCGCACGTTCGCGCGGACGGCGTGCTCCAGAAGGGCGTCCTCGTCGATCGCCAGATGGGTCACCAGGAGCTCTTCGACGGTGGGCCGGATCCGGTCGACGATCGAGCGCAGGCCCGGAGACCGACTCTCCGAGGTCCGCCGGAGCTCCTCCAGCGTGGCCTGGACGGCGCCGCATCCGGAATGTCCGAGGACGACGACGAGCCGGGTGGCGAACTGCTGGGCCGCGAACTCGACGCTTCCGATCTGGGACGAGGCCACGATGTTCCCGGCGACGCGGATGACGAACAGATCCCCGAGATCCCGATCGAAGACGATCTCCACCGGCACACGCGAATCCGAGCAGCCCAGGACGACGGCGAACGGCGCCTGACCGCCCACCAGCTGATCGCGTCGAGTCGGACCCCCGAGGCCGGCATGGGTCGGGGTTCCCGCCGCGAAGCGCCCGTTCCCGTCGCGCAGGAGAGCGAACGCCTCCCGGGCCGGAATCATCGAGCCGAGCGACCGCTCACGCGACGGTCGGAAAGCCGAGGTTCATCCCGTGCAAGGCAGGGGACGGCCACCGGGCGGTGACGACCTTCCCACGGGTGTAGAAGCGGACCGCATCCGCGCCGTGGGCATGGGAGTCGCCGAACATGGAGTGCCGCCAGCCGCCAAACGAGAAGTACGCCATGGGCACGGGGATCGGAACGTTGATCCCCACCATCCCGACCTGAACGCGGCT